>JAJQGJ010000001.1:0-2472 GCA_021200565.1 Oscillospiraceae bacterium
CTGAGTTTTATTTCTCTGCCGCAATTTTTTTTTGAAAAAATTTTTTTTAGAAAAAGTTGTGTGCAGAAAATGAAATTGAAAATTGAAATTTGAAAGGAGTGTAGTGTATGACTACACATACACAAGAAAAACAATTAGAGATATTAAATTTTTTGTTTGGAGATTTTGATAATAATTTCAACAGTACAGTTTTTGTTGGTTGTCTGAATCGTGGTGCAATGGCAATGAGAGAAATGAAATATCCAATACGCAACGTCTTAAAAATTGCTGATTTAAATTTTGCTGGAAGTTGTGACTATTATGTAACTGCTAATAGTCTTAAATGCAACCGTCCCCGACATAGCGACCAATTGTTTGGGTTGCACAATATCTGTATTGATATTGACTTGCATAACTCTGATGGCTCTCTTAGTCAAAAAATCTTTGATGATTTAAGATATTTTATTGTGCATGATTTTGAACTGCCATTGCCTAACGTGTTTGTCAGGACTGGAAGGGGTGTGCAATTGTGGTGGCATTTTGCGGAAGCATCTTCCAAATTGTTGTTTATGTATCAATCTATTACACAATTGATTATCAACCGACTAAATGACATTATATCGGCAGTTGATACGCTGTCGGGGTTTAATATAGATACTACGGCTAGCCGTAATGTTGTAGGCTATTTTCGGCTACCATTTACGTTTAATACCAAATCTAGGACGATGGCAACCGCAGAATTTTTGACCGAAGAAGTATATAATTTGGTGGAACTGTTCGAGGGTTATTGCTATGATGTGCACTCGATTGCACATTCTTCTGTTGTTGCGACGTCGTTACAAATTCAACCGCACCCACAGATAGGCAGTAAGCAATATATATCATTGGTTCGCAAACGGAAGAAGTTTCTGGAAGACTATTGTGCTAATCGTGATTATAACATTGTTGGTAGCCGTGATTTGGTCATGTTCTTATATTGTGCAACCATCTATAATTTGGTTGGTGTTAATTATGTTATGTTAGCAATGCAACAGTTAAATAGCCGATTTACTACACCGCTTCGGCAGTCACATCTTGACAGTATATATAATTATGTTGTGTCTAAGGGTGGTTTGAGATTTACCAATGCTAATTTTTTGGATTATTTACCATTTTTAACAAATTTGGAGCGTATTAGTTATAACACCGTCAAGACTACCAATGCAACCCGAGATGCTAAGCGAAAAACCGCCAGGGAAGAACGCAATCGTAAAATAATGGAACTAGCTACGCAGGGCATGACCACGCAACAAATAGCTTATACTGTTGGTTGCTCTGATAAGACTGTTCGGACGTTTCTCAAATCTCAAGGATTTAGTTACTCAGAATTGATTAAAGAACAAGTTAGAGAATTAGCTAGACAGGGAAAGAATTTAGTAAGTATATCCAAAGAGTTAAACATACCATATGTTTCTATCAAAAAATATTCCAAATAGTGTAAAAAATGAGTACAAAAAAAAATACAATTTTTCTATAGGCAAATTTTACCAAAAAAAAGGCAAAATTTGCCTATTTTCTCTCAACCGACGTAAAATCAATATACCTTATTATATCAATATATTATATATAAAGGATATAAAACGGTAAAAACGGTGCGTAGTATATTATATATTATTTTGACCTCTTGCAAAACTACAATTTGGGGGTTCGGGGCTTACTCGGGTCTTGGTGGCTTTTTACTTGCATTGGTATAGTATCATCCTTATTATTCATTGTTTTAGTATAATATTTAATCTTTAATTTATTATTTTAGTATGCTTATTATTTATTAATATATTGTGGTTCTTAATATTTTACTATGTATAATATTAAATATTAATAATATTAGTATGCCATTTATTTAATATGCAATAAATTATTATATATTATAGTGATTTAATAATACTTTATAATATAATATATTGTAGAAAAATTGTATTTTTATAAATCTACTGTTTTATATTATGGTAGATTCTTAGGGGTGCTATAGTTTTACATAGTATTCAATAATTTTACATTAAATATTTACATTAATATATTATATTTGATATATTTTATCAATGATATTGTATAATATTTTACAGATGTAATTTTATTTATTAATATTTGACGTTTGCTTTATGCTTACTAGTTACGACTAGTTCACTTATAATTATACTATTATTTTAAAAATTGCATTTTTATAGCATACTATATTATATAATATATTAATCAATAATGCATTATATAATAATATTTCATAAATATAGTATATATATTTTCCTATTATCATAATATACAGTTAAAATATTAGATATAATTATATTTAAATAATGTGTTTTGATATTGTTATGATATCATGCATAATAATATTTTTTGATTGCTAATGTAACCTTTATTGATTACTTTTTTTTAGGCTCAGATGCTCTCTAAGGTTCTCCTTAGGCTCAGATGCTCTCTAAGGTTCTCCTTAGGCTCAGATGCTCTCTAAGGTTC
>JAJQGJ010000001.1:2572-5826 GCA_021200565.1 Oscillospiraceae bacterium
TCCTTAGGCTCAGATGCTCTCTGGAGATAAATTACAAATTATTGTTGACAAAATCCAATATTTATTGTATAATAAAAAACAGCTAGTAATGTTACATTACTAGCTGTGGATATATGATATATATAACATCCGTCAAGTGTTATATATATCCCTGGAACGTTGCGACAACAACGAGCGAGGTTTAATAATCCTAGTGTTATTATAGCATTAAATTATATCAATGTCAATATGGTTTTTGGTGTGTTTCCGTGTTGGTTGGTAGGGTTATTATAGATTTGGAGTTGTTAGCGTGTTTGTTCTGCGTTAGCAATTTTTTTATTATCCACAAAAAACACTAAAAAATTTAATATTTTGTGTTGTTAGAGATAACAACCAATTTAAGAGTCATAGTGTAGAGTAGATGTTGCCATGTGATATAATCATGTGGCAATATTTACTAGTTATCCCGTTAGCGTGGTAATATCCCTCCTATGCCGTGCGTGGGTGCCCTGCTTTGCAGGGTGTTCCGCACGGCTGGGGGTGTGGCGTTGTACTTGATATTAACGCCAAAATTACATAATTTCCTATTGTTAAGGTAGTATTTAAAAATATAATAGATAATTATATTATATAATATAGTAATGGAGGGGTATTAAAATACCTCCATACTAAAATAGTTGGTTTATTAAAAAGTAAGGAGGTAAATCAATATATTTATTCAGTATTGATTATTATATCATGGAAAACGTTAGAAGTCAAGTGGATTTGTTAAATTTTTTGTTTTGTGATTGTGTTAAAGAATATAATAGCACGGTTTTTGTTGGTTGTCTGAATAATGGCATCATGCGAGAATTACGGTATCCAATACGCAACGTCTTAAAAATTGCTGATTTAAATTTTGCTGGAAGTTGTGACTATTATGTAACTGCTAATAGTCTTAAATGCAACCGTCCCCGACATAGCGACCAATTGTTTGGGTTGCACAATATCTGTATTGATATTGACTTGCATAACTCTGATGGCTCTCTTAGTCAAAAAATCTTTGATGATTTAAGATATTTTATTGTGCATGATTTTGAACTGCCATTGCCTAACGTGTTTGTCAGGACTGGAAGGGGTGTGCAATTGTGGTGGCATTTTGCGGAAGCATCTTCCAAATTGTTGTTTATGTATCAATCTATTACACAATTGATTATCAACCGACTAAATGACATTATATCGGCAGTTGATACGCTGTCGGGGTTTAATATAGATACTACGGCTAGCCGTAATGTTGTAGGCTATTTTCGGCTACCATTTACGTTTAATACCAAATCTAGGACGATGGCAACCGCAGAATTTTTGACCGAAGAAGTATATAATTTGGTGGAACTGTTCGAGGGTTATTGCTATGATGTGCACTCGATTGCACATTCTTCTGTTGTTGCGACGTCGTTACAAATTCAACCGCACCCACAGATAGGCAGTAAGCAATATATATCATTGGTTCGCAAACGGAAGAAGTTTCTGGAAGACTATTGTGCTAATCGTGATTATAACATTGTTGGTAGCCGTGATTTGGTCATGTTCTTATATTGTGCAACCATCTATAATTTGGTTGGTGTTAATTATGTTATGTTAGCAATGCAACAGTTAAATAGCCGATTTACTACACCGCTTCGGCAGTCACATCTTGACAGTATATATAATTATGTTGTGTCTAAGGGTGGTTTGAGGTTTACTAATGCTAAATTTTTGGATTATTTACCATTTTTAACGAATTTGGAGCGTATTAGTTATAACACTGCCAAGACTACCAATGCGACTAGGGACGCTAATCGAAAAACCGCAAAGGAAGAACGCAACCGCAGAATATTAGAACTAGCCACTCAAGGTATGACCACGCAACAAATAGCTGATGCTGTTGGTTGCTCCGTGCGAACCGTTAAGACGTTTTTGCAATCTCAGAATTTGGGGCGGTTTAGCCGTGCGGAAGATAATAGGCTGTGTGCTATTAGTATGCATAATGACGGTATGTCAATAATGGAAATTAGTAAAAAAATGAAATTATCTGAATGGACTATAAAACAGTATATTAATAATTAATTTAATCCCACCATTGTTCTTCAATGGTGGGATTATTGTCGGGGTCTGGGGCAACACTGCCCCAGTGGGTTGGGTTAAAGGGATAGGGCAACGCCCTGTCCCTTTGAGCCCGTAGGGCAATTTGATATAGGTATAACTTTAATTTTTTTTGTAATTTTTGCTAAAAATAGACCACTAAAAAAAATACAATTTTCATTCAATGGCAAAACTCACCAATTAAAGGCAATTTTTACCTTTTTTCTTTCAATCAACACAAAATCGATATATTAGACAATATAATTATATTGTCTAAAATGGTAGATGAAGTGCAAAAACGGTGCGTAGTATGTATTATATTATTTTGACCTCGTAGCAAAACTACAATTTTGGGGTTCGGGGCTTACTTAGGTTTTGGTGGCTTTTTGCTTGCATTAGTATAGTATTGCCCTTGTTATTTACTGTTTTAGTATGGTATTAAACTTTTATATTATTATCTTAGTATGTTTATTATTTATTAATATATTATGGTTATTTATATCTTGCTATGTATGATATTAAATATTAATAATATTAGTATACCATTTATTTAATATGCAATAAATTATTATATATTATAATGATTTAGTAATGCTTTATAATATAATATATTTTAGAAAAATTGTATTTTTATAAATTTACTGTTTTATATTATGGTAGATTGTGCCGCACTTTCTTAGGGTGCTATAGTTTTACATAGTATTCAATAATTTTACATTAAATATTTACATTAATATATTATATTTGATATATTTTATCAATGATATTGTATAATATTTTACAGATGTAATTTTATTTATTAATATTTGACGTTTGCTTTATGCTTACTAGTTACGACTAGTTCACTTATAATTATACTATTATTTTAAAAATTGCATTTTTATAGCATACTATATTATATAATATATTAATCAATAATGCATTATATAATAATATTTCATAAATATAGTATATATATTTTCCTATTATCATAATATACAGTTAAAATATTAGATATAATTATATTTAAATAATGTGTTTTGATATTGTTATGATATCATGCATAATAATATTTTTTGATTGCTAATGTAACCTTTATTGATTACTTTTTTTTAGGCTCAGATGCTCTCTAAGGTTCTCCTTAGGCTCAGATGCTCTCTAAGGTTCTCCTTAGGCTCAGATGCTCTCTAAGGTTC
>JAJQGJ010000001.1:5926-7620 GCA_021200565.1 Oscillospiraceae bacterium
TCCTTAGGCTCAGATGCTCTCTGGAGATAAATTACAAATTATTGTTGACAAAATCCAATATTTATTGTATAATAAAAAACAGCTAGTAATGTTACATTACTAGCTGTGGATATATGATATATATAACATCCGTCAAGTGTTATATATATCCCTGGAACGTTGCGACAACAACGAGCGAGGTTTAATAATCCTAGTGTTATTATAGCATTAAATTATATCAATGTCAATATGGTTTTTGGTGTGTTTCCGTGTTGGTTGGTAGGGTTATTATAGATTTGGAGTTGTTAGCGTGTTTGTTCTGCGTTAGCAATTTTTTTATTATCCACAAAAAACACTAAAAAATTTAATATTTTGTGTTGTTAGAGATAACAACCAATTTAAGAGTCATAGTGTAGAGTAGATGTTGCCATGTGATATAATCATGTGGCAATATTTACTAGTTATCCCGTTAGCGTGGTAATATCCCTCCTATGCCGTGCGTGGGTGCCCTGCTTTGCAGGGTGTTCCGCACGGCTGGGGGTGTGGCGTTGTACTTGATATTAACGCCAAAATTACATAATTTCCTATTGTTAAGGTAGTATTTAAAAATATAATAGATAATTATATTATATAATATAGTAATGGAGGGGTATTAAAATACCTCCATACTAAAATAGTTGGTTTATTAAAAAGTAAGGAGGTAAATCAATATATTTATTCAGTATTGATTATTATATCATGGAAAACGTTAGAAGTCAAGTGGATTTGTTAAATTTTTTGTTTTGTGATTGTGTTAAAGAATATAATAGCACGGTTTTTGTTGGTTGTCTGAATAATGGCATCATGCGAGAATTACGGTATCCAATACGCAACGTCTTAAAAATTGCTGATTTAAATTTTGCTGGAAGTTGTGACTATTATGTAACTGCTAATAGTCTTAAATGCAACCGTCCCCGACATAGCGACCAATTGTTTGGGTTGCACAATATCTGTATTGATATTGACTTGCATAACTCTGATGGCTCTCTTAGTCAAAAAATCTTTGATGATTTAAGATATTTTATTGTGCATGATTTTGAACTGCCATTGCCTAACGTGTTTGTCAGGACTGGAAGGGGTGTGCAATTGTGGTGGCATTTTGCGGAAGCATCTTCCAAATTGTTGTTTATGTATCAATCTATTACACAATTGATTATCAACCGACTAAATGACATTATATCGGCAGTTGATACGCTGTCGGGGTTTAATATAGATACTACGGCTAGCCGTAATGTTGTAGGCTATTTTCGGCTACCATTTACGTTTAATACCAAATCTAGGACGATGGCAACCGCAGAATTTTTGACCGAAGAAGTATATAATTTGGTGGAACTGTTCGAGGGTTATTGCTATGATGTGCACTCGATTGCACATTCTTCTGTTGTTGCGACGTCGTTACAAATTCAACCGCACCCACAGATAGGCAGTAAGCAATATATATCATTGGTTCGCAAACGGAAGAAGTTTCTGGAAGACTATTGTGCTAATCGTGATTATAACATTGTTGGTAGCCGTGATTTGGTCATGTTCTTATATTGTGCAACCATCTATAATTTGGTTGGTGTTAATTATGTTATGTTAGCAATGCAACAGTTAAATAGCCGATTTACTACACCGCTTCGGCAGTCACATCTTGACAGTATATATAATTATGTTGTGTCTAAGGGTGGTTTGAG
>JAJQGJ010000009.1:0-33482 GCA_021200565.1 Oscillospiraceae bacterium
TCCTTCTTATTTTTCTTCTATTTTGCTATTGACTTTTTATAGCTGGTCTTTCTGACAACCAGCGTGAGCCTGAGGTCGCAAAGCGTTATCGTTGACCCTTCGTTAACCCTTTTAGGCGTGTTTTTTACCAATCTTTCTCCATCAACAAGCGTCCCATAGGTGCTTAAATCCTGAACTATCACCCCAAGATTTCTGCGTGGAGTTACCCTGATATGCTGCCTGCTGACAGACGGATAATCGCTGAGAAGCTCTGCTCCTATGCCGGTTCTGCCGACTATTCCTCCCTCATCGGGAATCGGTATCTCCGTGCCGGACAAAAACCTGAGGGCATACTTTGTGCTGCTGACAACAAAGCTGTCGCCCGCCTGCGTGTCCATCTCTTCATCCTGAGGCTTTCTGGCGCCATTTAACAGCTCCTGAACCTTGGGATCGTTCTCATTATATGTCTGAAAATCCACCAATCTTCGCCCGCATGAAGGACAGTTGTCCGGAAAGCTCAGCCGCTTCTCAAAAACTATCTTCTCCCCGCATGAACATATCTTGCAAAAGCTCATTTGTTACTCCTCCGTTGTGCGAGCTTTGAGCTCGGTTCTTCTTGCTTTTTTCTGCTGCCTGGTTTTCTTCGAATCCTGAAGATCGCTCTGGGCACATATCGTGTCCAAGGATGCCGGCTCGACATAGACGTGATTGAAAACGATGCCTTTCTCCAGTGCCAGCTCCTCCACCTCACGGTACATCGAGCAAATACTGTTTGCACCGGCTTCAAGGGCACGCTTCTGGTCGAGCGAGCCTTCTTTTGTCTTCGCTATGGGCTCAAACATGATGCCCGAGCCGTCTGCACCTACGAATACATCGCACAGGGGCTGACCGTCAACAGAGAAGAGCTGACCTTCTGTGTGGTCAAGAACCACCTGGTCTTTTACCGAGCAGCCGAGGCTTGCCATGATTTCTTCAATGGTGCTCATGATGTAGGCGTCCTGCTTCTGCTTTTCTGCAAGAGCAAGCAGCCGCTTTTTAGCGCTTGATACCTTTTCGGGGAGCGTTTCGACCGGCTCCTCTCCGACTAACTGGCACAGGGCGCAGTAATCGTAATACTCGCTCTCAAGCTTCTGATAATCAACCATCGAGCAAAGAGTGCCGCCCTGGATATAGCTCTCGATCCTCATCTTAAGATACTTAAGCTTGTCTTCAATGTCCATTTTCTGATTGCTGAGAGTCTTGGAGGTTTCGAGTAAAACCCGCTCTTTATCAAGAGCATCCTGCTCGGTGAGAACTGCACGGTCATCAATAGAGTCAACCAGCTTCTCTATTTCCTGCTCAAGCTGCGATGAGAAGATATGATTCTCCTCGAGAAGTGAAGACAGGTCTAAAATGGTCCGTGACGGCGCAGACTGCTCATCACGCAGCTCCTCTCCGATACGTACCTTGCATATAAATCCGCTGACTCCCTCATCATCATTTGTGACTGTGACCTCCATATTTGATGAGGTGGAAGTCACAACGCTGTTCTTATGTCCCTCAAGAAGCTGTGCTCTAATCTTGTTGATGTTTTCCATCAGCTCGGCTTTGAGTCTCGCTTTTCGCATAGCCTCAAGCTGCGCTGTCGAATAGTAGCTACTCACAATCTTCACCCTCTATCTTATAATTCATCCATATGTCTGAGCTCTCTTTCATAGCCCATCCTGTAGAACCACGCCTTGAACTGGTCGGAAGAAAGCATTGAGTCGATCTCCTTAGCGGAATGCCCTGTGATAGCAGAAATGAGAGTATCCAAAGAATCAACAGTCTTTCCGAAAACGCTGATGCTTGACTTTCCCTGGAGCGCAAAGCAAATTGTGCAGATTGCAGTCATATCTGCATTCGAATTCTTCCTTATGAGTTGTTCAAGCCGGTCAACCTGAGCCTGATCATACTGCATCTCCCTCAGATATGTAACCAGCATTCCGGAATAGAGGAATCTTATGGCAATCTGATCTCTTCCGGAAGCCAATGAACTCACGTAGCTTGGAAGATCCTGATATTCCTTGCCGCAGTAAAAAATTTGCCCTGAGCCCTTTTCCAGCAAGAGAAGAAGCCTGAATACAGCGGCATCCTCATCATGCAAAATCACAAGCGGGCGAATTTCGGAAGCCAGCTCCTTGTCAAATTGCTGCACAAAATCTATGAGCTCTCTTCGCTTGACAACCTTTTTTGCCTGCTCCCAGTGAGCCTTGATTGCGTTTGCAAGCTGATGAAGAGTAGACACGGAAAGTGTCTGACCATCGAAGCGTCCGAAAATAAGTGGCTTTTTGGGACGTTCTCTTGCCGGGCGGGCATAGGAGCCTCTGCTGACAGGGCTCATATATTCGCCCTCTAGCCATCTTTTGACTTCATCATATCCCCAACGGCTCTCTTCATCCTCTGTGATGAGCCCTTTGACAAGATTCAAAAAACGTCCCTCAATCTGACTCGGCAGCTCAATGCCGTTTTCCCACGCCCTTGAAATCTCCTCGACGGACATTCCGGAAAAGAGCGAGTGCCCTAAAATCATTCTGCAAATAACCAACCCAAATGAGCCGTAATCATAAGCGGGTGACATAGAAGCACTCCACAGAAGGGTCCGGACTCTCGGAGCGTATTCGGGAGTTCCTCTTGCCACATCTATAAGCTTTCCGTTTGCGTTTGTATACCCGCTGACGCCGCAGTCGCCGATTACAACACGCTTCTTGCCGTCAGCGTAAAACAGATTGCTCGGCTTTATATCACAATGTACAATTCCACGCTTATGCAGCTCGTTGAGACCTTCGTTGATGGAAGGAATAATGACTTCCTGCAGATGGGCGCTGTTGACCTCGGCTTCTTTTTCTAGTGTTCCCTCCGGATAATAATCGTATATTTCAAAATATCTGTCCTGATAGTCGCCGCATTCGACGACATGTGCGATATTCGGGTGACGGACGTTCATCAGAAAATCCTGAATCTGAGATGATGGTCGCCAGCCATCGTGGTAGATTTTGACTACATACGGCTTTCCCCATTTTCTTGCCAGGTAGACATCAGACTGCTTCCCCTGCCCGCTCATAAGGGAGCTTATTATATAGCTGTCGGCAACAGATTCGCCTGACATCAGGTGCATTTGTGCAGAGGAAGTATTTGTTCCTGACGAGCCTGGCGCTACTGTGGCGGCTGCATCAATATTCTTTTGACCAGCTTGCCCGGGAGCCCTTGTTTCATCCGCATTTATCATTTCTTCACCTCCGGAATACCGATAGTCAGCATACTGTTTCCGTATAAAACGGTCTGAACCTCACGTTTGCAGGCGTCAAGACCACGGTATAGCTCGTGATGTCTGAAAACGTGAAGCTTCTGGTTTGAGGAGCCTCTTATTCCTATGCTGTCATTGAGCTCGTCAACATAGGGTCCGTCGACTATTGCAGATGATTGCGCAATAATTCTGTCGACATTCTCATCATGCATGGCAGCGAGCTCATCAAGCGTAAAGCCGGTGTAGATGAGAATATCGTCGCTTATGAGAGCAAGCTCTTCAACCAGGTCGCAAAGAGCATCAGGCTGCAGAAAAGGCTCGCCCCCGGAAATGGTGAAGCCATCGGGAGATTTTCCTATGCGTCTTATGATTCCGATTATCTCGGAGGTCGACAATTCCTTTCCGGCTTCTATGGATTTAAGCTCAGGGCTGATGCAGCCCTGGCAATTACGGCAACAGCCGGCTGTCCAGATTCCGATTCGCTCTCCTGGTCCCAGAGTTTTTACAGGGTAATATATCCGTGCGACACTTAAAGGCATAATTCTCAGAGCTCCGTTGTAAAGTGGGACGGGCAAACGAGCCTCCCGCCGGAAACCGTTCCTCCGCAGAAGAGGCAATGTCCGTTTCTTTTGCGAAGATATATCTCGTGCCCCATCTGCCACTGGTTCATTGCGTTTACAAGCACGTCGGAAGAGATGCAGAACGGTCTTCCATCTGTGAGAATCCTGAGACATTCTGTCGGTGTCGGTATTTTTCTTGTCAGCTCGCTCTGAAACGGAGAACGGGTTTTTGTGACAACATCCGCCCTGAGGAAATCGAGCGCCTTCGACGGAGGCGTGGAAAGAAGATTTCCAACACCCCAGCAATACGGTTCGTCCTGCTTGTCGGCTTCATAGGCGTCAATATTCAGAAAAGCATGTGTGCCAATCGGCTCTCTGTGCAAAGTGCTTGTGAGTATCTCAACGCTTGCGGTGCTTTCAAAGCTCAGATGAAAATAATCCCCGCCAAAGAGAGCCTGCCCGCCGAGTTTGCGCTTGCTGATAACCCAGCTGTAACCGGGACGGCTCACTTTCATAAGCCTTTTCAGATATTTCGTGTTTACTGCATTGATATATTCCTGCAGTCCCGGATTAGCTGACCAGGTCAGGTCTCTGACATCATCCATCCCGCCATAGAGCATAATGAGGTACACAGCGGTGTTCGCAGTCTGCTTCAACGCCTCGACATAGTCCATTATGTCCTTCTTTGGAAGAACCGTTATACTTTCTGTGAACGGCTCGGGAGAACGAAGAAGCCCCTGGCAGACAGAAGCCTCGCTTTCTATCATTTCGTTCGCCTGACGGATGCTCTCAAGCGTCTTAAGTGCTTCATAAGGATTGGCTCTGAGCTTGTTTATGAGCTTCTCACCATTTTCTCTCATAGACCCACCGATGCCAGAGTAGAAGTTATAGTTATTCAGGTAATCCTGAAGCCTAAGAACGTCGTCATCCGAAGATATTGCATCCTCATACAGCTGATTCAGTTCGTAGTCGTGCCCATTGGTCTCACGGCGCAATATATTCAAAAGGTAAATTACTCTTTTCGCATCCATTCCGCTTCATCCTTATCCGTCATTTGCCGTACTGCTGCAGTATCTCTGCCAATGCTATATATCTCGGGTCGTTCGGAGAGTAAGTCAGGGCTGCGCTGATGTGCTCAAGTGCATGAATTCTTGCATATTCTCCTCTTCCGTCGTTCAACTCGAGAATTGCCAGAAGAAATTCCCGGTCTCCGCAGAATGACATTCTTGATGAGCTCCGTCTGAGCTCAAGTCTGCCATAGCCTGAGCCGCCTCTCAACGCTTCAGACATCACAGTTTGGTCAGACACCATAGAACCGGCGTTATTACTGCTGGGAGCTTGCTCTTCCGTTACTGCTATTTTCCTGCCTCTTGAGTGCAGAATGTCACGGGCAGCGCTGACAGGCTCATATTCTGCGGCAAGAGTGTAGCACTCCTTGAGAAGCGACAGCTCCATGCCATCAGGTGAATCTTTCATCTTTCATCCTCCAAAGCAAAAATGCGGGAGGGAGCGCTTCCCTCCCGCTGTCTGCAGTCAGATAGTACTGTTATTGTTTATCGTAGTGTTGAGCTGCTTCTGTGCCGCTTCCACTTTATCAGTGATTGCAGAAGCCCTACTGTGCATAAGGTATACTCCAACAAATCCGCCAATAAAAAGACAAGCCCCAAGAGCCACTAATACATTAAAGCCACAAAGGACAAAGCCAATCACAGAAATGATCAACAAATACCAGGATTTTGTCTTGTCTGAGCTCGCACTATTTAAGGCTCCGCTTCCTAATCTTTCTGCTTCCGTACACAAATTTCTGTGAGCACTGGTAATGTCACTTTCGCATTTGTTGATTGCCCTTCTTGCTTCCTGAACTGTCATTTCAAGCTCCTCCTTTATTCGCCGGTAGCCTTTTTATATGCCAATGAATAATCGTCTATCCATTCCTTTGCAGGGATGTCGTATGGGCGGAAGTGAGTGTTTCTGACATCGTTATTTATGTCCATATACACTGCGCTCTTGCCCTTTATGTTCCTTGATGGAGGCTCCGAGACAAGAATATCCATCGAGTCGTCATCAAGGTCATAGGCGATTCGCTTGCCAAACATTCCGTCGTAGTTGTCGCCGAGAATATTTTCGATGCTTCTGATTCCCTCGCCCCAGACAATGCTGTTTACACCAAGCTTCGGACCATATGTTAAGATTCTCTGAAGCTTCTCAAGAGTGCTCAGACCGTCGCTGTCATCATCATAGATTCTGTGAGTGCGCAGCTTTCTTGCTCTGTTGATACCGAAGAACATGAAGAATAGTCGGTCAGCGGTTGATTTTCTTCCCTCGGAGCGTGCCATGACCTCATCGTACACGGTATTTATCATACCTTCAATATCGCCGACACCGGTGATTCCAATCTGATTCTTGAAGCTGTCTCTGAGATACTTGAAATCGCACTCATCATCAGAGATTTCATCGGCGAGCAGGTCCACAATGTAAACAAGCTTGTTTGACTTGTTATTCTCGGTGTTAAGCTCCTCATAGAGAACGCTCATGGCTGAAAACTCGAACAGACTGAGAGCCATCTTTTCATCTCTGGTCACGATAAGCAGATTGTCGCTGTCCTTTGAACGAAGCTCAGAAATAAACTGAGTCTTCTTGCCGAAGCCTTGTCCGAGAAGCAAGCCATAGCTGTCACTGGAGTCTGTCAGAGGCTGGATGGTGTGCGGACCGACCTTTACAAGCTGATTGAAGCAGTTGTAGAAATTGTCCTCAGCGTTTGTCAGCATGATGCGTGTACTCAGATTCTTGTAAAGCTCACTGACGGCGGGATCTCTGTAGTACTCATCGAGACATTCCAAGAGCCTCTTGCGCTCGTCATCTTCGAGGAAGCTCACCTGGAAGTAGTTGTTGGCAGACTCCACGCCTCCTCCGTTGTTGTAGATAGCTGAACCTGCATCCTGGTTCCGCCGCAAAGTCTCGGCAGCGGAGTTGTCGCTGCTCAGAATGGACGAAGCGCCTTCTTCGGCACCCTTTATCGCAATGCGGATGGACATCTGACTGAAATATGCTTCAAGACCGGAGCAATTACGGAAGTCCTGGCATGCAAGAATAAGATGGATTCCCATCGCACGCCCCTGCATTACAAGTCTGTTGATGCAGGAAAGACATTCTGAGCTTATCGAGTCGCTTTCATCGCTCTTACGGAAAAGCTCCTGTACCTCGTCGAATATCATAACCAGCTTTGGAATCTTTGCAACGCCCGAAAGCTCAGAGTAGCCGTTAATATCCGATTTGCCATAACGGCTGAAATATTTGGTTCTTGCTTCAAGCTCATTGCAAAGCTCCTTTAACACGTTAAGACCGAATTCACGCTCACTGTTCAATGCCACAACACGAAGCGAGGGAAGCCTGTACTGTGTGTAAATATTGAACTCGACGCCCTCCTTGAAGTCAAGAAGATACATCTGCACCTCATCCGGAGAGTAGCTTATCATCGTGCTCATGATGAGGGTATGTAAGAGTGTAGACTTGCCGGCGCCGGTTTTCCCGCTATGAGCGCATGGTGCTCGGTGCTGCCGCCGCCTCTGCCCAGAACCATCTTGACAACATCGTTTGCGCCCTTGATTCCCAAAGGAATATCAATCTCGTCATGATTTCCGGTGAACCAGTTGTTGCTGTCATAGATGTCCGACCTATACATGTCTGCAAACTTCTCTATCTTTCCATGTGTACGGTCTATTTCTTCAGCAAGCAGAAACAGAATGTCATCCTTGTTTTCGAGGGCATCAGCCATATCATCGAGCTGCAGGAATAATCCATCGCTCTTATCTCCTACAAGCAGCAGCTTTCCGCCGGTGGCTCTTGTTTCAACCACGCTCTGAGAGATTTCGGTGACCAGGGTTTCATGTCTCTGCAGCAGCTTGCCGAGCTCCACATCATTTGCGCAGATAAGTACACAAACTCCGAGAAAAGCGCTGTTTCTCACGATGGCGTGAAGGTCCTTGAGTGCGGTATCGCTGAAGCCGGTCGGGAAGTCGGTGATTGCAAGCACCCTAACAACTTCCTTTTTCAGTCTGCTTTCCTTATCGGTGCCATATGCCTGGGTCATATTTTCGAGCTTCTGGCGGAGCGTTGCTATGGCGTTCTCGATGTCACGTTCCTTGCTCCAGATTTTTGTATCGATGATTCTCGAGGCATTGGGACCCTTTGCGAGCTTCGGAATGTCGGGGAAGCTTGTGCCCATCTCAAGCGGGTCTATCATCGTCGCCTCAAGCTTGCCTGCCGGGAAGGACATGAACAGCTTCAGAAGAAGCGGCTGCATCATGCTCTGGACTGTTGTTTTCTCTTTGGGAGAATAGCGGATCATGAGGGATATTCCGTCATCCAGGCTCTGGCTGTAGGGGATGCTGACGGTGTATGAGCCGGCTTCTCTTCTGCCGAATTCATCCGTCTGAGTCTCTACTGCCTGTACAATCGCCATATCGTCCTTACTCTGATTGGGGAGAGTGCAGCCGATGGTGCCGAGCATAATCTGGTCGGGAACCAGCTCAACGCATTCATAGCGGGCTCCATTGAACCTTGTGGACATGACTCCCTGAGCATAAGCCTTGACGGTGGCTTTATTGAAGCCGGAAGCGATGTCGGCACGGCGCTCTTCGCAGATGCTTCTGTTTCTGATTTCGAAGCGACGCTCTATCTGTTTATCTCTTTCAATCTGCTCGCTACGAGCCTTTTCGATCTTTTCGTTTCTTGCTCTTTCGGCTTCGGCGATGCAACAGTCACGCAAGGTTTTATATGCGTTGATTTTCCTGTCAATAGCCTTCTGCACGGTGTCATTCGCTTTGCGGACACTGCCCATCGAAGCGCTCACAGCGCCTCTTACCGCAGAAGCTTTTTCGGGAATACGAGACTGGAAAAGCTCACAGCCCTGAAAGATATTCTTGGCAGGGTTGCGTCTGCTTTCTGTTGCATTGACATTCTTGTTGCATTCTTCCTGGAATCTCTTCTTTGAAGATTCGCATTCTCTGTTTGCACTCAAGACTTCAGAATCATAAATCTGCTGGCTCTGAGTCTTGTCACGCTCATACTCCTTGCGTGCATTCGCAAGCTCTTGTCTGAATGCAGAGGTATGCTGCTTGAGCGCCATAAGAGCAGTGGTCGACTTCTTATGACCATAAGGCATGTCCCGCCAGTTCATCCAAGGGTGAACCGGATCATCATCTTCGGCACTCACAGATCCCCGATCCAACGGTTTGGAATCGAGCACATCGATAACCACTTCCGGAATCTTATTCGGTGCGTCGTTAACCACTGAATCAACAAACACTTCGGGGATATGCACAGCTGGAGCTGGAGCTGAAGCTGGATTTGACGTCGGCTTCACAATATCAGATTCCGAAACCTTGACCAGATAGACCTCGCCCGAAGAGCCGATTCCGGTAACCTGGACACGGATAGCGTCGCCGGCTTTCATGCCCGGCTCCTGCTCAGCGTCCCATATGATTCCGACAACGCCGGGACTGACCTCCACAAAAATCCCATACGGTGCAAAGTCCTGTATCCTGCCAGTCAGCTGCTGACCAACCGAAAGAACTCCATTAAATTCGCTCATATTAGTACCTCTTTTCTGTAAATTATTAGTATATCATAGTGCTTTTTCTCAATCGAAATTACCGTCGACATGAAGCGCACGCTTCGGAAGATAATTGGCTATTTCCCTTTTCTCCTCAACAGCTTTCATAAGTGCTTCCAGATACTCATCTTTGGTGCAGGCATAATCGCTCGGGGAAGGCGCATATCCGAAGAGTTCATAATACTTGATGTTATACGGTATGCATTTGTCTGCGAATTCTATTGAGTTCATTTTTTGATTCCTCCTAGTCATTGATGCCGTAGAACTCATTGTATTGCTTATAGATGCTCGGAAAATAGGTCTTTAAGAATTCCTTTGATGTGCCGTTGTCAAGGCATCTGATTGCCCCCATCTCGGCATATATTTCACCCATTCGCATTGAAGTGCCGCCATCGGAAGCACGAATCCCGTATCGGTCTATGCCCATCCAGTAATCATTAGAATGAGTCCACGTGGGAATTCCATTTTCAGCGAATTTGTTAATTATTTCTCTGTCATTTCCGTTCTCTCCGAACACTGCGAATATCAGGTCAGAGACAGCCTTATCCTTAGCCGCACAAGAGCCGCTGACCGCATCCTTAAGCATCATATCGAACTTTTTCTGTCCCTCTTCTGTGGATCTGTCCATGCTGGCTAAATCAGCCTTAACAGCAGATATGAATTCGGGCTTTTTTGACTCCCATCCCCTTTGATGATCCAAAAAATGAGATAATTCATGCGGCAACGTTTCCTGAAATTCATCATCGTCAGCCTGTTCATTCATGAATACCTGCTGCAGACCTGGAGAATAGTATGAACAGTTTTTTACCCACTGACCCTGATCGTTGAATCCATAACCGCTGTCAGTGATCGGCTTGACTTTCCCAGCAAGCTCATTCAACGCCTCAACAATCTGCCTGGGAGCTTTTCTGAACGCATGCTCAGCTGCACTCTCACGCTTTTGTGGAATCTTGCCCTTGAGCGTTGTTTCCATCAGCTCAGTTTTTGCCTTGAGTTCCGCTGCAAGCTCCTCAAAATCCGGCACCTTGTGCTCATAAAGGTGATATGTGCCGTCCTCACAGTCTGCGGAGAGGATTTGTGTGTACTCCTTGTCGAATTCTGCGATGGCTGCTTCCATGGTTGAACCGTCGGTGACGCCTTTGTCACGCAGGCTGTCACGATAGATTTCGAGCATGTTGTCGATATATCTTCTGCCCTCATCCCACATCTGCTGAGGTGACTTTTTTCTCACCAGCTGCCTTTCCGGCTCTTCCTCAGTCTGCTGCTTCAGACATAGAAGAATATTCTGCATGGCATTGAGCTTGGCTCTCCTTTCGTCGATCGACAAGCCTCGATCCTGCAGCTCTCCTGTCAGCTGATCCATATAGTCGGGATTCCCGCTTTCGTGTGAGGGACTGTATCCGTCTGCAAGCGACGATGAAGAGCCTCCATGATAGCTCTGAGCGACTCCGCTCAGATCAAGAGCGGAACGGGGTGTCGTGGTCCAGGGATTGCCGGCACCGCCTTCGCTGACCGGCACATACTCCGCCGTGGCTTCGATGCCCATGCTCTCAAGGAGTGCTACCTTTATGTCCTCGATTTCGTTCAGCCTTTCAGCCATACCCTTGGTTAGCTCATAGGAATCTCTGCCAAACGCACCGCCTTTCAAGCGCCCAAGCTTTTGCAGATTGCTCCGGGTTGTTTTGTTATGCTGCTCGATGCTCGCAACCTGTTCTTTCTTCTCCCTGTTGATCCGGTCAAAATCACCCTGGGCCTTTGCGAGAGCCCGCTGGCTCGCCTCAAGCTGGCTCTGAGCCATATTCAGCTGTGTCTGAGCCTCACGAACGTCGCCCTTAGGATTTCCCTCTCCATCGGTTTCACTGACGGCGGCTAATCTTGCCCTGGCAGCAGCAACCGCACTGCTGCAGGAGGCAACCATATTCCTGCAGACACCTAACTTTCGCTCAGCCTTGTTGCCCTTTTCAATAAGTCCTTCAGCATCTCTTCCGAACTCTTTGAAGCTTTTCGCCATGAGTATGCATGCTCCTCCCGCCTGTTATTAACCGAATGCTTTTGATATACTGCTCTTGAGTCTCCTGATTTCCTGCTGGGTTTCTTCTGAAAGACCCTCGACATCGGAAATTAGACCTTCGTATTCACTCGCACTGCTTTCAAGCTTCTGCGAGCCGGTTTCAGCAGCTTCTCTGCCAATTTCAGAAACTTGAGATGCTCTTTCGAGGCTGGAAATACCAGAGCGGACGTTTCCGAGCTCGCTTCTTGCGGTATCCGACACTTCTCTGCTCTTTTCGGATACCTCCCTGCCCTTTGTCTCTTCTACCTGTTCGGAAAATCCCTCATCAAAGCTTGACTGATACTTCCTTCCAGTTTCGATCATTGACTCAAGGTCTTCATCGTCCTGCAGTTCGATACCCTCCAGGATTTCATTGATTTCATCAGCCTGCTCGTTCATTTCGCTGCCAAGCTCTGTGGCTTCTTTGC
Organism: Oscillospiraceae bacterium; assembly: GCA_021200565.1. Classification (GTDB taxonomy): domain Bacteria; phylum Bacillota; class Clostridia; order Oscillospirales; family Ruminococcaceae; genus Faeciplasma. The sequence goes on from JAJQGJ010000009.1 coordinate 11,897, forward strand.
CGGTTTCCCTGACTTCGCCGATGCCTTCGTTAAGTTTTAGTTTGAATCCGCCCATAATGTAACTCCTTTACTTATTTGGTTCGTTGTAACCGTTTTTGTTTCTGAAGACAGTATTTCTTATAGAGCTTCTCTATTTCTGTCTTGACACTCTTCAAAGCTCCTGACTCTTCAGTGACTTTGGTTACAGACAGGCATAATTCTGCAGCAAAATCTACAATCTGAGTCTGCAAGGCGTCAATCCCGACCAAATCCTCTTCTGGAATATCAAAGCGCTTCCAGCGCCCGGTTTTCAGCCTTTCAAGGGTATAGACCCAGTCCTTGGCTGTTGTCATCAATCCAATGGCTTCACTTTTCTTAGTGTCAGCCACTTCTGAAAGCTCTTCAAGTTTAACCTGGCATTCATAGTAGTCATCATATAGCTTTTCTTTTTCAGCATCGGGAACTACACGTATGCCTCTCTCGATTTTTTCGCAGTACTGCCCGAAAGCATCCCGCTCTGCAAGCTGGTTCAGATAATCGTAATACCACTTTTCAGATGCAGCAATCTTCGGCTTGATCTCTTCAAACATGCGGGAATACTTTTTCAGGATGATCCTGACGCTTGTCCGGTTTTCCTCAAGATAATTGGCGTTATCTCTGAGCGCCTTGCAAAGCTCTTCATCACTTTTTGGGGTGGTATCTTCGGGCTTGTCATTGATGTCGATGCGCCATTGCTGTATATGTACATTGAAGGGACGCATCAGGCTCTCGTAGAATATCAGAGCTTCGCCGACCGGGAATGTGGACATCTCTTCGAGCTGCAGCTGGCTTGCCGCCATTGTGCTTCCCAGAAGAGAACGGTCATCGGCTGAGGTGATTCTCAGACCAAGCTTCAGACCGGTGTTTTTCAGCACCTCCTGCGCCATGACTGACGGCAGCTGGTCTGCAATAACTATGCCCTCCTTGAGAGCACGGACCTCAGCAAGCATTTTCACGATGAACTCTGTTGCTGCCTGCTTCGGGTCTGCATCCACTCCGGGCTGCTTTTCAGATTCGGGACCGATGAGATTGTGCGCTTCCTCAATGAAGATAACGTGTCTGACATCCTTGTCGGTCTTGGGATTTGCTTTCAGCGTTTCCCGTATCAGGGAACAGAGCATCAGCGTCAGGAAGTTTGCAGGACCTGTGCCCATCGATTCGAGCTCGATAATTGCTGGAACCTCAAGCCATTTCTCCGGTGGGAAGGTCGACTCAGGGACATCGAAAACGTCGCCCATTTCTCGCCTGAGGAGACTTCCGATACGCACTTTCAGTGCCGATTCCAAGTTGCCGCTGACTTCAGCGCTGTATTTAGTGCTCTTAAGCTCCTGTTCAAGTCTCCGATAGAGCATCGACATCGTCGGGAGCCGCTTCTTATTGACTCCGTCCTTGTCTTTTTCTTCGCCGGTGTATCTGTGCTCGGGTATCCATCCGAGCTCTCTGTAAACCGCTTCAATGGCGGTATCAAGCAGGAACGGCATCGGGTTATCAAGCTGGAATGCTCCCTCGAATACAGAACACATCCTCCTGATATGCTCGGCAACAAGCGTCCCTTTCGGCATTTCAAAAGGATTTATATGTAGAGGAAAGCTCATGTCTGCATTCGGCGCAAACAGATAGACTCCCTGCATTTCCGGGTCGTTGAGAAGCGCTCTGTACTCCTGCTTTGCCGGCTCGAGCACCAGAAAAGGAATCCTGGCTTCCTCGTTCTTCCATAGCGAAGAGGTGATATGGTGCATGGTATTTGTTTTGCCGGAGCCGGGAACGCCGGAGATGAATGCATGCTTCGGCAAAAGGCTCAGCGGGAAGTTGACATCATACCCGTTGCGATCCTTTCCGAGATAAAGAGCATTCTTGCTGCCGTAAAACTGAGGTGCAGTCTCTTTCGGAAGCTGGATTGTCTCTCCATCATATAGAGCTGGGAATCTGAAAAACGGAGCGATTTCTTCAAGAGAAAAGAGCGTCGGCAGATAGTTCAGATTGATTCCGACAGTGTTCTCCTGGCATATGATAAGACCGGGTCTTCCCTTCCTCATAACCGCTCTGTCTCTTAAGTTGTCGAGCGATTCGACTTCACCATACAAAAAGCTTAAGGGAGAAAACCTCGATGTAAATGTGGAAATGCTGTATTTACCCTTCATCAGGCTTTCCGAGCCGGCTGCATCGAGTATTGAAGTGGCATCCTCACGGTTGTTTGCGAATACCATGATATTGGAAATAAAGTGCGGAGAGGATTCGTATTTTTCAATCATATCCTCATAATTATCGAGCACATCCTTGCCGTCGTAATCACGCTTCATTCCGCTGCTGCGGTCATCCTGCCTCTTTCTGAGAATATTCATCGGCTTGCGTAGTGCTTCACGAAGGGAGCCACTTCGTTCAACAGGATACAAATCCACTCTGTAGAGCGCAGTCTTATCAAGAGAGCTCATCATTCTGCACATATCATAAAGTCGCCCGTCGTCATTCATTTCCCATTCACGCAGCATATAGTAGTCGTCGCCCTCACCGCTTCCGGCAGGGAGAAGAGTTTCGGTTTTCGTCAGAAAGCTGCACACGCTGAACTCCGGCTGTGGAATTCCTTTTCTTTGGAAGAACGTGTCGAGAGAGGCGGGAATCTTCTTGTCGTTACTGTCGGTTTCAGCTTCAAACTCTTCAAATCTGAAGAAAGCTGACAATGAAGAGGATTCAATCATTGCCTGGACGTTCCGCATGGAGTCCTCATTGCCACGTATGAGAAGGAAGATATTGAGCCGTCTTCCGGGAGTGTCCTTTTCCTTGTCCTCCGGCTTCAAATACAGGTAAAAAAGATGGTATGACAGTCCGGACACAATGCCAGCTCTGTTCAGCTGACGCAAAAAGGAGATGTGCTTTTTGATAACGCCATCGACGCCATTTTCCTCAAGCGATGAGTATTTATTCAGAGTCAGATCAGGCAGCTGCCTGATTGTATACCATCTTTCCGCCATAACGATTCATTGCTCTCCTTTTTCCCTGGATTTTCAAATAAATGTGATTTCAAATTCACAAATCTCACACAATACTTGTGTACATGATACCATGTTTATGTTGTTTATGTCAAGTATTTTTCGACAATAAGTTGGTTCCCATGTCGCTTTGTTTCATTCAGATTTACCATCCTTCAAAACTTCCAAACTCCCTCTTGCATTCCCCTTCGCAAAGTGCTATACTTATAGCCATGGAAGCATAGCTCAGCTGGGATGAGCGTTCGCCTCACACGCGAGAGGTCACGGGTTCGAGCCCCGTTGCTTCCACCATTAAAGCCGGCGTGCATGAGGTGTGCATGCCGGTTTTGTCATCAGACGGTTGGGACAAGCGAATTTAGCAAGGAATTTCAAAAACGTATTGCATCATGCGATACAATATGCTATAATAGAAGCATGAAAGGCGGTGTTGACATGGCTGTTAAAAGTGCAAATGTAACAGCAAGAGTTGAGCCTGATGTCAAAACTGAAGCTGAGGCTATCATAGCCGAGCTGGGGCTGTCTGTTTCTGCAGTTATCAACTCTCTGTACAAGCAAATAATTCTGAAGAATGGCATCCCATACACGCTGACGATTCCAAGTGCTCCGAAAGCCCGTGATGAGATGACCAAGGCTGAGTTCGATGCCATGATGGAAACAGGTCTCAATCAGGTGAAGAATGGCGAGTCGATTCCTGCCGAGCAAGCATTTGAAGAGCTTCTGAAAGGTATCTGATGAAGACATACAAAGTGAGACTTTCCCCACTTGCACTCGAACAGATGGCTGAAATCTGCGACTATATCCTCCATCAGCTTCAGAATCCCGATGCTGCCCGTAATCTCATAAAAAGGATTCGAGCTGATGTGATGAAGCTTGATCAAATGCCGGAAAGGTTTCAGCTTGTCGATGAAGAACCTTGGCGGAGCCGAGGTATCAGAAAGCTGATTGTCAAGAACTTCTATGCCTACTATTGGATAGATGAGGAATCAGTAATCGTATACATCACAGCGGTTACCTACGCCAAAAGAGACCAGAAAAGCGTTCTTGAAAGAATGGGCACTGAATAAATAGCTAAAAAGCACCAGCTTGGTGCTTTTTTGTGCCAAAATTTGCTCTTGAAACTCTTACTGATTTGTGGTATAGTCTTTAGAGAAATTGTGGCACAAAAGGAGACTTTTTATGATAAAAATCCGCATACCGGCAACCAGTGCGAATCTGGGTGCGGGGTTCGATGCACTTGGGCTTGCGCTTGACTACTACAACTTCGTCGAAATGGAGGAGTCGGACAGAGTTGACATCAGCTCAACTGACGACGTCAGAATTCCTACCGATGAGAGCAATCTCATCTACATTTCCGCCCGTGATCTCTTCGAGGTCTGCGGAAGAAAGCTCGAGGGGCTTAAGATTATCCAGTCAAACAACATCCCCATGGCTCGTGGCTTGGGTTCATCTTCAGCCTGCATTGTTGCCGGGCTTGTCGGTGCGAATCACCTTCTCGGGAATCCTCTGACTACTGACGACCTCGTCAATCTCTCAGCTCAGATTGAGGGGCACCCTGACAACACGGCTCCGGCTCTTCTTGGCGGAATCGTCACAGCCGTTTTCGACGGCAGGCAGGTTCACTGGGTCAAGCAGGAGGTCTACACCAAGCTCAAGTTCTACGCCATCATTCCCGATTTCGAGCTCAAGACTGAGCTGGCACGTGCTTGTCTTCCGAAAGAAATTCCGCACAAGGACGCTGTCTATAACCTTTCAAGAGCCGCCTTGTTCTCGGCTTCTCTTCTGACAGGAAAGTTCGAAAATCTCCGTGAAGCAGTCAACGACAAGCTTCATCAGCCGTACCGAATGGAGCTCATTCCACACTGTCAGGAGGTCTTCGACATCGCCTACAGTCACGGCGCATACGGCGTCTACATAAGCGGAGCCGGTCCCACAATAATGGCTATCGCCGACGACAGAAACACCTACTTTGCCGGAAAGACCCGCTTCTCCCTTGAGAATGCCGGACTTGCAAGCTGGCAGGTCAAGGAGCTAAGCATTGACAATGTCGGAACGGCGCTAATCTGATTCTGAACACAAAAAAGCCGCAGGAGCGAATCCTACGGCTTTTCTTATACCTGTTTATCTGTCAAACTCGATTGAGTAGAGATCGAAATCGCAACCCGGGAGATAGATGAGCTTGACGTCAGTCTTTCCGGTGACAGCCGGAATATCGAACGTCTTTGTCACTAATCCCTCCTCGCCATAGAAGATGACGGCGGTTGAATCCTTCTGACCGTTTTCATCGAAGAAGCGGATGTGAACAGTGTCGCTTGTGTTGTAGGTTCTGCCGGTGATGGTTACTGTCTTGACATCGCCCGAGCCGAAGTCGAAGTCGTTGAACTCAACTGTTACGTTGTTGCCAATGTGAGCGATGCAGTCGGGCTTGATCTCGAAAGCGTCGCCATAGACTCCATCAGTGGTTGTTGCGGGGATGAGTTCACCTATTCTTGAGGACTTCTCGAACTGGAAGCCCTGGAAGCGGACTTCACGTGAGCATGTGATGACAAAGCAGATGTCCTTTGTGCCGGTAAGCTTTTCTGTGAGAGCTATGTCATCATACTGATAGTGGTTCCAGATAGCTTCCTTCAGAGATGCGAGCTTGCCGTAGGATTTGCCCTCACGGTCAATTATCTCGACGTTTATCGTCTCGTAGGCGTTGAGATAGAGTCCGACTCGAACCTTATCCGAGCCAGCTTTTCCGAAGTCGACATTGTTAAACCAAACCTCCGAGCGCCCGACCTTCGTCTGGATTCCTCCCTCGAAAACGTCCTGGTAATCCTCGCCAGACTTCGAATGGAGCGCAGCATGTACGAACTCAGGATACGGATCGAATCCAGCCAGACCGAAGCCGGAGCTCTTCATCTCGATTTCCGAGATAATCTCTTCATATTCGGTGCCATTCTTGCAGTAGGCTCTCAGTCTGTATTCGCCGTCGCCGTTCGGAACTACCACTACCTTGCCGTCGATATTCTTAACCTCAGCCAAATTGGTCTGGATTCCGGAGTCGTTTATGACCTTGTAGCCGATGTCGGATGATGAGAAGGTTGAATTCTTCGGGAAGATTTCGGTTGTGACAACGCATTCGCCAGACTCAGGAGTTATATGCTGGGCGGAGACGTGCATGTCAATCTTTCTGACGGGAATATCTGATGAGCGCACGCTCGGCTTGCATTTCAGGATGCAGGAAACGCCGTCTCTATGGGCTGTGGGAGTTGCACTCAGAACGAGCTTTTCAGCAGGCAAGCCGTTCGATTCGGCAGTAACTGTAATCTCGCCTGCTTTGTCGGTTGCAGCAATTATTGCAAGAAGCTTGCCATTGAAGAGCTTTCTTTCGGATTCCTGATACTGACCGTAGTCGCTCGAGTCGCCGTTGTCCATTCCGACAAGTCTGCCGGCACCGGTAACGGTGATATTGACTCTGTTTCTGGCGTTTTCAACGGTATAGCCGCTTTCATCCGCCATCGAGATCTCGATAAAGATGAGGTCTCTGCAATCGGCTCTGAGAGTTGTTTTGTTGGGAGTGAGGACGATTCTTGCCGGGTCGCCAAACGAGTGTCTTATCTGCTCACAGACTACGTTTCCATTCTCGTCATATCCGACAGCCTTTATCTCGCCTTTTTCGTATGGAACCTTCCATCTGCCGCTGAGGGCTTCGCCGTTCACATGGTCGTGGGTGTATCTTCCCTTTGAAACGCCGTTGACGAAGAGCTCAGACTCATGGCAGTTTGAATAGATGAAGAGGTCGATAAGCTGTCCCTCGTTGAAGTCCCAATAGGGATAGAGGTGCACAAACGGCTCGGCATTCTTCGCCCACTCGGCTTTGTAGGCATAGAAGGAGTCCTTCGGGAAGCCTGCGGTGTCGATATGTCCGAAATAGGAATTCTTTGTCCAGTAAGGAGTCGGTTCGCCGATGTAGTCCCATGCAGTCCAGATGTACTGTCCCAAGGAGAATTCGTGCTTTCTGTCCTGGATGATGTTGTATTCCGGCGAAATTGCTCCCCAGCCGGTGGCGCAGTTCATAAGAGCTGAGCACTGGTGGTCGTCGTGGGTGGTGCTGACCTTTGATGCCGGGAAGTGATATGTGCCACGGGACTGGATAGTCGATGCGGTCTCGCTTCCATAAATAACCCAGTCGGGATGCTTGGCGTGGTGCTCGTTGTAGAGACGCTCGGCGTAGTTATAACCCACTGTTTCTATATGCTCAGCGCAGTTCTGTGCGCCCTCCCACGCCATATAGTTAGAACCGATGGTGACCGGATGCATGTGTCTGTAGTCGTCGATGTGTACGCATCTTGTCAGCTCGTCGGTAATTTCAACTCCCCTGTGGGAGGCGTGGGTGTCGTATATCTCGTTTCCGATGCTCCACATGATGATTGAGACGTGGTTGCGGTCTCTTCTTATCCAGCTTCTTGTGTCACGCTCGTGCCACTCAGGGAAGAAGCGTGCATAGTCGTAGGTAGTCTTCTTAAGCTCCCACATGTCAAAGCACTCGGAGTCGATAAGGATTCCCATCTCGTCAGCCAGATCCATAAGCTCGACGCTCGGGGGATTGTGGGAAGTACGGATTGAATTGACGCCCATTTCCTGCATCTTTTCGAGCTGTCTTCTCGTGGTTTCTATATTGACGGCAGAGCCAAGTGCGCCCTGGTCGTGGTGGAGGCATGCGCCGTTGATTTTGAGGTGTCTGCCGTTGAGGAAGAAGCCTTTGTTGGCATCAAACTGAACCGTCTTGAAGCCGACACGCTGTGAGACTTCATAAACTATCTCGCCATTCTTTACGAGCTCAGTCTTCAAAGTGTAGAGATACGGGTCGTCAACGTCCCAGAGACGGACTTCGCCGAGAGCGATTTCCTGGCTGTCGGTAGTAGTTTCTGAGCTGAGAATAACACTGCTTTCAGAGACTTTTACAGCGTTTCCGTCCATGTCGGAAAGAGTGTGCCTAAGAACCGCTTCGCCGGAGCCGGTCAGTTCTGTGTCGATAATTGCTTTCCAGCCGGTTTCAGTGCTTTCAGGGCAGAAATATACGCCGTCGGGAACTATTCTGTCTGAGCCCGATTCGGTTAAGTAGACGTTTCTGAAAATGCCTGCGCCTGCATACCAACGGGAATTCGGGGAACGATGCCTGATGAAGACTTCAACCTCGTTCTCGCCCTCCCTGACATCCGCAAGAGGCACATCGAAAGTGGTGTAGCCATACTTCCACTCGCAGACCTTCTCGCCGTTCAGGTAAACAGTCGAGTCCATGTAGACACCCTCAAAGCGGAGGATATAGACCTTGCCTTGAGTGTTTTCGAGGGTAAATGTCTTCTTGTAGTAGCCGTCGCCGTCGGCATAGAGACCCCTGGTGTCGGCTATGAGCCAGTCGTGAGGGATGTCGACAGGACTAAAGTCGCTCTCAAGCGGCTTTTCATCCGGCTTCTTGAGAGCAAACTGCCAGCCGGCGTTAAATAAAGTTCTTTTCATATTATTGTACCTCCGGATTGCAAGAGTAATCGTGAGAATTATTTTCGTGCCGTCTTAAAACGGCTTTGTGAGTACATTATAACAGAGCATTATGCAAAATACAATACCCAATTTTCAATAGCTAAAAACTTCTTATGCGCACTTTCATATTTTCATATTCACCTGCTTTAAAATTTTTAACGTTCACTGCTATTGACATGGGCTTCAAAGTGATATATAATTGGTATGTTCGGCAAAAAGCCGAAAAATATAGCTTTTATAAGGAGTGAAAATCGTGGATTCCGGCAGTAGTAGCCCCATACCTCGGGGGAAAAGCATAAGTAGAGCTTGCGGTTTTGCGATTGTAAGCTCCCGAATGTTCTCTGATTCGCCAAGGCAGCTGTAAAGCCCGCCCAAGATTCAGGGATATATTCCATTTGCCTTTCCTCTGATCAATCACGAATCGGAGGGATTTTTTATGGAAAGAACAACAGTATTCGACATTGTAATCAAGCTCTTAGAGCAGCGCAAGTTTGCCGAGCTCAAGCTCATTATGACTGAGATGAATCCGGCGGACATTGCATCTATTTTCGAGGAGGCTGAGGAGAAGGACATTCCGCTCATCTTCCGGCTTCTGCCAAAGGACCTGGCTTATGAGACATTTGCCTATCTCGACTCGGATATGCAGGAGCAGCTTATCCTGGCATTCTCAGATAAGGAAATAAGGGACCTTGTTGACGAGCTCTTCTTGGATGATACCGTCGATATTATCGAAGAAATGCCCGCTAACGTCGTCAACAGAATTTTAAAGAACACCGACGAAGCGACCAGGCGACAGATTAACGAGCTTCTCGCCTATCCTGACGACAGCGCAGGAAGCGTCATGACGACTGAGTTCATCTACTTTGCAAAAGAGATGACGGTTGACGAAGCTTTTGTAAAAATCAGAAAACTGGGCGTTGTCAAAGAGACGATCTACACCTGCTACGTCACTGAGGACAGAGTGCTCTTAGGCGTCGTCTCGTTACTCGAGCTTCTCACCGCCGACCCGGAAACGACTGTCGGCGACATCATGGACACGAATGTCATCTCAGTCGGAACGAAAGATGATAAAGAGACGGTGGCAAGAGACCTTGCAAAGTACAACCTTCTTGCCATCCCGGTTGTTGACGCCGAGAAAAAGCTCGTCGGAATCGTAACCGTCGACGACGCTATCGACGTTCTTACTGACGAGAGCACCGAGGACATCGAAAAGATGGCGGCTATCATGCCGTCTGACAAGCCCTATTTCAAGACGAGTGTCTTTGAGATGTTCAGAAAGCGTATTCCGTGGCTTCTTTTACTCATGGTCTCGGCTACGTTCACAAGCGCAATCATAACAGGCTTTGAAGAAAAGTTAGCTGCGAGCGTCGTTCTGACGGCATTTATCCCGATGCTTATGGACTCGGGAGGAAACGCCGGCGGACAATCCTCTGCGACAATCATTCGTGGACTTTCCTTAGGCGACATAAACCTTCGGGACATTGGAAGAGTTATCTGGAAGGAACTCCGGGTTGCGCTCATCTGTGGTGCAGTTCTTGCAGTATTCAACTTTGCGAAAATTCTTCTTGTGGACAGGCTTCTTCTTGGAAACACCGACATCACAGTTCTTGTTGACATGGTTGTCTGCCTGACGCTCTTCATAGCGATTGTTGTGGCAAAGCTGATAGGCTGTACTCTCCCTATCGGTGCCAAGGCGATTGGAATCGACCCGGCAGTAATGGCGAGCCCGTTCATCACGACAATAGTCGATGCAACTTCACTTTTGGCTTACTTCCTGATTGCAACGGCGATTCTCAAAATATAATTGTAGGGGCGGATATTATCCGCCCGCCAAACCCTCGACAACTCACTTTCGGGCGGATAATATCCGCCCCTACATAATCGGCACGGAGGTTCATATGGAATTAATAGTCAAAACCTATAATGAGCTCACAAAAGACGAGCTCTATGACATACTTTATCTTCGCTCAGACGTCTTCATAATGGAGCAGGAGCGGGTTTGCAGGGATGTTGACGGCGATGACAGAAATGCGCTTCACGTCTGGCTCAAGGACGAGAACGGCATGGCAGCATATTTGCGAATCCTCTATAACAGTGAGACTAAAACCGCCCTGATCGGCAGAGTTATCGCTGTCAGGCGCAGAGCCGGTCTCGGCAAAAAAATAGTCACCGAAGCTCTCGGGATTTCAAAAGAGCATTTCGGTGCGGAAAAGGTATTGGTGCATGCACAGGAATGTGCAAATGGCTTCTATGAAAAATGCGGCTTCAGGACAATTTCTGAGCCGAAGTTTGAAGACGGAAGCTTGCATCTCTGGATGGAAACCAATTTGTAAAATATACAACAGAAAGGATAATAACAATGAACGCAGTATTCACAAAATCGGCACCTGCGGCGATTGGTCCCTATTCGCAGGCAATAGTTTCTGGAAACATGGTCTATTCTTCCGGACAGATTCCGCTCGATCCCGAGACCGGAGTTTTGGTCGGAACTGAAATTGAGGCTCAGACCGAGCAGGTATGCCGCAATCTCTCCGAGGTTCTCAAGGCTGCCGGCTCGAGCCTTGAAAAGGTTGTCAAGACCACATGCTTCCTTAACGACATTGCAGATTTCGGAAAGTTCAACGCTGTCTACGAAAAGTACTTCACCGGCAAGCCGGCAAGAAGCTGTGTAGAGGTTGCAGCTCTGCCGAAGGGTGCACTCGTTGAGGTTGAAGTAATTGCAGAGGTGTAACCTCTCCGTCTGTGCCTACGGCGCATCCACCTCCCCTTGACAGGGGGAGGCTTTTTGCGCTTCTACAAAACTTTAAGAGAATGAAAATGGCTCCCCTGTTAAGGGGAGCTGGCGCAAAGCGCCTGAGGGGTTATTTCCTACGCAGTTCCCTGAAGAATTTGCTCAATATCTCCGAGCACTCTTCAGCCATCACTTCTGAGATTACTTCCGGTTTGTGGTTATATGGGAGATCAAATAGGTTTATGACAGAGCTAAGTGAGCCGGCTTTCGGGTCGGTGGCTCCATAAACTACCCGGGGAAGCCTCGAATTTATGATGGCTCCGGCGCACATCGGGCAGGGCTCAAGGGTCACGTACATTGTGCAGCCAATGAGACGCCAGCCGCCTAAAGCTTTGCTTGCTTCGTCTATTGCCATTATTTCGGCATGGGCAAGAGGAGACTTTGCCGATTCACGGAGGTTATAACCATTACCCACAATCTCGCCGGTTGCGTCCTTCACGATGATTGCACCAACTGGCGTTTCGCCTAAAGAATACGCCCTTTCGGCGAGCTCGAGGGCGCATTTCATATAATACTCGTGATTTTCCATCAGGGCTCGACCTCCTTGAGGGCTTCTGGATTGAAGAAGTATGTAACTGTGTCATCTTCCTTCCATTTCAGAGGATTATTATCGATATAGTTACATGCTTCTTGATATTCAATCTCATTCCAAATGATCCTATCGTAAAATGATTTTTGCCAGACTGAGAACCCAATTTGCCGGGAAGACCACCGCTTCATCGAACCGACGATGGTTGATAATGTAGGGGCGGATATTATCCGCCCGTCTTTTTGCGGATTGCGCTCTCCTTCCGGAATCGGAAGTATCCGAACGAGCATATGAATATGATTTGGCATCACACAATACCTTTGCATTTCCACATTTCTGTAGTGTAACGGGATATTCTCTATCGCAGTTTTTACTATTTCGCCATATGGGGATAATGGTATCTTCCCTTGCCTGATGGCATCGTATAGGTCAGAATTCGATGGTGACAGACCGATGTCATTTGCCTTGGGTTGCGGGCGGATAATATCCGCCCCTACATCCCACAGCACAGCGCTTCGATTCTTTAAACATGCCGTAACGAAATAAAGGTTAGCACCTGAATAATCGTAACCCTGCAAACGTATTTTTTTACGCTCAGGCAAATTCATTCTACCACTCCCGGACAATCATATCTCATTCCTGTTCTCAAGCGCCTTGAAGAGTGTCACCTCATCGGCATACTCGAGCATTGCGCCTATCGGGAGACCGAATGCGAGGCGGGTGGTCTTGACTCCGAGAGGCTTTAAGAGCTTACTTAAATACATTGCCGTGGCTTCGCCCTCAGGGGTGGGATTTGTCGCCATGATGACTTCCCTGACAGTTCCGTCGCCGATTCGCCTAAGAAGCTCGTTCACTCTCAGCTTGTCGGGAGTGACGCCGTCAATCGGAGATATGAGACCGTGGAGGACGTGGTAGACACCCTTATACTCCTTGGTGCGCTCGAATGCGGCGATGTCCTTCGGGTTCTCGACAACGCAGATGGTCGAATGATCTCTTGATTCATCAGAGCATACCGAACAGATCTCCTTTTCGGTGAGATTCTGGCATATTTTGCAGCAGTGGACGGTTTTATGCGCATTGACAATGGCGTCGGCAAAAGCCTGAGCCTCTTCGTCGGTCATCGACATGACGAAATACGATAGCCTCTGCGCTGTTTTCATGCCTATTCCCGGGAGCTTGGCGAACTGCTCCGCCAATATTGTCAGCGGGAGAGCGTTTGCGTCCGCCATCAGAACATTCCCGGCATGTTCATTCCGCCGGTGATCTTCTGCATTCCTGCATTCGATTCAGTATCAATCTGTGTGAGAACTTCGTTTACAGCGCTTGCAACGAGATCCTCGAGCATTTCGACATCCTCCGGGTCGACAACCTCCGGCTGGATAGCGACGCCCAGGACTTCACGCTTGCCGTTCATAGTTATTTCAACGGCACCGCCGCCGACAGTGGCTTTGAATTCTCTTGCTTCGAAGTCGGTCTGGAATGCCTCCATCTCCTCCTGCATCTTCTGAGCCTGGCGGATCATCTGGTTCATGTTCTGCTGTCCGCCGCCCATTCCCTGTGGTAATCTTGATTTCATTGTGATTGCTCCTTTATTTTAGTCAATATCGAACGGAATGTCTTCACGTCTCGCCTTTTCCATAAGCTCGGCCACCTTGTCCTCTTTGGGACTGCTGTCCGGGTCTTTTTTTACGCAGCGAGCTCCTATTGCATAGCTCCTGCCGGTTATCTCCTTGACGACGTCACGGAGAGATTTCGCATTCTCCGGCTTCTTGAAAAGGCTTAAGAAGAACTCCGACTGAACCTCGATCATCAGCCTGTTGCCATAAATTATCCCTCTCGACTCGCTCAGCGCTCCTGCACAGCCGGGATTAACTTCGGTGAGCCGCTCCAGAACCTCGTCCCACTGTGGGAAGAGAACCGGTTCCTGCGCTTGCTCCGGCTCTGGTTCCAGGTCTTTTGGCTTTGGTGGCTTAGGTGCCGGTCTTTCAGGTCTTACGGCGGGAGATGGTCTTACTCCGCTCCGCTTAAGCTCCTCTATTTCATCCTCAAGCGCCGAGATGCGGTTGGTAAGTTCATTCACTGCGCTGTCGGAAACCGCTACTTCTCGCTTCGAGGCGACGTTGCACATCCGGATTACTGCCATTTCAAGCGCTGTCCTCTTGGATGCAGCTGTGGGCATAGAATCGCCGGCGGTCTGAAGTATATCCAAAAGCGAAAGTGTTTTATCAAGTGTCAGCTTCCCTGCTATCTCCTGAAGCTTCTTAAGCTCGTCGGGAAGGCAGCCAAGAAGTCTCTCATTATCAGGCGATGTTTCAATCAGCATTATATTTCTCAGCTGGAATATGAGCTCGTCGCAGAGGCGGGACATGTCTTTAGACGCTGCATAGAGCCTGTCGATGTCCGAAAGAACGTCAGCCGACTTGCCATCAGCAATGCTGTCAAGAATCTCATAGAGTGCATATCTGTCAGCAGTTCCCGAAACCTCCGAAACGGTTGAAACGGTTATATTGTCGCTCACAGCCATGCACTGATCCAGAATCGAGAGAGCGTCTCTCATTGCGCCGTCGGAAATTCTTGCTATAGCGGTTGCAGCTTCGTCGTCAAGAGCTATCTTCTCCTGCTCTGCTATATAGAGAAGTCTTGCCTTGATGTCCTCCGGGAGAATTCTCCTGAAGTCAAACCTCTGGCACCTCGAAATAATCGTTAAGGGCACCTTATGGATTTCGGTTGTCGCAAGGATAAACTTGACGTGCTCCGGCGGCTCTTCCATAATCTTAAGAAGTGCGCCCCAGGCTTGGTTCGAGAGCATATGAACCTCGTCGATGATGTAGACCTTGTATCTTGCGAGCTCGGGAGTGTAGACTGTCGACTCCCTCAGCTCTCTTATATCGTCGACACCGGTGTTGGAGGCGGCGTCAATTTCGATGATGTCGTTTAAAGTTCCGTTGTCGGCTGCCTTGCAGATGTCGCATTCAAGGCAGGGTCTTCCGTCGTGAGGGTTGCGGCAGTTGACGGCTTTTGCAAAAATCCTGGCGCATGTTGTCTTGCCGGTTCCACGGGAGCCGGTGAACAGGTAGGCATGAGCAGTCTTGCCCTCACTGATCTGACGCTTGAGCGTAGTTGTTATATGCGGCTGGGAAACAACGTCATCAAACGTCATTGGACGCCACTTGCGGTACAGTGCGCGGTACAAAACACTCCACCTCCACATCTTATGATTGCCAAAGTTTGCTTTCTGACGGAAAAATTCGTAATGCGTAATGCGTAATTATAACCGCTGAGCGCAACATAATTACGAATTACGAATTACGAATTACGCATTGAAAAAAAGTCCAATCCGACATGTTGGTGTGCAGGCGAGACTGTGTCACACGAAGCATTCTGCTTAATGCTGCTCGGTTCCCCGCCTGACATGGTTCACAGCGCGTCGTTGCACAGGACCCGCACACCTACATCTCGGATTGGCTACTGACTTTAGATAGTATACCACACTTCTCTCCCTTTTTCAAGCCCAAATTGCGGTTTTGTTTTCATATCTTCAAAAAAATTTTCTTCAATTCACCGATTTGCTATTGCCGATTTCAAAACAATATGGTATAATATTAATCGAAATCTTGCGAAAGTTTTGTGACAATCGGCAAGCAATGTCAAACGGGGTGCATGGTAAAAGATGAGCAGTGTAAAATTATTCTCATTCGGCGGCGAAATAAAGACTGAGCTCAGCGACCAGATTGAAGCTGTAAAGCGCAACGGTCTTAGCGGAATTGAGCTCGGCAGAACGGAATTTGGTCCCATTTCGGACATTTCCTTTGTTGCGGCGTGCCTTATCCGAAAAAAGCTGAACGACTCAGGGCTCGAGGTTCTCGCTCTTGCCACAACCATCGGCAGGATAGGCATCAAGGACGATTTCGAAGCGCAGATTGAGAAGCTCAAGAACACTCTCGAGGTCTGCCAGGTCTTAGGAACTGAGAAAATCCGGGTGAGCTCCTTCTACATCCCAGGATTTGAGAATCCGAATGACTATCGGCAGCTGGTTATTGACCGCATGGGGCGGATGAACGAGCTCGCCGGCTCGCACGGCGTGACCCTTTGCCTTGAAAACCTCTCCGGCTGCTTCGGAGGAACTTCGGGAAGGTGCCACGATATTCTCTCGACATTTCCCGAGATGGTCGGCATTTTTAACCCGGTTGAATTCGTGAAGTCAAAAGAAGACGTCATGGCTGCATGGGACACTCTCCGCTCAAGAATTGCATATATTCACATTTCAGATATTTCAGAGGACGGCAAACCCGTTCCCGCCGGCAGCGGCGTTGCTCAGATAAGAGAGCTGACCCGCAAATTCATAGAACGAGGCGGCAGAAACTTCTCCATCGACCCGGGGCTCACCGTCAGGCGTTCAAACAAGCAGCCTCAGCAGGACAGATTTGCATACAAAAACACCGACGCAGCATTCGATGCAGCGTGCGGAGGGTTCAAGGCAATTATTGGGATAAGAAGTTAGTCGCCTGTCGGGCGACTGCGCTCTGCGCACCCTCTCAGTCAGCTTCGCTGACAGCTCTCCCAGAGGGAGAGCCAAGTTGTTCGAGAAGGCAATTTCTCGGCTCCCCTTTGGGGGAGCTGTCGCCGTCAGGCGACTGAGAGGGTATGACCGCAGGGAGTGCTTTCCACAAATACGTCTTAGTAATCAGTACTCAAAATCATCCCACGCCGGGAAATACTCTCCGAAATCTTCGTAGCCGTCTGGGAGGAGATACTCTATCTCTGCAAGGCGGCTCATGTGAGTGCAGACGTAGACTCTTGTGGCGCCGGAGATGTGGTATCATCCTCCACTTCGGACTATTCGACTCCTTCACCATCTCTGGCTTGGATCAAGCCTCCGCCGACGACTTCATCTTCGGCATCGTCGGTGTTTCCTGAATCACAACCGGCGAGGGTCAGGAGCATGATGAGGGCTAACAGAATGGATAATAGTTTTCTTAGTTTCATGGTGATTTTTCCTTTCTTCTGTGTAGGGGCGGATATTATCCGCCCGTTGTAGTGCTGACATCCTTGATGTCGAGATTGACGGTGCAACCGTTCTTAACGGATATTATCCGCCCGTTTTCGGTGCTGTCCTTGTGCGGGCGGATGATATCCGCCCCTACAAATTGACGTCCTTACCCTTAATACAAATTACAAGCCCCGATTATTGCATCGGGGCGAAAAATTTTTTCATGGATTTTCGGGTGATTCTGAGTTGACCTTTTCATAAACCTCTTCCTCGGAGGCAACCGGCTCGGCTTCGACTATTTCAACGCCGTCGGAGCTCTCTTCAGTGGTGTCTTCTTCCTGCTCAGACTTTTTACGGTTGCGGATGTCGATGATAAGGCGAGCTAATCTGAGAGCGGCAATTACTATCGGAAGGATGCGGACCAAGGTCTCAAGCGACTGAACCGTAAAGCGAGCTCTTCTTGCCTTGCGCTCACGCTTCCTGCGGGCAATCTCACGCTGGCGCTTTCTCTCGGCGAACCAGCCACGGGCAGCCATAATCATGGTTGCTATCAAGCCAAGATTCGCTCCGACTGCCACTCCCCTGTCTCTTTTCTTGTCTTTTTTTGTGATCGTAAGCATGGCTTTTCTCCTTTCAGATTCCTGATATTATCATAATACTTCCGAGCAAGATTGTCAAGTAGCAGGCAGAATTACTATTGACTAATCCCCTTTAAAGTGCTACAATATCTTCATACGCAATTTTTGCTTTTTTCAAGAGGCGATATTAATATATGGGACTTGCCCGTAATTACAACAAACACATCAAAGATGATGTTTCTACTATAGACTTCAGCGCAGACCTTACCGACGAAGAAAACCTATCACCCAAGCACAGAAGAATTTTATACCTCCTTGACCGGTGCTTCGACTGCATCTGCGACCTTGGTCTTGAACACGCCGGAACCGGTGCTCTCGCAAAATACTGCGGAACCAGCTCGGCGAACCTTTTCAACAACTACTTCAACGACAAGGACGAAATTATCGTTCACTGCTGTGCAAGATGCATGCAGAAGGTTGAGGATGACTTCATGAGCCGGGCGCCACAGAATCCGTCCGAAATCGAAAACTACATAATGACCATGCCTTACATCACCGCTGAGCTCCATGGCAAAAAGTACAGGGCGATGTATCAGATTTACTCCTCGCCGAAATATCTTGATGAGGGAAAGAAGTTCTTCGACGGCGTCACCAAGCGCTACACCGAGTATGCCAACCAGCTTGCGCCAAAGCTCGGGCTTCCTGCCGATGCTGTTCAGGGGCTCATCTTCATCTTCGTCAGAGCCTGCGTGCACTACGCCATGTTCGAAAACGAGGAATACCTCAAGAGCCAGCAAAAGATTCTTATCTCAATGGTTCACGCCATGATGGCTCACGCTTTGCAGCCTTCAAAATAAGTTTCCACTTCCGCTTTTTCGGTAAAGGCGGAAGTTTTTTCTAAAAATTGCGAAAAGCCTATTGACAAGTGGCTATAATTTATGTTATAATTAAGTGAGGGAACTAAAATAAGTGCTCACTTACTATGTGAGCTTCTCTTCACAAATTCCACACCCCGGGCTGACCCCCGCCATTCTATTCACTTTCAAGGAGGTAACCTATGAAAAAACGTATCCTATCCGTCATCCTGGCAGTCGCCATGCTGTTCTCACTATGCGTGCCGACATCATATGCAGCAAGCTATGAGATAACAAAAACCAGCTACACCTCATTTGGTGTATGCATCATTTCATGGACAGATGTTGACGCACCATATGGCTATCTGGTCAAAGCCTATGAAGAAGGCTCTACTACGGCTATATACTCGGATGTTCTGACTGACACTTATGTCTTCATGCGGTTATTTGCTGAGGACGGCAAGTATTACTATATCACTGTATCCGCCTACAACGTATCTGGTGCTCCGACAGCTACATCTGATGCTTATCAGTACAATGCGAGTAGTGATACATCATACCCTAATATAATCTACTCTGCTTCCTACGACACCACCGCTGAAACGCTGTCGTGGAAGAGCTATGGTACTGGTTTTTATGGGTATAGAATTGATACCTACATATCCGGTGATGAAGACACTATTTACAAGCAAACTTATACTCAAAGCACTTCCATTTCCGCTTCTGAAATCTATCCGGATTCTGGAACGTACTGGTTCAAAATCTTTTTGGTTGATGAACAAGGCGTCAACATCAATACCAGCTCAAATGCATGGATTTGCGTAAGGACAGGCTCATATGAATACACCTTCCCCGCTCACACCCACTCCTACACCTCCGCAGTCACCACTGCAGCCACCTGCACTGAAAATGGCGTGATGACTTACACCTGCTCGTGCGGAGACTCCTATACAGAGGTTATCCCGGCAACCGGGCATGACTACGAATCAGTCGTAACCGCTCCTACCTGCACTGAAGGAGGGTATACCACCTTTACCTGCACAGGATGTGGTCAATACTACACAGCCTACAATACTGCGGCTACCGGTCACTCCACCGAAATCCGGAACGCCGTCGATGCTACCTGCACCACTGACGGCTACACCGGCGACGAAGTCTGCACCGTGTGCGAGGAGACAATAACCTCCGGCGAGGTTATCCCGGCAACCGGGCACAACTATGAAAACGGCGTATGCACGGTGTGCGGAGAGGCTGAGCCGGGCACTCCGGCTACTGGAGATGTTGATAACGGTTCGGCAAGCGTTACCGTTTCGGACACCGAGAACTCCTCCATCAAGGCGGATGTCATCAACGAAAAATATGTCTCTGTTGGCACGGTTACTATCAACACAACCGAAACCTCCGGCACTCTTGAGATAAAGACCGTTACCGGCAGCACAAGCGGAGAGCTTCAGTACACCGAGCCGTCAACCGGCAACTCGGTGAGCTTGTCCACGAGCTCTGCCATCACCGTAAACTCTGTCATCAGCGGCAAAGTCACCAACTCTTCGGAAGCAGAATTCACCGCCAAGGGCACCGTTCTCTTCTATGGCGACCTTTCGTTCACTGATGCAAACAGCCAGAGCATCGATGTCAGCGGCTCTACCTTCACTATAGACCTGACTCCAAGCGGAAGCACTATCGACCCCGACAGCCTTGTAGTTCTCCACTACACTGGCTCAGCCTGGGAACAGCTTGATAGCTCCGCCACAGCTGATACAAACGGAAAAATCACCGTCTCGTTCACAACCACAACCCTTTCACCGGTTATGGTTCTGACGACGTCGGCAAGCTATGGCTATGTTTCCGTCGGCGAAGTATACCTCTATGACGGCTACTACACCACCGACGGCGCAACCTCCTCGAATGAAAATCTCCCCACTTCCGGCTATGCCTACTACAGCGGCGGCGTGCTCTATCTGAATGCGTTTGAATATACGTATACAGGAACTGCCTCAGAATTCAGCCTCATAAAGGGAGGAAGCTATGAGCTGACTGTAGACCTATGCAATACGACCTCCACCCTCTCCGGCGGAGCCTATGGCATCTACTGTAAATACAACTTCATCGTTCAGAACGGAGAACTGGTTCTGGACCTCGAACTCGGCGATAACTGGTACACAGTCGGACTCTACAACTATAATTACAACTACAGAAGAGATATAACCCTCAACGACTGCAAGCTGACTGTCACTGCTCCATATGGATCGGCGATTTCCTCAGTCGGCGACATCAATATCAACAGAAGCACCATCATCGCAGAATGCTGGGACGGTGAAGACAACTGCTGTGCAATCGGATCCGGCGGCAACTTCGGCGGCAACATCAATATAACCGACAGTACCATAGAGGCAACTGTCACTATAGATAGCACACTTTCAGTCGACGACGCCGGTAATGCAGGCTGTATAGACTCGACAGAGGCAATCACCATCACAAACAGCACCATTACTGCCATCGTTAATGCCGGCAATGGTGCCGTCGATGGCGTAATCTCATCATCCAACGACCTCACCATCACAAACAGCACTATAACCGTAACAGCCAGTGGCAACAGCGTCTGGAGTACAGTGGCTTCCAATCACGGCAGCGTCATAATTGAGGAAGGCAGCACTATAACATCAACCGGTGAAGGCAAATATGCCGAAGATGCTATCTGGGCAAAGGCTGCTATAACGATTTCAGAAAGCACTGTAACATCAACTATCACCAACTTAGACACCGGTAAATACCCTGCAGGCACTGATGATGAAGATAAGGTTCCCGAATGGTGGACATATGATGTCTATGCTATCCGTGCATATGATGACATCACTATCATCGACTCCAATGTGGAGGCTACAGTGGTTCTCAAGAATTATTCTTCCTCTCCTGATTTCACCATCAACGGCATTGCAATCGCTGCGACGGATTCATCATTTATATTGAGTCCCTCCTCCGGCGAAACGATGAGCGTCAAGCTAGGCAAGACTGGCACACCGACGACATATTCGACACAGACGACTATCGCTGATTCCGCCTGGTCGGGCTATAACTACGTCCTGATAAGCACCTCAGCCGCAGTCTCCCACACCCACACCTACACCTCCGAAGTCACCACAGAAGCCACCTGTACTGAGGATGGCGTGAGGACCTACACCTGCACCGAGTGCGGCGACTCTTATACAGAGTCAATCCCGGCTACCGGGCACACAGGAGACGAACCACCGGTAGTTGAAAACGAGGTTGCAGCGACCTGCACGACAGATGGCTCATATGACTCGGTTGTCTACTGCTC
>JAJQGJ010000009.1:33582-40237 GCA_021200565.1 Oscillospiraceae bacterium
GTTGTCTACTGCTCGGTCTGCGGAGAAGAGCTTTCAAGAGAGACAATAACTGTTCCGGCTACCGGGCATGACTATGTATCAGTCGTAACCGCTCCAACCTGCACTGAAAAGGGATATACAACCTATACTTGTTCTGTGTGCAACGACAGCTACACTGATAATGAAACTGATGCCCTCGGACACACTTGGGACGCAGGAACGGTTTCAATAAAAGCCACCTGCACCGCTGACGGCGAGATGACCTACACCTGCACAGTTTGCGGTGAAACCAGAACCGAAACGATTCCGGCTACCGGGCACACAAACAGCGCAGCGGTAATTGAGAACGAGAAGGCAGCGACCTGCACTACTGATGGCTCATATGACCCGGTTGTCTACTGCTCAGTCTGCGGCGAAGAGATTTCGAGAGAGACAATAACTGTTCCGGCAACCGGGCATAGCTACACTGAAGCATTCAGCTGGTCATCCGACTTCACTACCTGCACAGTTACATTCACTTGCAGTGAATGCGCAGATGTGGTTGAGTACACCAGCACCGCCAACGAAGTAACCATCACTGAGGAAAACGGCACTTATACCGCTACAGTCACTCACGACGGCACGTCTTATACAAAGTCTGTCAAAACCTACACTGTAACCTGGATAGATGGTGACGGAAACGTTCAGGTTGACTCAAAGCTTCTCAGCGTCTCCGATTCAGTCTTTGCCGGCACTCCGACTAAATCTTCGACTGAGAAGTATTCATACACCTTTGCTGGTTGGGAAGAATCGGTTGACACATATGGTAATGTCACCTACACGGCAACATTCACAAGCACAGCTCATAACTACACAGCAACGTTCAACTGGGCATCAGATCTTAAGTCAGCGACGGTTACACTCACTTGTGCTGACTGCGGAAATTCGATCACCATGGACAGCTCAAAAGTGGCGATAACCTCTGTAAACCGCCTGGGAGTTGTCACAAGAACAGCGACGGTTACCGATCCTACCGGCGAGACTCACACCGATGTCGTTACCACCGGCACAAGCCTCTTGAGGGTTCAGGCGGACTACTCGGCGGTGAACCTGGCGATTGCGAGAGCTAATGGCTTGAATGCAAGCGACTATGTCGACTTCTCGGGCGTCACAGCTGCTATCAATGCGGTGCAGTGGAACCTGAATGTCCTGAACCAGACCAAGGTCAACGCCTATGCCGAAGCTATCCACACAGCAATCGACAGCCTGGTCAAGCTTTCGGATGTAACCACCGAAGAGGTTGTAGAGATAGACGAACCGGTTGAAGAAACCGAAACTGAAACCGAAGAAGATCCCGAAGACCTCGAAGTCGCTGATGATGAAGCGGAAACGGAAACGAATCCGACGACGGGAATCATGATTTCCCTGATAGCAATAACAACAGCAACCGCAGCTGCGATTGCAAGCAAGAGAAGATAATCTCTGGATATTAGAAAAGCCTCCCGATTTGGGAGGCTTTTTGTGCTCGCCCTACGGGCTCGCACACCTCTCAGTCAGCTTCGCTGACTGCTCCCCTGTCAAGGGGAGCTGTCGCCGCAGGCGACTGAGAGGTGCGCCGACCAACGGGAGGCGCGTCGCCCGAAGGGCGACATCTGCCTCTGCAAGGGGATGCGGGCGGATAATATCCGCCCCTACAGTTTAGTTTCCGGATACAAACGTATATCCCTCAGCAATCATCTCATCTATAAACTCCCCTAGTATCTCGCAGTTGGTTTCGGAGACGGAGTGGAGGAGGTAGATGGCTCCGGGGTGGGCTCGGTCTATGAGCTTCTGAAGTGATTCAGTGGGGTCCGGCTGATTATCCGTGTCCCAGTCGGCGTAAGCGAAGCTCCAGAGAACTGTTGTATAGCCGAGGTCGCCTGTTACGGCGAGGCTCAGTTCACTGTATTCACCCTTCGGCGGGCGGAAGAGAGTCATCTCGAGACCAAAATTCTCGATCATATAGTCGTGAAGATACATTATCTCTTCGGTCATTTCTTCCACACTGAGTTCCGGCATCGAGTAGTGATGCCAGGAATGGCTTCCAACGGTGTGACCCTCGTCAATCATCCGCTGCACCAGCTCCGGATTTCTCGCCACGTAGTCATAGGTGATGAAAAATGTCGCCTTGACGCCCTTTTCGGCGAGCGTATCTAAAATTGCCGCAGTGTAGCCGTTCTCATAGCCCTGATCAAAGGTCAGCATGATGACATTCTCTTCGGTGTCCTGAATCGCTTCGGCACTAAACTTTGAATATGCCTCGTTGAAGTTAAGAGCTCCCTTGGGACGGTTGAGGTCATCAAACCTAACTCCCTGACCGTAGCCGTTAGACTCGGTTGAGAGGGTGGAGTAGTCCCACTGAGGCTCGCTCAGGATGGGCTCTATAACATCCTCAACGTCGCTTGATTCGGCGGGTTCAGTCTCCTCGGGAGCTGTCTCTTCGGGAACTGTGGTGGTTTCTTCTGTCGTGGTTACTGCTTCTGTGGTTGTGGCAGAGGTTGTGACTTCGGGTGCTGTGGTCACTTCAGAAGTGGTCGCTTCTGTGCCGTCTGAGTAATACCCATCGGAAATTTCAGCACAGCCGGCTAAAATTCCCATCATAAGCGCACATGCCACAAGAAATGCTGCTTTTCTCATATCGTTCCCTCCTTATAAAATTGCGAATTCTCGCATGAATAATATCTCACGGTTGAACTTAAATATAATCGGCAGATTCTTCTATTTCAATTCTACATTATTCGACATGCTTTTTCAACAACATTTTGGTTACAAAAAAAGACCGCACCAATCCGGTACGGTCTTGTTGACTTGACTTTATGAATTCAGATAGCTCTTAACCATTTCCTGCAGAAGTTCATCCCTGTCAATGTGACGGATCAGGCTTCTGGCATTGTTGTAGGTGGTTATATAGGTTGGATCCTCGGAGAGGATGTAGCCGACAATCTGATTTACGGGATTGTAGCCTTTTTCAAGAAGTGCCTCATACACGATGTTGAGAGTATTCTTAATCTCGTCTTTACGATCCTGTTTCACAGAGAATGTCATTGTCTGGTCATGCATGTGGGTCAGCTCCTTTGAAATGTTTTCGTCTTCCACTAAACGATAACTCTATTATAACCCTTTGCGAGCAAAATAGCAAGAGCTAAAACGAATAATTTTGAGATTATCTGATTTCTGCGCCGACGGTGGCAAGAGCCTTCCTGACACGCTTGAGAGCAGCGTCAGCCTGCTCGTCTGTGAGGGTTCCGTCGTGCGAACGCATGACGATCGAGAATGCAACCGACTTCTTACCAGCTAAAATCTGCTTGCCCTTGTAAACATCGAAGAGAGCTATCTTCTCAAGGTTCGAACCGACAGCAGAAGAGATCATCTTCTCAAGGCTTGCAACAGGGATTTCGTCGTCGCAGACGAGAGCTATATCTCTTGAGATTGCAGGATACTTGGGAAGAGGCTTGTAGGTCTTTTCGGGAGCAGCTATCTCAAGAAGCTCGGTGATGTTGACCTTTGCAAAGTATGCCCTCGTGTCGATTCCATAATTTGAAAGAGCCTTCGGATGGAGCTCACCTAAGATTGCAAGCTGTTTGCCTTCATAGGTCATGACGGCGACACGTCCCGGATGGAATGCGGATACTTCATCGAAGATGCAGTCACTGTCAGGTGCGGCATATTCGCAGTCATCATAGCCAAGGCTCGACATGAGGTCTTCAACTGCACCCTTGATGTCGTAGAAGTCGCAGCTGTCGCCATACATTCCAAGTGCGAGTCTCAGAGGCTCGCTGGGGAGCTCATCAATATTACCAGTCGGAAGATATTCGTTTCCAACCTCGAAAAGCTTAGCTTTCGGATTGCGGTAATTATAGTTTCTGGCAAGCGTCTCGCACATAGACGGCATAATTGTGGTTCTCATGACCGATGTGTCTTCGCCAAGAGGATTCGTTATGACAACGCACTTACGGAGCTTTGAATCCTCGGGAAGCATAATCTTGTCGTAGTACTTAGGCGAGATGAACGCAAAAGTATTTATCTGGTTGAAGCCAAGAGCCGTGCAGGCGTTCTCAACGTTTATAACAAGCTTCTGCTTCGGGGTTCTCTGAGCATCAGCAACGCCGGTGAGGATTGTGCCGGTGATGTTGTTGTAGCCGTAGAATCTTGCGATTTCCTCTGCAATATCGGCTTTCGACTCAATATCGATTCTGAATGACGGAGCATAGATGATGCCGTCCTTAACTTCGAACTCGATCTTTTCAAGGTATTTCACCATGTCCTCAGCGGGGATATTTGTGCCAAGGAACTTATTTGTCCAGTCGGGATCGAAAGGAACGGTTGACTGAGGCTTAGTGTTGTAGTCGCAGTCGATAAGACCTCTTATCGGGTCGCCGCAATCAAGGAGCTCGCAGAGCTCGAATGCCCGGAGTATTGCAGGCATGCAGCCGTGAGCGTCAAGACCCTTTTCGAAACGAGCGGAAGATTCGGTTCTCATTCCAAGCTTCTTTGCGGTTCTTCTGACAGATGCGCCGTCGAAGCAGGCTGACTCGAAGACGACGGTTTCTGTGTCGTCCATGATTCCGCTGTACTCGCCGCCCATGACTCCGGCAACGGCAACAGGCTTCTTTTCGTCTGCAATTACGAGCATTTCAGGGGAAAGCTCACGGACAACTCCGTCAAGAGTTGTGATGCTTTCGCCGGAAACTGCGTTTCTGACACGGATTTTGCCGCCCTCGAGATACTTTATATCGAAAGCGTGCATCGGCTGACCATATTCGAGCATGACATAGTTTGTGATGTCGACAAGATTGTTTATAGGTCTTACGCCGCTTGCTCTGAGTCTTTCACGAAGCCATCTTGGAGACGGAGCAATTCTTATATTCTTGACAACGCCGCCGATATATCTGTGGCAGAGGTCGGTATTCTCAACCTTGACGTCGAGATACTTACTTATATCGTCCTCAACGCCCTTATATTCGGGGTATTTGTAGTTAAAAGGCTTGTTAAAAGTAGCTGCCGCTTCTCTTGCGAGTCCCAAAACGGAAAGACAATCGGCACGGTTGGAGGTTATCTCGAATTCAACCGTTGTGTCGTCAAGACCGATAGCTGTGTGGATGTCGTCGCCAGGCTTGCAGTCCTCTTCAAGAACGAACACGCCGTCGGGATCGGCATAGGGGAAGTCGTGAGTGGTGAGTCCCAGGGTATCGAGACCGCAGAACATGCCGTAGCTCTCAACTCCACGAATCTTACCCTTCTTTATCTTGCCCTCGGGGAGGCTTGCGCCGTCGAGAGCTACAGGGACGAGGTCGCCCTCCCTGACGTTCGTGGCATTGGTGACAATCTGCACAGGCTCATCTTTACCAATGTCGACTGAGCAGACGAAGAGCGCATCGGCGTTTTCGTGCTTGCCCTTTGAAAGAATTTTTCCGACAACGGTGTTAGTTATCTTTGAGCCCTCTTCTTCATAGCCCTCGACCTTTGAGCCGGTCATGGTCATGTCATAGCAGAAGTTTTTTATAGGCTCATCTACGTCCACATAATCGTGGAGCCATTTCATTGATAAATCCATCTATTTCACCCTCCCTCAGAACTGCTCAAGGAATCTGAGGTCATTCTCATAGAGAAGCCTCATGTCGTTGATTCCATACTTACGCATTGCGATTCTCTCGAGTCCCAAGCCGAATGCAAATCCGGAGTAGACGGTTGAATCGATGCCGCAGGTCTCAAGCACCTTCGGGTGAACCATTCCGGCTCCAAGGAGCTCAACATAGCCCTCGCCCTTGCACATGCTGCAGCCCTTGCCGCCGCAGTTGAAGCACTGGATGTCAACCTCAGCCGACGGCTCGGTGAATGGGAAGTGATGAGGTCTGAGTCTTATCTTGGCATCCTCGCCGTAAAGTCTCTTCATCAGAAGCTCCAAGGTTCCGATCAGATCTCCCATGGTGATGCCCTTGTCAACTACCAGAGCCTCAACCTGGTTGAATATCGGTGAGTGGGTTGCATCAACGGCATCTGAGCGATAAACTCTTCCTGATGCGATAACCCTAATCGGAGGCTTGTGGTTCTCCATAACTCTTATCTGAATAGCAGAGGTCTGGGTCCTCAGGAGTACTTTATCTGAAATATAGAATGTGTCCTGAGTGTCTCTTGCAGGGTGATCCGGCGGGAGGTTAAGCGCCTCAAAGTTATAATAATCATACTCAACCTCAGGACCCTCTGCGATACTGAAGCCCATGCCAAGGAATATCTCCTCAACCTCGTGCAAAACTGAATTGATGGGGTGTAGATTTCCCAGATCGTGGTGATGTCCGGGAAGAGTTACATCCAGCTTTTCATCTCTAAGCTTCTTTGCAGCAGAGATGGCGAGAATTTCTGCACCTCTTGCCGAGATAGCCTGCTCGATATTGGCACGAATCTTATTGGCAAGCTGTCCGACGACAGGTCTTTCCTCCGCTGGAAGAGTTGACATCTGCTTTAAGATTGCGGTGAGCTCGCCCTTCTTGCCCAAAAACCTGACACGAAGATTCTCAAGCTCAGCGGCACTCTGGTCTTTTTCGAGTTCCTCCCGAGCCCTTCTTTCAATGTCCTGAAGATCCTGATTGATCATATGGTTTCAAATCCTCGTATAATGTATTTACAGGTAATTTAAAGAGAACCCGTATGAAACCTCTTG
>JAJQGJ010000016.1 GCA_021200565.1 Oscillospiraceae bacterium
TTTTCAAGGGTCTTTCTTAATTCTTTTCATTGTTCAATTTTCAAGCTGCCATCTTGCGGATTGAGCTTTGAAGCCGGCTCGTGGGTTTCCTCACTCGCTCTCGCTTCGTTTCTCTTTCCTGTTCCCTCTCTCGAGCGAACTCGTTTATTATATCACAAGCTCTTTCGTTTGTCAAGCCCCTTTTTCAAATTTTTTTCGAATTTTTTTTGGGAGCTTCAAGCTCCTGTGGGCTTCTTTGAGGTACTATCTCTTAGTGAAAGAACTCGTAAGAGTTCTTTCCGAGATAACCGCGAAGCGGTTTTCTCGTGGACAGCTTTTATACTATATCACAACCAAAATCAAATGTCAACCCCCAATTTTCACTTTGTTTGAAATTCGACTTTTTGCACAAAATTGCGGCTTTCTTATGTACATTCTGCACAATACAGCACTCTATATCCGACCAATATATCCATTTTCTTTCAGGAATTATCCCGGATTCGTGCGCTATACTAATTCCAGAAGCAAAATGAAAGGATTGTATTATAATGAACTTTATTTCTTCCAAAGTTAAATCTCTTATTATATTGGTAGCATCGCTGGCTCTCACGCTCACTATCACCGCAACTTCAGCTATCGGCGGTGGCATCTCAAGCGGTCTCAGAACCGGCACGTCGGAAGCTCTCTCAAAGCTAGGCTCCGAGGGCTCGGAGGTCACAGCAATTCAGGAAGCTCTGCAGGAGCGAGGGCTCTTCTCCGGCGAAGTCACAGGCTATTACGGCACCAAGACTCAGACCGCCGTCAAGCGTTTCCAGCAACAGAAAGGTCTCACAGTTGACGGAATCGCCGGTCCCGAAACTCTTGCGGCGCTCGGAATCAGCATTGGTTCCGTTCCAGAAGCTACCGAGTCGAACATCAATCTCTTAGCGCAGATCATCTCTGCAGAAGCCCGGGGCGAACCGTATGAAGGACAAGTTGCAGTGGGAGCAGTTGTCCTCAACCGAGTCGAGCATCCGTCGTTTCCCGATTCAATCTCGGGAGTGATATATCAGGATGGCGCATTCTCTGCAGTTGATGACGGTCAGTTCTGGGAGCCGGTCGAAGACTCCTGCTATGACGCCGCCCGTGACGCACTTAACGGCTGGGACCCCTCCGGAGGCGCAATCTACTATTATAATCCGGATAAGACTTCGAATGCATTTATTACGTCGAGACCGGTTATTACGAAGATTGGGAACCATTTGTTCTGTTCGTAAGATAAAAAGTAGGGGCGGATATTATCCGCCCGAAAAATTCCTGATGTCGATGTAGCGGGCGGACAGGTTGCAATGCAACCTGTATATCCGCCCCTACACTAAAATCCAAATTACCTCTTCTCCTTAATCTCTTCCGCTACCATCTCCACAAACTCATCCATTCCCATGGTAGTTGTGTCGGTATGGTCTCTGCGGCGGACGGCAACGGTTCCTTCCTCCTGCTCACGGTCACCGATGACGAGCATGTAAGGCACTCTTGAAACCTGGGCTTCCCTGACCTTATAGCCTGTCTTTTCGGCACGCTTGTCGGCGGTGCAGCGGATTCCCTTAGCCTTGAGGGCTTCGATTATCTTATCGGTGTAGTCGTTGTTTCTATCGGTGATCGGGAGGACTCTGACCTGCTCGGGAGCGAGCCATGTCGGGAACTTGCCGGCATAGTGCTCGATAAGAACGCCCATGAATCTCTCGATTGAGCCGAATACAACTCTGTGAATCATTATCGGGCGGTGCTTCTGACCGTCTGCGCCGGTATATTCAGCCTCAAACTTCATCGGAAGCTGGAAGTCGAGCTGGATGGTGCCGCACTGCCAGGTTCTTCCGAGGGAATCTTCGATATGGAAGTCGATCTTAGGACCATAGAATGCGCCGTCGCCCTCATTGATGGTATAAGGCAGGTTCATCTCTTCAAGAGCAAGCTTCAGAGCGTCGGTTGCGTGCTCCCAGTCCTTCAGGTCGCCCATGTGATCCTCCGGCATCGTCGAAAGCTCGACGGCATACTTGAAGCCAAAGAGACTATAGACCTCGTCGATAAGTCTGACAACGCCCTTGATCTCATCTGTGATCTGGTCTTCAGTCATGAAGATGTGCGCATCGTCCTGAGTGAAGCATCTGACTCTCATAAGACCGTGGAGCTCGCCACTCTTTTCGTGGCGGTGAACAAGACCCAATTCTCCTACTCTCAGCGGGAGATCTCTGTAGGATCTCGGCTCTGACTTATAGACGAGCATTCCGCCCGGGCAGTTCATCGGCTTGATTGCGAAATCGGTGTCGTCGATGACAGTGGTGTACATATTCTCTTTATAGTGATCCCAGTGACCGGAGGTTTCCCAGAGGTGGCGGTTGAGGATCATAGGAGTCTGAACCTCGACATAGCCTTCCCTTGTGTGGAGCTCACGCCAGAAGTTGATGAGCTCGTTCTTGATGATCATGCCGTTCGGGAGCATGAACGGGAATCCAGGACCCTCTTCGCTGAGCATGAAGAGCTTCATTTCCTTGCCTATTCTGCGGTGATCACGCTTCTTAGCCTCTTCTAGTCTCTCAAGATACTCCTCGAGATCCGCCTTTGAGGTGAACGCAGTGCCGTAGATACGGGTGAGCATCTTGTTCTTCTCGCTTCCACGCCAGTATGCGCCGGCGACAGAGGTCAATTTGAAAGCCTTGACCTGAGAGGTGTAGGTTACGTGAGGACCGGCGCAGAGATCGACATAGTCGCCCTGCTTGAAGAAGCTGAGTTCCTCATCCTCCGGCAGGTCGTTTATGAGTTCAACCTTGTAAGGCTCGTTCAGGTCTTCCATGAGCTTCAAGGCTTCTGCTCTTGGAAGAGTGTATCTCTCAAGCTTCAGGTTTTCTTTTACAATCTTCTTCATCTCAACTTCGAGAGCGTCAAGATCCTCCTGAGAGAAGCCGCCCTCCTTGTCGAAATCGTAATAGAAGCCGTCCTTGATTGAGGGACCGATTGCGAGCTTGGCATCGGGAAAGAGCCTCTTGACAGCCTGTGCTAAGATATGCGCAGCCGTATGCCGAAGTGCACCTCTGCCGACTTCGTCGTCAAAAGTATGCTCCTCAATGTGTCCGTCGTGGAAAATTACTTTCATTTTATATATTCCTCCTGCAAAAAATTTACTAATCAAAAGCGCCCCGTTCTGACATGCTTATGTCAGAACAAGGGCGCAAGTGCGCGGTTCCACCTTGATTTATCGCTTAAGAATCTTTATCGCAGATTATACGGTGAGCTCATCACTCACTGCTCCGGGGCGGTATCCTCGACTCAGGTCGCTCCCTGCTTCCACCATTTGCAGGGCTCTCTATGCCGACTATAAGACAGGCTTCCCCATCAACGCTTTACTTTCTATAGTGTAGCACCATGAGATTGATTTGTCAAGAGAAAATTTTCGTCGGCTTCGGTCCTAAAAGTGACTTTTCGATTATCTTGTCCTTGTCGCCTATGACAATCTTTTGCAGAACCACATTCTGATCCATGCCGTAGATGCGCAGGGTGTGCTCGCCGGAGGTGAGGGCTCTCACATATTCGGCGGTTCTGCCGGCACGCTGGATAGTGTTGTCCCACTGAGGGCTTGAGCCGGCTATATAGCCCCTGCCGAGGGTGTCGACTGTGGCGATCTCTTCTCCATCTACCTGGACGCCGATATTGAGGTGGTTGCCGTGGTCGAAGGAGAGGTTACAGTTCTGACCGACATAGAATGTGAATCTGTACTCGCCGCTATGCTCAACTGCGAAATTATAGTCGAGCCATGCGCCTTCGCCCGCTGCAAAGTTCTCAGAGAGTGAGGGAAGCATCTTCATGGAGCTCTTTCCCTTGCCATAGCCTATGAGCTCGGTGAATTTAACTTCGCCATCCTTGGATGCACCGGAATTTGCGAATTCATTCGAATTCATTACTGTGAAGCCGTTTTCGGGAAGGTGAAGTCCCGGAAGCGTGCACAAGCCGAGGTCAATAATCTTGGCTGAAACGGCAATTTCGACAGTATTATTCTGGGATTTCACGGTTACCGAGCCGGTCTTGCCCGAAGAAAGCTTCGACCAGTCAATCGAGACGTTGAAGCTCGTGTATTCCTCATAGCTGCCGGTCTTTTCGCCGCTTATCACGATAAAGTCGTCGGAAGGAATTATCTCATAGCTCACTTCGCCCACACCGGCATTGGTCAGGTTGACTGTGTATGTCTGCTTGGCTGTCGATTCGAAATCGGGGAGCTTCGGTGCGCCCTTCAGAGCGTCCTTCGGAGAATTCTTGCGGTAGCCTTTTCTGTCCTCAGGCAGGTCAACTATCATGAGTGGCTTCTTGAGAGGTCTCACGGTGTGAGGGATGATCTTCACAGCCGATTCTGTGTTCCAGCTAGAATAGTTCATGTGTGAGCGTGCGGTGACGTGCCCTAAAATTTCGTCGTGGAAGGTCTTCATATAGTCAGGTGCCGCAAGCATGATACCGTGCCACTTTGATGTGCCCGAGAATTCCTCGCCAAGAGCGCAATATTTCTCCGAAAGCTCCTCGTCATACTTAAGATACTTTTCGATGAGTGAAGCCAGAGTGTTTGCAACGGTTGAGCCACGGCTGCAATAGAGCTTGTTGAGGGAGTAGAGAATCTGGATTCTCACGACGTTTGCGCTCGCAACTGCCGGGTAATAGACCATCTGATAGAACGGGATGTAGCACTCGGAGCTCTCTGGAATCTTTTCCATCAGGTCGTTCGCCCTGCCGATTATAGACTCTGAGAATTCAAGCTTTTCCTGAGCCTCGTTATAGAAGAGCGGGCTGTAGCTGAATTCGCCGTCAGCGTGGAGGGTTTCCGGCTTGCAGATTCCGTTGAGCCAGGTGTAGTCGTAAAGAAGCGATGCGATTTCTTCAATATCGCTATCTCCTATTGTCTCATCGGCTGAGAATGTCTCCCGAGCCCAGGTCTTGAGGTATTCGTCGCAGTTATTGGGATTACTTGAGCCATAGGTCTCATAATCGTAGGCGAGATTCATGAAGTATGAAAGCGGAAGCTCCATAGGTCTTATGTCGCCGACGTTTACGATCCATGCGTCATCGATTCCGTAGTCATAGGCGGCGGTGAGATTCTCCCATGCACGCTGGAGCGGCATAGTGTTTATCCACATTGAGGTCTTCGGCGCTCCGACATAGTCGAAGTGATAGTAAAGTCCCCAGTTGAATCTGTCGCCCTCGCCGAGCTCAGGAAGAGTTCTCAAGTAGCCGTTATTATCCTCGCAGAGCATGACAATTCTGTTGGTGTCGGCTCCCAAAAGTCCGGTGACATCCGGGTCGTCCCTAAGTCCCTTGCCCAAAGCGGCAGCAGGATTGTCACGGGAACCGCCATACCAGCAGTTTTCAACCTCTTTATATACAGCAAGGA
Organism: Oscillospiraceae bacterium; assembly: GCA_021200565.1. Lineage (GTDB taxonomy): Bacteria > Bacillota > Clostridia > Oscillospirales > Ruminococcaceae > Faeciplasma. The sequence continues at coordinate 5,387 of JAJQGJ010000016.1, forward strand.
GTCTTGGCGAGCTTCCGACGCCGTGATTTGAGAGAATTATGTCCTGGGTTCTTAAAACCGCCTTGAGAAGCTCGATATTTTCTTCAGTTGTGAGAGTGTGATTCTTGTCGTCTATAAGAACCGAGTCGTTCTCGCCACGCATTCCTATTGTGAACATCGTGTCGAGCCCGCCGTTGCGGTATATTGCGTCGCTCCAGAATTTCTCGATATTATCCGGGTTCAGAAGATAATTCCAGACCTTCTGTCCACGGTCTGTCGCAATTTTCGGGTCACGGTATGTTATTTCACCCTTCCAGTAAGCCTGGAGCTTGCCCCATTCCTGACCGCTTCTTGCCATCGGCTCATGATGGGATGCACCGACTGTCACGCCGTATCTGTCTGCTAAAACTGCATTTGCAAGAGTCATCGGATACTCTCCAGGCTGGAGATAGCCTGGCTTTTCTGTGGCGGTGTCGGTTTTCGGCTCGTCCACGGGCGCATTTTCATGCCCCGGCTGGTCGCAGTACATGAGCCCGCCCAATTTATGGTGATACTTCTTTTCGAGTTCGAAGAATCTTGTGTCTGGCTTGACTCCCTCCATGCCGTCGATTGAGAAGTCGTTCGACCACATTGCGGGCCACATGTAGTTGCCCTTGAGCCTCAAGATAAGCTTGAAGACTTCATCATAGAACATGTAGTTCAAGCCCCCGAAATGGCTGTCGGCAAAGCCGTTGAAGCAGGGGTTCTCGTCGTTCATGAAAAATCCTCTGAAATTGACTGACGGACGCTTGGAAACGGTTTCGAGATCCGAGACTTTTACGCTAAGCTTTTCAAGCTTTTTCGGCTTGACATCCGCCCACCATATCCACGGGCTGACACCGAAAATATCCTGGGTGATGTGGAAGATGCCATAGATTGCGCCTCTCTTATCCGAGCCGGCAATAACGACTTTGGTTCTCTCGCCATCTTCTATAACCTTGATCTCGTATCTCTCCCAATCTGGCGACTTGAAATCGCCGTTCGAGGGAGATATAGACCAGTCAATACCCTGTGACTTGATGAGCTCATCCGAAACAAGCCCCGCCATCAGGTAAACTCCCGACTGCGGCTCATCAAAAACTATCTCCGGACGCTTGCCGCCAAGAGCCTCCACATCATCAGCATACGCTTCAGCAATGAGCGAAAGACCATCAAAAGCCGAGCCAGCTCTGTCGATATAAACAGGAGCGGCACTCTTCGCATCAGCCAAAGTAATATTTATATTTTTGTCGCAAAATTTCATTATTAAACCTCCATTGGTACAACTACCGATAGTAAGCGACAATATTATACTATAGCTTGGTCAGAGATTCAAGTCAAATCTATGTGTTTTTTAGCAACAATTTTGATTGGTGCGTAATTATGGCTCCCCTGCCAAGGGGAGCTGGCTGCGCCGCAGGCGCAGACTGAGGGGTTCTCCCTTAAAACCCAAAGCCAGATAACGGGCGGATAATATCCGCCCCTACAAAAATCTGTCACAAAAAAGAAAACCCACCTTCCGGCGAGTTTTCTCTTTCTGCAGACTGCGTAAGCAGTCTATCAGCACAAAATTTATCTGAGGGCAAAGATATTAGCTATTTCAGGCGACGCTGTGCTTTACCCTGTCGTCAACCTCGGCACACTTGGCGTTGTTGAAGCGGTCAAGAGTTCCGACAAGATAGCCGGTGATGCGTCTTATTCTCTCAAAGTTGGCAGGCGCAAAGTGATATTCGATGTCGACATAATCACCGTCGGGACGAAGAGTCATTTCGTCGATAACCTTGCCTTTGTTGATGCTTTCAGCTCTTGAAACATACTGGGAAATCTCTTCCTCGGTCATTTCTCCTATGACATTTACTTTCATTTGACTTCCTCCCCGCAGGTATTTTAGCCCATAAATCTTGGGTTCGTATTCTATGATAACACAATATCTTGAGGTTGTCAATAGGTATTTGAAAGAAAATGCGTAATTCGTAATGCGTAATTGATGTGCAGAATGCAAAAAGGCTCCCCTGTCAAGGGGAGCTGTCGCCGAAGGCGACTGAGGGGTTATCCCCCCCAGTTCAGCCCATAACCACACTGACCGTATGCTCCGTTCCAGCCTCAAATACCGGCAGGACATTTCCTGAAAGCCTTACGCCGTCGCGGACGATGGACTTGACACCCTTCGAGATGTTCTCGGGGTTCTTCACATCTATATTATAGACGCAGCCTCTGAATTCTCTTCTTACGGTGAAGCCATCCCAGGAGCCAGGGATACTCGGATCAATCTTCAAGCCGTCCCAATCGGGAGCGATTCCGAGGATATACTGCGATATGGCGACGAAGTTCCATGCAGCGGTTCCTGTCAGCCATGAGTTCTTTGCTTCGCCGACAACAGGTGCGTCTCTTCCCGAGACCATCTGAGCGTAGACATAAGGCTCGGTCTTGTGGATTTCGGAGATGTCCTCGTTATATGCAGGAGAAATCTTCGAATAATATTCGAAAGCTCTGTCACCGTGACCGACATATGCCTCTGCGCAGATAACCCAGCCGTTGTTGTGGCAGAAGACTGAGCCGTTCTCCTTGTAGCCCTCGGGGAAGGAGCCGATCTCGCCATATTCGACATAGTATCTTGAATACGGAGGATAGAGGAGAACCAAGCCCTGATCGCAGCAAAGGTATTTGTTGACGCTCTCGAGTGCCCGGAGGTCCTTTCCGGAATCAGCACCGATTCCAGCCATGACTGCAAAGCCCTGAGGCTCGATGAAGATCTTGCCCTCGTCGCATTCCTTTGAGCCGATCTTTCTTCCGAAATCGTCATATGCTCTTACGAACCATTCGCCGTCCCAGCCGTATGCCAATACTGCATCAGCCATCTTCTTCATGGCTGCTTCCGCCTCGACTGCGTCTTCCTCGAGACCACGTCTGCGGCAAATCTCAACGTAGCCGGGAATTGTGAAGTTGAAGAGTGCTGCAACGAATACAGATTCAGCGACTTTTCCGTCTTTAGATGTTGTAGTCTGGAAGCTCTCGCCCGATTCGGTTGAGAAGCAGTTAAGGTTGAGGCAGTCGTTCCAGTCGGCTCTCTGGATAAGCGGGAGTCCGTGAGGACCGAGGTTTTCAGCAACTCTCTTGAAGCTCATCTTAAGGTGGTGGAGCATTGACTGAGCCTGCTCGGGGTCGTTGTCGTAGGGAACGCTTTCGTCAAGGATTGTCCAGTCGCCGGTTTCCTTGATATACTGAACGGTGGAGAGAATCATCCAGAGCGGGTCGTCCGAGAAATTGCCGCCGACTTCGCCGTTGCCCTTCTTGGTGAGCGGCTGATACTGGTGATAGCAGGTGCCGTCAGACATCTGGGTGGATGCAAGGTCGATGATTCTTTCTCTTGCTCTGTCGGGGATCTGGTGCATGAAGCCAAGAAGATCCTGATTTGAATCTCTGAAGCCCATGCCTCTTCCGATTCCGCTTTCGAAATAGGATGCTGAGCGGGACATATTAAATGTGACCATGCACTGGTACTGGTTCCAGATGTTGACCATTCTGTCCACTTTATTTTCCGGAGTCGTTACTGTAAATTTGGAGAGAAGCTTGTCCCAATATGCCTTTAGCTCTTCTAAAGCCTTGTCGGCTTTCTCTGCCGTGTCGAACTTTGCGAGCATTTCATGCGCAACAGTCTTGTTGAGGCTGCCGTCGGGCATGAACTTCTCAGCAACAGGGTTCTCGCAATAGCCTAAGACGAATACGAGATCTTTTTCCTCGCCCGGCTCCAAGCTTACTGCAACGCAGTGGGAGGCAACCGGTGCCCAGCCGTGAGCAACGGAATTGCGGGGCTTGTTCTCGAAGACCGCATCCGGCTTGTCGAAGCCGTTGTAGAGCCCCAAGAACTTCTCTCTGTCGGTGTCGAAGCCGCTGATAGGAGCGTTTACCGAGAAGAAAGCATAGTGGTTTCTTCTCTCACGATATTCGGTCTTGTGATATATTGTGCTTCCCTCGAGCTCGACTTCTCCGACGCTGAAGTTGCGCTGGAAGTTGTTGGCGTCGTCATTGGCGTCCCAGAGGCACCACTCGACGAAGGAATAGAGATTGAAGTCCTTCTTATGGTCGGAGGTGTTCTTCAAAGTGATCTTATGAACCTCTCCGTTAAAGCCGACGGGGACGAAAAACGTCTCGGAAACCGAGATTCCGTTCTTGGCACCATTTATAATAGTATATCCCATTCCGTGGCGGCAGGAGTAGCTGTCGAGGTCAGCCTTCACCGGAGACCATGACGGGCTCCATACATCTCCTGAGTCGTTGATGTAGTAGTACCGTCCGCCCATGTCGGCAGGTGCGTTGTTGTAGCGGTAACGGGTGATTCTGCGGAGCCTTGCATCACGGTAGAAGCAATAGCCGCCGGCGGTGTTTGAAATCAGCGAGAAAAAGTTCTCAGTGCCTAAGTAGTTTATCCAAGGCCAGGGCGTCTTAGGCTCGGTGATAACATATTCTTTTCTTTGATCGTCAAAATAACCGAATTTCATATACGTTCTCTCCCACTAAATTTAATTCGTAATGCGTAATTCGTAATTCGTAATTAACCGTGTTCCGACAAATTAATTACGCATTACGCATTACGAATTACGCATTCATGCTAATTATACTCCATTTTCTCCCGCTTGTCCATATCCCACGAGCCATTTTTATCAAAAAATGAATAAAAAATCGCTCGTCGTGCAAGACTAAACATGCACCGATATATACACATATTCTGCGTATATGCGGTCAGCTCTTAATATTAAGGAGTGAGTGATATAAAGATACTGGACAGAATTGCCTTGTTTCTTCTTATCGTCGGAGGCATCAACTGGGGACTGGTCGGAATATTCAAGTTTGACCTCGTCGCCTACCTCTTCGGCGGCTCAGCGGCAGTTATATCGAGAATAATCTATATAATAGTAGCCGCCTGCGCCGTCTGGTGCGTGTCTCTCTATTTCAGGAACACAAGGTTGATTGAGGAATAATGTAGTCCGGCAAAGCCGAACTGCGTTCAGCCGTTCATCCATATGGGTGGGCGGCTGGTTCTTTATTTATATTGCAAATCCCTGACTTATATGGTATGATGGTGATACGAAGTCAGCAGATTCAGAGAAGTCCTCCCACTCCTGATTTCCCGTCATCAGGTTTCACCCTCCCCCTAAAATTTCGACATTCACCTCGGCACACGACACATTTTTCGCTCAATTCGGGACGAATTTGAATTTTCGTCTTGACTTTAGTGGCGCAAGGGTGTATACTGTATGATATATTAGTATATTGGGATTAAAGCGAAAGTTTCGTCCCGTGGAAGAGTTCAAAGCATTAGGGGGAGTCACATGGCTTCGCAAACACAAAAAAATGGCAGCAAAGATTACGTAGAAATAGACCTTATGCGTCTTGTGAAGGCGGTCTGGCACAATGCCTGGGCGGTTGTCCTGGCAACGCTTGTCGGCGCCGCAATCGCATTCGCATATGTCACGCTGGCGGTCACTCCGCTATATCAGTCAAAGGTTCTGATGTACGTCAACAACAGCTCACTGAGTCTCACGACTACGAGCGTCAGCATATCGTCATCTGATATTTCCGCATCCCAGAGCCTCGTTGATACCTACGCCGTAATCATGAACACAAGAGCGGTTCTGAACCAGGTTATCGAAGAAGCAGGGCTCAGCTATTCCTACAGCACACTTTCGGGAATGATTTCTACCTCTTCGGTTGACAGCACCGAGGTTTTCCAGGTCGTTGTAACAAGTCCTGACCCTGAGGAAGCGGCTCTCATCGCAAACACGATTGCCGAAATCTTCCCGGACGTTGTCGGAGACATCGTTGACGGCTCGTCAGCAAAGGTTGTTGACTACGCAGTGGTTCCGACCAGCAAGTCTTCACCGAGCGTCACAAGATACACTATGATGGGCGCTCTTATCGGATTTATTCTCAGCGTCGGCATTATCGTGGTTCTTGAGCTCATGGACACCCTCATCCACGACGAGGATTACCTGCTCACAAATTACAAGAACATTCCGGTTCTTGCCTCGATTCCCGATATGGACTCCACCGGCAACTCCTCAAAGGGTGGCTATTATGGTGGCTATTACGGTCATGATTATTCAAAGTCGGGAGGTAGCACAAAATGAATGTAAGACGTCCCGAAAATATTCAGCCGGTAACTCCCGAGCAGCAGAGAATCGGCACAAACTTGAGCTTTGCAGTTTCTGAAGCATATAAGCTGCTCCGTGCGAACATCATGTTCAGCCTTCCTAATGAGGGCGACAGATGCAGAGTTCTGGGAGTCACGAGCTCCCTCCCCTCTGAGGGAAAGTCGACAACGAGCCTGAACCTCGCATGTTCAATAGCTGAGACAGGAAAGAGAGTCTTGGTCATCGAGGGAGATATGAGACTTCCCACAATGTCGAAGCGACTCGACGTTCCGAAGGCTCCCGGACTTTCGAATCTTCTTGCAGGGCTTTGCTCAGGAAATGAGATCATCCACCACTCCGGTCTTGTCGACGGGCTCGATGTAATGCCTGGCGGAGATATTCCTCCGAATCCGAGCGAGCTCTTGGGTTCCGAGAGAATGGCGAAGGTAGTCGAGGCACTTTCAAAGGGCTATGAATACATCATATTCGACCTCCCGCCGATTTCTTCCGTTTCGGATGCACTGGTTATTTCGAATCTCCTTGACGGAATGGTTGTTGTTGTAAGAAGAGACTACTGCGACCAGCAGACTCTTGCCGAAACTGTAAGACAGCTTGAATTCCACAACGTAAAGGTCTTGGGCTTCGTCTTCACCTATTCTGAAGTTCTCAAGAAGAAATATAAGAAATACAAGAAGGGCAAAGGCTACGGCTACGGCAAGGGTTATGGCTACGGCTATGGCTACGAATACGGCTATGGTCACAGCTATGAAGCCGCTGCGGACAAGGTCGCAAAGAAAAAGAAGTCTGAGAAATGATCGATTTCCATTCGCACATTCTGCCTGAGATGGACGACGGCAGCTGCTCAGTTGAAATGAGCTGCCAGATGCTCCGTGAGTCGTTCAGGCAAGGCGTTTCGCAGATTGTCGCAACGCCGCACTTCTACGCCGAGGACAACTCGCCGAAGAGATTTCTTGAAAGAAGAAAACACTCTTTTGAGAAGCTTGAGCCGCACCTTGATTCGGACATGCCCGAGATTATCTTAGGCGCCGAGGTCAAATATTTCGAAGGAATTTCGAGATCAGAGGATGTCGGGCTCCTTAAAATCCAGGGAACCGACCTGATTCTCATCGAAATGCCGTTTATGACCTGGAACCAGAGAATGGTTTCGGAGGTTGTTGAGCTTGCCTCCGGAAGAAGAACCAGGGTTATCATCGCCCATGTCGAGAGATATTTCCGGTATGGTGCAGAGAAATTCCTGCCGGAGTTCTATAGAAACGGTCTTCTGATCCAGGCGAATGCAGAAAGCTTTATTGGAGGAATATTCTCAACGAGAAAGGTCATGAGTATGCTCCGTGACGGCAAAATTGACCTTTTAGGGTCAGATTGCCACAATATGACCAGCCGTGTTCCAAATATTTTGGATGCAAGGAAAGAAATTTCTAAAAGAATCTGCAATAATATGCTTGACAAATTAGATGAAAAGGCGTACAATAGTCTATATTCGGGGGAGATTTCTCTGAATATTTAAACATGATTTTCTCACATTGGCGAAAGCCAATGTGTGATTATAGATTTGTAACTTTTTTTGGAGGGCTAAAAACATGAACAAATTTGTTAGAATAGCACTCGCAGTTGCTCTCGCAGCTGTTATGTGTGTATCAGCAGTCGCTGATGCTGTCGTTCCGAGTATCGCACAGAAGTCTGACATCAACCTCGTTAGCTTCACCTGCTACGATGCTGATGGAAATCCTGTAACAGTAACCGGCACTATCATTGCGACTCCTTACCTTGACCGTGCTAATCTTTCCACTGACAAGCTTGAGGACATCGAAGCAGCTTATTCACAGCTTCTCGGTATCGACAACCTGACTGACCTTCTCAATCATCTTCCCGACGACACCGTTGCTCTTTACCTCTTCGATATTTCCGCTTACGATGAAGCAGCAGCAGTCCTTGCTGGTGGCGGAACCGCTGAGCTGATTCTTGAGTGCGACCTTGGCGACGCTACTTCCGTTATGGTGCTTCATAACTATGAGGATGACCTCTGGAGAGAGGAGCCTTCTGAGGTTCTTTCCAAGACCCAGGTTAAAGTCACCATCAGCAGCGCATCTCCTTACGTTGTAGCTGTAAGCGACGGCGTTTACATCACTGAGCCTGTTGAAGGTACTGTTATCGACAACGGTATCGACGTTTCCGGCGTTGCTACTACTTCCACGATGCCCTATGTCATCGGTGGCGTTTCCTGCATCGTAATTGCTGGTGTTCTTCTCATCGTTGCTAACCGCAAGAACGTAAAGTAATCAAAAATCCAAAAATTCAAGCCTTGGAGATCTCTTCAGGGCTTGATTATGATTCAGATTTAAGGCGGAAAATAATATGAAGTTCAAGGTGAGAAAAAACCTCGTCAAGGTAATTCTTTATCTCTTGTGCATATTCTTTCTGATACTTGGTATAGTGCTGCTGCTGAACGCTTGGGAGCAGCAGTACTATTCTTATACTCCCGAAACCTCAGAGAATGGTTCCGGGAGCTCTCAGAGTCAAAATGCCGACATCGAATATAATGGAGTTAAGTACAAACTCAACCGCAAGATTGAGACTGTGCTTCTGGTTGGCGTGGACAAATATCTTGCCTCCACCGACTCAAACACCTACATAAACACCGAGCAAGCCGATTTTCTGATGCTCGTTGTTATCGACACGAGCGATGAGAGCTTCAAGGTTCTGCACATAAACCGCGACACGATGACCGACGTCCAGGTTTTGGGCGTAACCGGCGCTGTCGCTTTTACTAACTATGAGCAGATAGCGCTTGCGCACACCTATGGCTCCGGTCAGGAGGACAGTGCCGAAAACACCGTCACAGCTGTCTCGAATCTTCTTTATGACGTCGACATCGACCACTACATCACCGTCACGATGGATGCAGTCTCGATAATCAACGACGCTGTCGGCGGAGTAACCTTAACGGCTCTTGACACCATCAACGACGACATAATCGAGGGCGAAACGGTCACACTCTTAGGCGAGAATGCGCTTTTGTACGTCAGAACGAGATATGGTCTTGAAGATAGTTCAAACCTCCACAGAATGGAGCGTCAGGAGCAGTATCTCAAGGCTCTGATGGAGAAGTTCAAGGAAAAGTGTTCTGAGGACTCAGACTTTGCTATTGACACCGCCCTTGAAATCACTCAGTACATGGTTTCCGACTGCACCGTAAACGAGCTTTCCGACATCTACAGTGCGATGAGCGATTATGAACTGACCGACTATCTGACGCTTGAGGGCGAAGCAACTGTCGGCGACACCTATATGGAGTTCTATGTCGATGAGGATGCTCTTTATGAGCTCTACCTTGACCTGTTCTACACAGTTATAGAATGACCTTAAACAAGAGGTAACTAAGCTTTGAAGGTACTTTCCAGAATCAAAAGTAAGCTTCCTTTGATAATTTCAGCGGCGATTGTTTTAGCTACACTTGCCGCTTTATTTGTGTTTTCCGGTCAGGACGGTGAGGAATCCTCCCAGACGAGCGGAATGATAGTCGACTTCGTCATGAAGCTTTTCAGGCTCTCAGACGACGCCGAAACCCTGAACACCGTGACATTCATAGTCAGAAAGCTCGCCCACTTCACGATTTTCGCAATCCTCGGTGCGAGCCTCTGTCAGTTCACCTCTTCGCTCAAGCTTTTAAGACCGTATATCTCGACTCTGATAGTCGGTCTGTGCGCAGCAATACTGAACGAGCTCCAGCAGCTCGGATCAAACGGCAGAACCGCAAGCGCTCGGGACGTAGCGATCGATTTTGCAGGGGTAATAGTGGGAAGCCTGATTGTCTGGGGGATCAGAAGGCTGATGCAAAATCACCGGAAAATAAAAAAGACTGTTGACAAATGAACAGCCATAATGTATAATGAAAGTGATGAGAGTAGCCTGAACGGGCATTCAGGCAACGGTCACTCTTCCCACAATTTTTAGATTATGTTATGAATGACTGTGGCTGAATTATCAGGCACAGTTATTTCTTTCGGCGATCGCCGAGGTTAAGACCAAGGTTGATGGTAGCTATAACAAGAAGTAATAGCTGAAGGACGTCTGCGACTTCCATCGAGGCTCCACCTCCCTTCACAGGGAAAGATCAAACCCTCTCACCACCGACATTGTATCATATTCTTTATCATTTGTCAATAATAAATTAACCTCCCAGTCATCGTGACTGAGAGGTTTTTGTCAGCTTATAAATATCCTCGGCACTCTCTGCGAGATTCCGCAGACTATTTCATAGCCTATCGTTCCGCAGAGCTCGCCTATTTCATCGGCGGTTATTTCTTCGTCGCCGTCTCTGCCGATAAGGGTTACTGTGTCCCCTACCATGGCTTCGGGAATATCCGTCACGTCGATCATCAGCTGATCCATGCAAACCCTGCCCAGGATTTTGGCACGCTTGCCGTGGAGGAGAAGCTCGCCTTTGTTTGAAAGAAGCCTCGGGCAGCCGTCGGCGTAGCCTATTGTGACTGTTGCAACCTTGGTTTCCTTCTCAGTTTTATATGTCCTGCCGTAGCCTATCGTCACTCCCGACGGTAGCGTTTTTATTTGCGAGACTATTGACTTTAATTCCATCACCGGCTCGAGCTTAACCGGCATCTCCCTTAAGAAGTCCGGCTTAAGCCCATAGAGCATGATTCCGAACCTGACGAGATCGCTCCTCTCATCGTAGTGATACATAGCACCGGCGGAATTGAGGAAGTGGAGCTTGTCGATAAGAACGAGCCGCTTTTTCAGCTCGTCACGGACTTCGCACACAAGCTCTATCTGGTGATTCGTGAAATCGATATTCTCTTCATCCAGGCTGTCGGCAACAGGAAGATGTGTGAAAAGCCCTTCGACCTCGAGACCCTCAAGTCTCACTATCCTCTCAGCATCGTCGGCAATTTTCTTAAAGTCGTCGCCGTAGTTGAGACCGATGCGGTTCATTCCGGTGTCGACTGCGATGTGGCAGCGGACTCGCTCTCCACGAGGAGCATTGAATGCGAGCTTTCCGGCATATTCAAGGTCGGTTATAGTCTGGATTATGTCATACTCTATAAGCTCGCCTGCGTCCTCAGGAGGAGTATAGCCGAGTATTAGAATCTCGCCGCTGACGCCAAGGCTTCTGAGCTCCTCAGCTTCGACAATATTCGACACTGCGAACCAGTTGATCCCAAGGTCCTCGAGCCTCGGAATGATCCCCTCGCAGCCGTGACCATAGCAGTTAGCCTTTACGGCACACATTATTTCAGCGTCGGGGCTTATTAAGCTCCGGCATTTTTCGACATTTCGCTCTAACCTGTCGAGGTGGATTTCAGCCCACGCACGTCTTAATACTTCATTTTTCATTTATCTTGGCTTCCTCCTTGGAAATTCTAAGTTCTGTCCGCCGACTTTTTAAAAGAATTTCCGCAATTTACTTGCAAAAAGGTCGGTATTATGGTATGATTTTTATAGTTACGCAGTGTCTCATGATGCTACATGAGTGACATGCGTTATTTGTGAGGGAAATATGGCTAAAGAAGAAATCGTTTTTGACTACCATCCGAATATTTTAACCGACCGTGAGCACACAGCCTGCTTCACCGGTCACCGTCCGGAAAAGATTCCGTTTTACGACGACGAGATCAAGCGAAGAATGCTCATGTCGATGTTCATCCAGCTTATCTATGACGCCATCGACGACGGCTACCGCACCTTCATCTGTGGAATGGCTCGAGGAATCGACATCTGGGGCGGAAGAGCTATCTATGCTCTCAAGCACGAGAGACCGGAGCTCAACCTCAAGATGATAGGAATATCGCCCTACAAGAACGAGGTCAACCTCCTTCACGGCGTTGACATCTATGAATATGGCACCGTCCGTGTTGGCTGCGATGAAATGTACTACCTTTCGGAGGACTACTTCCCGGCATGCTACCACATCCGCAACCGGCTGATGGTAGACCATTCAAGCAGAATCATAGGAGTTATATCCGAATACAAGAGCGGCACTGCAAATACTATCAGAGAAGCCAAGCGCCAGGGCTTGGATCTGCAGATAATAGACACCAACAAAAGCAGCTTTTTCAACTCATGAACCAGTAGCATCATTAGTATTATAAGACATCCGGACTGAAATTGCAATAGCAGATTCAGTCGAAATAATTCACTCAGCCTCATTCAGAAAGACGGTGGTTTATATAAAAAAGCGTTCATCACAGGCATCGGTGGTCATAGTTTACCTTGCTACCATGCTTATCTGCCTGATTATTTTCGGCTTCGCAGCTGTGACTCTTCTTGACATATTCGTCACCCAGCCCGCTCTTGAAGCGGAAGCCGCCGAAAGCGGTACAACCGTTGACGAGGAAGAAACAGTCGACTATTCGGAGGCAACCGAAACGATTCTCTTCGTCGGTGCCGACGGTCTTGACATTAACGCAATAGTGCTCCTGAGAGTAAATCCCGAAGCCGGGACAGTAGCAATAGTTCCTGTCTCGAAATACACTCTCTCGACTGTCGATTCGACAAGTGGGACTATTGAAGCCCTCTTCGACACAGGGGGAATGAGCTACTTGAAGACCGCTGTCGAGAACGCCTATGGGCTCACCTGCGACAAGTACATCAAAATCACAAACGACGGCTGGACGGAGCTCTGCGAATACTCCGGCGGCATGACAAGCTATGTCTTCCCGGAGGACCTCTATTATAAGGACGAGAGCTCGGGAGACCTTACGAGCTTCTCAGCCGGAAATTCAACCCGCACCCTCTGGGGCGACGATATAAGAAGAATCGTCACCTATCCGCTGTATTCAAATGGCGAGCAGACGAGGGTTCAGGTCATCGGCGAGATCGCAGTCGCACTCATCAACGACGCTTTCGACACGAATTCCGAGAACATGAAAGCGAACATTCAGAATATCTTCAACACTATCTACAATAACTCCGACACCGACATCACTTCAAAGACGTTCGCAAGCGTGCGTGACGCCTATGAATACATGCTCGAAACCGCTTCATCCCCTGCCACATACCGCATGCCACACGGAGAATGGAACAGCTCCGGCTACTTCGTACTTGATGAAGATGCAGCGGCGGAGATTCAGGAATATTTCGGACTGAATTCGATTTTGGAGCCATAACTACAACGCACAACTTTTAGGATAATTGAATAGCCTCCCCTGTCAATGGGGAGACAGTTCGCCGTTGGCGAACTGGGACCGCCGGCGAAGCCGGTGGTGGAGGGGTTATCCCCACCAAGGAGGTCAGTATGGAAAACAGAGTCAAGGTCAGAATTATCGGGAGGGAGTACACCCTTGTGACGGAGAATTCGCCGGAGTATACGCAGGCTCTTGCGGAGAAGCTTGATGCACAGATGAACTCCATGCTCGCCGTCAAGAATACTTTAAGCGGCATTGACGTTGCCATTCTTTCGGCGCTCGACGCCATGGACGAGGCGCAGAAGGCATCCGAAAACGAGGACAGCATGCGCTATCAGCTTGGCGAGTATGTCACAACAGCCAACCGCTCCAAGCAGAGCTACGATGCTGCGAAGCGTGAAATAGCCCAGCTCAAGAAGCGCATAGAAGAGCTCGAAAAGAAGCTCAATGAAAGCAAGCTGTTCTGATGGATAACGCTATTGCCAAACCAGAGCTTCTGGCTCCCTGCGGAAGTATGGAGTCGCTTCTTGCGGCTCTCAAAGCCGGCTGCGACGCCGTCTACATCGGCGGAAAGCTCTTTTCCGCCCGGCAGAACGCCGGGAACTTCTCGCATGAAGATATTATAGAGGCTATAAAAGAATGCCACCGCCGTGGCGTTAAGATATATCAGGCGATAAACATCGCCGTTTTCGACAGCGAGCTTGAATCCCTTGCGGATGAAATCAGGTTTGCTTGCTCAGCCGGAATCGATGGGCTTATAGTTCAGGACAGAGCTGTTGAAAGAATTGTGAGGGGATCCTGCCCCGACATGCCGATTCATGCCTCGACGCAGATGACCATCCACTTTTCTGACGGAGTTCTCTGGGCGGCTGATCACGGATACACAAGAGTTGTTCTTTCAAGAGAACTCGATAAGAACACTATTTCGAAGCTGTCGGACTTAGGAGCAGAGACAGAGATTTTCGTTCACGGTGCTTTATGCATGTCTGTGTCCGGACAGTGCTACTTAAGTGCGATGATCGGCTCTCGCTCGGCGAACAGAGGGCTTTGTGCGGGAGCTTGCAGGCTCCCTTTTTCTTCTTTGGGAAAGCCGAAGGACAAATATGCACTGTCTCTTAAAGACTTAACCCTCATAAACGAAGCAAAAGAGCTCAGCGAAATCGGCGCATCATCCCTCAAGATTGAGGGCAGGATGAAGCGCCCGGAGTACGTTTCAGCAGCCACAGGCGAGTTCCGTTCGGCTCTTGACGGGAAAGACTATGACTATGAGCTTCTGCGCTCGGCTTTCTCAAGAAGCGGCTTCACGGATGGATACTTCCTGGGAAAACGTGACGGTAGCATGTTCGGCGCACGATCAATCGAAGACGTCACCGACATGACCTCGTCGCTCACCAGGATTCACGAAAAATATAAGTCGGAATATCCGAGGTTTTCTCTTTCGATGAGCCTGAGGCTTCAGCGTAATGAGAATTCAGCTCTCACGGCTACCGACGGCAGCGAAACGATAGTAGTTTCTGGAGCCGTCCCGCAGGAAGCTATAAACCGCCCGCTGACTCAAGATGCTGCAATTTCGCAGTTAAGCAAACTGGGCGGAACGCTCTACCGCCCGGGAGAGATAACAGCCGAGATTGAGCCGGGGCTGATGCTCCCGCTTTCGGAGCTCAATTCCCTGAGGCGGCAGGCAGTCGAAAAGCTTGACCGGCTGAGGCAGGAGAAATTTACGGTTGAAAAGCCATTCACTCCGACAGACTATCTCCCGGAAGCCGATAAGAAGCCGAAAAAGCCCATATCCTGGTGGGTTTCGGTTGAAAAGCTCTCGCAGCTTGAAAAGATTGACTGCGAACGGGTTATAATCCCACTATCGCTTGCGGAAGACTATATAAAATCGGGCTTTGACCCAGGAAAAGCAATTCTTTCGCCGCCTCGGTTCACGCTTCATGCCGATAAGGTTGAGGCTGATTTGATAGCCGCAAAGGCTCTCGGATTTAAGACGGCTATGGCTGTGAATTCGGGATATATAAGGATGCTCGAACGGCTCGGGCTTGACGCTGTCGGCGGATTCGGGCTGAATATAACCAATTCCCTTTCAGCTGATGAGTATGCACTTGATGGGCTTAAGGCGCTGACACTCTCTTATGAGCTCAAGGCGGCGCAGCTTTCGAATATCCAAGCCTCAGTTCCAAAAGGTGCAGTTCTCTATGGCAGGCTGCCGCTTATGGTCATGGCAAACTGCCCGATCAAGGCTGAAGCCGGCTGCAAAGCCTGCTCCCGCAGTCTAACAGACCGCACTGGCACAGTATTCCCGCTGAGATGCCGGATGCGTGAGGGGGAGGATTATAACGAGCTCTTAAATTCGAAGACGCTCTATCTTCCGGATAAACTAGGCTATTTTGACATCGATTTCGGAATTCTTATGTTTACTGACGAGACAGCTGAGGAAGTCGAGACTGTCCTCAGTGACTATAAGAGCGGGATTACCCGCCGGGATGGAAAAGACTATACCAACGGGCTCTATTTCAGAGGGGTGCTCTAGCATGTCAACACTTAACCTACAAATAAAAAAGCTCCGCCCTGGAGCTATACTGCCGGCTGCGGCGACTGAGCTCAGTGCCGGGCTCGATTTGCATGCCTGCATCGACGAGCCACTGACTGTTCCCGTCGGCAAAATTGTGACCGTTCCCTGCGGGATTGCTGTCTGCCCGGATATAACTTCGGGCAATGTCGTGATGCTGGTTATAATTCGGTCTTCATTAGGAAGAAAGCACGGGCTGACGCTTGCGAATTCAGTCGGGGTTATCGACTCAGACTACCGGGGCGAAATCCTGGTCCCGATCATAAACCACGGAAATGAAGACTACACATTCGAGCCGGGCGAGCGGTTTGCCCAGCTTGTCCCGCTCGCAGTTCCAACCTGCACTGTCACGGAAGCGGAAGAGCTCCCACAGTCAGAAAGAGCGGGCGGCTTCGGTTCAACCGGAAGAATTTAAGGAGGTTACCATGTTCAGATTTGCCATTATGGGCGCCGGGCACATAGCAAACAAGTTTTGCGATGCCATCAGACGTATTGACGGCGCAGAGGTTGCCGCTGTCGCCAGTCAGTCAGGAAGAGCGAAAGATTTCGCCTTGGTAAACGGAATTCCCGCATATTTCGACAGCTATTCCGAGATGCTTGAAGCTGCCAAGCCCGACTGCGTCTATGTTGCGGCGACTTCGAATGCGCATTATGAGCTGAGTAAGCTCTGTATTGAATCAGGAGTTCCCGTTCTCTGCGAAAAGGCGATGTTTTTGAATAGCAAAGACGCAAAAGAGGTCTTCGGACTCGCCGAAAGTAAGGGCGTTTTCGCCATGGAGGCTATGTGGTCGAGGTTTTTGCCTGCAGTCGTGAAAGCGAGAGAGTGGATTCATTCAGGACGAATCGGCGAGCCGATCTATGCCACCTCCGCTATCGGCTTCAAGGCTGAGGAAAACCCCGCTAACCGCTACTACTGCAAAGCCCTTGGCGGCGGCGCTGCGTTTGATCTGACCGTTTATGACTACGAAATTCTGACTTTTCTTATTGACAGACCGGCAGAGGTGATTTCAGCCCATGCTGTCAAGACTCACGACGGAGTTGACCTGACCGATCATATTCTTCTCAGGTTCCCAAAAGACGGCTGCAGGGATTGCCTCGCCGTCTGCGAGAGCACGCTTCTTGCCAAGCTTGATGAAAAGATTGTCATCTACGGCAGCGAGGGCAAATTGGAGCTCCCAAGACCGCACTTTGCTACCGATTGCTACTTGTATAACGCTAATTTCGAGCTCGTGGACAGCTTCAAGGACGATGTGACCGAGAACGGCTTTGTCTATGAAGCTATGGAAGCTATAAACTGCATCAAATCCGGCAAAACCGAAAGCGAAACCGTCCCGCATGGGCTGACTATTGCGTGTGCGGAGATGTTCGATGAATTGTTAAGAGAATAATTGTAGGGGCGGATATTATCCGCCCGAACCCATCGCAGGTGCCTATTACGGGCGGATAATATCCGCCCCTACAGGTTCTTCACCACAGCCTTCCTCATCCCCACCAGCGCCGCAACACATGGAAACACCATCAGACCATTAAAAATATCGCTTATCTTCCATGCCGCCGAAAGGCTTACCACTGCTCCGGTGAAGACGGCGGCGGTGAGAGCCAGTTTATAGAGCGTGACCGTCTTAGGTGAGAGATATTCCGCAGCTGAAAGACCTATTTTCGACCAGCCTATTATTGTCGCCGTCGCAAAGCCTGCCGTGCAGAGTGAGATTACTGTGCCGGAAAGGCTTCCGAAAACGCTTTCGCAGGCAGCGGAAACAAGTAGAGCTCCATCAAGACCGGTTTCAACGGCACCAGAGGAGAGAATCGCAAGAGCCGTCAATGTGCATATTACAAAGGTGTCGACTGTCACCTCAAACATGTTCATAAACCCCTGCTCACGTGGACTCAAGCCGCTTCCTGCATGGATTGCAGCTGTTGTTCCCAAGCCTGCTTCGTTTGAAAAAATGCCTCGCTTGAAGCCAACACTCACAGCTTCTTTCACAGTTATTCCGGCAGCTGCGCCGGCTACCGGTCTGAAACCGAATGCCGAGCGAAAAATCTCTCCGAAAACTCCCGGCAGATTCTCAAAATTTGCGACAATAACAGCCGTGACAGTGAATATGTATATAACCGTCAGAATGGGCATCATAACAGATGATGCTCTCCCGGTGAAATCGTGACCGGAAAAGAGGCAGGCGGCAGTGAGAAGTGCCAGGATAAAGCCGACAGCGGCTTGGCTTATCCCCGATTCCGAATTGACAGCTTCTGCAGCGGAGTTTGACTGAACCATTCCTCCCATTCCGAAAGATGCGAGAACGGTGAAGAAGGCGTAGAGCTTCGAAAGAAAATTCTCTCCCATTCCGTCACGGATAGAATACATTATTCCGCCTTTTTTGCCGTCACGATACTTTATACTTAGTACGCCCTCGGCAAACGAGACAGCCATCCCTAAGAACGCCGACACCCAGAGCCAGAAAACGGCTCCCGAGCCGCCAAGGGTTATTGCCGTCGCCACTCCTGCGACGCTCCCCGTCCCGACGGTTGCGGCAAGGGCGGTTGACAGAGTTCTAAAGCGGTTCCCGCCGTCTCCAGACAGGCTTTTGCGGACAACCTTGAGCATTTGTCCCAAGCATCTGACTTGCGGAACTCTTAAGCGAATAGTATAATAAATTCCGACGGAAATTATAAGCAAAACCGTCGGCATGCTCCAAACGAAATCTGAAAGCTTATTCAAAAGAGACATTGAAATCCTCCTTTCGCAGGATTTTATACAGAACCAACTATGCCTCCCCCTGTCAAGGGGAGGTGGCACGAAGTGCCGGAGGGGTTATAGATGCGAAAATATCAACCGAAAAGAGCGGCACTCATCATCATAGATGTCGCAATAGTAGTGCTTGCGGCGATTCTCACCGGCTTCACGGTGGGGTATTTGTCCCACTACAAAATAATTATGACTCTGCTTTTATGTTTATTCTGGCTTGCAGCGATACTCTTTGCGGCAATACTGCTGCCCGGCTATTTTTCAAGAACGGTTATCTACATCTCCCCGACGGACATCTCGATGAAAACCGGCATTATCTTCATAAAACGCCACCACATGAGAGCAGAAGCCGTCCAATATGTCTCAACAATCACGACCTTCATGTCAAAATACACCGGGCTCAATTTCGTGATACTCCGGGCAATGGGCGGCACAATGGCGCTGCCGTTTCTCGGGCTCGATGATTTGCATGAAATTGAGGGGTTAATGAGAACATGACCGAACGCACTGTCAAGCAGCATCCGCTGAAGCTTTTTTCTTATACCACACGCTATTTCTGGCTTCTTATCATTCCGCTTGTGAGAAGCCTTTATTCCATTTCCCTTGATGTCGATTCGCTTCGGGTGTGGCTTATGGGTACATGGATGGATTTGCTTGTTATCGGCGCTATCCTCATTTTCGCATGGAGACGGTGGGAGCATGTCTATGTCAGGTTCGACGACAGGCGGATTTCGGTCACCAAGGGCAAAATCTACTCGACGCAGGATGTAATCTTTTACGACGATATAAGCTCATTAAGCGTCAACCAGAGCCTTTTTCTCAAGCTTTTCGGTGCGTGCACCGTCACAATCGGCACGAATGCCGGAGCACTTAGCCGGGCTCAGGACGATATTTCGCTGACGCTCCGGAAATCGGACGCCGACAGGCTCTATGCCCGGGTCAAGAAGTCGAGGGCGAAAAGCCTCAGATATTCGGTCACTCCGAATAAATTCCGGCTGGTGCTCTATTCGTTCATCTCGTCATCGACGCTTTCGGGAACAGTGGTAATCCTGGCGTTTTTGTACGAGACA
This sequence comes from Oscillospiraceae bacterium, assembly GCA_021200565.1. Taxonomy (GTDB): domain Bacteria; phylum Bacillota; class Clostridia; order Oscillospirales; family Ruminococcaceae; genus Faeciplasma. The sequence continues at coordinate 25,063 of JAJQGJ010000016.1, forward strand.
TCAAGAATGTTTGATCGAGAAGTCGAGGCTCAGCTAATTATGGACACCTTAAGCGACGTTGTGAACCGGGCTGCCGCATTTGTGCCGCCGGTTGTAGCGGGCGTTTCTGTGGTCATAATTATCGGGTGGCTGGTTTCATTTATAACAAATATCTTCTGCTTCTGGAGCTATTCGCTGACCCGCTGCTCGGACAGCTTATACATCAAAAGCGGTCTTATCGAGAGAAACCGGCACATTCTGGCTCTTGACAAAATAAACAGCGTCGATTTAAGACAAAACCTCATCTCGAAGCTTTTGAGAATATCGTCGCTTCATTGCGACTGTGCCGGCTACGGCGAAACCGGAAGAGCTGAGACGTCGGTGGTCATGCCAATAGCGACGGAGAGGGAGATTAACTCGACTGTTGCCGAGATATTCCCTGGAATTCCCTCCGAATCGGTCTACCACAAGCCAAAGCTCGACCTGAAGCCGACATTTCAGAGCTACTGGATGTTCTACTATGCGCCGGTTGTGCTGGCAATTCTGCCGCTTGTTATCTACTTTATTCTCTTTGCGATATTCCCATCCTGGCGTTCGGTTATCAGGGTTGGGCTCATCGTTGCGGAAGTCCCTGCAATCTGGCTGACGATTGTCAAGACTCTTGCAGTCTTCAAAACGGGAATTGCAGTGAACGGCGATTACATCACCATGCGCTATTCCATGTTCTACACCTTCCACACTGTAGTTGTCCCGAAGGACAGGATTGTGAAGGTAGTTCTGAGGCAGACCTACCTCCAAACCGTCACCGGCAACTGCTCCGCCGTCATCTACACTGCCTCCCGAGGCACCTCCAAGCACGTAATCACCGGACTTCGGCTCAACAGAACGCTCGGGTTCTTTGAGAAGAATGGGGTGGATTTGTATTTTGAGTAATTCGATATTAGTCGGCTACGATGGCTTGCGCCATCTCCGCCGACGCCGCTCCCTTTGGTCGCGGCACCTCTCAGTCACGCCTGCGGCGTGCCAGCTCCCCTTGACAGGGGAGCCATTTGTGTGCTATACTAATTTTAGAATTGAGGTGTCTTTATGAGCGACAGAATAAAAAAAGAATCTGATTTGATTGTTGTGGCGGTTGCGGAAGAATTTGGATATAAGAAGAATATGGAAATGAGCGAAGTTCTGAAGCTGTTTGAAGATAAAGGCATCTTCGAGCTCTTAAGGTCGCAATATGACGTGCTTCACACGCTCGATTTGAGTGAGGGCACCGAATATGTAGAGGATTATCTGGCGAGGTCGGTCGCATGATTAAGCTTACTTTATACCACGGAACAGACAGCGATTTTAAAGAAATTGATTTGTCGAAATCTCTCGAAAAAAGAGACTTCGGCACGGGATTCTATACCACAACACTCTCGTCTCAAGCCGAAAGATGGGCTATAAACAAGAAAACGAGAAACCAGAGCGAACACGCTTATATTTATGTGTACGAAGCGGCGATAACAGACGCTCTCTCAGTGAAGTCTTTTGACGGACTGTCTCTCGATTGGCTGGAAATGGTACGGGCAAACCGCCAACTTGGCGGAGTTCAGCATAATTTCGACGTGGTTATCGGTCCTGTCGCCAACGACGACACCATGCTCACAGTAAACAGATTCATTCAGGGCATCTACACAGCCGAGGAAGCCCTTGAACGCCTACGCTTTTCAAAGGCGAACGACCAAGTTTCGTTTCATACCGAAGCGGCAGTTTCCTGCCTGAAGCTTATCAGGAGGTACCAAGTTGATTGAGAAATACACCTATCACGGAATAGACATCACTCTAGATGTTTACGAGAAGATTCAATCGGTCGTTGAACTGATTGCAAAGAAGGAAAGCAAGTCCTTCGACGAATGCTATGCAATGTTTTCTAAGTCAAGAACCTACCGCAATATTCAGCTCACAAATACAGAAATGTGGGCGGAAAGCGCAGAATTTATCGTGGATGAATACTACAGGGAAAAACCGATTAAAAAAGATTAAGAAAATCCCCGCAGAGTGCGGGGATTTTCTTTTACCTCCGCTACAAGCCTGAACGAATTTGGTCATTTTCACGAAAAAAACGCCTCTATTCACAATTTAGTAACACACTTAGGCTGAAAATATGCTACAATCTTTGTAATAGTCGATAATTGCGCTTGTTTAAATTGAGCAGTGCAGTTTTGCTCAGTCTAAATCTAATGAATCAGGAGAGAAAATCATGTCAAACAGACTTTTCCAGGGTATAATTCAGCGGATGCAGGAGGTTGTTAAGTGCGAAGTGGGAGTTATCGATTGCGACGCTCACATCGTCGCTTGCAGCGATTCCTCTAAGGTCGGTTACACTAACGACCTGATCTCTTCGGAGCTGAGCGAATCATACGATTACTTCATGCGTGACGGTTATACCTATATGCCAATAGGCGGCAAGGGTGCAGCTGAATTCTATGTCTTCGTCGAGGGAACAGACGAGGAAGCCTATAAGTACGCAGGGCTTCTTTGCATCAGCCTTGAAAACGTCCAGCAGCTCTATGACGAAAAGTATGACAGGGGCAATTTTGTCAAAAACGTCGTCCTTGACAACATCCTTCCGGGAGATATTCCCCTGAAAGCCAGAGAGCTTCACTTCAATTCAAACGTCCCGAGAGCTGTTTTTCTCATCAGAATCATCTCGTCGAACGACATTTCCGCATTCGACGTTATCCAGAATCTCTTCCCGGACAAGACTAAGGACTTCACCTTCACAATTAACGAAAACGACATCGTTCTCGTCAAGGAGGTCAGATCTCTTAACGATCCGAGCGACCTTGAGAAGCTCGCCTATTCGATTGCCGACACGCTTCTGAGCGAATTCTACACAAGAGTCAACATCGGTCTTGGAACCATTGTCGACGATGTGAGAAACTTAGCTGTTTCGTTCAAGGAAGCCCAGATGGCGCTCGAAGTCGGAAAGGTGTTCGACACCGAAAAGAACATCGTGAGCTACGAAAGCCTCGGCATTGCAAGACTTATCTATCACCTCCCGACAACCCTCTGCGAGACGTTCTTAAAAGAGGTCTTCAAGAAGGGCTCAATCGAGTCCTTAGACCAGGAAACCCTCTTCACCATCCAGAAGTTCTTTGAGAACAACCTTAACGTCTCGGAAACCTCCCGTAAGCTCTTTGTCCACAGAAACACTCTGGTTTACAGACTTGAGAAGATCAAGAAGCTCACCGGCTTGGATCTGAGGGAATTCGACCACGCAATCGTATTCAAGATTGCACTTATGGTCAAGAAGTATTTAACCGCAAACCCAGTTAAATTCTGATTTCAATGAAAAGCCGCAATTATTTGCGGCTTAGCTGTCGCCAGCAAGCCCTCTCAGTCTGCGCCTATGGCGCAGCCAGCTCCCCCAAAGGGGGAGCCAAGAATTTGCGAGAAGGCAGTAACTTGGCTCTCCCTCTGGGAGAGCTGTCAGCGAAGCTGACTGAGAGGGTACGAAGTGCGACATCGCCGCAGGCGATGGGAACGGGCGGATAATATCCGCCCCTACAGTCAAATATTCACTACCCACATAACTACGGAGAATAAAATGGTAGAATTCAAAAACGTCTCATACACTTATCCCAACGGGCAGCATGCGTTGTCCAAGGTTAATTTAGATATTGCAGATGGCGAATTTGCTTTTGTCGTCGGTGCGTCCGGTGCGGGCAAATCTACGCTCATAAAGCTCATCCTAAGAGAGCTCACCGCCACCCAGGGCGACATCCACGTCAACGGCTTCGACCTTAATAAGCTTAAGCCAAGAAAGGTTCCGGAGCTGAGGCGAACCATCGGCGTTGTGTTCCAGGACTTCCGGCTCATCCCGAACCTGACCGTCTACGACAACGTGGCGTTTGCTCTTCGTGCAATCGACGCCCCGACAAAGTATATCCGCTCACGTGTTCCATATGTCATCAGCCTTGTAGGGCTTGCACAGAAAGCGAAATCCTACCCGAATGACCTTTCGGGTGGCGAGCAGCAGAGAGTTGCGCTGGCGAGGGCTCTTGTCAACGACCCTCAGCTCATCATCGCCGACGAGCCTACAGGAAACGTTGACCCGGCAAGAAGCTTCGAGATTGTCGATCTCTTAAAGGGCATCAATGCCTGCGGGACGACAGTTCTCATGGTCACCCACCAGCACGATCTGGTTCGCTATTTCGGTGGCAGAATCATCAACATCAACACCGGCGAGATTGTCTTTGATGAAGTCATAGGAGGCGCAGATGAGGCCTAATAGCGTTAAATACCTTGTGGGGCAGGGCTTCAGAGGCATCTGGTACAACAGAATCAACTCGTTTGCCTCACTCTGCATCATAACCATATCACTTCTGATGGTCGGAGTTTCGGTTCTCTTAGGCGTCAACATCAACGAAATGATCGGCGCCATTGAGGACAAGAACGAGGTTGTTGTCATAATTGAGGACGGAACCCCCGACAACAACGTCACTCTTCTTGGCGAGCAGCTTTCATCCTTCGACAATGTCTTCGAGGTCACCTTCTATTCGAAGGAGGAAGCCTGGGAAGAGATGCAGGAGGGCATGACCGACGAGGAGAAGAGTTTGTTTGAGCTCATCGACGAGAACCCGCTTCCCGACTCCTACAAGTGCCGTGTTTCGGACATAACTCTTCTTGACGAAACTGTTGCCGAGATTGAAGAGCTTCAGTCAGTAGAAAGCGTTTCCGCTTCAACCGACTTTGCGAGCATCCTTATAAGCATAAGAAACATTGCGGGAGTTCTCTTCACAGCACTCACAGCAGCTCTTATCGTCGTCTGCTTCGTTATCATTTCGAACACCACGAGAACCAGCGTCTATGCCAGACGGCGTGAAATTAACATCATGCGCTATGTCGGCGCATCGAAGAGCTTCATAAGGATCCCGTTCTTTGTTGAGGGAGTGGTTTTGGGTGCACTGTCAAGCGTCATTGCCTATCTTCTCACATGGCTCGCCTATATCAATGTCTATGACACTCTTTCGAGCGACTTCGAGATCTGGACGATATTCGGCGTAAATGGTCTTGTAGAATGGACCGAAATCGCCGTTCCAACCGCTGTTGCCTACCTCGTGGCGGGAATTGTCATCTCAGCTATCGGAACTGTGTTCTCAACAAGAAAGCATCTTAATGTTTAACCCCTCAGTCAGCTGCTTCGCAGCTGACAGCTCCCCTTTCAGGGGGAGCCTATTAGTGCCTCTCCCAAAGCTTTCATCAGCTGCAAAAAGCCTCCCCTGAAAGGGGAGGGAGACCGGCGAAGCCGGTGGAGGGGTTTCCGAAAGGATTTCCCATGAAACATCGCACTTTTTTAAAACGCTTCAACATATTTCTGACTGCCTTGGTTGTCGGGCTGACTGGAATCGTTCTGTCTACCGGCAGCTCTTCCATCGCCCACGCTGATTCCTCTCAGGAGGAGCTTGAGGACAGGCTCAACGAGATCGCCAGCGAGATGGACAAGCTTGACGACAAAATAGCCGACCTTGAGGACGACATCGACAAGGAAGAGGAATATCAGGACTCTATCGACGAGCAGATTGAAACCACCGAAGAGTACATACGCACACTCACCGAGCTCATTTCTGAGTACAACTCCCAGATTGATGACCTTGAAGCCGAGATTGCAGAGCGTGAAGAGGACATCGCCGCTACTGAGGAGCTCATCGCCGCAGAAAAGGAAGAGATCGACTACAACATCGACCTCTACTCCCAGAGAATCAGGGCGCTCTATGTCTCCCAGAACGATTCCATCGCCGGCATTCTTCTCGGCTCAAGTGACTTCTTCGACATGCTGATGCGAATGGAGCTCATAACAAGGGTTGCGGAGTATAATAATAACCTCATCCAGACGCTTCTCGATCTCAAGGAGAGCTACGAAAACGACAAGGCTGTCCTTGAAGGCAAGATAGAAGACCTTGAATATGCCATCGACGAGCTCGATCAGAAGAAGTCTGAAGTCGAAGACAGGAAAGCCGAATGGGAAGAGCAGCTTGACGCTCTTGAAGAGCTCTACTCAGAAAGCAAGGCTCAGATCAAGGCTCTCGAAGCTCAGCAGGCTTCCTATGAAAAGAACAAAGACCAGTTGGAGAAGGAGCAGGCAGAGATCGAGGAAGAGATTGAAAGAATCATCCGTGAGAATGCAAGATCGGAGTATATCGGCGACCTTGAGCTCGGCACCTTCCTCTGGCCATGTCCTGGATATTACACAATCACCTCCGGCTACGGCTCACGTTGGGGCACCAAGCACTATGGCATCGACATCTCCGGCTCAGGCATCATGGGCGCCGACATCACAGCTGCGAACTCGGGCTATGTATTGACCGTCTACAACGGTTGCACCCATAACTATGGCAAATCTTCATCCTGCGGCTGCGGAGGCGGCTTCGGCAACTACTGCATCATCGACCACGGCGGCGGATATGTAACTCTCTATGCCCACGCCACCAAGATAACCGTCAGCGAGGGAGATTATGTCAATACTGGCGACGTCATCGGCTCAGTCGGCTCCACCGGCTACTCAACAGGCGCCCACCTGCACTTTGAAATAAGAGTAGATGGCGAGAGACTCGACCCGGAGAGCTTTAATCTTATCAAGTACTGATTTGTCGGCTTCGCCGACGCCACACTTCGTGTGGCGCAAAGTGCGACAATAATCACCGACGAAGGTTAGAATTATGAAAAATACGTCTGAAATTCAAATTAAATTGCAAATGGATTTTGACTACACCGAATGGCAAAAAAAGAAATTTGACGGCGTAAGCCCAGATGATTTCAACGCCGCTGCTGTAGCGTATGCGAAAGAAAATCCTATTCGCATAAATCCCTGATGCATTTTTCGATTACGCATTTACATTAAGGAGAGAACAGCGTGAACAAAAAAATATCCCTCGGTCTCGCCATCTCTCTTATGGCGATTGCGGCGGCTCTGACATTTATTATCTCGACGAGCTATTCTGTGAGCTTGTATAACTCCCTTATCTCCGACGTTCAGGAGAGAGCTGAGATGTATACTAAGCTTGAGCAGATCGACACCTACGTCCGCTCATACTACAACGGCACCATCGATGAGGATGAGCTTATAGAATCGCTTGCGGAGGCTTATATCGGAGTTCTTGAGAACGCCTCAGCTGAGTATTACGACGAAAACGAATATGAGCTCTATCAGGAGCACGTGAGCGGCACCCACCTCGGAATCGGAATCTATTTTGAGGACGTTGGCGGTTGCCCGAGTGTCACGGATATAATCCCTAATGGTCCTGCAGAGGCGGCTGGAATCGCTGTCGGCGACAGCATAATCGAGATTAACGGCTACTCTGTCCTCGAAATGGGCTATGACTGGGCGTACTCGATGCTGACCTCTGAAGCCGGAACACAGCTTACTCTTACTGTCCGCTCCTCAGGAGAAGACACGAGCTACACCCTCACTACCGTCCAGATGACCGTCGCTACAGTCAGTTCTGATAGCTTCGACGGCTATGGCTATATCAAGGTAGCGGAGTTCTCGGAGATAACCTACCGCCAGTTCATTGCGGCTTATTTAAGCCTTCTTTCCGACAGCACGACCACCGGCATCATAATTGATCTTCGGAACAACTCGGGCGTTATTTTCGACCCGGTGTTCAATCTTCTGAATGTCCTTCTGCCTGAAGGCTCGGTTCCCTACATCTCTACCTCCCTTGATGGCACACAGTCATCGGGAGACCTCTGTGACGGAACCAACACCCCGGCTGTTCCCGTGGTAGTACTCGTCAATTCAAGAACCTCGGGACCCGCAGAGCTCTTTGCAGCAGCCTTAAGAGACGGTTTGGACGCAACGATTATAGGCAGCACCACAGCTGGCTCAGCGCAGCTCACATCGGTCTACAGCCTCTATGACAGCACAGCAATAAGCATCCCGACAGCAACCCTCTCGGGACCCTTAACCGAATTCTCCGGCACCGGCGTCAAGCCCGACTATGAGGTAACCCTCGCTGCCGACCTTAATTCAGACCTGAAGCTACTTGATGAAACAACAGATGGGTGCATCAAGAAGGCGATTGAGGTGCTGTCGCAGAGCTCAACGAATACGGTTTCGGATGATGACTGAAAAATTCGTAATTCGTAATGCGTAATGCGTAATTAAATGCAAAATAAGCCTCCCAAATCGGGAGGCAATTTTGTTTTAAGGATAATTACGAATTGCGAATTACGAATTACGAATTAAAAGCGAAGCTTTTAATATCGCCAGCTGCGTCTTGCTGTCGGGGATTTCGCCGTTCATGACCATCTCAACCGCTTTATCGAACGGGATCTTCACTACGTCAATGAATTCGCCGGGGTCTAATTTCTGCTCGCCAAAGTCGAGTCCTTCTGCCATATACATATATATGATCTCAGTGTCATAGGCGACTGTCGGGTAGAGATTGCCTAAATATGTAATCTTCTCGGCAGTTGCGCCGACCTCTTCCTTGAGCTCACGGATGCCGCAGTTAATAGGCTCTTCGTTTCCCTCACGCTTTCCGGCGGGAAGCTCCAGTAAAACCGACTTGAAGGGATACCGGAACTGCCGGACGAAGATTATCTCATTATCATCAGTCAACGGGAGAACGCAAACGCCGCCGTTATGCTCGATGACTTCACGGTAGCTTGTCCTGCCGCTCTCAAGCATAACCTTGTCACGCCTCAGGTTCACAACCTTGCCCTCGAAAATTCTCTCCGAGGACAGGGTTTCTTCATTTAAATGCTTCGGGATTTCAGTTTCTGCTCCCATATTAATCCTCCAAATATCTTATGACTGCGACAACCTTGCCTATTATCGACACTGAGTCGGAGATAATCGGCTCCATAGTGTCGTTTTCCGGCTGCAAGCGGTAGTGACCGTCTTCCTTATAGAAGCGCTTTACAGTGGCGTCCTCTTCGTCTACGAGTGCAACGACAATGTCGCCATTCTCAGCGGTTGCGCACTGCTCAACAACAACTGTATCTCCGTCAAGGATTGCAGCATTGATCATCGACTCGCCTCTGACCTTGAGAGCGAAAAGCTTGCCGTCATAGTGCTTCGAAGAGGTGAAATTAAGGTAGCCCTCGATCTCCTGAATAGCAGTAATCGGAACTCCGGCGGTGACCGTTCCCAGAATCGGGACTTTTCTGCCTCTCTCCTCTCCGACAAGCTTCAGGGCACGGTTGAGGTGAGTGTCGGGCTTTTCGACAAGCCCTGCTTCGGCGAGCTTCAGAATGCTTCTGTGGATGGTTGAGGTTGACGGATTGCCGACCATCTTGCAGATTTCTCGTACTGTCGGCATAACTCCTGCCTCAGCACCCTGCCTTATGCACTCATAAACCGCTCTGTCCCTGTCATTAAGTTTGACCTGTTCCATCGCTTCGTTCCTCCTTTAAAATTTTTGAAAGTTTATGTGAGACCTTATAGATGTCTCCACAGCCCATAGTAATAACGAGATCTCCCGGTCTGATCTCTGACTCAAGAAACTCGAGGCACTCCCTGAATGTCGGAGTCAAGACGCAGCCGTCAATCTTTTCAGCTAAGTCACTTGCCTTCACTCCATAGGTGTTCTTCTCACGTGAGCCCATAATCTCGGTTAAGACAACCAAATCCGCAATTTTCAGCACTCTTGCGAAGTCGTCCATAAGAGTGTAGGTTCTCGAATAGGTGAACGGCTGGTGGACGGCTATAATTCTCTTGAAGCCTAAGCCCTTGGCAGCCTGAAGCGTCACCTCGATCTCCCTCGGATGGTGCGCATAGTCGTCGGCAATAGTGATGCCATTAACCTCCGCAAGCTTCTCAAACCGCCTCTCAGCGCCCTTGAATTCCGATAAGCCCTTGACTATATTCTCGTCAGAAATCCCTAAGTATCTCGAAGCCGCAATCGCAGCGGTGGCATTCAGGACATTGTGCTTTCCGGGAACGTGAATCTCGGCGTCCATAAGCTTCTCGCCTTTATGATAGACGGTAAACGTCGTCAGAAGTCCCTTTATCTCATTTATGACCGGGTAGTAATCATTATTCTCGCACCAGCCAAAGGTTATCAGGTCTTTGCCGGTTATGCCCGAAACCGCCTCAAGAGTGTTCGCATCGTCGCCGTTATAAATGAGGCATTTCGAAGCATTTCCGGCGAATTTGTGGAAAGACGCTTTCAGATTGTCCATCGTCTTGAAGTAGTCTAAGTGGTCGGCGTCGATATTAAGGATAACTGCGATGTCCGGATAGAGCTTTAAAAACGTGTCGACAAACTCGCAGGATTCGCAGACCATCTTGTCGCCGTTGCCGGTTCTTCCCGAGCCGCCTATTGAGCGGAGCTTTCCGCCTATTACGCAGCCGAAATCCTCCTGAGATTCACGCATAATTTCTGCAAGCATCGAGGAAGTAGTTGTCTTCCCGTGGGTTCCAGAAACGCAGACGGCATTAGAGTAGCTCTTTGTGACGAGTCCTAAAAGCTCAGAGCGCTCCAAAACCGGCACGCCGCTGGATTTAGCTGCAATCAGCTCCGGATTGTCGCTCATGATGGCGGCAGTGTGGACTATAAGGTCGGCTCCCTCAATATTCTCAGCCCGCTGACCCATGAAAACCGGAATGCCCATCTGACGAACCTGCTCCAGAGTCTCAGTCTCGTTATTATCCGACCCAGTGAGATAGAACCCCATCCCGTGAAGAATCTGAGCAAGCGGAAACATCCCGCTCCCGCCGATACCGATGAAATGTATATGTTTCCTGCCAGCGAGAATCGAATCACGGGCAAGGGAAAAGTCATTTGACATAGATATGCCCTCCAAATGCCCCTCCACCATGCTTCGCATGGTCCCCCTCCCCAAGTTCGCAAGCAAACTTGGAGAGGCAATTTTTGGCTCCCCAACGCCTTGGGGAGCTGTCGCCGCAGGCGACTGAGGGGTTACAAAAGTTCATACTAAGTATATTACATTTTCTCGAAAAAATAAACACCTTTTCGGGATTTTTCTCAAAAAAATTTCGTTTCCGGGTGATTTTCAGCTTCCAGATGGTATAAAATCCCGCTTTCAGGGCAAGATATGGGTAGTTTAAGATTTGAAAGGACAATTTGCCATGACAATTACGGGTATCAAGATAAGAAAGCTCATTCCCGAGGGAAAGCTCAAGGGTATTGTGAGCGTCACATTCGACAATTCATTTGCCGTTCACGACATCAAGGTCATCGAGGGCGACAATCGCCTCTTCGTCGCCATGCCATCAAGGCGTGATGACACCGGAGCATTTCGGGACATAGTGCACCCCATCTCAGCGGAGGCAAGAAATCAGATGGAATCTGAGATTCTGGAGGCATATTATAATGCAAAAGCCGGCTGAGCCGGCTTTTACGCACGTGCGATGTGTGCACGAGCTTTTTGGGCAACGCTTTTGTCGTTGTCATAGGACAACACGGCATCCGCCTGGTCTATCTCCACCCACCTGATGTCGGCAATCTCTTCTGCCTGGGGAACAAAGTCGGTGTTCTTTGCCCTGGCAAGATAATAGACCACCGTTTTGTGGGTTCCCTTTTTCGGGGAATAGGAAACGGTCTCCCGGAAGGTCTGATCAATTATGACATCAATCCCGGTTTCCTCCAGAATCTCACGCATAGCGGTCTGAATTTCCGTCTCGCCTTCTTCAACGTGACCTTTTGGGAACGACCAATGTCCGCTGTTTATATGCTTTACAAGCAGTATCTCCGTGTTTCCATGAAATTTACGCCAGACAATCCCGCCGCACGATTTTTCATGAAGCATACTGGTCCCTTCTGCATGGATTCCATGCGTATTTAAGTGTTGAGTCTATTGTACCACAAATCATCGTGTTTTGCAACGGGGATTTTGAAAAGTGCAAAAAACAGGAGAGCAGATCTCTCCGCCCTCCAAAAATGCTTTTTCAATATTTGCGTGTTTATCAGGTGTTGTCCTCAACGTACTTGACAAGCTCGCCGACGGTCTTCATTCCCTCGATTGCTTCGTCGGGAATTTCGATGTCGAACTCGTCCTCAAGGGTCATTATGACGTCAGCGACGTCGAGAGAATCTGCGCCCAGATCCTCAAAGGTGGAACCAGAAGTGACATCCTCAACATCCATGTCAAGCTGGTCTGCGATTATTGCTGCGATTTTATCATATACCATAACAGTACCTCCAGTGTAAATATAGTCTAGGATTAGTTTAGCGTGTGTGAGCCTATTTGTCAATAGGTTTTTGAAAAGTTTTTGGGAGAACAGGTAATGGCTCCCCTTATTAAGGGGAGCTGTCAGCGAAGCTGACTGAGAGGTTCCTCCTTTATAGCTTTGCCCTGTCCTTAGCCCTCTGAATATTCGAAAGCGTCTTCTTTCTGAGTCTTATATTCTTAGGCGTGACCTCAACTAACTCGTCGTCGGCGATGAACTCAAGGCTATCCTCAAGGCTTAAGATTCTCGGTGGAATCAGTCTTAATGCATCGTCGCTGCCAGAAGCACGGGTGTTTGTCAGGTGCTTTTTCTTGCAGACGTTAACGACGAGGTCTCCAGGCTTCGGGGAGACGCCCACTATCATTCCTTCATAAACAGGAGTGCCTGCTCCGATGAAGAGCGCTCCTCTTTCCTGCGCATTGTAAAGACCATAGGTAACCGCTTCGCCGGCTTCGAATGCCACAAGTGAGCCGTTCGAACGCCTCGGGATGTCGCCTTTATACTGCTCGTAGCCGTAGAAGACGGAATTCATGATTCCCTCGCCCTTGGTGTCGGTAAGGAATTCGTTTCTATAGCCAAAAAGTCCTCTTGCGGGAACGTGGAACACAACCCTCATTCGGGATCCCATCGGGTTCATCGAGACCATTTCGGCTTTGCGGGTTCCCATCTTCTCCATGACAGCTCCGACAGAAGTCTCGGGAACGTCAACAACCAGCTCCTCAATAGGCTCGCAGAGCTTGCCGTCAATCTCCTTATAGAGGACTCTCGGGGTTGAAACGCCCATCTCATAGCCCTCACGGCGCATGTTCTCGATAAGTATTGACAGGTGCATTTCGCCTCTGCCGGCTACCTTGAATGAATCTGTCGAATCAGTTTCGGAAACCCGAAGCGAAACGTCCTTCAAAAGCTCTCTGAACAGTCTTTCCCTTAAGTGGCGTGAAGTTACATACTTGCCCTCACGTCCTGCAAAAGGCGAATCGTTGACCGAGAAGGTCATCTCGACAGTCGGCTCGCTTATCTTGACGAATGGAAGCGGCTCGAAATTCTGCGAATCGCAGATGGTGTCGCCGATGGTGATGTTTTCAATTCCGCTGATGCAGACGATGTCTCCGACTGTCGCTTTCTCGGCAGGAACTCTTTCAAGTCCTGCTATCTGATAGAGGGTGACAATCTTTCCTCTGTAGGGCTTCTTGGTCTCGTGATAGTCGCCGATGGTGACCTCCTGATTTACCTTTATAGAGCCACGCTCGATCTTGCCTATTGCAATTCTTCCGACATACTCGTTATAGTCGATGGATGATACCAAAAGCTGCAGCGGCTCCTCCGGCTCGCCTTCGGGAGCTGGGATATATTCAAGTATCTTGTCAAATAGCGGAGTCAGATCCGTTCCCGCTACATGTTCATCCAGGGAAGCGGTGCCGTCTCTTCCTGAGCAGAAGAGGATCGGGGAGTCGAGCTGCTCATCCGAAGCATTCAAATCCATCAGAAGCTCATAGCACTCATCAATAACTTCATCGATTCTGGCATCAGGACGGTCAATCTTGTTTATAACGATGATGACCCTGTGTCCGAGCTCCAAGGCGTGCTGCAGAACGAATCTTGTCTGAGGCATAGGACCCTCTGCGGCGTCTACAAGAAGAATAACTCCGTCGACCATCTTGAGGATTCTCTCAACCTCGCCGCCAAAGTCAGCGTGACCGGGAGTGTCGACGATGTTGATCTTGACGCCATTATAGACAACCGAGGTGTTCTTGGCGAGTATTGTTATTCCTCTTTCACGCTCGATGTCGTTAGAGTCCATAACCCTTTCGCTCACAACCTGGTTTTCTCTGAATGTACCGCTCTGCTTGAGCATTCCGTCGACCAGGGTAGTCTTTCCGTGGTCAACGTGAGCGATTATAGCGATGTTTCTCAAATCATTTCTAATCAATTTACTTCCTCTTTCCGATAAAGTGTTTTCTTGACCAATGATATTATATACTGTTTGTCGGGGAAAATCAAGAGGGAAATACGACTTCGCTTTGCAAAGTCGAACCAATTCGGAATTCGCAAGGCGTAATTGTCGCCTGCTGCGATTTATGTAGGGGCGGATATTATCCGCCCGTTGCGATTGCTGAAGGGTTTCGGGCGGATAATATCCGCCCCTACAATATAACCGTTGACAAAACTGCGGCAAAAACCATCTCCCACCCTGTGCGCTCAGAGTGGGAGATTTCTTTGAAAACATGTTAAGTGCGATTCCTTTCGGAAGAAGCTCTTATACCTATAATACAAATCGGGACGGCAAATTATTGCGTCCCGAATGCACTTTTTTTGAAAAATTTTTCGCCGGCTCCCGTTTTATTCGGTCAGCAGCTTCATGAACTTCCGGTTCTTCTCAAGCAGCTTGAAGAGAACTATTCCTAAGACGCACACACAGACGAATTCGCCGGCGGCTACTTCAAGAGCCGAAATCCAGAACGGCAGCCCCACGAACCAGTAGAGCTCGGCTCCGACTATCAGACCATTGAAAATCACCGGGAAAATTGACGCCACATAGATGTTCGGGCTATACATCATGCAGATTACAGCCAACACCGTCGCAGCCGTTCCGAAAAGCATATCCACGATTCCTATGGTGCTAAATACATTTGCGAGCAAGCACCCGAGTATCAAAGAAATGCCGTAGTCCTTACGGTAGAAGCATAAGAGCATCAGTGCCTCGGCAATCCGGAACTGGATGTTGCCATAGGAGAGCGAACTGAGAGCCAGGGTCAGTGCGACATAGATTGCCGTCACTACTGCTAATTTCACGAGACGGGTTACGGATAAGTTTTTCATGTTAAATTACTCCTTGTTTTTTATCCGGGTGGTTTTCAAGGTGACACCCGTATTAAATTTTTGCTGAGAAAAGTCCACTTGCAAGGCTCTTCGCAGCTTGATTATTATAGCCGATTATGCCCTATTTGTCAAGCCTCTATTCTTGACAACGGGAAGCCGTCATGTTACAATATTGATATAAATGGAGGCTGATACTTATGAAAAGGCTTTTTTCTGTAGCTATTGTTTTTGTAATAGCTCTCTCGCTTGTATCCTGTGGAAGCACCGAGACTGCTTCCGCAAGAGTCTATGTCGAGGGAACAAGCTTCATGGTCAACGGCAGTGAACTCTGGATTAACGGCGTCAACACTCCCTGGATAGCCTGGAACGACTTCACCGGGAATATGGACGAGGAAGCATGGGAGGAGACGTTTGCACTCTTAAGCTCTGACAACATCAACTGCACGAGAATATGGATCAACTGCGAGGGCGAAAGCATCGTCAGTCTCACCGAAGAGGGCGAAATTATCGACATCAATTCCGGTCACTGGGATGACCTTGACAAGCTGTTTGCCCTTGCCGAGAAGTATGAAGTCTACGTAATGGCGACGCTTCTTTCTTTCGACCACTTCAAAGGTTCATCAGGCGACGACTGGCAGGCACTTGTCAACAATAAGGATACTGCAGACGCATTTGCCGAGACATATGTAAAAGAATTCTGCGAAAGATACTCTGACTGCGAATACCTCTTCTCAATAGATATAATGAACGAGCCCGACTGGGTTTATGAAAATGAAGAGTGCGGGAACGTCGGGTGGGAGAACCTATCATACTTCTTCGGGAAGTGCGCCTCGGTTATCCACGAGAATTCCGACATCTTAGTCACCGTTGGCTTGGGAATGGTAAAGTACAACTCCGATAACTACAATGGCAACATGGTCTCGGATGAGTATCTATATGAACTCACCGGCGACGAAAACGCTTATCTCGACTTCTACTCCACACACTATTATATGTGGCAGCTGAACTATTTCGGATACCCTTGCACCGAAAGTCCCACTGAATTCGGGCTTGACGGCAGTAAGCCTTGCCTCATCGGCGAAACAAGCAACGATGACGCAGAGGAATGCGGGCTGACTCTGACTGAGAAATACAAAGCCTGCTACGACAACGGCTGGAACGGAATCATGGTCTGGATGCAGCCATCCTGGAACGATGAAACCGGATGGTATGAATATGACTTAACCTCGGAAGCCACAAACGCAATGGCGGAATATATTTATGATGAGATTTATCCGCTTTCTGTTAAGGAAGCTGAATAGGAATTCACAAAGAAAACCGGCTCAGAACAGCTTGAGCCGGTTTTTTTATGCCTGTTTGTCCATAAAAGGCTTGCCCCCAGCCTTGATTGGGAGGAGGCTGGAGGCAATAAAGAGAATGAAAAAGAATGGAATTGGGATGTAACTTTCTTAGTTAGCTGGGTTCTGCCCAAGCTCATCAGCTGCGGTTGCGGCTGCTTCACGGACTACGCCATAAATTGAGTCGTGAATCTCTTCGGCAGTTCTTGTGTCCACAGGCTTGACCTGCGGGACGAACGGATCATCCTCCGGCTCATCGTCAACAATGGGAGCCAAAGGCGTTACGTTTATCGGCTTGGGAACCGGACGAACCGGTGAAGCCGGCTTATGGTCGCCCGAATGCTCAGCAAACGCTTCGTTTCTTACAACCTCAACGTTGTTGTAGACCGGCATACCGGTACCAGCAGGAAGAAGCTTACCGATAATGGCGTTCTCCTTGAGTCCGAGAAGGTGGTCAGACTTGCCCTTGATAGCTGCATCTGTGAGCGCTCTTGTGGTTTCCTGGAAGGAAGCGGCAGAGAGGAAGCTCTCGGAGCTCGAAGAAGCCTTTGTGATACCCTGGATGACGGCAGACGTTGTGATGAGCTTGGCATCAGTGTCACCGGCATCAATCTCTTCCTGAATCTGACGGTTCATCTCTTCGACTTCGTTTCTATCGATAAGTGAGCCGGGCAGCAGGTAGCTGGATCCCGGATCTTCAACCTTGACACGGCGGAGCATCTGGCGGGTGATAACTTCAATATGCTTATCGTTAACGTCAACACCCTGGAGTCTATAGACCTTCTGAACCTCGGTGATGATGTAGTTTCTGACTGCTTCTGTTCCCTGAATTGCGAGGATGTCGGACGGATTCTTCGAGCCAGCTGTCAGGAGATCTCCTGCCTTGACATGATCGCCCTCCTTGACAACAATTCTATAGTCCCAAGGAATAGAATACTGCTCAATCTCGCCGGTTTCCTCGTTTGTAACAACTATTACACGGCTCTTCTTGATCTCGTCAAAGCTGACCGTTCCGTCAGTCTTCGAAAGGATTGCTGCGCCCTTGGGCTTTCTTGACTCGAAGAGCTCTTCAACTCTCGGAAGACCCTGGGTAATATCTTCAGCTGATGCAACACCACCAGTGTGGAAGGTTCTCATCGTGAGCTGAGTACCAGGCTCGCCTATAGACTGAGCTGCGATGATACCGACTGCCTCACCGACAGAAACGACGGTTGAGTGAGCAAGATCCATGCCATAGCACTTGGCGCAAACGCCACGCTTCGACTTGCAGCCAAGGACAGAGCGGATAGCGATTCTGTCTCTTCCAACAGAGTCGAGATACTTTATAACGGTTACGGCATCGTCGTGAGTCATGAGCTTATCACTTGACATTACGACTTCGCCGGTTTCCTCATTGATGAGGTCTTCGACTAAGAATCTTCCCACAAGTCTCTCGTCGAACGGTTCGATAAGCTCGTTGCCGTTCTTGATTTCGAATACATCGATGCCTTCGTGAGTTCCGCAGTCGTCCTCGGTGATGATGACATCCTGGGAAACATCGACAAGTCTACGTGTGAGGTAGCCGGAGTCTGCGGTTCTGAGAGCCGTATCGGTGAGTCCCTTTCTTGCACCTCTTGAAGAGATGAAGTATTCGAGTACCGTAAGACCTTCACGATAGTTAGCTCTTATCGGCATTTCGATAGTCGCACCAGAGGTGTTTGCAATAAGTCCTCTCATACCTGCAAGCTGTCTTATCTGAGCGAGAGAGCCTCTTGCTCCTGAGTCGGACATCATGTAGATAGGATTATATTTGTCGAGGTTATCCTGCAAAGCGACAGTGACTTCATCGGTTGCCTGAGACCAGATCTCGATAAATCTCTTCGACTTTTCGCCACGGGAGATAAGACCACGCTTATACTGCTTGTCGATCTTGTCTGCCTTTCTGTCCGCCTCAGCCAAGATGTCCTTCTTCTGAGGAGGAATAACGGCGTCGCTTACGGCAACGGTGATGCCCGACTTTGTCGAGTATTTATAGCCCATCGCCTTTATATTGTCGAGCATTTCGCTCGTCTTGGTGGTTCCGTGCTTTCTTAAGCAGTGATCGATGATGTCGCCGAGCTGCTTCTTCTTGACGAGGAAGTCAACCTCGAGACCAAACATCTTCTCGGGATCCTTTCTGTCAACATAGCCAAGGTCCTGAGGAATACTCTCATTGAAGATGAGTCTTCCGACGGTGGTGTCGATGATCTTTGTCTTCTGCTCGCCGTCGACCATCCGGGAAACTCTTACCTTGATCTTAGCCTGGAGCGATACTATTCCCGACTGATAAGCCATCATAGCTTCATTGACGTCACGGAATATCTTGCCCTCGCCCTTTTCGCCGTCCTTGACAAGCGTCAGGTAATATGAGCCCAAGACCATGTCCTGAGTAGGAACGGTTACCGGCTTGCCGTCTGCAGGCTTTAAGAGGTTATTGGCAGCGAGCATCAAGAATCTTGCCTCAGCCTGAGCCTCAACCGACAGAGGAACGTGAACAGACATCTGGTCGCCGTCGAAGTCGGCATTGTATGCTGTACATGCAAGCGGATGGAGCTTTAAGGCTCTACCTTCAACCAAGACCGGCTCGAATGCCTGGATACCGAGTCTATGAAGAGTCGGCGCACGGTTAAGAAGAACCGGGTGACCCTGAATTACGTTTTCAAGAGCGTCCCAGACCTCGTCTGTGCCCTTTTCAACCATCTTTCTTGCAGACTTTATGTTGATCTGCGGATTTGTGTCGACAAGTCGCTTCATAACAAACGGCTTGAAGAGTTCCAAAGCCATCTCCTTAGGAAGACCGCACTGATACATCTTGAGCTCCGGTCCTACAACGATAACAGAACGTCCAGAGTAGTCAACACGCTTTCCAAGGAGATTCTGGCGGAAACGTCCCTGCTTGCCTTTGAGCATATCGGAGAGTGACTTGAATGCACGGTTGTTGGGTCCAGTAACGGGTCTACCGTGTCTTCCGTTGTCGATAAGGGCGTCGACTGCTTCCTGGAGCATTCTCTTCTCGTTTCTTACGATGATGTCAGGAGCGTCGAGCTCAAGCATTCTCTTGAGTCGGTTGTTGCGGTTGATAACTCTTCTGTAGAGGTCGTTTAAGTCGGATGTGGCGTATCTTCCGCCATCAAGGGGAACCATAGGTCTCAGATCCGGAGGGATAACCGGAACTACGTTCATGATCATCCACTCAGGCTTGTTGCCGGAGGTTCTGAAAGCCTCGACTATTTCGAGTCTCTTAAGAATCTTTATTCTCTTCTGACCCTGCGGAAGATCTTTGAGCTCAGCCTTGAGCTCGTTAGAAAGTGCCTCAACGTCGACTTCTCTTAAGAGCTCCTGGATAGCCTCAGCGCCCATCTTGGCGGTGAACTTATCCTCATAACGCTCCTTGGCGTCCTGATACTCCCTTTCAGTCAAAATCTGCTTCTTGACAAGACCTGTGTCGCCGGGATCGGTTACGATATATTTTGTGAAATAGAGAACCTCTTCGAGTCTCTTTGAGGAGATTTCGAGCATCTGACCAATTCTCGAAGGAGTACCCTTGAAGTACCAGATGTGGGAGACGGGAGCAGCAAGCTCGATGTGACCCATTCTCTCACGTCTTACCTTTGCTCTTGTGACCTCAACGCCGCATCTTTCGCAGACCTTGCCCTTGAAGCGAATCTTCTTGTACTTGCCGCAGTGGCACTCCCAGTCCTTTGTCGGACCGAAGATTCTTTCGCAGAAAAGACCGTCTCTTTCAGGCTTCTGCGTGCGGTAGTTGATGGTTTCGGGCTTTGTTACTTCGCCATGAGACCAGCTTCTTATCTGCTCAGGCGAAGCAAGACCGATTTTTATAGAATCAAATACGTTAAATTCCAAAATGCAAACCCTCTTTACACTAATTTTCCGTGGCAAAAGCCTTAGTCTATTATGTCGTCAGAATCCGAATCCTTGACCGAGAAGCCGTCGAAGCCGGAATCGTCAAGATCGTCTTCATTGTCCTCGAAGTCGTCGTCATAATCGGAGTCTACGTCGTCATAGTCGCCGTCAATGCCTTCGGCTACCTCGCTCATGCCATAGTCGTCATCAGGCTCAGATACAGGCTGAGGAATGATGTCGTTATCCTCCTCGAAGTTCTGCTTGAGATCGATTTCAGCGCCGTCAGCATCAAGTACTCTTACATCGAGTGCAAGCGACTGGAGCTCCTTGACTAAAACCTTGAAGGATTCAGGAATACCCGACTGAGGAACATTCTGACCCTTGACTATTGCCTCGTAGGTCTTTACTCTTCCTATCGTGTCGTCAGACTTGACGGTGAGGATTTCCTGGAGAGTGTAGGCTGCGCCATAGGCTTCGAGTGCCCAGACTTCCATTTCACCGAATCTCTGTCCGCCGAACTGGGCTTTACCGCCGAGAGGCTGCTGAGTAACCAGTGAATAAGGTCCTACAGAACGTGCGTGAATCTTATCGTCAACGAGGTGGTGGAGCTTGAGGTAATACATTATTCCGACGGTTACACGGTTGTCGAAAGGCTCACCGGTTCTGCCGTCATAGAGGGTTGTCTTACCGTCTTCCGCCATACCCGCAAGCTTGAAGCACTCACGGATGTCCTCTTCATGTGCGCCGTCGAATACAGGCGTCATAACCTTCCAGCCAAGCTTTCTGGCAGCCATACCGAGATGTACTTCCAATACCTGACCGATATTCATTCTTGAAGGAACGCCCAGAGGATTCAGAACGATGTCAAGAGGAGTTCCATCCTCCAGGAACGGCATATCCTCCTGAGAAAGGATTCTTGAAACAACACCCTTGTTGCCGTGTCTACCTGCCATCTTGTCGCCGACAGAAATCTTTCTCTTCTGTGCGATGTAGCAGCGTACAAGCATATTTACTCCCGGCTGAAGCTCGTCGCAGTTCTCAGGGGTGAATATCTTGACATCTATGATGATGCCAGATTCGCCGTGAGGAACTCTGAGCGAATTGTCTCTTACTTCTCTTGCCTTCTCGCCGAAGATAGCTCTTAAGAGTCTCTCCTCAGCCGTCAGCTCGGTTTCGCCCTTAGGCGTGACTTTACCGACAAGGATGTCGCCGGATCTTACTTCCGCACCAATTCTTATGATGCCGTTTTCGTCGAGATCCTTGAGTGCATCTTCGCCGACGCCGGGGATGTCCTTGGTGATCTCTTCCGGTCCCAGCTTGGTTTCACGGCATTCGAGCTCATATTCCTCGATGTGGATTGATGTATATGTGTCGTTTCTGACTAACTTTTCATTTAAGAGAACGGCATCCTCATAGTTATAGCCTTCCCAGGTCATGAAGCCTATGAGTGCGTTCTTGCCGAGAGAGATCTCGCCGTTGCAGGTTGCAGGACCGTCGCCTATAACCTGGTGAGCGTCGATTCTCTCGCCCTTTTCAACTATTGGTCTCTGGTTGGTGCATGTTCCGGAGTTACTTCTCTTGAACTTGGTTAACGGATAAGTGTGAAGCTCGCCGTTGTCTTCTCTGACAACTATTTCGCTGGCGTCTACCTTTTCGACAACGCCGCTAGCATCACTTACAACCGCAACGCCCGAGTCAACGCAGGCTTTGTACTCCATACCGGTTCCGACAATCGGGTTCTCGGTGGTTAAGAGCGGAACAGCCTGGCGCTGCATGTTTGCGCCCATCAGCGCACGGTTAGCGTCATCGTTCTCAAGGAACGGAATCATAGCCGTTGCAACTGAAACGACCATCTTAGGCGAAACGTCCATGAAGTCGATGTTTTCACGGTCAATCTCCATGATCTGATCACGGTATCTGCCGTTGACCTTGGGACGTGCAAACTTGTTGTCTTCTGTCAGAGGCTCGTTAGCCTGGGCGACCATGTAGTTATCCTCGACGTCTGCTGTCATATAGACAACCTCGTCGGTTACAACGCCAGTAGCCTTGTCGACTCTGCGGTAGGGAGCTTCGATGAAGCCGTATTCGTTGATCTTTGCATAGGATGCAAGATATGAGATAAGTCCGATGTTAGGTCCTTCAGGTGTCTCGATAGGACACATTCTGCCGTAGTGGGTGTAGTGAACGTCACGAACCTCGAAGCCCGCTCTGTCTCTTGAAAGACCGCCAGGACCCAAAGCTGAAAGTCTTCTCTTGTGGGTGAGCTCAGCCAGAGGGTTCGACTGATCCATGAACTGCGAAAGAGGTGAAGAACCGAAGAATTCTCTGATTGCAGCAGTTATCGGTCTTATATTGATAAGGGCTGTCGGAGTGACAGTCTCGATGTCCTGAGACTGGATGTTCATTCTTTCACGGATGACTCTTTCCATTCTCGCCATACCGATTCTGAACTGGTTCTGAAGAAGCTCGCCAACGCAGCGGATTCTTCTGTTGCCCAGGTGGTCGATGTCGTCGACATTTCCGACGCCCTCGCAGAGATTGAGGAAGTAGCTGATGGAAGCCCAGATGTCCTCGATAGTGATGTGCATCGGGATGAGCTCTTCACGGCGAGCCTTCACCATGTCAATAAGCTCATCGTGGCTTCCTGCCTGCTCAAGGATTTCCTTGAGGACGGTGAACGAAACCTTTTCGTTGATGCCAAAGGGCTTTGCGTCGAAGTCGATATATTCATCGATATTGACCATGCCGTTGCCGATGACCTTGACCTCGACATGCTCGATTTTGTGGGTTACATCACCGTTTGCATCGGTGATCATTTCTCTCTTTTCAACGTCGATGTAGACTTCCTTGACGCCAGCCTGCTCGATCTTGGCAGCCAGCTCTGATGTGATCATTTCTCCCTGGTCAGCTAAGATTTCGCCTGTCAGAGGTGCAACTACTGGTCTTGCCAGAGCATATCCGGTGATTCTTGAAGCGACGCCGAGCTTCTTATTGTACTTATAGCGTCCGAATCTGCAGAGGTCGTATCTTCTTGCGTCGAAGAAGAGGTTATTTATGTGAGTGATAGCTGTGTCAACCGTCGGAGGCTCGCCCGGGCGAAGTCTTCTATAAACCTCAAGAAGACCCTCTTCGGTTGAATGTGTGGAGTCCTTCTGAAGCATTGTTTCAGAAAGACGTGGATCGTTATTGAAGAATTCGTCGATCTCCTGATTGGTGCCTATTCCCAAAGCACGGATGAAGGTTGTCAATGGAATCTTTCTGTTCTTGTCGATTCTTACGTAGACAACGTCGTTTGAATCCATCTCATACTCGAGCCATGCGCCTCTGTTGGGGATGACTGTTGAGCTGAAGAGGTCTTTACCAACCTTGTCCTTCTCGACTGCATAGTAGACGCCGGGAGAACGAACCAGCTGGGAAACGACAACTCTTTCCGCACCGTTGATAATGAAGGTACCGGATGGGGTCATGAGCGGGAAGTCGCCCATATAGATTTCCGAATCCTTGATTTCGCCTGTTTCGAGATTGTGGAGTCTCGCAGTTACACGAAGCGGTGCGGCATAGGTGGTGTCCCTCTCCTTGCACTCCGCAATAGTGTATTTAGGCTCCTTGTCGAGCCTGTAGTCAACAAAGCTCAGCTCCAGAGTCTCATTGTAGTCCTTGATAGCGGCTGCATCACGGAAGACTTCTCTGAGTCCCTCGTCCATAAACCACTTGTAGGAGGTCTTCTGAATATCGATGAGGTTTGGCATTTCCAGAACTTCATCAATTTTAGCGAAGCTTTTCCTGACTACGTGCTTGCCAAGCTGAACGTCCTTGACATTGACCATTAGCTTATCACTCCTTATATTTCATACTGCTTGTTTTCAAGTTCACAGCAAAAGACTTAAAAAGCCGCCTTCCGCCACTCCGCTCTCCTGGAAAATCGCCGTTTTTGTGCATCTTGCACATTCAGTCAGCAGATTTTCAACAAAACTTCGTGAAAAATAAGTACCCAAAATCGGGCTTATTATAAAAAGGCGTCTTTTTAGCCATTATGAATCAGTATCATAGTATACACTAATTGGAAACGGTTGTCAAGCATTTTTTTGAAAAAATTTTTGCATGGGTGGGGAAAAATAAAAAAATGGCTGTTGACAAAACAGCCAGGGTGGGGTATAATGAAAGTGGTGAGAGGGTTGCCTGAACTGGCATTCAGTCAACGGTTTCTCTTCCCAACAAAATAGTTATCGAAAAAAGTTGCCGTGCCTAACTGAAGAGTCAGGTGCGGTTATTTCTTTTGGTTACTACCAACGGTGTAACCAATAGAGAAAGAGGTCAAAAGCAAAGCCATGACTTCCAATACGATGGACAAGATCTCCATTAGCGTCACCTCCCTTCGCAGGGAAGAGCAAACCAACCTCTCACCACCGCAATTATAACACGTTTTCCGACACCTGTCAACAAAATTGTAGCCACCCGGGATGGGTGGCTATTATTTATCTACTTATTTCGCAAATATTCAAGATGAGTTTTAGCAAGAGACATCCCGGCGTCAGCCGCTTTCTGGTACCAGAAAATAGCTATACTTTTGTCTTTGTCAACACTGGCAACAACATGATCCTCAGTGGGGTCATAGTATTCCGCAACATTAAAAGCGCATTCTGCCGTAAAGATGCCGTTTGCGCAGTCGGAGCCTCTCCAGTAAGCCTGAAACATCAGTCTTCCAAGCTCTCCACGCTCACTGTCGCTCAGATCCTGCCAGGTACGACGATGATTGAAATTTGAAACCGAAGTATCCTTGATTAAATTGCCGTTTTCATCTCTCCAGAGGAACATGTCGGGGACGTAATTTGCATACCAGTAGCAAGCGTCGGTCAAGCCCTTATTAGCTGCTTTTGCAAGAATTTCAATTCTCTCAAAATCGTCAGCGGTGAGAAATCGCCCTACTGCAAGCTGAGCATATCTGTCACCGTTTGCAGCATCTGTGCGAAGCTTTTCCTCGTATTGCTGCTTACAGCGGTTCATCACTTCTTTGCCGACAAGCAAGCTTCCAGAATTGGTGCATAATATTGCCTGGGCTTCTCTGTCTCCGGTCTGAGCCTTGCGGATGATAATATCTGACCAATACTTTTTCTTTTCAGGAGAATCATGCTTCATGCCCTCCGAGTAGAATGTGCCCATACTGCATATAGCTGCAACCTCGCCTCTCATCGGAGAGCAATCAGAGCCACCATATCCTCTGGATGACACAACGTCATACTCTTCCTCATCCTCGCAGAAATACGGGAGCTTTTCTTCAACAGACTTTGTCACATAGGTATGAAATTCTACGCTATCATATATTGCTTCGCCTTTTCTGGCAACGGAAGCCCTGAGCCAGTCGCCAGCATATGCCGGCATCCGTGCCATAAGACCATCGAAATAGTCTTTACGTGTATATTGATGCACCGGCTGAACATACTGAACCCGCTGAGGCGTTTTTTGCGCCGGATTCTGAACAGGCGGAGCGTTGTAGCCTGTGCCTGAGCCGCCTTCATTCTTCTTTTTTTGATACTTCACTACTACAACTATAACTACGATTATGATTATTAACCACACAGCTTTGCTCCTTCATTTTCTATAATTCTCGGTTTCCTTTCAAGTTCCACCCTCATCATGGGTAATCGATGCCGCCGCCGTTGATGTTGCAGCGCTTCAGGCGGTTTATGCCCATTTTCAAGCCTTTCAGCAAGCCGTACTTCTCGATGGCGAGGAGCATATAGTCGGAGCAGGAGGGCTCGAAGCGGCATTTGTTTCTTATTTCATCAGATGCGTACCTCTGGTAAATCTTCACGGCGCAGATTACAGTTCTCTTCATCATTGCTGCGGCATAAACGGCAAGAAGCATGCAAGGCACAATAACCGCTACTGCAACAGGCGCACCGAAAGAGTGTATCACAATTCCAAGAATTATCGAGACGGCGAGCGGCAGAGCCAGGCTCAGAACAACAGCCAGCCAGTTGATTTCCGGGCGGCTGAGCGTTCTCTTGTATGACACGCTTCTCGGATCGTTCTCGTCTTCAAAAAGCTCCCGGGCGATCTCTGAAAGGTCCGGAAGCTCATCCTCAGTGAATTCGACAGATTTCAAAAGTCATCCTCCAAAAATATAGAATCTCACACATGAACCCAAAAGCTTATTTAGACTTCCTTAACAAAAATCAGCATGTAGTAGTTCAGAGGAACTGCCTGCTGAAGGCAACCGGGCTTTTCTGTTACGGTGATGGTCTCCATGGAATGATATTCCCAACCGCCCTTTGCTTCTCTGTTGATGATGTCAGCAAACATGTTGAATGCCGACTGGGTGTCACCCTTGGCGACGTTTATGTTCTTGGGTCCTGCGACTGCTTTGTACTGCTTCATTTACATCATCCTTTCCTTAGTGCAACCGGGCTCATGTGTGAGATTTCTTACAACATTTTGATTATGTATAAATTATATCATCCTCACCAGCAAAAGTCAACCTGAAATTCAACATTTTCGCCCTTTTTTATTGAATCCGTTGCATACTTCTTGACAGATTGGCGGATTCTGATAAAATAGAATCAGAAAAATAATTTTCCTCTGCAATAATCCGGCTTGCTGATGTGTATTACTTATAGAAAGCCAAAATTCAATGAAAGGCGTGAACAATTATGATGAAAAGAACACTACTTATTATTCTGACTCTTGCGATGACGGCGATGGTTCTCAGCGGGTGCGGGGCATCTTATGCCACCAACTCGGCTACAGTCGCATCAAGCTCGTCTTATGACTCCGATTTCGGCTGGTACGACGGCTACGAGGTTGAAGAGGAGGCTGTTGAAACCTCCGAATCTGCTTCAGGCTCTGTCTATGACGATTCGGATGTCGAAGCTTCCTCCCGCAAGCTCATAAAAAACCGCACGATGGACGTGCAGACGATTGAGTATGACCAGTTTGTGCAGGATCTGAAGTCCTATGTCAGCTCCTTCGGCGGATATATCGAGTCTTCATCCGAGTCGGGCAACTCCTACTATTCAAGCTCACTCCGCTATGCCGACTTTACAATCAGGATTCCGGCTGACCACTATGACGAGTTCGCCGAAGCAGTCGGCAGCATGGCGACTGTTACATACAGCTATGAATACGTGAACGACGTCACCTCGACTTATGTCGACATCGAAGCCCGACTCACCGCTCTCACCACCGAGCGTGACAGCTTCTTAGCCTTGATGGAAAAAGCCGAAACTGTCGAAGAAATCCTCCAGATCCAGAGCTACTTAACGGATGTCAACTATGAGATTGAGTCCTATACAGCCCGGCTCAAGAGCTATGACGACCAGATTTCCTACAGCACCTTCTACATCTACGTGAGCGAAGTCAGGCGCATCTCGACTGAGGTCAGCAATCCGACAGTCTTCGAGCGGATTCAGTCGAACCTCAGCGACAACTTCTACGACATCGGCGAAGGCTTCAAGGATGCGTTCGTGTGGATAATCAGCGCAATCCCATATATCATCTTAGTCGCAATTCCGGTTATAGTTGTTGTGATTATTGTGAGGGTGGCGGTGAAGAGGTCGAAGAAGAAAAAGGCGGAAAACGAAGATAATTCGTAATGCGTAATGCGTAATGCGTAATTAAGGCTCCCTTGCGGGAGCCTTCTTTGCACACAAATAATTACGAATTCCGAATTACGAATTACGCATTAGAAACGTATTTCCTGATCGCCTCATCCAGCTCCGGGACTTCTCTTTTGACGGAGACTATCTTGCCGTCCCTGATGAAGCCGTGCTTCGATTCGGCGGTAGCGCAGATTTTTCCGGTGTTCTGGTCGAACATCTCATAGCTTATTATCATCGACACGCCGGTGTAGCGCTTGACGCTGACACGGACTTCGACAATGTCATCATACATGACGCTTGATTTGTAGTCGATATTAATAGAGACAACAGGCGAGACGATGCCTATCTCCTCAACCTTCTTGTAGCCGAAGCCCATGTCGTCCATCATCTCAATACGTGCTTCCTCCATCCAATGGATGTAGTTCGCATGGTGGACAACTCCCATCTGGTCGGTTTCGTAGTAGTGCGCTTTTCTCAAGTAAGTGTAAACCATTTTTCGCCTCAGTTCGTGAACGGGATGCAGGGCTCGTATGCGATGCGAATCTTCGGGAGCTTCTCAAGAGTGGTGAACGAGTCGATGGCTCCGTCCTCGTTTTCGCCGCTTGCAGGAGGGCAGAATATCTTTAAGCTGAGCTTGGTCTTCCCGTCAAGGTGATTTTCGTAGAACGCCGGCATCAGATCGACATACTTGGCTTTCGGCGACTTATAGAACCATCTGCCGTTCAGCTCGATCATCATGTTAGACTCATCGTCCTCGTCAAACCAGAGCTCGCAGAAGACAGGGTCTTTCTCAAACTTAAGTGAAACTGCGATTCCGTCTGAATCCTCCGAGTCGCCCCAGCGGAGTGTTACCGGAAGCTTGACTTCTGCGGAATAGTCCATCTTCGGCTCAAACCAGTCTTCATGGATAATCTTCTTATACTCAGCCATCAGCGGCTGCTCGATTCCGACTTCGGGATTGTTCGGGTCTTCAAGCTCAAGACCGAGTCTTCCTCTGTCACGGAACTGATAGAGAGCAAAGCCCTCGATCCAGTTTGCCTTCTTGTCGACAACCATGTCGCAGAAGTGGCGCATAATTCTGCACTGGTCATAAGGACCGGTGACGTCGCCGTCGGCGTTGTGCTCGCTCATGACCATCGGCTTAACCATGCCGGTGGATTCTTTGTATCTCGCATAGGTATCCTCGAGCGACTTATAGACCGCTTCAGCGCCGGTGTAGCCATAGGAGCCGCCGCCAACCTCTGCTATATCATAGGGCCAGCCCCAGTGAAGAGCCATGTACTTGTCTATTGACCAGATGTCGGCTTCCTTTGCAGCTTCGGCGAATTCTTCCTCTTTCTCTAATTTTCCTGTAGCGGGATCATAGCATCCAGCGCAGAGAATGGTCTTGACATTCGGTGCGTATTCGTGAATAATTTTAGCGAACCGTGCAAAGAAGGCACCGACCTCGGCGTAGGTGCATCTTTTGTTGAAGGAGAACCAGTTGCCGGTGGCTTCGTGGTTGATTCGAATCATCAGTCTTCCGAACGGAAGGAGGTCCTTTGCGATTGCAATCAGGTGCTCATCACTGACATGCGGGTCGATGGTGAGAGTTAAAATTACGTCCTGACCGTGTCTTCTTATATCTCTCATCTGCTCGAAAACCGGAGCGTCTTTGGAGCCGTTCAAGCCGCCGCCATAGGTGTAGTAGTCGTCATAGGGGAAGCCCCAGGCGTTTGTCGTGTCCTTCGACGGGAAAGCGACGCTCGCTCTTACGGGAAAGCCCTCGTCCAGAGGATAGTAGCAATACATGAGGTTGACAGCACGGTGCGGTCTGCCGAGCTTGTTTATAATGTAATCCTGATTGACATATTCTCCACGCTCGCTACCGTTTGAAAGGTCAACCGAGCATTTAGCCTTGCCCATATGCACGCCGAAAACTTTATATTCTTCTGCCATTAAAAAATCACCTAACCCTGAGTTTTAAAATCTTAATATGAGTATAAAGCAAAATGGAGTCAAAGTCAACAGATTTTTGAGTGTCAGACCCGCAAAATTCGTGAGGAAAATGTCGAAAAAGAGGTTGAAATTATGAGTGAAATGGAGTAATATTGTTAGTTGTTTGTAAAGTGATTAGGGGGAATATCTCTTGTTCAAGATAAAACGGGGCGAAAGCTCAAGAACCATGGACATGACGACGGGGTCGCTTCTTCCGAAGATAATCCGGTTCACCATTCCGCTTATGGTCATGGGGATGCTTCAGCTTTTATATAATGCGGCAGACATTGTCGTTGTCGGGCACTGGGGAAGTGAAAACTCGCTTGCGGCGGTCAGTTCAACCGGTGCGCTCATTAATCTTATAGTAAACGTTTTTATGGGGCTTTCAGTCGGAACGTCTGTCGTCATTTCCCAGCATTTCGGCGCAGGAGAGATGAAGGACGTGAGCGAAACGGTTCACACCTCCATTGCAACCGCTCTCATAAGCGGCGTCGCAGTCGGAATTTTCGGCTTCTTTGCAGCAAGGCAGATGCTTGTCTGGATGGATTCGCCCGAAGAAGTAATCGACCTGTCTGCTCTCTATGTGAAAATATACTTTGTCGGAATGCCAGCAAACATGCTCTATAACTTCGGCGCAGCGGTTCTGAGAGCCGTCGGCGACACGAAAAGACCTCTTTATTATCTCACCGTTTCAGGAATCATAAACGTAATCTTAAATCTCATCTTCGTCATCGGTCTCAAAATGGACGTTGCGGGAGTTGCGCTTGCAACAATAATCTCCCAGCTCATCTCGGCGATCTTAGTCACAGTCTGCCTCATGCGCTCTGACGGAGCCATCAGGCTCTATCTCAGGAAGATAAAGATATACCCGAAAAAGCTTATCGAGATAGTTAGAATCGGGCTTCCGGCGGGAATCCAGGGCTCTATCTTCTCAATTTCGAACGTCATCATTCAGTCATCAATCAACTTCTTCGGCTCGGCAGCAATGGCGGGAAACGGTGCCGCTGCGAATATCGAGGGCTTCATCTACACTGCGATGAATTCCGTTTACCAGGCAGCGATAACCTTCACCGGTCAGAACTATGGCGCCAAGCAGTATAAGCGAATCAAGACTATTGCGTTCGAGTGCATGGGCTTTGTCGTCATAGTCGGAATGGGCTTGGGTCTCCTTGCAAAAGCGTTCGACACGCAGCTACTCGGCATCTACACCGACAATACTGAAGAGATAGCGTTCGGCGTCGTGAGAATGTCGGTCATCATGTTCACATATTTCCTTGACGGCACGATGGACACTCTTGTGGGGCTTTTAAGAGGCGTCGGGCACTCGGTCTTGCCGACAATAACAACGATAATGTTCGTCTGCGGCTTCAGAATCATCTGGATCAGCACCTATTTTGCACAATTCAAAACAGCCCACCTCGACGATCCCGCAGCTTGCCTCAGGGTACTTTACATGTCCTATCCCATTTCATGGACACTGGCGACGATTTCGCATTTCATTTGCTTTGTAGTGATTTATCGGGGGATTCTCAAAAAGAATAAAGTGTAATTTTTGCTTGACACCGTCAGTCTTATGTGCTATAATAATTGACGGTCTTCGAGGTGTGGCTCAGTTTGGTAGAGCGCTACGTTCGGGACGTAGAGGCCGTGGGTTCGAATCCCGTCACCTCGACCATATAAAAATGCCGCCCAATCGGGCGGCTCTTTTTGTATGGGCTGGATATACAGCTAGCAAGCTAGCTGACAGCCCGAATAGTCGATTGCGATGTGGTGCGGGCGGATAATATCCGCCCCTACATTTATGTGGCTGAATGCAAAACTTACAGCACTCTGACCCTCGTAACTCCCTCAATGCTCTCAATATCCTTGACAGCCTTGGTGGTGTCGCCGGTGATGTCGAGCATGGTGTACGCCCAGTCCTTCTTCGACTTGCTGGCAATGTTTTCGATGCTGCAGCCGTCAGCGGAGATGAAGGAAGTAATCTGCGAGATGATTGCCGGAACGTTCTTGTGGATTACGCAGAGAAGATGGTCTGCGGTCTTTGCAAGCTCGCACTCGGGGAGGTTTACTGAGTTGTGGATCGTTCCCTTTTCGACATAGTCGATAAGCTGAACGGCAGCCATATAAGCGCAGTTGTCCTCAGATTCGGGAGTCGAAGCTCCGAGGTGGGGAATTGCGACGATTCCGTCGTGGCAGAGAAGCTCATCGTTCGGGAAGTCGGTGATGTAGGTCGAAACGGAGCCGTTCTCAACAGCCTCGATGATGTCAGCGGTGTTGACAAGCTCGCCTCTTGCGAAGTTCAGGATTCTGACGCCCTTCTTCATCTTGCCGATGGATTCTTTGTTGACAGTGTCCTTGGTTTCAGAATTGTAGGGGAGATGGAGCGAAATATAATCAGCCTCAGCGTAGATTTCCTGCAACGTCTTCACAACCTTGACGGTGGGCTTGAGTCCAAGCGCCGCATTTACAGAGAGGAACGGATCATAGCCGATGACGTTCATGCCGAGAGAAAGCGCAGCGTTTGCAACCTTAGCCCCGATAGCTCCAAGTCCGACCAGTCCGAGGGTCTTTCCTGAGATTTCGGGACCTGCGAACTGTGCCTTGCCCTTTTCAACAGCCTTCGGGACGGCGTCGCCCTGACCCTTCAAGGTCTTAGCCCAGTCGATAGCAGCCGGAACACGGCGGGAGGAGAGGATAAGTCCCGCAAGAACCAACTCCTTAACGGCATTAGCATTTGCACCGGGAGTGTTGAATACGCAAATTCCGGCTTCCGAGCACCTATCAATCGGGATGTTATTGACTCCAGCGCCTGCTCTTGCAATCGCCAGAAGCTTATTGCCGAATTCATATTCGAGCATGCTTGCCGAGCGAACCATTATAGCGTCCGGATTGGCGGCTTCCGAGCCTACAACATACTTCTCCTTGTCGAAGCAGTCGAGACCGGAGGGCGAAATATTATTTAAAGTTAAAACGTTATACATTTTCAGCCTCAAACTTTCTGATGAACTCAACGAGCTTCTCAACGCCCTCATAAGGCATAGCGTTGTAGATGGAAGCTCTCATTCCGCCGACAGTGCGGTGACCCTTGATGTTGATGAGCCCAGCTGCCTTTGCCTCTTTGACAAACTTTGCATCCAGCTCGTCGCTTCCGGTTACGAAGGGAACGTTCATGATTGAGCGGTCCTTGCCGGAAACTGTAGCCTTGAAGAGCTTCGATTCGTCGAGGCAGTCATAGAGAAGCTTAGCCTTCTTCTCGTTAAGCTCCTTCATAGCCTCGAGTCCGCCCTTCTCCTTGACCCAATCTAAGACGAGACCTAAAATATAGATTCCATAGGTCGGAGGAGTGTTATACATAGAGCCGTTGTCGGCATGAATCTGATAGTTGAACATTGTGGGAGTGATGTCCATAGCGTTGCCGATGAGGTCGGAACGTACAATGACTACAGTCAGACCCGCAGGACCCATATTCTTCTGAGCGCCGGCATAGATTACACCGAACTTCGAAACATCAACCGGCTCGGAAAGGATGCAGGAGGACATATCGGCGACAATCGGAACGCCCTTTGTGTCGGGAAGGCTTGTGAATCTCGTTCCATAGATAGTGTTATTATAGCAGATGTGGAAATAGTCAGCCTCGGGATCGAGCTTAGATTCATCTATTTCCGGGATATATGAGAAGACCTTGTCCTTTGAAGAGGCAACAGCTGTGCACTTGCCATAGCGGGAAGCCTCCTGATAAGCCTTGTTGGACCACTGACCGCTGAGAACGAAATCAGCCTTGTTATTCTTGTTCATGAGGTTCAAAGGAACCATTGCGAACTGGCTTGATGCGCCGCCCTGGAGGAACAGAACCTTGTAGTTGTCGGGGATAGCCATGAGTTCCCTGAGCTTTGCCTCGACAGAAGAAATAATCTCGCCATATTCCTTTGAACGGTGGGACATTTCCATAACCGACTGTCCCGACTCGCCGTACTCAAGCATTTCGTCTGCCGCACGCTTTAAAACTTCCTCAGGAAGCATTGCGGGACCTGCACTGAAATTATAAACTCTCATTAAAAACACCTCTTGATCCGCTGTTAAAAGGTACTTGCACCCTCAAACCAGCCGATGTAGTATAGCCGGTACAATATAAAATACCGTTCTATATATTATACTCCACTCGAGAACACCTGTCAATCGTACAAACGCAAAAGATATTCATCACATTAAAACGGAGAAGTGGGCAAAATGACGAAATGCCTCCCAGATAGGAGGCATTTTCTATGTCATACTTTAGTCAGCGGGACGAATTCAATCTTTACCCTCATGCCAAGACCGGCAGCAAGTCGTTTCAGGGTTTTCATCGACGGATTTCCGCCGCCGCCCTCAAATTTGCTGATGTCGCTCTGTGAGATGCCGGTGCGCTTGGAAAGCTCCTTCTGGGTGATGCCGCTCTCATGACGTGCGTCAATCATCGCCTGCATGAGAGAATATTCCGCCTGCAGCGACTCATATTCCGCTCTGAACTCAGGGTCTTCGAGCTGTTCCTTTACAAAATCATCAAAGTTAGTCATTCCGATCAGCCTCCCTGCTTTCGTAATCAGCCTTGTACCTTTTTGCCTTTTCAATCTCCTTTTGCGGAGTTTTCTGCGTTTTCTTGATAAAACCGTTGGTCAGAACTGCCTTGTTGTCGATAAAAAAGAAATACAAAACTCTTGATATATTATTTCCGAATTGCGCCCGCAATTCAAAAATACCGTCGCCGAGATATTATATACAGTCTTATCCTACGCTGAACCCCTCCGCCACATCGCTGAGCATGACTTCTGCTTCGGTGTGCCTAATGGTGAAGCCGTCGTAGTAGATGGCGCAGATGCCGGTGGCTGAAAGGGAGCTAAGACCTCCTTCATCCAGCTCATCCGAAATATAGACATCGATAAGGCTGAGTGCGAGATCGACGCAGGTTGATGTGCTGGAATAGAGAACCATGTCTTCTGTTGCGGCTTTGCTTAAGCCGTCTGAAGGATCGATATACGGGCTTCTTCTCTCGCCTGTTTCATAGGTATAATAGCTGAGTGCGTCGTCTGAAGTGATGGCATAGTCGTGAGCATAGATGAAGCTATAGCCGCCCTCATAAATCATGTCGGCGACTGAATAGACAATGTCGCCCTCTCTTGAATAGAGAGTGTAGTAGAAGAGGTCGTCGCAGCCGCCAAGGTTTCTTGCAATTCCGTCATCCGAAACTATCATTCCGGCGGTGTAGCCGTTTTCAATCAGTACTTCCGAAATATAATCGACAACAAATGCGTTCGTAAGCCAGGAGAAGTCGATGAAGCTGTCGATTCCCATTTCATCGGCATACTCAAGATACTCATCCGAAACGAAAAGCATAATCTTATTATCGCCAAGAAGCTCGAGCGAAATGTGTTCATCCGAGCTTGTGAATCCTAAAACTTCTTCGAAATACTCTGCTTCAGCCTCGCTCATAAGCGGGTCGAACTCCATAGCCTGCCAGTCTTCATCCGAGAAGAAAAGGCTTTCATACTCCTTGTATATCGGTGCAAGATAGAGCTCTCTGCCCGACTCAACCATAGTCTCCAATGCCGAATAGAGAACCTCGTCGACAGTTATCTCCTCGTTCGGGTGGTTATTTATATACCAGACGTTATAGACATACTCAAATTCGACATCCGGAGTGAAGAGCTGATAAGCTGTTTCGCATGCGTCGGAATAGATGAGGATTATCGCCTTTCGCTCTGTCGTTGCGTCGGTGCTGCCGGCGCCGAGGTCATACATAAGCGTGAGCTCGGTTGCCACACTCAGATCGTCGGTATTTGCTTCAATCTCCTGCCAACCGGAGGACGCCGAGAAGAGCTGGCTGAAGCCGTAGACAAAAGCCGTTCCTGCAATGAAAATGAGAATAACAACCGCAACGAGGCGGAGCGCAAAATGACCGGATGAAATCTCAATATTTTGTGGCGGCTTGACATTATTATTACTGGTATGGATTCTTGATCTTGTGGATTTCATAGTACTTCACCATAAACAATCCGACCCGTCCGAATAATACCGGACAGGTCGGACTTTACTAAGCGTATTTGCGGTTCTGTCTGTCAGATAACTGCCAAAATAAGCATCAGCAGGAACAGGATAATCAAAACTCCTATCACCGCAAAGCCTGCAATAGCTCCCTTGCGGCACATCTTCCAGTTGCGGTAATGCCTGTTTGCCTTGAAGATAAGTCCAAGGATTATGCCTAAGATCGGCAGGAAGAATGAAAGAATTGCATATCCCTTCGAGCCGGTGTCGTGGATAGGCGCATTGAGGAACTGCTCCTCTGCGGCTGCATCGACAGCATCCATCTCCTGCTCTGTAGGCTGGTAGGTCTCGCCTTCCTCAAGGATGGTGACCGACTTGATAATTTCATTCTTTTCACGAAGCGCTCTGTACTGCTCAATCTCAGCGGCGTTGCCATAAACCAGGTGGTTATGACCGATGTCGACCAGCTGAGGCTTGTCAACACTGTAGTCGTGGATGGAGGGATCGTAGGTGTAGAGTGCCTTGTTCTTCTCAAGCTTCGGGTCGGGAATCGGGATAGCTGAGATGAGCGAGTGAGTGTAGGGATGAAGCGGGAAGTTGAAGAGCTCCTCTGCATCCGCAATCTCAACGATGTCGCCCTTATAGATAACGCCGATTCTGTCGGAAATGAATCTTACAATAGAGAGGTCGTGGGCGATGAAGAGGTATGTTACACCGTCTTCCTCCTGGAACTTCTTCATAAGGTTCAATACCTGCGCACGGATGGAAACATCAAGTGCCGAGATAGGCTCATCGGCGACAACCAGCTCAGGCTTCATGACCATTGCTCTTGCCAAGCCGATTCTCTGTCTCTGACCGCCGGAGAACTCGTGCGGATATCTGGTCAGATGCTCAGGAAGAAGTCCAACTTCCTTGATTATATCCTCTACCTTCTTCACTCTGTCCGCCTCGTTTTCATAGAGGTGGAAGTTGTAAAGACCTTCGGAGACGATATAGTCAACCGTTGCACGCTCATTGAGTGATGCAGCAGGATCCTGGAATACCATCTGGATGTTTCTTATGACCTCACGGTCGAGTGAATGCGGAATCTTTCCGGAAATTCTGACGCCCTTATAGAGGATTTCGCCCGCAGCACAGGGATTTACTCTGATAACAGCACGTCCGATTGTTGTTTTACCTGAGCCAGATTCACCAACGAGGGAGAAGGTTTCGCCCTTGTAGATGTCGAAGCTCGCATTTTTTACTGCTTTTACAGCGTTATCGCCTTTACCAAAGGTAATATCGACGTTCTTGAGAGATAAAAGTACTTCTCTGCCACTTTCATCGATAGGACCATGCTCCGGCAGATGCGACTGAGTTGAAGTCAGATTTGTTTTGTTTGCCAACGTCTACACCCCCTATATGTTGAATGCTCTGATGAGCTTTCCGTGAATGTCCTGAATAGCCTCAGGCTTTTCAACCTTCGGTGCATCGGGATCAAGAAGCCATGTCTTTGCAAAGTGGGTCTCGCTGACCTGATACATCGGCGGCTCCTCAAGGGTGTCTATCTTAAGGCAATAGGGATTTCTCGGTGCGAACGCATCTCCGACAACCTCGTTATAGAGCGACGGAGGCGTACCGGTGATGGAATAGAGCTTTGTGTTTCTCTGGGTGAGCTGAGGAAGCGATGACAACAGCGCCCATGTGTACGGGTGCTTCGGATCATAGAATACATCCTCAACTGTGCCGAGCTCAACAATCTGTCCGGCATAGAGAACAGCAACTCTGTCCGCAACGTTAGCAACAACTCCCAGGTCATGGGTGATGAATACTATCGTGTAGTGGAAGTCCTTCTGGAGGTCCTTGAGCAGCTTCAGGATCTGAGCCTGAATGGTAACGTCAAGAGCGGTTGTCGGCTCGTCGCAGATCAGGATCTTCGGCTGGCAGGAAAGAGCTATTGCTATAACAATTCTCTGTCTCATACCGCCTGAATACTGGAACGGATAGTCGTCAAAACGCTTCTCCGGGTTAGGAATTCCAACCTTGTGCATGAGCTCGAGTGCCTTTCTTCTTGCCTCAACCTCGCTGCAGCCCTGGTGCTTGATGATAATTGAAGTTATCTGCTTGCCGATTGTTATAATCGGGTTAAGAGATGTCATAGGATCCTGGAATACAGTAGCGATTCTCTTACCACGGATCTGAGCCCAGTCCTTGTCGAACTTGACGTTTGCAAGGTTCAATACGCAGGTGCCGTGCAAAGCCTCATCAGTTTCGTCAAGGTATGCAACTCTGAATGCAACCGTGTCGAAGACTGCATTTCTCTGCTCTTCGTCGTTAAGGTCGACGCCTATCTTCATAGCCTGCTTCAAAGCCTTGAGAAGCTTGCTTAAAAGGATGTAACGGTCCTTCAAGCCGTATCTTCCGATTGAGAGGCAGATTTCCTTTGCAAGGATGAAGTTGCGGGACTTTGTTTCCTCGGAAATCTCGCCCGTTGTTGCAGACTGATACTTGCCCTTGAGCTCGGTCATATGCTCATTATAGGATGCCAAGTAGCCGGAATCCGCCTTGGAGGCTTTCTTGTGCTGCTCTTCAAGAGCCTTGTTTTCAGCTCTGAGCTTCTTGATTTCAGAATCGAGATAGGAAATCTTCTCGCTGAGCTCCTTTATCTCAGCCTTGTCCTTCTTCGGATCAAGGGTGAGCTTGCGGTTGTAGGCATCGGTTCTGTCAGCTAAAAGCTCCGATTCCTTGGATTTCTCCTCGGCGAGTTCAGCTGTGCTGAGTCCCTCACGCTGGCTCTTTTCCGACTCAAGAGTTGACATCTCTCTGTAAACAGCGGAGCCAAGCTCAAGCTTTGAATACTCGTTCAGCTTGTTGTAGGCAAGAGTCTGTATTCTCTTTATACTTGCGGTGAGCGGGACGTGGGTGTCGGCAAGCTCGGGATCGTTATAGATTATCTTTCCGCCGCTGATATAGCCGTTCTGGTCGTTCATACCGGTGAAGCACTTTGTGAAAACTGACTTACCTGAGCCTGACTCACCGACTATTGCGATGGATTCCTCCTCGTAGATGTCGAGGGAAATGCCTCTGATAGCTGTCAGAATTCTGCCTCTTACCTTGAACTGCAGATGCACATCCTGTGCGGACAAAAGAACTTTCTTCTCATTATTTTCCATATAGCTTCACCCCCGTCACATGTGAGTTCTCGGGTCGGTTGCGTCGCCCAAGTTCTGTCCGACAACGTACAAAACTATTGTTATGAAGGATACAACCGCAACTGGGCACCAGAATTCAAACTGCCAGCCGGGAGTTACCATTGCACTCTCGGCGTCGTAAATCATACGACCTAAGGACATATCCGAGAGTCCCATTCCGATATAAGCCAAGAATACTTCGTAGCCGATGTAGGAGGGGATTTCGGTTGCTGCCTGAGTTACGATAACTGAGGTCATGAATGGCAGGATGTTCTTGATTGCAATCTTGAGAGTGGAGGTTCCAAGGCATTTTGATGCCAGGTTATACTCACGGTCTCTTATGATGATTACCTGCGTTCGTATGAAGTAGGCAATTCCGATCCATCCGGTGATAGTCAGTGCGAATACCATCGTCCAGAAGGAAGCCGAGAAAATCATGACGAGTACAGAAATGAGGAGTACGTAAGGAATGTTGCCGACGATGTTATAGATAGGGATCATGAAGCTGTCGAATCTCTTCGAGAAGCCCCAGACAGCACCCAAAACAACACCGATAACCATGTTGATTGCGGCGCAGATAAACGCCAGGGAGATGGAGATTCTTGAGCCATACCAGATAGCGTCAAAGGTCGACTGACCTGAAGCGCCGGCACCGAATATCCAGTGGATATTGTAGCCGAACTTCTCCATTGCAGCAGCAGGAGTAAGGTGCTTGGCAGATGCATCCATGATGTTTGCAAACTTGTCGTACTCTGTGACTGCGGGATAGACGTATGTAAATATGATTATGAACGCAAGGAGCGCCAGGATTATGATGTTGATCTTTTTGCGGAAGAATACACGGAACACCGAGTGCCAGTAGGAATAACGCGGTGCGGTTATTCTTTCAGCTTCTTCTGCATTGTTTTCAACGTGTTCGAAAAGCTCTTCCACTGTAATATTATGCTTTTCAGCAACTTCAGCAGTTGTCATATTCTATCACCGCGCTTCCGTAGTAAAGTTGATTCTCGGGTCGACAGCCGACATGAGAAGGTCGCCAAGGATGAGTGAAATAACAGATAAGAGTGCATAGAAGAGCGTTACACCGACGATAACCGAGTTATCGTAAGCGTTGATAGCTCTCGTGAGGAGGTTACCAGTACCAGGAACCGAGTAAACACGCTCGGTGATGATGGCGCCGGTGAGTGCTCCTAAGATACTGCCGGGGATTCCGTGAACTATTGGGATTACTGCATTCTTCAGGATGTGGTTGCGGAAGATTTCTCCCTCAGTAAGACCGCCTGCACGTGCAAACTTGACGTAGTCGGAATTCATCTGGTCGATCATGTATCTGCGCAGCCACTTCATCAGGCTTGCAACCGAAGGCAAAGCCAGTGAAACGATAGGCAGGATATACATTGCCGGGACTTCCGTGTCGATAATGAACGTCGTCGGGAACCCAAGGCTTCCGCCTATAGACTTGAAAATGAAGATATAGGCGAGCGAAGGAACAGCGATCATGAAGATGATGTAGAGCGTTCCAAGCTTATCAAGGAAGCCGTCCTTATGCTGAGCCATGAGGATTCCAAGAGGAATACCCAGAACATAAGCCATGATAGTCGCCAAAATGCCCATTATGAACGAATAGCCGATTCTCGACTTACCTGTCTTATAGGTTGATGTGTTGGTGTAGTTGTCGGTGTATCTCTCGGAGTAAACAATGTTGCTCTCAAGGCTTCCCGAAACATATTTCGCCGTATGAAGGTTATCGGCACTCTGCTCAGTCAAGCCAGTAGGATAGGTGACTTCACGCTTTGAATAGCTGCCCTGCTTGGCTGACATGGTCTGAGTAATATCGATACCTTGGTTGACTGTGTATGAAACTCCCAGGTTTATCGTCACGAAGTTCTGATGGATAAACGGGAACTCGTTGTCGAAGTATAATAGGTACTTATGTGTAGTGCCGTTGCCGATGATTGCTGGCGAGAAGGTGTCTCCGCCATATACAGGGTCATAGAGTGTAAACGTAAGTCCACGCTCTCCGACATCGTCGGTAACTGCGTTGATGTTGTCAAATGTCAGGATGCTCGTTAAGTAGGTCCAGAGTCGTGAAATAACGGGTATATTCTTATAAGCAAAGAGCTGCTGATTACCACCGGTTGCGACCTTGGTGTTGGTCATCATAACAGCGTCCAACCTTATAACAGTATAGCCCTTGCTCTGATAGTATTCAGTGAACTTCTGAACATATTCTGCGACTTCTTCCGAGTCGTTTTCCGATTTTCTGGCGATTGAAGTGACTGAAGACTTGGTATCCTCGTCAATCTCGCCATCTGCTACCAGCTGGTTGAGGTAATCGTTGTAGGTTACATAATCAAGGTAGCCATACTCCTCCCACTTCTGATACTGGTAAACAGTTTTGTTATTGTTGCTCTGTTTCGAGTAAACAGTGTCCTGTGCGAATATCAACGTCCTGTCCATAAGGGAATATATCAGGACCATGACGATTGCTATGACTGCAATGATAGAGAGCAAACCTGTTAGTATTCTTTTTACTAGATATTTTGCCACTTTGTCCACCGTTCCTTACGCGGGGAAACAACCGCCGCCATTCCCCATTGTTGTTATTATCGTTAGGTTCTCCTGCGGAAATCCGACCCTTAAGTCGCCGGATTCCAAGAAAATGTTGATTCCTCTTTAAAGCCCTAAAAGATTCTTTATCAGAGAGCCCCAAAAGCCTTGACTCTTGGGGGCAGATACTCTGATTAAGATTTAAAGCTTTGCTATTCAGATTAAATTGATCTGATTCGGAGCAGGTTCTAAATTAATAGATACCGATGCTCTTGACCATGTAGCCGGAGTAACTATCGAGGAAGGTTCCGAGATAAGTGGAAGGATCGCCGTAGTCGGGTCCCCAACCGGACAAGGTGTTGATGGTGAAGTTAGCTTCGTAGCCATAGCTGAAGTAGTAGCAAGCATAGTACCAATCACTGGTAGCGTCAGCAGCCTGGATGTCGATGATGACCTTTCCGCCGAGAGCAGACTCTACAGACTGCTTCCAAGCGTTAGCGCCGTTTACATAAGTCTCAACAGCACCAGTGGTAACGAATTCGATGTGGATAGGATTATCCTCGTCGATTACGACGCCCTGAGCAGCAAGCTCTTCGATAGCGATTTCGAGTTCAGCAACAGCGTTCTCAACGTTGTAGTATCCATCGTAACCAGCAGAAGAGTTGGTATCAGGATCCCAAGACTTGATAGCTACGCCATCAGCATCGAGCTGAGCCTGACGGATTTCGCCGTAGTAGGTGCCAGCCGGGAAGGTGGTAGCAGTGCCGTTGATGTCAACAGTAACCTCTTCCTCGAGGACAACGAAGTCACCGGGAACGTAAGCGTTGGATACACGAACTGCAGCGATTTCATCTCCGTAGAACTGAGCGTTGTAGGAGATTCTGTCTACAGCATAGGTGATAGCTCTTCTGAAGTGAACATTGAGCATAGCAACGTTGGTTCTTGTAGCCTCTTCCTCAGAAAGGGTGGAAACCAGAGTTGTGCTGTCGTTGAAGTTAGCGAAGCAGGTTCTGTAGAGGTTGTAGAATGCGAGGTAAGAAGTAGTACCGAGGTCAGCACGGTAGATGTAGTTGTCGGTGGAGTATCCATCAGCAGCTGCGATAGCAGCGATAGAAGTGGAGATACTTACAGAGTCAACCAAACCAGAGATGAAGTCGTTGTACTGCTTGGTAACGTCGGAACCATCGTTGTAGAGCCAAGTGATGGAGTGGATCTGAACATTGTCAGGATTCCAGTAGGACTCGTTGTACTCCCACTTGATGGTGTTCTCGTTGGTGTACTGAGTGATGATGAACGGACCGCAGTAAGCGATGTTCTCGAAAGTAGTTCCATAGTAGTAGTCGGAAGCAGAAGGATCGTATTCAGAACCGAACTTACCACCCTGGGACTCATAGTAGCTTCTGCTCATAGGAGCGAAGCAGGAGTAGCCGAGCATAGTCTCGAAGAAGGAGCAAGGCTCTTCGAGGGTGTATTCGAGGGTGTAGGTGTCAACAGCCTTAACGCCAACCTCAGAGAAGTCGGTGATTTCGCCGGAGAGATACTCGTAAGCGCCAACGAGAGCCATACCAACTTCGCCGTCTACGAGGTACTCAAGTCCGCCAGCTGCATCGAGCATGTGCTGCATAGCTGCAACCCAGTCGTCAGCAGTAACGTCTGCTACATATCTGCCCTGAGAGTCAACCCATGTAACACCTTCACGGATGTGGAAGGTCCAGGTAAGACCATCGTCAGAAACTTCCCAGCTCTCAGCGAGTGCCGGCTGAAGAACGCCTTCAGAATCGTACTCAACGAGTCCGTCGTAGCACTGGATAACCTTCTCAGAGTCGGTAGCCTGTGAAGTAGCGAGAACGTCGAAGGTCTCAGCATCACCAGTGTAGCTGTTTACATACTCATCGTCGAAGGTGTAGCCCTGCTCGGTGAGGTAAGCCTTAGCTTCTTCAAGGTAGGTGCCAGTTCCTCTGAGCTCTTCCCAAAGAGACTTGAGGTAGGTTCTGTCAGCAACAGAGATGATCTCGTTGGTAACAACGTAGTTGTGCATTCTGTCGGAGTCAGAGCCCCAGAGAGCATAGTCGCCGGAACGAACCATAACGCGGCTCATTGCCTGTCCGCCACCGTTGTAAGTGGTGGAAACGAATACGCACTCTTCAAGGAGCTTAGCTTCAGCGATAGCATAGAGAGCGTACTTTTCAGAAACGGTCTCAGCCTCAGAAGCTGCCTGATAGTAATCGTAGTAATCGCCAAGAACGTCGGAGTAGATAGCTGCTGAAAGA
The DNA here is from genome assembly GCA_021200565.1 of Oscillospiraceae bacterium. Classification (GTDB taxonomy): domain Bacteria; phylum Bacillota; class Clostridia; order Oscillospirales; family Ruminococcaceae; genus Faeciplasma. The sequence continues at coordinate 68,842 of JAJQGJ010000016.1, forward strand.
GCAGTGTATGCTTCGAAGTCGATGGAAGTGGTTCCATCATCGTTCTCGACCCAGATCTCATAGTCAGCATAGGGATCTACCGGCTCGGTAGGATTCTCTACGGCTGTGTCGTCTGTAGCAACAGTATCGTCAGTGCTGCTGTCAGCTGCAGTGGTAGTAGAACTATCATCATTAGATGTGCTACCGCAAGCGGAGAAGCAGGAAAGAACCATTGCAACAGCCAAGATCATAGCAAGTAGTCTTTTCATGTTAAATTTACCTCCAATAAATTTCGCGCTGGTGTCTCTATTTTTTATAGTAGCATGACACCGAATGCGTGCTTTGGATAATCCGCACTGTATGCGGACTGTTTCCCGTGTGAGACAGGCTCAGTCATTTTAAACCACAGAAGTTTGTGTACGGAAGATTTATGTAAACTTCGTGTGTAAAGACCTCACCTATCTTCACGATTGTTTCATTATACGCCTTTTGAGTTCACTTGTCAATAGAACTCGCAAATTTAGGCGATAATGCAAAAAACGTGATGAAATTTTCACGCCGTTTTGGACAATTTGAAGATTGTGAGAACCGAAAAGTAAACGGAATTGGAAGCAAATGTCAGGAAAATGTAAAAAATGCCTTGACGGATAAACGGTTCAAAAATTCATAATGACGAGCCCAGGCAATATTTTTGGCGGGATTTTTGCAAGTTTGATGATGGGATTATTCATGGACGATCACCTCCGAAACCCCCTCCACCGGCTTCGCCGGTCCCCCTCCCGAAGTTCGCTTGCGAACTTCTAGACAGAGGGAGGCTTGGATTAGCGCAGTTATGGCTCCCCTGCCAAGGGGAGCTGTCAGCGAAGCTGACTGAGGGGTGCTATTTTCGGCGCAGCCGAAAATAGCAAGTTTACCGTCAGGCAAACTTCTTGACACCCTCCACCAAAAGTGCTATCATGTATTGGAATCAAAATTCAACACTTGTTCAACAAAACGGAGGTACAAAAATGCTCGAAACAATTCAGAACATATTGGGATTCGGAATCGGCGGGTTTACGCTCGGGGGAATCCTCAACGCTGTCGTCATCCTGGTCATCTGCATTCTCGTCATGCGGATCCTGAATGCTCTTGTCGGGAAAATGCTCGACAAAGCCAAGCACATCGACAGGACAATCTGCGGATTCATAAGAACTGCGGCGAAGATTCTTCTGTGGGTGCTCACTATTATAATAGTCTGCGACAGCCTCGGAATCTCGACAACGTCTCTTGTAGCTTTACTGAGCGTCGTAACCCTGGCACTTTCACTTTCGGTTCAGAACATCATGTCGAACCTCTTCTCGGGAATCACGCTTCTCATCACGAAGCCTTTCGGAGTGGGGGACTATGTCGACATTTCCGGAAAGTCGGGAACGGTCAAGAGCGTCGGGCTGTTCTATACTGTCCTTGACACCGTCGACAACACCGTCATCAGCATTCCGAACGCCGATGCAACCGCAGCATCCGTCCTCAACTACAGCCGTGAGCCGAAGAGAAGAGTCGACTTCAAGTTCACCGCCTCCTACGATTCGCCGACTGAGGACGTCAAGGCGGCTATAATGGACGCAATCAATTCGGATGACAGAATTCTTCACGATCCCGAGCCGTTTGTAAGGCTCAGCGGCTATTACGCATCGGATATTGAGTACACCGTCCGTGTCTGGGTGGAAAGCCCGAACTATTGGGATGTCAATTTCAATATGTATGAAAAAGTCCGTGAAACGTTCAAGGATCACGGTGTCCAGATGGCGTATAATCAGGTGGATGTCCACATGAAATGAGATTTCATGCTGAAGTAAACTTCATGCTGAAATAAACTTCATGCTGAAATAAGGGATTATATGTAGGGGCGGATATTATCCGCCCGTTACTTTTGCATGAACGTATTGCGGGCGGATAATATCCGCCCCTACTTGCGACTAATCTGCTTTTTCGTGCAAATTCTGATGATTTGAACTTGCTTTTTCGTGCATGATGGGGTATAATAGAGGAAAGAAAGCCGAAAGGGAGGTTCGCATGCTCAGAAGAAAGATTTACGACAGACTTGTCGAATGGAAAAATAAAAGCCACGGGAGCACCGCTCTGCTGATTGACGGCGCAAGGCGTGTCGGGAAGAGCTATATTGTAGGGCTCTTTGCCCGTGAAGAATATAAGAGCTCAATCATCATCGACTTCGGAAATGCGCCCAGAGACATTTTAGATATGTTTGAGAACGACAGCTCTGACCTTGACCTGTTCTTTGCCAAGCTCGGCGCATTCTATTCAACCAGACTTTATGAGAGAGAAACCCTGATCGTCTTTGATGAGGTTCAGCAGTTTCCGAGAGCCCGGCAGCTCATCAAATACCTTGTCGCCGATGGCAGGTATGACTATATCGAAACCGGCTCGCTTATCAGGCTTAAAAAGAATACCCAAGACATCATAATTCCATCTGAGGAAGAGCACATCGAGCTGTTTCCTCTTGATTTTGAGGAATTTCTCTGGGCAATGGGCGACGAGGCTACGATGCCGCTCATCAAAAAATGCTTTGAAGAAAGAAAGCCTCTCGGGCAGGCTCTTCACCGCAAGGTCATGAACGATTTCCGGCAGTATGTGCTGGTCGGAGGAATGCCGCAGTCGGTTCTCCAATATATCGACGGTAAGAATTTCGAAGCTTCTGACAGTGCAAAGCGCAGTATCCTGAGGCTATACCGTGAGGATGTTTCCAAGTTTGCTCCTGGCTACGAAGAAAAAGTCTATGCCGTTTTTGACGGAATTCCGGCACAGCTTTCCAGGAAAGAAAAGAAGTATAAGCTTTCTTCACTCGGAAAAAAGGCACGCTTCAGAACCTATGAGGATTCTTTCATCTGGCTGAACGAAGCAATGATAGTCAACACCTGCTTCAACTGTACCGACCCTAATGTCGGTCTTGCACTGAGTGCAGATTACACCACACAGAAGTGCTACATGGCGGACACCGGTCTTCTCGTCACTCATACCTTTATGGACAGGGATTTCACTGCAAATGAGCTCTACAAAGCGATTCTCTTTGACAAGCTCGACATCAATGAGGGCATGATTATGGAGAATGCAGTCGCACAAATGCTCAGGGCGAACGGTCACAAGCTTTATTTCTACTCCCGAAATGACAGTGAAAACCGTGAAAATCACATGGAGATTGATTTTCTTATTGCAGATGGCAAAAAAATATGCCCGATTGAAGTAAAATCAGGCAACTATCGCTCCCACTCATCTCTTGATAAGTTCAGGAAAAAGTTCTCCCACCAAATCGGCACGCCGTATATCCTCTATTCGGGCGACGTGATGATGAGAGATGAAATCCTGCACCTGCCTCTTTATATGACGCAGCTGCTGTAACACTTATATCGCCCACCCGGACTTCCGAATGGGCGATAATTATATCAAAAAATCACTTGAGTAGCCTCTCCGCCGTTGCCACCTTGACCGCAACGGTGAATATCTCCATCGCCTTGCCTAATTCTTCGAGAGAAGGATAGGACGGGGCGATTCTTATATTTGTGTCTTTCGGGTCGATTCCATAGGGGAAGGATGCTCCTGCGCCGGTCATCGTTACTCCGGCATCCTTGCAAAGTGAAACTATGCGCTTGGCTGTCCCTTCCATTCCGTCGAACGAGACGAAATAGCCGCCCTTCGGGTTGCTCCAGGTGCCGATTCCGAGAGGCGCAAGCTCACGCTCAAGGGTTTCAACAACCAGGTCGAACTTCGGCTTCAGGATGGCTCTATGCTTCTTCATGTGCTCCATGATTCCGTCATAGTCCTTGAAGAACTTTGCGTGGCGAAGCTGGTTGAGCTTATCATAGCCGATAATCTGATAGGACATCTGCTTGCGCATGAATTCCATATTCTCCTCGCTTCCGCCGACTGCTGCGATTCCTCCGCCGGGGAAGGAAATCTTCGAGGTCGAAGCGAAGATAAGAGGCATATCCGGCTTGCCGGTCTTCTTGCACTCATCTAAGATATTCAAAATCTCTGCGTGCTCATCAGTCAGGTCGTGGACGCAATAGGCGTCGTCCCAATAGATTCTGAAATCGGGTGCCTTGGGGTTCAGGCTGGCAAAGCGCTTGACAACCTCGTCTGAATAGACAACACCCGTCGGATTAGCATACCTCGGGACGCACCAGATGCCCTTGATGTCCTCATCCTCCGAAACGAGCTTCTCGACAACATCCATGTCGGGACCATCTTCGAGCATCGGGACGGTTATCATCTCCATTCCGAAGGCTTCGCAGATTGCGAAATGTCTGTCATATCCGGGAGCCGGGCAGAGCCACTTGACGGTTTTTCTATGGCACCAGGGCTCCGGACTGCCCTTGACGCCAAGGAGCATAGCCCTTGCGAGCGTGTCATACATCAGCTGCAGGCTCGAATTTCCGCCGATTATTATCTCGTATCTTCCGACGCCCATCATCGGCATGAATAGCCTCTTTGCCTCATAGATTCCGTCCAAGACTCCGTAGTTGCGGCAGTCAACACCGGTTTCGGAGATGTGGTCGCCGTCGAGGCAGTGGGTGAGCATCTCATTCGAAAGGTCGAGCTGCTCAGGGGAAGGCTTGCCTCTTGACATATCAAGCTTCAAGCCGAGGGCTTTATACTCCTCAAGCTTGGCGGTTTCGTCTTTATAAAATTTTTCAAGATCGGTTTTAGAAAATTCGGATAGCTTCATGATTCGTCCTCCGTAAAATTGTACTCAGTCAATTATATGCCCAAAGCACAAAAAATGCAAGTTCTTTTATACCGAACTTGCAAAATTACTCCCTTATGCACGAAAAATCAGCCATTTTTGCGGAGATTATAAAACATTTTGACTGAGAAAACTGCACAAAAGTATTTTCTTACTCCGAAACATGTTTCCTGAGCCAATCACACAGCTCTTCTTCTGATGCGCTTCCATCGGCGAGCGACAAAACCAAAGATATAATCTCTTCGTCGTCATATTCAAGAAAAACATGGTTGATGCTCAGAAAAACGATCATGGCATGTGTTCCAATTCGCTTGTTACCATCAACAAACGGATGATTTTTGATTAAGCCAAAGCAGAGTCTTGCGGCTTTTTCAAGTATGGATGGATACAAATCCACTCCTGAAAAAGACTGAAAAGGTGCATTCAGAGCAGAGTCAAGAAGACCCTCATCTCTGATTCCATGCCGTCCTCCGAATGCGTCAACCAGCCTTGCTTGAAGCAAAACTACCTGCTTCTTTGACAGATAGTTCATTTTGCAAGTTCCTCATAGACGTGGCGGTTTCGTTTCATAATCTGTTGAGACGCAGACAAAACCGCTTCATCAGACGCTTCCTGCAATTCATCCGCCTGATTGAATTCAATAATCAGATACCTCGGTGTGTTGTTTTTCAGAACGACGGCGGAACCGTACTGATCTACAATCCGGCAAACACGTGAAAAGTTCTGATTTGCTTCCGAAATGGAAACCAGAGTTTTGCTGTCAATATTCATAAAATCGCCTCCACAAATATTATATCACAATTCAAGGACAAATTCAACCTAAAATTTACACCCTATCCACCATCTCGCTCTTCTCCTCCAGCTCAAGCTTTCGCTTTACCGTTGCCAGCTTTTCTGCTATGAGGCAGGCGAGGTAGCAGAGTGGGGAGAAGACTATTGTCTTCAGGTGGCTTGGGATAAGGCGGTGCTTGAGAACCTCCTGATAGCCCTCATAGTCCCATATCACATAGAAGAAGTAGTAGTCGATATAGAGGTACACAAGGCAAGTCGCCAGGGTCAGTGCGAAGTAGTTGATGATGTTTTTGCGGAGGAACTGCCGGAACATTCCGCTTATAATTCCGCAAAAGAGGCAGAGATAAAGCCCGGTGAAGCCAAGGAGCTGTCCGGTTGCCATGTCTATAAGAATCCCCGAAATTGCGCCGATTATTGCGGACGGCACCTCCCTCTCATAGCAGGCAATCGCAGTCGCAAAGGGGATGAGCATGAGGGATTTCGAGCCGTCTCCGTCGCCTGAGGTCATCCGGCAGTAGAAGAAAATAATCGTCAGAGCATAGAAAAGCCACTTCAGAACCGTTCTTACATTCTGCGAGAGCCCCTGCCGCTTCTGCCTAGTCTGAACTTTCATAGCCGCTGCCCTTTCCCTCAAAGTCAACTATAACATAGACGCTTGTGAGAGTGCTTGGGTCGACAGTCGGAGTGATGACAGCTGTCCGGGAAAGCCCGCTTGCAGTTATCTCCGTCTCGCCGACAGTTCCGACAATAAGCCCATTCGGAACGAGCCCCGAATAGCCGGAGGTGACAACAATGTCGCCCTCGGTCATCTCGCAGTCAAGAGGGATATAGATCATCCGAAGGGTTCCGTCAAGAGCCAGAGTATATGAGCCCTCGGTGACGCCGGTTTCGCCCGTCTCGACGCAGTAGATTCCCAAAGAAATGTCGCTTGAAAGAATAGTTGTGACCTTCGAGTAGGTATATTCAACCTCGGTGACGAAGCCGACAATTCCGTTAGCCGTCACGACGGGGTCATAATATTCGATTCCGTCCTTAGAGCCCTTGTCGATGAAGAAGGAGCCGTAGACGTCGTTTGCAGTCCTGCCAATAACCTTGCAGGGCTCGGAGAACTCTATTCCCTCACTCGATTCGGCGAGGCTGACCATCTCCCGAAGCTGCTCGTTCTCCTGCATGACCGTCTCATAGTCCGCCATCTCGCCTGTCAGACGTGCAATCTCCTCTTTGAGAGCCTGGTTCTCCTCATAGTACTTTCCGGCATTGACGAACATGTCGATTCTGGTTGTAACCCAGGTGGAAATGCTCTGCGAAGCCGACTGGAACGGCTCCAATATGGTGCCGAAAGCAGAGCTGATGACGCTTCCCGACGCCACCGCCGCATAAATCATAATCCCAATCATCAAGGCGGCAATACAAAGTATGACCTTGAACTTGGTGCTGGTGAAGAAGTCTTTCATTTGTGTTGCCTCCTTTCTGCGCTCGCCTCCGGCTCGCACACCTCTCAGTCAGCCTGTCGGCTGACAGCTCCCCTAAGCGTAGGGGAGCCTGATTTAAGCCTCTCCTAAGCTTAGGAGAGGGGGACCGCCGCCGCAGGCGGTGGTGGAGTGGTGCCGCAGGCGACTGAGAGGGCGCACCGCAGGTGCGAATTACGCATTACGCATTACGCATTAATAATTACTTCCCTGACCGTCCTCTGCACTCCCATCCCCATCTTGTCATAAAACGCCTTTGCCTGGTCGTTTCCTTCCCAGACGCATAGGATGAGGTTGTGGCAGCCTATCTCTTTGGCATAGGCTTTTGCGAACTCGAAAAGCTTGGTGCCGATTCCTTTGCCACGGGCATTTTCGTCGACGCAGAAGTCTTCTATGTAGAATGTCTTGACTTTTGCGAAGTTTTTAGTGGCGCAGAAAAGGTGCCCGAGAACCTTGCCGTCCTCCTCATAAACGAAAACAGGTGCGTTCTCGTCATTAAAGAGCTTTGTGATCTCTTCCTCGGTGTACTTGACCTGCCGTTCCCCATAAATGTCGGGGCGGATCTTCTGATGAACAGCTCCTACCTGCTTAAGAAGCGACATGATGGCAGGGGCGTCGGATAGTTGTGCTGGGCGTATCATTTATTTAAATCTCCTTTGGTGGTATTGACAATTCGACTCCGACGGCTGATGCCGTCTCCGCCGAAGCTATTTCGCCTTCGGCGAAATAGCACCCCTCTGGCACTTCGTGCCACCTCCCCTTGACAGGGGAGGCAATAGCATCCTAATCCAAAAGCCTATAATAGGAGTAGTTATGGCTCCCCTGTTAAGGGGAGCTGTCGCCGCAGGCGACTGAGGGGTGCCGCACGAAGTGCGGCATCGGCGAAGCCGACCATTGTACATTGTACATTATACATTGTACATTAAAAAAGCGGGACTCAGCCCGCTTTTTTCTATTTTGCGTACTCTACAGCGCGGGATTCTCGGATTATGTTTACCTTGATCTGTCCGGGATAATCCATTTCCTGCTCGATCTTCTGTGCGATCTCTCTGGCAACAATCACCATCTGATCGTCGTCGACCTTGTCGGGATAAACCATTATCCGCACTTCTCTGCCCGCCTGAATTGCAAACGACTTCTCAACGCCGTCATAGGAGGAGCAAATCTCCTCAAGCTTCTCAAGACGCTTGATGTAGTTCTCGAAGTTTTCGCTTCTGGCACCCGGTCTTGCAGCTGAAATTGCATCCGCTGCCTGAACAAGTGCTGCAATGACTGAATGACACTCGACGTCGCCGTGGTGAGCTTCGATTGCGTGGATAATCTCGGGAGATTCCTTGTACTTCCGGCAGACATCGACGCCAATCTGGACGTGAGAGCCCTCAATTTCGTGGCTGAGAGCCTTTCCAATATCGTGGAGAAGTCCCGCACGTCTTGCGAGTGTCGGGTCAACTCCGAGCTCGCTCGCCATCATTCCGGCGAGGTGAGCTACTTCTATAGAGTGATTCAGAACATTCTGACGATAGCTCGTTCTGTAGTGAAGTCTTCCTATAAGCTTGACAAGCTCGTGGTTAAGACCATGGACATTGGTCTCGAGGACAGCTCTTTCGCCCTCCGACTTGATGACCTGCTCAACCTCACGGCGTGCCTTGTCGACACATTCTTCAATCCTTGTCGGATGGATTCTGCCATCCTGAATAAGCTTTTCAAGCGACAGCCTTGCGACTTCCCTTCTGACAGGGTCGAAGCAGGAAAGAGTGATTGCCTCCGGCGTGTCGTCGATGATGAGATCAACTCCGGTGAGCTGTTCGAGAGCGCGGATATTTCTGCCCTCTCTTCCGATGATTCTTCCCTTCATTTCTTCGTTGGGAAGAGGAACAACTGAAACTGCCGACTCGGAAACCTGGTCTGCGGCGCATCTTGCAATAGCCAGCGAAATAAGCTGTCTTGCCTTTGCCTCGCATTCCTCCTTTGCCTGAGCCTCGTAGTTAGAAATCTTGATTGCCTTTTCGTGAATGAGGTCGTCCTCAAGCGACTTGAGGAGATATTCCTTTGCCTGCTCAGTTGTGAACCCGGAAATTCTTTCGAGCTCCTGAAGCTGGCTTTCCTTTACCTTTTCAGCTTCAGCAAGCCTTGCCTCAGCCTGCTTGAGCTTACGCTGAACGTTTTCGTCCTTTTTCTCGACAGATTCAAGCTTCTTGTCAAGGGTTTCTTCCTTCTGCTGAACACGTCTTTCCTGTCTGGAGACCTCGGAACGGCGTTCCTTGAGCTCCTTTTCAGTTTCCATACGGTTTTTGTAGATTTCGTCCTTGGCTTCGACAAGCTTTTCTTTCTTCAGGGATTCAGCCTGCTTGCCGGCTTCTTCTACAATTCTCTTCGCTTCTTCTTCAGCAGAACCGATCTGCGCTTCAGCGATTTTCTTTCTATGTTCAATTCCCATGCGATAGCAAATAACTCCGCTAACGCCGGCACCAATTGCAAGGGCAATAACACATAAAAGGATCGTAACCGGTAATATCAACTAACAACTCTCCTTTCTGAGTATTTTTTCGGAAGACTCCCGCCCAAGGCTCCACTTGCGAATAAGCCATAGACAGCCAAATCATCTTCCGTTTTAAGAAAGAGCTTCCCCAAAATTTAAGGGGGAACTCATGAAATTAACAAGGGCAAGAGTCTTACTTCCATCCCTGCCAAAGTTTGCACATGCTGTGTGCGGTTTAAGAGCACCCGCACAGAATACAGCCCACATACCCTTTTATTTTATAATAGAATTTCCGTTATGTCAAGAGGTTTTCGGGGGAAATCTTGAGAAGTTGAGCTGACAGCTTTGCAAAATCTGATTCATCACTTGTCAAACAAGGGATTTTATGCTATCATTGTCTGTATAGATTTTCGTTATTTTACAGAAAGGACACCCATGCTAAAACGCACCTTCGAAATCCTCCGTGTTGTTCTCACCATTGCCATTGTGGTGGTGGCGGTGGTTTATGCCGGAATAAAGCTTATGAAGATCCAGATTGTCGACGGCGAGATGTATCTTGCGCTGTCGAAGAGCTCGACCTCCGCTGAAAAAACCGTCTATGCCGCTCGTGGCGAAATTGTCGACAGAAACGGAGTCTCTCTTGTCGAAAACGAGGTTTCCTACAACGTCATCATCGAATATTCCTTCTTCCCGAGCGACTATGAAACCCAGAACGAGATTATTTTAAGGGTTGTCGAGATTCTTAAGGAGGACGGCATCGACTGGATTGACGAGACGCCGGTCACATTCACGACTCCTTATGAATTCGCTGATGACGCAACAGCATCTGAAATCTCAAGAATCCGGGAAAAGCTCCGCCTCAACAGCTACGCCACCGCCGAAAACTGCATCGATAGGCTTATCGAAAACTACGAAATCTCCGACGACTACACCGAGGAGGAGAAGCGGATCATTGCCGGAGTCAGATACATGATGCTCATCGGCGACTTCTCGTCATCCACAGACTACATCTTCGTCACCGGCGTTCCAATCGGGACCGTTTCGAAGATACGTGAGCTTTCCGGGGAGCTTGACGGCGTCGACATCGCCGAGAGCTACGAGCGAGTCTATATCCAGGGAGACATTGCTCCGCACATCGTCGGCTATGTCGGTCCTGTTTACGCCGAGGAGTATGAGGAGCTTAAGGCTGAAGGCTATCTCATAAGCGACACTATCGGAAAAAGCGGAATAGAAAAAGCCCTCGAAAGCGTTCTTCGAGGGGCTAACGGCACAAATATTGTGACTGTTTCGAGCGATGGAGATGTCACAGAAACGGTTTCCTGCGAGGTTGAGCTGGGAAACACAGTCATGCTCACCATCGATTCTGAGCTTCAGTCCAAGTGCCAGGAAATTTTAGAGAACCATATTGGCTATCTTCGAGACGGAATCTTAACGAAAATCGACAGCTCGACAAAGCTTGAGCTCGACTTTTCCGACTGCGAAGCGGGAGCCATTGTCGTTTTAGACGTTGAAACCGGCGCAGTCCTTGCTGCGGCTACGAGTCCGACTTACGATATAAACGATCTACTAGAGGACTACAGCTCGGTTCTCAATGCCGACGGCTCGCCTCTATATAACAGAGCGTTTGACGGGCTTTATCGCCCAGGCTCTGTCATGAAGACGGTGACTGCCACAGCAGCACTTGCCGAGGGAATCATCGACGTTACAACGAAATACACCTGCTCGAGGCGCTTGACATATCTTGACATAATCGTCAACTGCACCGGCTCGCACGGCTCGATAAACGTCGTGACCGCAATCCAGAAGAGCTGCAACATCTTCTTCTACCAGGTCATCCAGGAGGTCGGGCTCGACACCTTCCTCGAATATGAGACTGCATATGGCTTGGGAGAAGACCCCGGGCTCGAAATCAGTGCATCCTCCGGCTACCTTGCCTGTCCCGACACGTTTGCGGATCTTGGGCTCGACTGGACATCCGGTCAGCTTCTCCAAGCTGCAATCGGTCAGTCGGAGGTGGCTGTAACTCCGCTTCAGATGGCGGGAATTGCGCTGACAATAGCAAACGGCGGCGTGAGATACAAGCCTTATCTCGTCGATTCGATCTGGGACTACAACATGACCGAGTGTATTGAAAAGACCGAGCCGGAGGTAGCCTATACAATCGATGCCGACTATGACGCCGTCTTCGCTCCGATAATCGAGGGCATGATTCTTGCCGGAGAGAGCACGACATCGGCGACCTACTATGCCTCGAACGAAGAAAACGCTTTTCTGGCACAGTTCTCGACAGACGCTCTTCCCGACAAAGTCGCCATCAAGACCGGCACTCCTCAGGCTAGTAACACTGCCACCCAGAATTCAACCGTCATCGGCTTCTATCCCGCCGACGACCCGGAGATAGCCTTCGCTGTAGTAATCGAAAATGGCGAATATGCCAAGTACACGGTACGAAAGATCATCGAAGCCTACTATGGCTGGACGACAGAAGAGGTTGAGCTTGAGAACGGGATGATGGAGAGCGTGATTGTGACGGATTAATAATTGTAGGGGCTGGATATACAGGTAGCTTCTCTACCTGCCCGCCCGCTTTTGTGCCAATTATGGGTTTCGGGCGGATAATATCCGCCCCTACATATTTTTAAAATTCCCTCTTGACAACAGCCTTACATTGGTATATAATAGTGGCTGTAAAGTTTTGAGGCTTTACTTCCGACACAAGATTTAGTATTTATTTTGGAACTGGACGGGTGATATTGTGGCTAAGAATCTTAAATACTCGGCGCTTCTCGACATCTACGGCGGAATGCTTACCGACAAGCAGCGTGAGATGATGGAATTCTACTACAACGATGATCTCTCGCTTTCCGAAATTGCCGACAACTGCGGCATCTCCCGCCAGGGCGTAAGAGACGCTATCAAGCGTGGCGAGGAGTCGCTCGACGAGCTCGAGGAAAAAGTCGGCGTCACGACAATGATGAAGGAATACTCGGAAAAGCTCGCTTTCGTCACCAACGCCTGCGACGAAATCATCCACGATTGCAAGACATATACAACTACAAAAAGCGTTATTGAGAAGCTGGAACGGATTAAGAAAGTAATCGGAGGATAGCTTCCCTGTGGGAAGCACCCCTCAGTCTGCGCCTGCGGCGCAGCCAGCTCCCCTTGTCAGGGGAGCCAATAGTCTCCTTCCATAAGCTGTCGTAAGAGGCAGTTATGCCTCCCCTGTTAAGGGGAGGTGGCACGAAGTGCCAGAGGGGTGCTATTTTCGGAAAAGCCGAAAATAGCCGACTTGGCAAAGCCAAGTCGTCAATGCAAACCAATGAAAGGGTAGACTAAATGGCATTTGAAGGTTTGAGCGAAAAGCTCAGTGGCGTTTTTAAGCGCCTGAAGTCGCACGGGCGGCTTACCGAGGCGGACGTTAAGGTCGCCATGAAGGAAATACGCATGGCTCTTCTCGAAGCCGATGTCAGCTACAAGGTCGTAAAGGATTTTGTCGCCAAGGTCTCCGAGAGATGCGTCGGCGTTGAGGTTCTCGAAAGCCTCACTCCCGCCCAACAGGTTATAAAGATAGTCAACGAGGAGCTCATCGCACTGATGGGCAACTCGAATTCCAAGATAAACTTCCCGTCGAAGCCTCCGTGCGTCATAATGATGTGCGGTCTTCAGGGCTCCGGTAAGACAACCCATTCGGCAAAGCTTGCGAAATACTTCAAGGGAATGGACAAGCGCCCGATGCTTGTCGCCTGCGACATCTACAGACCTGCCGCTATCGAGCAGCTCAAGATTGTCGGCGAGCAAGCCGGAGTTCCGGTTTTTGAAGAGGGTCAGATTGATCCGAGAAAGATTGTCCGTGACGCTCTTTCGCATGCAAGAGATTATGGCAACGACATCGTAATCATAGACACTGCAGGTCGACTGCAGATTGATGAAGAGCTCATGGATGAGCTCGGCGATCTGAAAGAGATTTCCCAGCCGAACGAGATTATTCTCGTTGTCGATGCGATGGTCGGTCAGGAAGCCGTCAACGTCGCAAAAAGCTTCGACGAAAAGCTCTCCATCGACAGCGTAATCCTGACAAAGCTCGATTCGGACACCCGTGGTGGTGCTGCTCTGTCAGTCCTGGCTGCAACAGGCAAGCCTATCAAGTTTGTTGGAACGGGTGAAAAGCTCGACGAGTTCGAGCCCTTCCATCCGGAAAGAATGGCTTCAAGAATCCTCGGCATGGGCGACGTGATGTCACTCATCGAGAAGGCGCAGAGCGCAGTCGACGAGAAAGAGGCTGAAAAGCTTGCCGACAAGATGAGCGAGGGCAAGTTCGACATGAACGACCTTCTTGATCAGATGCGGCAGATCGAAAAGATGGGCTCGATAAAGTCTATTCTTCAGATGATGCCCGGCGGCAACAAGATCGACGAATCTCAGATTGACGAGAAGCAGATTCCACGGACGGAAGCGATGATCCTCTCGATGACTCCCGAGGAGCGCTCGAAGCCGTCGATTATAAACCCGAAGCGCAAGCGCAGAATTGCAGCCGGAAGCGGCACAAGGGTTGAGGACGTCAACCGACTCCTGAAGCAATACGAGCAGATGAAAGAAATGATGAAGCGCTTCGGTCTCACCGGCTCCGGCAAAAACGGCAAGGGCAAGCGCAAGAAGATGCCAAAGCTCCCGCCGGAGATGAGGGAATTGATGAAATAACGCACCTGCGGTGCGCCCTCTCAGTCAGCCTGCCGGCTGACAGCTCCCCCAGAGGGGGAGCCGAGATTTGTGGGAGGACACACCACTTGGCTCTCCCTTTGGGAGAGCTGGCACGCAAAGCGTGACTGAGAGGGCGTGCGAAGCACAGTCGGCGAAGCCGACAACTACATTACCTACAACTATCCTAAAATAAAATTACCAACCATGGAGGTGAAATATATGGCAGTAAAAATCAGACTCAGAAGAATCGGTGCTAAGAAGGATCCCTTCTACAGGGTTGTTGTCGCTGATTCAAGATACCCTCGTGACGGAAGATTCATCGAGGAGCTCGGCTACTATGATCCCACTGTCGAGCCGTCGGTTCTCAAGGTTGACGGCGAGAAGGCTAAGAAGTGGATCGCTACCGGTGCACAGCCTACCGATACCGCCAAAGAGCTCTTCAAAAAGAACGGTATTATCTGAGATTTTTAACCGGCTATTCGGCGGATATGGTGCACCCGTCATATTCGTCGATTGCCGGACTACAGATCCGGGTGAACTTAATGCTTGAAAAGGAGATTCAAATGGAGTTACTGCTCAAAACTATTGCGGCTGAGCTTGTCGAGGACAAGGACGCAGTTACTGTTACCTGTGATGAGCCGAACGAGGACGGAATCATCGTCTATCATCTCCATGTCGCTCAGGATGACATGGGACGTATAATCGGCAAAAAGGGCAGAATAGCCAAGGCTATCCGCACACTGATGCGTGCTGGAGCTGCCAAGGTCAACGAAAAAGTAATGGTCGAAATAGAATAAGACATCGGGTAGCCCGGAAATTCCCGGGTTGACCTTGAAAGCAGCCTGTCACTTTCGCTTTTGCCGGGAGTAGTAGGCTGTTTTGATTGATTGGGATTCATATTAAAATGTTCTGAAAGGAAACACTGTATGGAAAAATATCTCGAAGTGGGAAAGATAGTCACGACGCACGGCGTGAGAGGCGACGTCAAGGTTCTCCCCTGGTGCGATACAGCTAATTTTATATGCGATTTTGAAACTCTCTACACAAAGAACGGCGAAACCGCTTTCAAAGTATCAAGAGCAAGAGTTTTAGGAAACATGGCAATACTCAGGTTCGAGGGAATCGACAACCCGAACAAAGCGGAAGAGCTCCGCCAGACGGTTCTCTATATCGACCGTGACGATGCGAATCTTCCCGAGGGCACCTATTTTGTCGCAGACCTGATTGGTCTTTCGGTCTACGACGAAGAGGGAAAGCTCTACGGCAAGATAAGCGACGTTCTCAAAACCGGAGCCAACGACGCCTACGAAATTGAGGCGGATGACGGCAAGCTCTACTACATACCGGCAATTCCTGATGTCGTTCTCAAAACCGACATCGAAAATGGCAAAATGACTATTCACCCGATGGAGGGTCTTTTCGATGCGAATTGACATCGCAACATTATTCCCCGAGCTCTGCGAAACATGGCTCGGGGCTTCCATAGTTGGACGTGCACGTGAAGCAGGAGTCTTCGAGCTCAAGTGCCACCAGATTCGTGACTATGCCGAAGGGCGTCACCAGCGTGTCGACGACACTCCCTACAGCGAGCGCCAGGGAATGCTTATGATGGCTGAGCCGATTTATCAGTGCTACAAGGCAGTCGCCGGAGACCGGAAGCCCTATGTCGTCTTCATGTCCCCGAAAGGGAAGATCTTAAACCAGGAGAAGTGCCTTGAGCTCTCGAAAAAATCCGATCTCTTCATTCTCTGCGGGCACTATGAAGGTGTCGACCAGCGGATTCTTGACAAGATTGTCGATGAGGAAATCTCAATAGGCGACTATGTCTTGACTGGCGGCGAGCTCCCGGCGGTTGTTTTGGTTGACGGCATCGCCAGAATGCTCGATGGAACTCTCGGCAAAGACGTCTCCCACGAGGATGAAAGCCTCTTCGACGGCTTACTTGAGTATCCGCAGTACACCCGTCCGGAGGTCTGGGAGGGTATGCCCGTCCCGGAGGTCCTTCTCAGCGGGCACAGAGAGAACGTCCTCAAGTGGCGCAGGTATAAAAAGCTTGAAGAAACCTACAAAAAACGCCCCGACCTTCTTGAGAAGGCGGAGCTTGATGATGTTGATAAGGCGAACCTGTCGGAGATTACGGCGATTCTGGATGAGAATCCGAAGTGGTTGAATTGAAATAAAAAAGCTATTGACAAAATAGCCTTTATGCGCTATAATAAATGACAGAGAAGCGGAACTGAGGCAAACAGTTCCGGATCGACCTTATATGTGCGGATGAGAATCCTGCACTGCGGGTGAAAATTGACCGTCCCTGCTCGTGTTAAGTTACCGGGCGGTTATTTTTTCTGTCCGTCCGACCATACGTCGAACAGCTTGAAAACAACCGTAAATATTAAACTGAGAAGTAGTAAAACTTCGGAAGTTGTCATATTTATCGACTCTCCTTGTTTTATGTAATCTCTGCGAAGCAGAAACTACCGGAGCAGTTAACTGCTCCGCAGGAAGAGGTCGACCATATTGGATTACGAGTATGTGCACCTGCCCATAATCCTCACTTCTCCGTCAAGGTAATTGTACATTATAATTCAGCATTTGTCAACTGATTTCTATTATTCGGAATTACGAACCGTCGGTATCCTCCCCATTATCTCCACTGCCTGCGAGGTCTGCCACATCTGGGCGGTCAGCATGACGGTGAAGCCTTCGCCGAAGTCGCAGGCGAAGTCGTTCGGGTTTCTTTTTGGTAGCCCGAAGCAGCTCATTATATTCATTATAATTCCGCCGTGGGTGACTACCACGGCATTTTTATAGCCGTTTTTCATCACGTCCTCGGCGATAAACCGCATTCCCTCGACAGTTCTTGTGACAACCTGCCTCAGGCTTTCGCCGTTTGGTGGGGGATTGTCGAGCCCGCCCTTCAGGAACTGCTTGTAGTCCTCACGGTTCATGAGATCAACCGCTTTCTTACCCTCGAAGTCGCCGAAATTCATCTCCCGGAACTCGGGGACAACCCTTGCATAGCCGTCGGGATAGAGGCATGCAGCGGTGGAAATGCAGCGCTTCAGCGGGCTGACATAGACCTTGTCAGCGGGAGGATAAACCATCCTTTCACGCTTCTCTAAGAGCTCTCTGCGCCCTCTTTCGGAGATGGGAGACTCGGTTATTCCGATGTATCTGCCCTCTTCGTTGGCGACGGTGATTCCGTGGCGGATGAAATGTATTCTGTAGCCTACCATTTTAAGCTTCCTTTCGTCATAATACACAAATTTTATATGGAAATTTTGGTGAAAAAGCCGATGAGAAAAGTCCTTTACAATCTGTAAAATCCGGTGTATAATATTCTCTACGTTGATATTTTCGGGGGCGATCTGATGAACACCGATTTTGCCAGAATCATGGCGCTTTTAAGAAAAGAGAAGAAGATTTCACAGAAGCAGGCTGCAGCTGACCTCGGCATCTCCCAGGGTCTTCTTTCCCATTATGAGAAGGGAAAGCGTGAGTGCGGGCTCGACTTCGTAGTGAAAGCTGCCGATTACTACGGCGTTTCCTGCGATTATCTCCTCGGGCGTTCACCCGAGCCTCAGGGAAATGTAATCACTGTGAGCGACCTTCCTGACGAAGATCCGTCACACCGTGACAAGGTCACTCCCGGAACGATGATGATTGCTTTCAACAAGAAGCTGGTCATGAATTCGCTGAACGTGCTTTTCTCTCTTTTGGGAAAGCTCCACTCGGCGACGGTTATAAAAGAGATTTCGAGCTATCTCATGCTTGCGGTCTACAAGTGCTTCCGCTATATCTATTCCTCGAATCCGAAAAACGACCAGAATTTCTTCACGATTGACCACACCTTTGCGAAATCCGGCTGTGACGCCGCAATGAGCCTTGCCGAAGCGAAGCTGAACGCCGCTCTGAATGGCGTTGTGACAAACGGCGAAGACGCCGTTTCAGAGGACTCTATCCCCGAAATCACAACCCAGAGCCTAAGTGAAGAATTCCCGCAATACTACTCCTCAACCGTAAATCTGATAAAGAACAGCGAGGCAAGGATCAAGGAGATCAGCGGGTGAATATTTTGCTGTCGCAGATGCTTTGCTGTCGCAGATGCTTTGCTATCGCAAAGCGGAAAAATAAAAAAGCTGTTGACAAAACAGCGAGGATGGGGTATAATAATAGCAAGAGGGACGTTACTGCTGGAACAGTACGAACACAACCTCGAAAAAACAAGATGTTTGCAGATTGGTCGTTACCATTACGCGGGGTAACGGCTATTTCTTTTTACCGGAATCGGAACGTCCGAGTCCGAGTATGCCGAAAATCACAACGGCGAGCAACTGCAAAAGCTCAAAGACTTCTGAAACCGTCACTCTATCACCCCCTCCCCGCTAAGTTTGGAGGCTATGCGTCACCCTCTTGCTGTCAACATTATATCACACAGCTTGACTGCTGTCAACAATTTTTATAACCTGTAGGGGCGGGTAATATCCGCTCGCAAAATAGCACATGCACAACAACGGGCGGATAATATCCGCCCCTACATTTGTCCCTAAAAATCCATTTTTTGTCTTGACAAATCCCCGAAATCGGCGTATATTAGTCTGCAAACATTAACTCAACAGGGGTGTTTGTTATGAATAAAATCATAGATAAAATCAAAAATCTGTGGCTGAGGTTTCTGGGATTCTGCCGAAATAATGGCGTGTCGCTTTCGGCGAAGGTCTACTTTGTCGACGCCCTCGGAGCTATGGCTCAGGGTCTTTTCTGCTCGCTTCTAATTGGCACGATTCTTGACACTCTGGGCTCTCAGCTTGGAATAGGCTTTCTCGCGGCGACGGTCTTCACTCTCAACGGTGTCGGCTACACTGTCGGAAAATGCTGCTCGCTTGTGGCGGGACCGGCGATGGCTGTCGCTATCGGAAACAGTCTTAAGGCTCCGCCGCTTGTCATGTTCTCCCTCATTCCCGTCGGCTTCGCAACCAACCAGATTGGCGGCGCAGGCGGACCACTTGCAGTATTCGTCACCGCCTGCATCGCCTGCGAAATAGGAAAGCTCGTCTCGAAGAAAACGAAGGTCGACATTCTCGTCACGCCGCTCGTCACCGTTCTTTGCGGAGTTGGCTTGGCAGCGCTGATTGCGGCTCCAATCGGAACAGCTGCAAGCGCAGTCGGAAGGCTCATCGTCTGGGCCACCGAGCAGCAGCCGTTTGTAATGGGCATCATCGTCTCAGTTGTAGTCGGAATCTGCCTGACTCTTCCGATCTCCTCTGCTGCTATCTGTGCTGCTCTTTCTCTCACCGGTCTTGCAGGAGGAGCAGCTGTCGCAGGCTGCTGCGCCAACATGGTCGGCTTTGCAATTCTTTCCTTCAAGGAAAACCGCTGGGGCGGGCTCGTTAGCCAAGGCTTGGGAACGAGTATGCTACAGATGGGTAACATTATAAAGAATCCGAGAATATGGATCCCACCGATAGTCGCCAGCGCAATCACGGGACCGATTGCCACCTGCATTTTCGGCCTTGAGATGAACGGAGCTCCCGTCAACAGCGGAATGGGAACCTGCGGTCTCTGCGGGCTTATTGGCGTCTGGACCGGCTGGGTCTCCCCGAGCGACGCCGCAATCGCAAACGGTGCCACCGCCATCACTCCGACAGCTATCGACTGGATAGGTCTCGTGCTCGTCTGCATAGTCCTCCCGGCGGTGATATGCTGGGCTCTCGGACTGCTTCTTAGAAAGATCGGGTGGATTAAAGAGGGGGATCTTAAGCTTGACTGACGTCAAGCAATTCGGAATTCGTAATTATGAATTCGTAATTTTTCAGCTACAGCGGCAACCACTCATTCGAAGGGCACATGTGGGTCAACTAATTACGCATTACGAATTACGAATTACGCATTGATTCCGTTCGTCAACTTCACCAAAAAGCGAAATTGCCGGAGCTTTTGAAACGGGCATAAAGCAGAAAATCAAGCCAAAATGAAGATTTGGTGATATTTATCCGTTGACTTTCGTGACCTGAATTTGTATACTGTTATCGTAGCATTTAATAGGATGTTACAGCATCATATCGGATGGTGCTCGAAAGGCTTTGTCTATATTTGAAATGGAGAGTTATCTATATGTTCGTAAAAGATGTTGTTGTTAAGAATCAGGTTGGTCTTCACGCCCGTCCTGCCACCTTCTTCATCCAGAAGGCTAACGAATTCAAGTCGTCCATCTGGGTCGAAAAGGAAGAGCGCAGAGTCAACGGCAAGAGCTTGCTCGGCGTGCTTTCCCTCGGTATAATCAGCGGCACGTCAATAAGAATAATTGCCGACGGCGTTGACGAGGAGCAGGCAGTAGCCGGTCTCGTAGACCTTGTTGAAAGCGATTTCGCTGAAGAGGCAAGATAACACAGTAAAAATCAACCTGCCTTTGTGGCAGGTTAATTTTTACCGAAAAAATGCCCGCCTGATGGCGGGATTTTTTTGTGCGGGATTGGTCGCCACTGCGTGGCGACGCCGCTCCCTTCTGTCGCGGCACCTCTCAGTCAGCTGCTTCGCAGCTGCCAGCTCCCCTTGGCAGGGGAGCCTTTTTTTATTCTCTCGAAAGCCTTTGACAGAGGCAGTTATGGCTCCCCTTTTTAAGGGGAGCTGTCAGCGCAGCTGACTGAGAGGTTTGCGAGCCCGAAGGGCGAGCGCAGGCACCACTGTTACGCAAACTGTGGACCTTTATCGTCAGGCAAACTGTGGACATTTGCCGCTAGGCAAACTGTCTGTACCTAAGCTTAATCCTGTCCGTCACCAGCGCTATAAACTCCGAATTGGTCGGCTTGCCTTTGCCGGTGTTGACGGTGTAGCCGAAGAAGGAATTCAGGGTTTCGACGTCGCCTCGGTCCCAGGCTATCTCGATGGCGTGGCGGATTGCCCGCTCCACACGGGAAGGAGTCGTCTGAAAATCGTGCGCCACCGTCGGATACATTATCTTCGTGACGCTTTCAAGCATATTCGGATCCCTTATCGAGTAGATTATCGCCGCCCTCAGGTAGTGATAGCCCTTGATGTGTGCCGGAACGCCGAGCATGTGGATCATCTCGGTCACGACGATGTCGATGTCGACAGCTGCACCGGCGTCGCTCGGACCAGCTGAAGCGCTCTGATTCACACTGTATGAAACCGCCCTGTTCTGAGCTCCTGCGACTTCATAGCCCATGAGCTCCTTTATTCTGTCTCCCAGAACCGAGTAGTCGAACGGCTTCACCATGCAGTATCCGGCGCCCTCGGTCATCACCTGTCTTATCGCAAACTCGCTGTCGCACGGAGTTGAGACTATGAACACCGGGCTCCTGGCTCCCGATTTCCGGAGCTTTCGCATGAGCTCGACGGCGTCGATTCCCGGCATCCACAGGTCTATCACCGCCACATCCGGCACCTCGTCCCTGATCGCTTCGAGGATTATGCTCCCGTCCTTCGGTCTTATGATGCAGAAAAAGCCAGCCTCCCTGAGAACAGAAGCGCACTTCTTCCCGTATTCCTCGCTGTCGTCGCCGATAAGTACTTTTATTTTCTTGGTTCTCTCTGTAGTTTTATCTGTAGACAATTTATATTTCCTCCATATTTATATTGGAGAAGACCCTGCGCAGATGCCTTAACTCTTGCCATATTCTACCATATTTGGTGACAAATTTGCAAGAGTTTTCCAGTAAAAAAGCCGACATCCCTCTGAATTTCGGCTGTTTACACAAATTTCGCCGGGAAATGGGGAAATTCAGAGGGTCGGAAAATGTCAAATTGTAGTGCGGATAATATCTGCCAGAAAATCTTCTGCCGATAAGTACTGGCGAATGGTATTTGTCCGAATCCCGCAGTCGGCACTACAGCGGGCGGATAATATCCGCCCCTACACAGAAGCCGCCCCAACCGGAGCGGCTTTATTATAATACTTACTGATTACATATCAGCTCTCATAGTCCTCATCGAGGCTATAGGGATCGTAGGCTTCGACCTGGCTGTTCAGCTGGGCGATGTAGTACTCAAGCTGTTCGTCATAGGACTCCTTGATCTGTGCCCATGTGGTGGCGTCGGGGGAGTCGGCTATTCCTTCGTAGGTGGAAACTACCGCTTCGAGCTTGGTGCCGTAGCCTGCGCCGTAGACAACCAGAACGTTATCATTCGAGGTTGCGAGCGCATAGCACTCATCATACATGTCGAGCATGTCAGAAGTCCATAAGTATGTGTTCTCAAGCTGGAGTCTGTCGATATTGACGACTGTCGGATCGAGGACCTTGAAGCGCATGCAGGATGCCAGGAGCGCAACTCCCTCAGGGTTCGGAGCACCCTGGACTATGCAGTAGCCGGAGGAAGCGGATTCGGTGTAGTAGTAGCCGTTGCCGTCGTCATCACGGGGAAGCGGAACGAACATGAGCTCGCCCTCGGACATGTCTCCCCAGACAGCTTCGATATTTTCAACCGTGTCGGTGAACATCCACGAGCCGCCGATGTAGAAGAGGCATAAGCCTTCCTTCATGCCGCCGCCGGTGGTGGAGTTGTTACGTGTATTCCAGTTGTCATTATTCCATCTCGGATAGATGCAGCCGTTCTTGGAGAGGTCGTAAAGAAGAGTTGCGGCACGTTCGATTGCTGCCGAGTCGGAGTTGTTTTCAAACTGGAGAGTTTCGGTGTTGTAGACGACGATGGTCTCGCCGCAGGAGTGCATCAGACCTGAGCCATACCAGAAGCCGTCAAGAGCATACTTGTCCTCATCGGCATCGGAGAATTCGACGCACATGTCATAGAACACATCCCATGTCCACTCATCATTATAATAGAGCTCTGCGGGATCGTCGAAGCCGTTCTCCTCCATTACTCTGCGGTTATAGGCGCAGACGTTTCCGAAGGTGTTGTCATAAACGATTATGTAAGGTCTGTCCTTGATGGAGAAATAGGTGTAGGCATATTCCTTTTCGTCAGCCCACAGCGGATCGTCATAGTCGATATAGTCGTCGACGGGAACGAAGATGCCCTTGATGCAGCTGTTGGGGAATATCTCATTATCTCCAGGATAGAAGTCGGGCGAGTTGGAAGCCAGGATGAGGTTCGCAAGCTCGTCATATCTTGTGTCCCAGGTGCACTCAACCCATGTTACTGAGCAGCCGTACTTTTCCTGGAAGGTCCAGTAGCCGGAATTTATTATCTCGTCCTCAGAGTAGTTCTGCATGTCGTCATACCACGCAAACCACTTGACTGTTGTCCCGGAAACCGCTGTGTCCTCGGCGTCGGGAAGCATGATTCCAGCAGCTGCCAGGATTGCTTCGGCGTCCTGGGTGGCAAACGTAAGCTGTACAACTTCACGGCTCGAGCTGCCACATCCGACCAGAGCCAGAATCATGACGCTTGCCAGAAGCAATGCAATAATTTTCTTCATTAGGAGCCCTCCTAAACATATTTGATTCTCATATTATACAACTTTTTTGCATCAATTTCAATTAGACATTTTGTACAATTACCGTGGACGAAAGTTGTGCAGAATGACGAATTAACCGGCTTGAGATTGAAAAAGAAGGCTCTTTACTGTATAATAGTACATATTTAAATCCTTATAGGGGGTATTAACTTGAAAAAAATATTCGCATTATTACTTGTGGGAATAATGGTAATAGCGCTTGTCGGCTGCGGCAGCTCCTCAAGAGAGGTAGTACAGCTGACATTCGCAACTCAGGACGCCGAAGCAATATTGGCAGCTGCAGGAATCATGCTTCCGGATGCTGAAGACACTGAGGTCGCCGGCACAACCGTCAAGTGGTGCGCATGGTATGACGACATTCAGAACTATTCTGAGGATGAGATCATCAATTCCGGCTACTGGACCTTCCAGGAAAAGTACGGCTGCTCGGTTGAGTGGATCGAGGTTACCTGGGACACCCGTTTTGACGAGATCGCAAACTATGTCCTCGCTTCCAACTCTCCCGACTTCTATCCCGGGCACGATGGAATCTTCCCGATGATGTGCATGAAGGGCGTATTCATGCCGGTTGACGACTATATCGACTACAGCGACCCTCTCTGGGCTGACATGCAGGACTATGTCGACAACTACTATTCTATAAAGGGCTTGCACTACGGAATGGTCTATGACGTCACCTTCGGAAACGTCTGCGCTTATAACAAGAGAGTCGTTTCTGAATATGGCTATGACGATCCCGCAGAGCTTTACTACAACGATGAGTGGACATGGGACGTCTTCTATGAGATGTGCATCGACTTCACAGATGCCGATGAAGACAGATACGCTCTCGACGGCTGGGGCTACGGCGAAGCAATCATGCGCTCCTGCGGCGAGCTGGTTGTAGTCTACAACACAGAGACAATGCAGTTTGAGTCGAACATCGATGCGCCTGCTATCGAGCGTGCGGCAAGCCTCATGTATGACCTCGCAAAGAACGACTGCCAGTATCCCGTATGGAATAACGGCTGGTCTATAAGAAACAGCGTCGACGGCGGCGGCATGAAGGAGGGCTTGTGCCTCTTCTATATCGGCGGCACATATATGTTCACCGGTCCGGTTGATTCGATAAGCTCCGTCTGGGGAGATCTGGATGAGCTGATGTTCGTTCCGCTTCCGAGAGATGACGATGGCGACGGCGTCTACTATGCCGAGGCTTCACCGTCAGCATACGCTCTCGTTCAGGGCGCACAGAATCCCGAGGGAGTTGCGCTTTTGGCAGCCTGCATGCGATTCAAGGTTCTTGACCCGACAGTTGTCAATATCGACAGACTCCAGCTTGAGAATACATACTTATGGACCCAAGACATGCTCGACATGTGGGACGAGTGCTATGACCTCGCCAACAACGGCTCGAAGGTTATAGTATCCTACTACGAAGGTCTGGGCGACAAGCTCAACAACGTAGTTTCCGCCCTCGAAGGCTTCGGCGAAGCTGAGGACCCGACAACCTGGGCACAGATGAAGGAAACCTATTCGGAGCAGATTGACTACTATGTCAACCAGCTGAACGAAACGATAGCGAATTATGATCCGTATAGTATGGAGTACTGAGTGGAAGGGCACCCCTGCGGGGTGCCCACCCTTCCACCACCGGCTTCGCCGGCGGTCCCCCTCCCCTTAACAGGGGAGGCTTTTTTTGTTCTGCCAAAAGCTTATGCAAGAAACAAAAAGGCTCCCCTGCTAAGGGGAGCTGGCGCCCGAAGGGCGACTGAGGGGTGCGCCCCACAGGGGCGCGGGCGGGCAGTTAGCGAAGCTAACTGTATATCCAGTCCCTACTTGATTACTATCTCCCCATTACCAACAGCCTCCAGCTTCGTCCTATAGAACTCCGCTGACGCTCTCTCGAAGTAGAGGGTGTCCATCGAGCCGGCGGTTTCATAGCTTGAGTGCATGGCAAGCTGAGGAAGTCCAATGTCTACCGTGCTCACCGAGAGCTGGCTGGTTGAAAGATTGCCCAAAGTTGATCCGCCCATCAGATCACTTCTATTCGAGAATGTCTGCGTCGGAACGCCGGAGGCTTTGCAGACACGCTTGAAGACCGCTTCGCTCATGCCGTCGGTGGCATACCTCTCATCGCCGTTATACTTGATGACGATGCCCTGGTTCATGAACGGGCGGTGAGTCGGATCGGCATATTCCGGATGATTCGGATGCACTGCGTGGGCGTTGTCGGCGGAAATAACGAAGCTTGACGGGAGCATTTCATTTAAATCTTCTCCCAAAGCCGCAGCGATTCTCTCGCAAACCGTTCTTAAGAAGTTCGAGCGTGCGCCCTGCTTGGTGCCGCTGCCGACTTCTTCGTTGTCGAAAACGCTCAGAACGGATATTGTATCGGGGTTCTCGCCGATGAGAAAGCCCTGCATCGAGGAGTAGGCGCATTGCAAATCGTCAAGCTGCGGGCTGGAGACATATTCCCCGTCGCTGCCCCAGATTGTTCCCTTGGTGCGGTTGTAGAGGAAGAGGTCGCTTCCCATGATGCTCTTCGGCTTGACTCCGGCGCTTTCGGAGATGAGGTTCATAAGCTCACCCTTTGATGCGAGGCTTCCCATGAGCGGAACCATGTCGACAGCCGGATTGAAGGTGAAGCCGTCGTTAATCTTTCTCTGCATGTGAATTGCGACGTTCGGAATGATGAGAAGGTCTTTGTCTATTGCAACGAGCTTGGTCTTGAGGCTGTTTCCCTCCGAAACGATGACCCGCCCGGCGACAGAAAGCGGTCTGTCCATCCAGGTGGACATTATCATTCCGCCGTACTTTTCGGTGTTTAATCTTATATAGTGCCCGAGGGTCTCCATCTCCGCATTCGGCTTTATCTTGAATGTCGGCGAGTCGCAGTGGGAGCTGATGATGTTGAAGCTTGTGGGATCTCCTTCGCCCACTTTGAAAGCCGCAACTGTCGAGAGATTCCTCTGGACGAAATATTTGCCGCCCTTTTCCAGATTCCACTTCTCGCCTTCGAGAAGCTCCGTGAAGCCTTCGTTTGAAAGCCTGCGGGTGATATTCGCAATCGCATGGTATCTTGAAGGACTGGTGCCGATGAAGTCGAGAAGATTTCTGGCGGAGGTGTGGTGGTCGGTCATGCCGACGATGGTTTCGCTGTAGCCGGAAACGGACGAGCTGTCTGAAGACGAGCCCATAACATCGGTCAGCCCCAAAACATACTCGGTCGAGACGTTATAAAGCCTTGAGAGCTTCTGGATGGCTTCGGGGCTCGGCTCCGAGTCTCCCCTTTCATAGCGCGACAGCGACTTGTTGCCGATTCCTGTGGCTTCCGCCGCCTGAACCTGCGAAAGTCCGGTCTTTTTCCTTGCCGCCTTCAGGCGGTCACCCAATGTCAACATGATAATCCCTCCGAATTCTATTTTTCTATTTTATCTATGATTTTAAGTAGAGTCGTGACTGCGACCCGAGCCGCCCTGTTCGCCATTTCCGTGAACTCCTCTGCGCCGCCGGTTGCACTGTCGGAAACCGCTTTTATGAGAAGCGCCGGCACACCGCATCTGTTCGCTGTCAGGAGTATTCCCGCCGCCTCCATCTCGCAGATTTCGGCGTTATAGAGCTTATGCAGCTCGGCTTTTCTTCCCGGATTCCCGACAAACTTGTCGGCAGAGGCGCAAATCACCTCCCGAAGCTCCGGCGAAGCCTCTTTTGCAAGCTTGATAAGCTTCTCATCCGCCGGGATATAGCAGTCGGCATACCCGGGATACTGCCCGATTTCAACCGGGTCGAGCTCAGTTACGTCGTAATCATAATGCACGACTTTGTCGACAATAACAGTGTTGCAGAGCGCCATCTCGTCCGTCAGTCCCCCGCAGATTCCGAAATTCAGGAGCATTTCCGCTCCGAAGCGGGAGATTAAGAGCTGCGCAGCCCCGGCAGCATAAATTTCCCCGGCACCGCTCTTTGCAACAAAAAGCTCATGCCCGCCGACACTATATTCCCGGATAGCAATCCCCGCCACCGTCTCACTCTTCCGAGGCTCGCCCATCTCCAAGAGCATAGCCTCAATCTCGTCCGCAATGGCGACAATCAAGCCGATTTTCATTTTCTATCACCCTCCATATATCAACTGTAGGGGCGGAGAAGTTTGGCTTTGCCAAACTTCCGAAGTTCGCTTACGAACTTCTACATCCAGCCCGCATCTCCTCCGAAAGTGCCCGGGCGGATATAATCCGCCCGAACTCCGCAGTCGACACCACGGCGGGCGGATAATATCCGCCCCTACATTTATTTCAAATCAATTCCCTGTTTCAACGGACACATTTCTATTATCTCTTATTTCTTTCATGGCTTCTTCAAGCGGCAAAGTATTTCCATATTTCACATCATTTATGCCGTCCTGAATCCATCTGAAGAGTTCAAACCTGCCAAAAAGCTCATCGTACTTTTCCATACTTATCATAACGAGATCTCCTTTGCCGTTCTTCGTAATGTAAACCGGTTCCCCTGTTTCATGGCATAAAGCTGAGATTTCGTTATAGTGGTTTCTTAAATCTGTGCTGGATCTGATTGTTGGCATAATATCACCTCTTTCTAAAGAAATTATATCAGAATTTCTGAATGTTGTCAACAGGGAGTAATAAATTAGCCTCTCCGAGTTCGCCTGCGAACTTGGGGAGGGGGACCGGCAAAGCCGGTGGAGGGGAAAACATTGAACTATCCGTAAAATTTCATACTTTCGACACATTTATAGGCTATTATAATAGCAGCAGACATATTGGGGCTGCGAAAACCTGAAAGGACGTTTTAAAATGGCTGATGTATCAAAAATCTTAATTGTTGACGACGAACAGAAGATAAGGGAAGTCGTCAAGGAATACGCCCTGTTTGAGGGTTACGAGGTGGACGAAGCCGGCGATGGCATGGAGGCTATCGAAAAGGTCAAGAACTCCAAGAACGGCTACGACTGCATAATCATGGATATAATGATGCCCAAGCTCGACGGCTATTCCGCATGCAAGGAAATAAAGAAATATTCAAACGCTCCCGTCATCATGCTTTCCGCCCGTGGCGAGGAATATGACAAGCTTTTCGGCTTTGAGGTCGGAATTGATGACTATGTCGTCAAGCCTTTCTCTCCGAAGGAGCTTATGGCAAGAGTAAAGGTCGCTATAAAGAGACGCAAGAGCCCTGACACGGTTGAGGTTCTCAAATATAAGGGTCTTGAAATCAACTTCGCAGCAAGAGAGGTCATCATCGACGGCAAGAAGGCTCAGATGACCCCCAAGGAATATGACATTCTCTTCTATCTTGCAAAAAATATGAACATTGCGATGTCCCGTGAAAAGCTCCTTGAAGAGGTCTGGGGCTACGACTTCTACGGCGACGACAGAACGGTTGACACCCACATCAAAATGCTCAGAAACAGCCTTGGTCCATACAGAGACCTGATTGTTACACTAAGAGGAATGGGATACAAGTTTGACAACATCAACAAGAGAGACGATGACGAATGAAGCAGCTGCAGCCAGCACTGCAGCCAAGGCTTCAAAGCAGGCTAAAGGAAATTCCAAAGCCGGCAAGCCTCTGAGTCAGAACCCGAATAAAAAGGCTCCAACGCTACGTTCAACGATATGGCTGTATTTCTCTGTATTTACAGCCGTTATCCTTATACTCATCTGGCTTTTCCAGGTTGTTTCCCTTTCCGACTACTACGAAATCTCGAAGAAGCGGAAGATTATTCTTTCTGCTTCGCAGATCGCCGCCGCCTTTGATTCAGAAGACCCTGACTCCGTCGACGAGCTTATCGAAGAGCTCGCCTATGACAACGGAATGGCTATCATCATCACCGACTGGGCTGGAAACGTAGTTGTCAAGAGCGACTACATGGGCTCATCGTTTCTCACAAGCAGCACGAGTATACTTTTATTCCAGTATCGTAACGAGCTCCTTAACTCCGACACCCAGAAGATTATTCTGACAAACAACAACGAGCGCTTCGGAACGACTGAGCTTGTCTATGGCGAAGTGCTCGAGAAGCCGGCTGTCGGTTCGAGCGGCTACCTGCTCTTTATAAACGCTTCCCTTGAGCCGATAAGCTCGACTGTTGAGATTATCAAGGAGCAGTTTGTAATAATCGCACTCGTCACATTCTTCATAGCTCTTATCATAACCCTGATGCTCTCGTCGAGGCTTTCAAGACCGTTCACGAACATCACTTCTCTTGCGCACCGGCTTGCAGCTGGCGACTATTCGGTCAGATTCCCCGAGGGCTCATACGCTGAGGTCAACGAGCTTGCGGAAACGCTCAACTATGCGGCTTCCGAAATGTCGAAAACGGAAGAGCTTAGAAACGACCTCATAGCAAACGTCTCGCACGACCTGAGAACGCCTTTAACGATGATAAAGGCTTATGCCGAGATGATCCGGGATCTTTCGGGCGACAATCCGGAAAAGCGTGAGGAGCACTTAAACGTCATCATCGAAGAGACAGACAGGCTTTCGCTCCTCGTTTCAAGCCTTATGGAGCTCTCGAAGCTCCAGAGCGGAAGCGCAAGCGTCACAAGAACCGAGTTCTCTTCGAAGGACTTCCTTGACGAAATCCTTTCGAAATACAAGTTTTTCTCAGAAAAGCAGGGCTACGAATTCGTCTTCGAGGAGGACGAAGAAGTCACTCTCTGGGGAGACCCGCAGAAGCTCGGGCAGGTTATGTATAACTTCATCAACAACGCAGTCAACTACTCGGGCGATTCACGGAAGATTATCATCCGCCAGATAAACCAGGAGGAGACAGTCAGAATCGAGGTTCAGGACTTCGGCGTCGGAATCGAGAAGGACAAGCTTTCACAGGTGTTTGACCGCTACTACAGAGGCGAGCGCACCAAGCGTGACGTTGTCGGAACCGGGCTCGGGCTCTCGATAGTAAAAGAGATTCTGGAGCTCCACGGCTACCGTTTCGGGGTCATGAGCGAGCTCGGCAAGGGCTCGACCTTCTGGTTCGAGATAAAGCGTGCAGATGCCAAGAAGGCAGCTGAAAAGACGGCTGAAAAACTGACCGAAAAGACGGCTGACAAGCAGACAGCTGACAAGCAGACAGCTGACAAGCAGCTGGCTGAAAAACAGCTGGCAGAGAAGCCAAAGGACACAAAAAATGAAAGCACAGACTCAGGCAAGACTGATTGAGCTGATCCTGAGCGAGGGTGCGATGTCCCGCTCGGAGATAGCGAAAAGGCTTTCCGTTTCCGCTTCACTGATAACCGAGATAACATCTGATCTTATCGAGCGTGGAATCCTCTGCGAATGCGGCTTCAGGAGCTCTCCCGGAAAGGGAAGGAGAAACCAGCTTCTTGACATCGACATCACCTGCGGCTTCGTTATGGGGCTCGGGCTCTATGAAAGGACTCTTTCAGTCGGCTTGTGCACCCTGAAGGGCGACACGCTTTCGCACAGGATAATAAAGCTTCCGGAGAAAGCTGACGGAAAGTATATTCTTGAGTCGGGAAAAGCCGCCGCTGAAGAGATTCTCCACGACTGCTGCATCTTGCCTGAAAAGCTTTTCGGAATCGGCTTCTGCATGACAAAAAGCGATTTCGAAAGCCTCGGAATATCGAAAACACACTTCGGCAGCATCCCGGTTTTCTTTGAACCGGCAGACCGCATCATATCCTACTCCCAGACCACCGGCATGCCGGTAAACCCAGAAGGGATGTATGTGTTCGGGTGCGGGAGAGCGGTGCGGGAGTTGATAATTCGTAATGCGTAATGCGTAATTATGTGCATTGCGCATTTTATCTTGACTTTCATTCCCAAATGCGCTACAATAGTCTAGAAAAATATCACCTCATCGAAAGGGCAGATGAATATGGACAATACTGAAAAGACTATGGATAAAATTGTTGCTCTCTGCAAGGGCAGAGGGTTTATATTCGCTGGAAGCGACATCTATGGCGGCTTGGCTAACACCTGGGACTATGGTCCTCTTGGCGCCAGAATGAAGAACAACGTCAAGGACACATGGCGCAAGCGCTTCATCCAGGAGCGCAGAAACAGCTATGAAGTCGATGCAGACATCCTCATGCACCCGAGAGTGTGGGAGGCGAGTGGACATGTCGCAAGCTTCTCCGACCCGCTTCTTGACTGCAAGGAGTGCAAGATGCGCTTCCGTGCCGACAACCTCATCGACGATTTCGACCCGAATGCTCACGCCGACGGAATGACCAAGGCTGAGATGTTTGACTACATCAAGGAGCACCACATCCCTTGCCCTCACTGCGGCAAGCACAACTTCACCGACATCCGTGAATTCAACCTCATGTTCCAGACCTACCGTGGAGTCACCGAGGATGCAAAGAACATCATCTACCTTCGTCCCGAAAACGCCCAGGGCGAGTATGTCAACTTCCTTAATGTCCAGAGGACAATGAGAGCCAAGCTCCCGTTCTCAATCGGTCAGATAGGAAAGGCTTTCAGAAACGAAATCACTCCCGGAAACTTCACCTTCCGCACCATCGAGTTTGAACAGATGGAGTTCCAGACCTTCTGCAAGGAGGGCTCAGACGGTGAGCTCTATGAGTACTTCAAGGCTTTCGGAAAGCAGTACTTTGAAGACCTCGGAATCCCGGCTGACCACTTAAGATTCCACGACCACGAAAAGCTGGCGCATTATGCAAAGGCTGCCTGCGACATCGAGTTCCTCTTCCCGTTCGGCTGGGGCGAGATCAACGGCACCCATAACAGAACCAACTACGATCTCACCCGCCATCAGGAATACTCCGGCACAAAGATTGAGTACCTGGATCCTGAAACGAACGAGAAGTTCATCCCATACATCATCGAATCGACCTATGGTCTTGACAGAACCGTTCTGGCGCTTCTCTGCGAGGCTTACGACGAAGAGGTCATCGATGCTGAGAAGAACGATGTGAGAACAGTTCTCCACCTCAGCCCGGTTGTCGCTCCTTATAAGGCAGCGGTTCTCCCGCTTTCGAAGAAGCTTTCGGATGAAGCGTATGAGAAGGTCTATGCAGAGCTTTCGAAGAAGCTGATGATCGACTTCGACGAAACCGGTTCAATCGGCAAGCGTTATCGCCGTGAGGACGAAATAGGAACGCCCTGGTGCATCACCTACGACTTCGACTCCCAGACCGACGGCTGCGTCACCGTCCGTGACCGTGACACAATGGAACAGGTCAGGATGCCGATTAGTGAGCTGGAGAGCTATATCAGTAGTAAGATAGAATTTTAATTGTAGGGGCGGATATTATCCGCCCGAAAACTCTCGGCAATAGGTAGCGGGCGGATAATATCCGCCCCTACACGAATTTGGAGGTGTAAAATGGAGTCCAAGCAGACAACCGAGAAAAAATCCATAAAAAAAGAGGTCTATGCCCTCGTTGCAATCGTTGTTGTGATAGTGCTTCTGCTGCTTTTCGTGTTCCGGGACAGCCTCTTCGGCGGGGCGCCGTCGGGGTATGAGGATGTCATCAGCCAGTATTTCACCGCTATTGCTGACAGGGATTTCCGTTCCTATGTCGACACCATGCCGGATGAAATTGCCGCCGATTATGAAGCGGAGAGAACGGATCTCGGCTACTCCGAGTATGACTACATCGACGAGCTCTATTATGACATCTATGACACGTTCGGCGAAGATGTTGCGATAAGCCTGACGTTCGGAGAAGCAACCCGCCCGGATGGCGAATATATCGACTATTTCGCCGAAAGCTATGAAGAGCTCTATGGCGAATCGATCAGCGCCTCCAAAGTCTATGGCGTCTATGTCAACGCCAGCTTCTCCGGCTCAGTTTCGACGGAGGATGTCGAATTCGAATGCTTCGTCCTCAAAACCGGCGGAAGATGGTATATGGTCGGGTGCGATTTCTGGAGTGAAGAGAGCGATGATTAAGCTGTCGCTATTTCGGGCAATGTAAAAATACGATTCAGAGCGCCGTGGCTGAATTACTCAGGCACGGCTCTTATAATTTTTTCTCAAAAAAAGCTTGACAACCCGCAATATCTATGTTATTATAGTCTCACCTCTTTGCGGGGTCTTTTTTTGGTACGCAAAAATTCCGGCGTGCTGGGGCTTCGCAGGCGGGAGAGCGGCGGTCTTTGGCTGCTTTCCGGCAAATAGAGGGAGGCAAATACCTGCGGTTCCGCAGGAAAAATTCTTCAGGAGGTGCCGAAAAAATGAGGAACAATGTAATTCTTGCATGCACCGAGTGCAAGCAGAGAAACTACACCACAAAGAAAAACAAGAAGAATGATCCCGACAGACTTGAAATGAATAAGTATTGCAAGCACTGCAGGAAGCACACTCTTCACAGAGAAACCAAGTAAGGAGGACCCGGCATGGCAGATGAAAAAGACGTAAAGGTCGAAAGCGCTCCCAAGAAGGCGGCAAAGAAGAAAGCCAAGAAGCCGAACAGGGTTGTAAAGTTCGTCCGTGACCTCATTTCCGAGGTCAAGAAGGTTGTCTGGCCTTCCAGAAAGCAGGTTCTCAACAACACCGGTGTCGTTCTGGCAGTGTGCATCATAAGCGGTGCGGCTCTGTTTGCAGTCGACTCGATATTCGGACTGCTTCTGAGACTGGTAACAGGCTCATAATCAGGTCTTATTTCGGTAATACGAAAAATCAAAGGAGATCAGTTCATGGAAGATAACGCTCAGGCGAAATGGTATGTTGCTCACACCTATTCAGGATATGAGAACAAGGTTAAGCAGAATATTGAAAAGGTAGTTGAGAACCGCAGACTTCAGGATATGATCCAGGAGGTCAGAATTCCGCTTGAAACCACCGACGAGGCAGAAGCTCCTGCTGAGGACGGAAAGAAGCGCAAGAAGGAAGACAACAAGCTCTTCCCGAGCTACGTCCTTATAAAAATGGTGATGACCGACGACACATGGTATATCGTCAGAAACACCAGAGGCGTCACCGGCTTCGTGGGACCAGGGTCAAAGCCGGTTCCGCTCACCGACAAAGAGGTGGCTGCGTTGGGCGTTGACTTCGTGAAGGTTTCTGAGGCGTCAGTCGGCTTCGAGGTCGGCGACACAATCACCGTCACAAGTGGTCCTTTCAACGGATGGCTCGGTTCGGTACAGTCTATCAATATCGAGGATCAGACTGCGGTCATCGCTGTTTCAATGTTCGGGCGTGAAACCGAGGCTACCATCTCAATCTCGCAGATTAAAAAGCTCGAGGAATAAGCAATTAATTCAGTGGGAGAGCAGGAAGCCTTGCTCGCCTAATAGATGGGGTGGATTGTGCAAACAATTTGCAAGCAAATTCGATGCAAGATGTAAATTGTCTCCGTCTCGTCTATCACCACAAAATTGGAGGAAATTATTATGGCACAGAAAGTTACAGGAATTATCAAGCTTCAGATTCCCGCCGGCAAGGCAACCCCTGCACCGCCGGTTGGTCCTGCGCTCGGTCAGCACGGCGTAAACATCATGGCGTTCACCAAGGACTTCAACGAGAGAACCAAGAACGACATGGGTCTTATCATCCCGGTTGTCATCACCGTTTACTCCGACCGTTCGTTCACATTCATCACAAAGACTCCGCCGGCAGCTGTTCTTATCAAGAAGGCTTGCGGAATCGAGACCGCTTCAGGCACACCTAACAAGACTAAGGTTGCAACCATCACCCGCGATCAGGTAAGAGCTATCGCCGAGCAGAAGATGCCCGACCTCAACGCTGCTTCCGTTGAAGCTGCAATGAGCATGATCGCTGGTACAGCTAGGTCAATGGGCGTAGTAGTTGCCGACTGACGTCGTCAACTACAGAAGTTCGACTGCGTCGAACTTCAGCGGTGTTAAAAGTTTGAACGAACTAAAAACAAGTGGGAGGAATAACCTTTTTCCGCTAAACCACTATTTTATATAAAGGAGTAAATTTACATGAAACACGGAAAGAAATATGTCGATTCGTTAAAGACTATAGACAAAACAAAGCAGTATGATGTCAAGGAGGCTGTTGCACTTTCAAGTGCAAATGCAAAAGCCAAGTTTGACGAGACCATCGAAGTACACATCCGCCTGGGCGTTGACTCCCGTCACGCAGACCAGCAGGTAAGAGGCGCAGTTATCCTGCCTCACGGAACCGGCAAGACTGTCAGAACCCTCGTTTTCTGCAAGGAAGACAAGTATGAGGCAGCCAAGGCAGCAGGAGCTGACTACGTCGGCGGCATCGAGTATGTCGACAAGATCATGAAGGAAAACTGGTTCGATTTCGACGTCGTTATCGCTTCTCCCGACATGATGGGCGTTGTAGGACGCTTAGGTAAGGTTTTAGGTCCTAAGGGACTCATGCCTAACCCGAAGTCCGGAACCGTTTCGCCCGACGTTGCAAGAGCAGTCACCGAAGCTAAGGCTGGTAAGATCGAGTACCGTCTCGATAAGACCAACATCATCCACTGCCCGATTGGCAAAGCATCCTTCGGCGAAGAGAAGCTTTCTGAGAACTTCGAGACTCTCCTCGAAGCAATCGTAAAGGCTAAGCCGGCTGCTGCAAAGGGTCAGTACCTCAAGAGCGTAGTAGTCGCTTCCACCATGGGTGTTGGCGTTAAGGTCAATACGGCAAAATATGGCGTATAATTCGTAATTATCGCGAATTATATGTAGGGGCGGATATTATCCGCCCGGGTTTTCTCCGGCGATTGGTTACGGGCGGATAATATCCGCCCCTACAGAAATCGTCCCAAACCACTTGACAAATACCATTTTGTATGGTATAAATAATATGCTTCGTTTCTAAAGACAGCCGGTATTTTTCGGACAAGTCCGAAAAAGTAAATCCTGCCGAGGAAAAGAGTAGTTTTATGATTCTACGTCCTTTTCTCGACCTGTCGGGAAGAGGACTTTTCAATATGAAATGGAGCAAATGCGAAAGAACCGAGTCCTTTCGTAAAAAATCTATTTCAAAGAGGTGAAAATAATGCCCAACGCAAATGTTCTTAACGAGAAGAAGGCTAAGGTCGCTGAAATAAGCGAGATGCTCAAGAGTTCCAAGGCTGGTGTTCTCGTTAGCTACAGCGGTATCACTGTCGAGGATGACACAAAGCTTCGTAAGGAGCTCAGAGAAGCAGGAATCAAGTACACCGTCGAGAAGAACACTCTTCTTCGGTTTGCTATGAAGGACTCCGGCTATGACGCTCTTACTGACGTTCTTTCCGGAACAACTGCAATCGCAGTTTCAGCTGACGACGAGACCGCAGCAGCAAGAATCCTTGGCAAGTACGCTGAGGAGCACGAAAACTTCAAGCTCAAGGCCGGCTTCATCGATGATGAAATCTATGACGCCGACGGAGTTATGGCTCTTTCGAAGATTCCTTCAAAGGAAGCCCTTCTTTCGATGCTCGTTGGTTCTCTCCAGGGACCGATGCAGAAGCTTGCAGCAACGCTCCAGGCTCTCGCAGACAAACAGGAGGGAGAGGCTGCATAATTGCAGACTTTCAGTCCTCAGACAAAATTTCAATTATTACTTTTAAAGGAGATTTACTAAAATGGCTTCAGAGAAAATTTTAAAGTTTGTAGAAGACGTCAAGGGTCTTTCCGTATTGGAACTCAAGGAACTTATTGACGCAATCCAGGAAGAATTCGGAGTAACCGCTGCTGTTGCTGCTGCTCCCGCTGCTGGCGGAGCTGCTGCTGCACCTGCAGAGCAGACTGAATTCACCGTTGTTCTTGCTTCCTTCGGCGACGCTAAGATGGCTGTCATCAAGGCTGTCAAGGAAATCTTGGGTCTCGGTCTTAAGGAGTCCAAGGAATTCGTTGAAGGCGCTCCCAAGAATGTCAAGGAAGGCGTTTCCAAGGCAGAGGCTGACGAGCTCAAGGAAAAGCTCGAAGCAGCTGGAGCTACTGTTGAGATCAAGTAATTCTGACTATGCGAAAGCCGCCTGTAATGGCGGCTTTTTTGTTGCCGGGGAAAGAAAAAACTAAAAATATGCTCAATAGGGCTTGCATTTTCCCGGATTTTGTGTATAATATAAGTAGAAGATGCGTCTTCTGCTTCGCTGAACGATGACGAGTGACGGTTCCGACTCGTCGGTAATATAAAAACTGACCGTGCGAAGATGATGTGTGACGGTTCTGACACATCGGTAAAATAAAACTGACCGAGCGAAGAAAATCCTCGAGGGTGACCGGTTGGTCATCCTCGTTTTTTGCGGGTGATTCTTTTGGTATTTGACGTAGATTTATACTTATTGTCCCCTAAATTCACGGCTGACTATCCGCCCGAAAGGTTTCCCGAGCTGATGCACAAGCACGGAAGACCTTACACTTGCTTACTCATCGACACGCACGATGATTATTTCATCTGCGTCCCGTTCCGCTCGGACATCCATCACAAAAACGCATTTTTATTTACGAATACTGAACGCTCGAAGCGTTCCCACTCCGGACTCGATTTCTCGAAAATCGTCATCGTCAGTGACACAGACTACTTCGACACAGAGAATGCCATCGTCGACCAGGACGAATATGCAGAAATGAAGAGAAATCTGCCGACCATCGTCAGAGCGGCTGTCAGCTACGTCGATACATATATAAATCACGTCACCGGCAAAGCGAAGCTCCACCCAAGGGAGTTTGCAAGGAAATATCAGTTTTCAACTCTGCCGTATTTCCATGATGTCATGGGAATATGATCCCTTGACAAATCCCTAAAATCGGCTATAATATAAAGGCAGGGTTTATTGAACCCAATTTTACGAGAGGAAGGAATCATCATGGACAAAAAACCGTATCTTATTACCACCGCTATTGCCTATACGTCTAAGAAGCCTCATATCGGCAACACTTACGATGCAGTATGCGCTGATGCTCTGGCGAGGTTCAAGCGAATGCAGGGATATGACGTTTTCTTCCTTACCGGAACAGACGAGCACGGTCAGAAGATTGAGCAGCAGGCTATCTCTGAGGGAATCACCCCGAAGGAGCACGTCGACAAGGTTGCCGGCGAGGTCAAGGAAATCTACGACATGCTCGGCATCTCCTACAACCGTTTCATAAGAACAACAGATCCTGATCACGAAAGAAACGTCCAGAAAATTTTCAAGAAGCTTTACGACCAGGGCGACATCTATAAGAGCGAATATGAGGGCGAATACTGCGTCACATGCGAGAGCTTCTACACTGAGACTCAGCTTGTCGACGGCAAGTGCCCCGACTGCGGCGGCGAGGTCAAGAAAACAAAAGAAGAAGCCTATTTCCTGAGGCTTTCGAAATATCAGAAGCAATTAGAAGATTTATTTGAGAATAACCCAGAATTCATCCAGCCGGTTTCAAGGCGCAAGGAAATGGTCAATAATTTCCTAAAGCCCGGTCTTCAGGACCTCTGCGTCACCCGTTCTTCATTCAAGTGGGGAATCCCGGTTGATTTCGACCCGAAGCACGTTGTCTATGTCTGGATCGACGCTCTGACCAACTATATCTCGGGTCTTGGCTACGATGTCGACAACCCGAGCGAGGATTATAAGAAATACTGGACCAACTGCACCCACGTTATCGGAAAGGACATCTTAAGATTCCATTCGATCTACTGGATTGCCGAGCTGATGGCGCTGGGAATTGAACTCCCGAAGAAGATTTTTGCGCACCCGTGGCTTCTCTTCGGAACCGACAAGATGTCAAAATCGAAGGGCAACGTCATCTATGCCGACGATCTCGTGAAGAGATTCGGCGTCGACGCAACGAGATATTATCTCTTAAGCGAGATGCCTTTCACCGCCGACGGCTCAATCTACTACGAAAACGTAATCGAAAGATACAATACGGACCTTGCAAATAACATCGGAAACCTCGTCAACCGCACCGTCACGATGGTGAATAAGTACTTTGACGGCGTCGTAATCGCTCCTCACGACAAGACGGAGAATGATTTTGATCTCGAAGCATGCTGCGTTGCCGCTAAAAAGAGCATGGAGGAGCATTTTGAGTCCTTCCATCTTGCAGATGCGGCTTCGGATCTCATCACTCTTGCAAGACGAGCCAACAAGTATATCGACGAAAACGAGCCCTGGAAGCTTGCGAAGACTGATGAGGGCAAATCGAGGCTCGAAACGGTCATGTATGAGCTCATCGAGACCATCCGCTTTATCGGCGTTCTTTCCGCTCCGTTCATGCCGGAGACATCCGAAAAGATTCTCTCGCAGATCGGAACTGATGTGAGTAGACTAGACACTCTTGACAGCTTCGGCGGATATGTTGCAGGAAATAAAGTCGGTCAGGCTGTTCCTCTGTTCGCAAGAATCGATTCCGAAAAGGTTCTGAAAGAGCTGAACGAAGAGCGTGAAAAGCTCCAGGCGGAGCTCGCCAAGAAGACTGAAGAAGCCACAGCTGAAGCTACAGCTCAAGCCACAGCTAAAGCTGAAAAGATAGAGTTAGCACCCGAAATCACTATAGACGAATTCATGAAGACCGAGCTTCGGGCGGCTAAAGTAAAAGACTGCGTCAAGCTCGAGAAATCGAATAAGCTTCTCAAGCTCACGCTTGATGACGGCATGGGCGGCAGGCAGGTTGTTTCCGGAATTGCCAAGTGGTATAAGCCGGAGGATCTCATCGGAAAGACGATTGTTGTTGTCGCCAACCTGAAACCCGCCAAGCTCTGCGGAGAAATATCTCAGGGTATGATAGTCTGCGCCGAAATGCCTGATGGCACGGCAAAGGTCACATTCCTTGACGACTCGGTTCCCGCCGGAGCGAAATTAAGATAGCCAGTTCCTTTTTCCTAATGGCGAGGGCTGCTCTGTACATTCGGCAGCCCTCCCCTCCTACATTTACCTGTCCGTAGCTCAGTGGATAGAGCAATACGCTCCGACCGTATGTGCGCAGGTTCAATTCCTGTCGGACAGACCAAAATAAAAGCGACCTCTTGTGGGTCGTTTTATTTTGGCTTGTTTGATAGTTGCGAGAAACTGCCGCCTGCATCTCGTACGCCCTCTCAGTCAGTTTGTCAGCTTCTTCTCAATGCTTAACACATCCGGAAACACGAGCTCGGGGTGACCGTTATGTACAAGTGCTATTACTCTCTGCGCAGACCTTTTCAGCTCTTTCTCAAAGGCGCCGTCGACTCTGACCGGCACACCGTCTTTCGAATTGATATACTGGCTTTCAAAGTATTCTCTGGTTACTGGAAACATATTCTGAATCAAAAAAGCACTGTTCCGACCTAAAACCCTGCCAAACAGAATGGTGTCGCATTTTCCGTACTTCTTTCGCTTATTCCCAGCTATTTTTTGATACTTTTCCACCTTTGAGCTTATAGGAATAACCCAGTAGAGACCGGTTTTGCAGTCCAGATAGGCATAAAAGCATGGACGACCATGCGCCCGTCCATCTTCGTCTGCTTTGTTTGGCATCAGATACGGATCGGGAAACTCAGAATAGAACTTATCGGACATGAAATAAAAGCCGCCAGCGACTGGATTCTCAACCATTTCGACCTCCGAAAAATAAAAGGCTGTCGGAAAAGTCCAACAGCCGAAAAATTTGAACTCGACCTTGTTTATACCGGAATATCGAGTACCGGTAAACATTTGCACTCGACCTTATTTCAGTTGGGTATCGAGTACCAACAAACATTGAACACTCAGGTTCACTTATATTATATCCTGCTGAAACGGGTTTGTCAATAGTTATTTATAGGAAAATCTCATTTGGGAACATAAAACGTCTGCCTCGGACCTGTATCCTGCATCAGCGTCTTTGGGTCTTTGAACCTGGTGAGGTAGATGAAGGTGTCATAGAGGTCTCCGGCACAGCCGCCGAAGTGGATTGCGAAGAGGATTGCAACCGCAAGCTTCATTGTCGGGTCGGGGAGGGCTATCATCAGCAAAATAAACAGAATCGAGTAGACGGTGAACGGTGCCAGAAGTGCGACCATCGCCGTTTTTCTATAGACAAATATCTTCGGCACGCCGCAAAATGCAACCGTCAGGGTCACGCCGAACGTGAGCTTCTCGCCAGTCATCAGCTTATAGGCGATGCCGTGGGTGAGCTCGTGTAAGATAGTGTAGACGATGAGCAAGCCGCAGAGGATGAGTAAAAACGTGCTGTTGACGTGCACCTCCTCCGCCGTTATGAAAATAATCGCAACCAGCGGCACAGCTATAACTATCATAAGCGCCATTGCGACGACATTCAGCCAGAGGCTGAATTTGCCTTTGGTTGCGTCGATGACATATGCTTCGTGGTATCCCTCCGGGAGGGTTCTTTCAAAATTATCGGATTTCATCACAGCACCCCTCTTTCTCCCAGCTTCTTCGCCTCTCTCATATACGCTTCTGTGTTCGCAAACCAGATAATGCAGACGGCAAGCGACGGCAGGAAGCCAGTGCCGAAGATTATCGCCGCAAGTGCCAGGATCACGGCAAGTACGGTGCAGGTGGTGTTGGTGGTCTGATAGGCTTTGTAGGAGCACTGAC
This sequence comes from Oscillospiraceae bacterium, assembly GCA_021200565.1. GTDB lineage: Bacteria > Bacillota > Clostridia > Oscillospirales > Ruminococcaceae > Faeciplasma. The sequence goes on from JAJQGJ010000016.1 coordinate 110,843, forward strand.
CGATCATCGCTTTCTCCGCCTCATCGCAGCTTTCAAGCCACTTTTTCTGGAACTTCATGTCGTAGACGGAGCCTCTCTTTTCGGGGTTTGTGGACTTGACGGCGTCGACAGCCTTCTGCTGGAGAATAGTCGCCTCCGCCATCACAGCTACAAAGCCGATAATCGCAACAGGCGTGAAGATGCTGACGTTCTCCGACCCTACCGAATAGGACGCTGCAATCAGGAAGAAAGAGATTATTAGACCAACGCTTGTTGTGTGGATGAGGTCTGAGAGCTTACTGTCTGCTTTTTCATAGACCTCCTCATCCTCGCCGTCCCAAGATGCAAGAATCTTCTTCGCTTTCGAGTATTTTGGAATGCAGATCAGCGGCACTACTATTGCAAGCGCAATAAGCAAGCAGGGTGCGACGTACTTTCCGAAAAGAGCTCCGAGCTCTTCAAATTTGTCTGTATGCTCTACATATACGGACATGAACCCGAGCACAAACCCGACCACCGCCGATAGGACGATTATTGCGATAAACATCGGCAGAGCTTTCTTATTTTCCTTTTTGATTTCATTATTTTCCATTTTCCGATTCCTCCTGCAAATAAAATATTTCATCGACGGAAACGCCGCAGACCTTGGCAATAGTCAGCGCCAGCGTGACGGATGGCGAGTAGTCGCCACGCTCGATAAGGCTTATCGTCTGCCTCGACACGCCGCACATGGCGCCCATCTCCTGCTGATTGACCCCAAGCGCCGCCCGCTTCTCCTTAAGATGATTTTTGAGTATCGGCATATACTTGCCTCCTTTGACAGATTTGGTTGTCAAAATGACAACTTTCCTTGTCATTTATGAGTATAGCATATAGGGATATACTTGTCAAGTGGGGATTTGAAAAAAGTTGCGCTCGCTTCGCTCGCAACCTCTCAGTCAGCTTCGCTGACAGCTCCCCTTAAAAAGGGGAGCCAATAGCGAGCTTTCATAGAATGCAAAAGGCTCCCCAACGCCTTGGGGAGCTGTCAGCCGTCAGGCTGACTGAGGGGGAATCCTGTTGCCCATAGTCTCCCCTTCAATCAACCCATTCCACAGCCGATAATAAAGCCCCTCATGCTCGAGCAGCTCCTCATGTGTGCCCTCTTCCTCGATTCCGTCATAGCCGAGGACAATTATGCGGTCTGCATTTTTAATGGTGGTGAGGCGATGGGCGATGGTGAGGGTGGTTCTGCCCTCTGCCAGGAGATCGAGGCTTCTTCCGACAAGAACTTCACTTTCATTATCTAGTGCGCTTGTCGCCTCATCAAGAAGGAGAATCGGGGGATTCTTTAAGAACACCCGGGCTATCGAAATCCTCTGCTTCTGACCGCCTGAGAGCTTGACGCCTCGCTCGCCGACATAGGTGTCGTATCCGTCCTTCAAGTCCATAATGAAGCTGTCCGCTCCGGCTAATTTAGCTGCCCGGATGATGTCTTCTCGGCTTGCGCCAAAATCTCCATAGGCGATATTCTCGGCAACCGTTCCGCTGAAAAGATAGACGTCCTGCTGGACAACTCCGACGGAGGTCCGAAGGCTCTTTAAGGTGACGTCCCGGATGTCAACGCCGTCGATAAGAATTTCGCCGTCCGAAACGTCGTAGAACCTGGGAATAAGGCTGACAAGAGTCGTTTTGCCGCCGCCAGACGGTCCCACAAGCGCAAGCTTTTCGCCGGACTTGATTTTCAGGTTGACATTGCTAAGAACCCGGTTGTGGTCGTCGGGATATTCAAAGCTGACATTCTTGAATTCGATTTCGCCCGATTTGACTGCTAAATCTTTGGCGTCGGGTTTATCTGCAATATCAATCGGCGTGTCCATAATCTCAAGGAACCTCTCAATTCCGGTCATTCCACGCTGGAACTGCTCGAGGTAGTTGACGATGGTGCGGATGGTGGCGATCAGAGTTCCGACATACATGACATATGCCACGAGGTCGCCGGCATTTATCCTGCCGTTCACGAGGAAAAGCCCGCCTGCCAGGAGCACTACAGTATACATGATTCCGTCAAAAAGCCTGGTAGAGGTGTTGAGTGTAGCCTGGATGTAGTAGCTCTTCTTTTTAACTTGCTTGAACTCCTGATTGTTGCGCTCGAAGCGCTTTTCCTCCTCTTCCTCGGCGGCAAAGGTCTTGATGACCTGCTGACCGAGAAGGCTGTCTTCGATAGTGGAGTTGAGCTCGCCCACTTTTACTCTTTGTTTATAGAATATCGCCTTGAGATGCTTGTTTAAGGTGAAGCTTATTATGATCATCAGCGGCACGCAGGCAAAAATTATCGCCGTCAGAGCGACGCTCGTCCCGCAGAGGATGACAAACGACGCCACAAGCTTGATGGCAGCTATGAAGAACTCCTCCGGGCAGTGGTGGGCGAATTCGGTGACGTCGAAAAGGTCGTTCGTGATTCTGCCCATAATGGTGCCGACTTTGGTGTTCGAATAGTAAGTGGAGCTCAGCCACTGCAGGTGCTTAAAAGCGTCGGTTCTCATGTCGGTTTCGATGTAGACGCCCATGATGTGACCGGTTGAAGCCATGTAGAAGTTGGCAGCGCTGTCGATGATTCGAAGAACGATATAGACCAAAGCGAGCCTTAAGACGCTTTCGACAGTCAGGATTATTGAAGAATCCACCGCAGCGTTGGTGAGATAGCTGATCATTTTCGGCAGAACGATGTCGCAAAGTGTAGTCAGCGCAGCGCAGAAAAGGTCGAAAATCATCATCCACTTGTACTTCCATAGGTAGGGAAGGAAGCGGCGGAGGATGTGGGGCTTTTGTGAGGGTTGTTCAGGCATATTGTTAACTCCTCGTATAATGTATTTACAGGTAATTCAAAGAGAACCCGTATGAAACCTC
>JAJQGJ010000022.1 GCA_021200565.1 Oscillospiraceae bacterium
TTCCTTCTTATTTTTCTTCTATTTTGCTATTGACTTTTTATAGCTGGTCTTTCTTTAAAATTACGATTTTACCTGGCTTCTTCCTAATATCCATCTGAACGTCGCCGCCGTGAGTGCCAGAAGAATAAATCCGCCATAGACGGTTCCGACTGATGGGATACTGAGCGGCAGGAACTGAACTCCGAAAAGACCGCCGTTTGTCAGAAGCTCACGCATGAAGCCGAAGAAGAGAAGCGCCAGATCGTAACCAAGGATATAGAATCCGCAGAGCTCTGCCATGAATCCACGCTTGAGGCGGAAGAACTTCGACTCGGTCTTCATTGTGATGAATGAGTTTGTTATAAGTAGTGGCGCATATATTCCCAATGCCGTGAACTGTGCAGGCATGATATTCTCCATCAGGATTGCAACGGGAATATAGACCAAAGATGCTACGAAAGTATAGACTATAATTCTGACTGTGTAGACAAGCTTTCTCGGGACGAACGAGCAGATAAGAACTGTTAAGAATGTCACGATGCTGAATACTATGCAGAGTGCCAGTGCGCTTTGGAAGCTGGTTGCGACCACTACAGCGGGAGCTATTATCGAGCCACTCGACAGAAGAGCATTCGATGTTAAGACCGCTTCCCTGCCGGCAGCACTTGCCTGGGATGGAACGAGACCATGGAGCTCGCTTATGTCGGAGACGGTTGTGGGCTTACGCTCGGGGAACTTGAAGCCTTTAAACTTCACCTTGGTCACTCTCCTCTCCTTGGGTTTCTTCCGTTTCAGGAGTGGGCTCTTCGGATTCTACAGCTTCGGGCTCGGTGCTGTCAGGAAGCTTTTCGTATTTCTTGAATCTTCGGTATATCTGATACTCCCGGAAGCTTGTTGCGACGAAGTGACGGAATCTGTCAAGATTATCAATAACAAAGATCGCAAGCCTGTCGAATTCGGACGGGAAGATTGAAACTATCATGAGTGCCAGAACAGAGCTGTCCTCATAGCCAGAGAGCTTTCTTAAGAGAAATGCAGTTACTCCGTATGCCACGCCATAGAGAGTCTGTCCGAAGCAGTTTGACGGAGTGAAGCACGGGTCGCAGACCATGAATGCGAGAACGTACATGAACGATCCGGTCACGATAGAATAGAGCGCCGCCTGCCAGCCGGTTGCGGAAATCGGGAAGATGATGAATAGTAGCACTTCGGTTGCAACTGCTGAGAAAAGAACCGGTGCCGGAACGTCACGGAAGCAGTAGAGTGCGATGGTGCAGATGAGAATGAGCACTACGCAGCTTGTGCCCATCGGTCCTGCAAGTCTGCCCCAGAGGATGTCGAGCCAGCTTGAGGAGCTCAGCGAAACGTCGACATAGTGGGTGAAGGAGCGGTCAAGAGCGTCGGTCAGGCTCGATGAGAGAGAAAGACTGCCGAATATTGACGGCGTCGGGTATCTCAGGACACTTGAGGGCCAGCAGAGTGCGGAAAGAAGGTATGCCGTTGCAACCGGATGGAAGATTCTGTTGTGATGTCCACCGAAGGCATATTTCATTACCGACGACATGAATGCGCTTGCGAAAATCATCACTCCATATGGGACTGATGCCGGCATGAGAAGTGCGAGCATTATTCCATTCGCTATTGGAGATGGGTCACGCCAGTCGTATTTTCTTCTCATAAGAGAAGTGCAGATATATTCACTTATAACACTTGTCAGGACGGAAATGGCAACAACAATCAAAGCCCTGAGACCATAATAGTAATATGGCAGGACGCAAAGTGCAAGCAGGAAGCAACAGAGTCTTGTGTATCTGTTCCGTTCAGTTTTTCCGATTGATTGTGTAGCTACGTCTGAAATTGTGGTTTACCGTCCTTATTGTTAGTCTTTTAGAAGCTTGCAGTTTGAAGCCATGTCGGCGGCTCGGAACAGATATGAACCGGAAACCAGGACATTCGCTCCTGCCTCTCTCACCATGTAAGCCGTTTTGTCGGAGATTCCGCCATCGACTTCTATATCGAGGTCGATATTCTCAGAACTCAGGTACTCTCTCAGTGCCTTAATCTTTGCGAGAGTTTCCGGGATGAAGCCCTGACCGCCGAAGCCGGGCTCTACCGTCATAATTAAAGCCATGTCCATTACTCCGACTAAGGGATAAAGCAAGCTGACATCGGTTTTCGGCTTGACAGAAACTCCGGCTCTCAGTCCCAAGGAATGAATCTTTTCTATTATGCCGACTGGGTTTGCTGTTGCTTCGAGATGGAATGTGATTCCATCGGCTCCAGCTTTGGCGAATGGTTCTATATATGCGTTCGGGTCGCTTATCATGAGGTGCACATCGAACGGCAGGCTTGAATATTTCCTGATGGATTTCAGAACCGGAACGCCGTAGCTGATGTTCGCAACAAAGTGACCGTCCATAACGTCAAAATGTATCATGTCGCAGCCGGCTGCTTCCGCACGGGAAAGCTCGTCCGAAAGGTGACCGAAGTCTGCTGAAAGAATTGATGCTGATATTTTAGTTTTCATTTCTTCCCTCCGAATACTACCTATCTATCCACCATCATTATACAGCAAGTCTGCACCAGTTGTCAAACAATCTTTGGTTACAAAACGGTTACTAAAAAGCAAAATTTTACCGAATATTCAGCGCCGGTATCGTTAAAAATGCCAAATCCGAAAAGCCGCCAATTCCGGCGGCTCTGTATATAAAACGGCGGTGAACTGTGGCTCTTCTCTCCCCTTTTAAAACTGACCTATGAGCCCTCCCGCCGTTAGTCTATATTATTCGGGAGTCGTCCGGTTTGTGAAGACTACGGCACACCAAAAAGGGAGCGGATAACCGCTCCCTCATTATATCAATTAACACCATATGCTGCAGAACTTTACGTTCAGCGTCTCTGACGCATTGTCACTTTAGTATCAGGTTTTAACTTAGCTTACTTCATCACGATTTGGTCTTCAAATAAACCCTTCGCATGAACCTCGTTATTGTTAAAGCTTGGTGCTCTGATGTGACTACAGCTCAATTTAAAGTCTTTGTTGGACTCACCCTCTCACTGCTGAATTTTGATTTCCTTTTTGTAAAACAGTTTCATGGTGCATCAAATCCTTTCGGCTTTAAACCTTTCGATTTGGATTTTCTTGATTTTTATGGGCAAGATATTTGTGTTCAAATCTCTTGCTATCAGCAATTTCCTTGCTGTCAACAGCCTTACGCTACTCTTCTATCATTATTTCAGATAGGTTACAGAATCAATTTCGTAGCTAATTCTTCGATCTTGAGAAATTGGTTTCGTACCTAAGAGAACATCTCGTAATGTGTCAAGTTTAAAGGTTAGCTTTACTTTAGATTCTGTGAGTCGGTAGAATTATGCATAGATTGCTGGACTCACCTCTTTCAGTTTATTTTACCTGCAAGTTCCGTTTCTTGCTTTTGCTAATACTTTCATAACAATCGCTCCTTTACTTTCTTAAGACGCGGTGTGTTATTTGTTTGTGATTCTGAAGATTTGTTACCTCTTCATCGGAACCCTCTCCCTTTTAGTTTTCAGTGACTTTTTTTATTTATCTCTCTTCTGTGATTGTATTATAACACACCCGGATTGAAATGTCAATAGGTTTTTCAAACTTTTTTCAAATTTTTTTGTGGAATTTTTCTGAAGACCAGGTGTTAGCTTTTGAATATAAATTTGAGCGGTTTCTACACAAAAGTACCATTGACAAACCCGCAAGTTTTCACTATAATAGAATCAAACTTATTTACAAAGGAGATTACCCAAATGGATGAAAATGAATATATGCCCGAAATCTATACCCTTGAGGACGAAGAGGGCAATGTCGGCAACTATGAGCTTATAGACATCTACGATGAGGGCGATGACACCTACTATGCACTCGCTCCCTACTATGAGAATCCTGAGGACTTAGTCAACGACAACGGCGAGTTCATCATTCTTAAAGTAGAAGACACCGGCGATGAGATCACTCTTGTTTCTATCGAGAGTGAAGAGGAGTATGACCGCATCGGTCAGATCTTCATCGACAGATTCGACAACTGGGATGAAGAGTGCGAATGCGAAGATGATGACTGCGACTGTGAAGACGAAGATTGCTGCTGCCATCATCACGAGGAATAATATAGTTCGAAAGAGTTATACTACTCTCTGAAATCAAAATTCATTCTGCCTTGTTCGATTAAGCATGGTTTTTATAATCCAACACATATAATACGGGAATCTCGCTCCGGATGCGGGGATGCAGACCTCCCAAGGTACGCACGGTTGCTGCCCCCAGCTTCCCTGTTCAAGTACCAAGGACGAAGGGAGCACGAAACATCAGAGCTGATACCCACCTGCTTCGTGCGGGTTTTATACGTCATGTGGCGGCAAGGCGGAAGCCCCCAAAAATTAACGGCTGATACTCAAACAGTACCAGCCGCTTTTTTCATGCCTATTTTAAACAGATGCGAATATTGCCGCTATGAAGCATCCAAGGGCAACAATAGCACAGATTGTGATAATGATTGCCGCCATCTTCTTCGAGAGCTTGCCGCTTTGCTTCGCTTTTGAAAGAATATCGATTGTGTAAAGGAACGATACCAACAGAGCGCTGAATGCCAAGCCCATCGAAGCTCCCATAATGAAGTCTACGACCGGAAGATGGTCAGAGTCGTCGGTCAACATAACTATAAAGCACAGTACAACCGCAATAATGCCCACAATGCTCGTCGTTCTGACCCGTTTTAACAGTGTCGCTTTGTCCTCTTCGGCATATTCGGCAACTGCCTTGAGGTTTTTCTTTTCTTCTTCGTTCATATTCTCGCTTTTCCTTTCTCCGTTTATGATTTCACGGATGTCGCAGTTATAAAAGTCCGCAAGCTCGATGAGTGTACTTATGTCCGGCAGGTTGCTTCCCGTCTCCCAACGTGAAACCGTCCTGTTTGAAACATAAAACTTTTCAGCAAGCTGTTCCTGTGTAAGCTCCTTTTCTTTTCGAAGCTCTTTTAAAAATTCGCCTATTTTCTTCTGATTCATGTTTTCCCTCCTTTCCTGCCCATAAGAATATCACTTCGGGCAGAAAAATAACACGACATAAAGCGAGAAATGCCGTGTTATTTATTGATTCTTGATGTTTGTCAGTCCGCAGTCTTGACCTTGTTTGCCTTCTTTGTGAACCTGACAAGCCCTGTCTTATTGAGGGCGACCATGATGGCGGGGATGAGGATCAGCTGAATGATGATGCCAGGGATTGCTTCGAGGAAAGCGCCTGAAATAAATGCGCTCCAGGTGAAACTGTTGCCCTTGATGCCGAGAAGAATTATCTCAGCAACGCCCCAGACCAGTCTTCCGGCAATCATGGCGGCTATCAGACTGCGATAAAGCGAAACTATGCACTTCCACTTGGATGCGGCATAGAGAATGCCGATTACTGCGCCGTAGGTTGCAAGCTCAAATGCCATTGCAATAGCCGAAGGATAGAGCACCGGTCTGCCGAAAAGCAGGCTTCTCAGAAGTGGGGTTATGAAGCCGACGGCAAGCCCGTGCTTCCAGTCGCAGATGAGCCCGCAGAGAAGCACCGGGATGTGCATCGGAAGAAGCATATTTCCTATTTCAGGAATCTGCCCGGTCAGGAACGGGAGAAGAAGCCCGATTGCTAAGAACATTGCGGATAAGGTTAGGTTGATGAGGTTTTTACGGTATTTTGTCATTGATTGGTTACTCCTTATGGATAAATTAAATTAGTTTGCGAGCCCTTTCTTCTTCCTATACTCAAGATAGTTCTCAAGAATGAGGGTTGCGGCGACGGTGTCAATGACGGCTTTGCGCTTTTTGCCACGGACGTTGGTTTCGTTCAGGATTCCGATGGCTTCGACTGTCGTAATGCGCTCGTCCCAGAGGGTGGTTTCGATGCCTGACAGTTCGGATAGTTGAGCGGCGAACTCCTTACATTTCTCTGCCCTCTCGCCCTCAGAACCGTTCATGTTTTTAGGGAGACCGACAACTATCAGCTCAGTTCCCAGCTCATGCGCCTTGGCTGAGATTTTCTCAAGAAGCTTCTCACGGTTCCATTCTGAAATGGTCCCGACAGGAGAGGCAATCGATTCGCTTCTATCGCAGGAGGCAAGACCTGTCCGGGCGTCTCCATAGTCAACGGCGAGGATTTTCATAGCATTAAGTCCTACTTTCTGCTTCTGCCTAGGAACGCTGCGCCGATGATTCCGGCATCGTTGCCGAGAGTAGCTCTGACGATTTCAGTATTGCGGGAGCCACGCTTGGTGTAGACCTCGTTTGCTACTTGCTCTTTAAGCGGGATGAGAAGTGCGTCGCCCTCGTTGCAGACTCCTCCGCCGATGCAGAGAACCTCCGGCTGGAAGATGTTTATTACGTTTGCAATGCCGGTTGCAAGATACTTTATATACTTGTCAACAACCTCTTTTGCGGCTTCGTCGCCTGCTCTCATGGCATTAAATGCAAGTCTTCCGGAGACGTGGTCGCCCATCATTTGATGCATTTTAGACTCAGGATGAGCTGCCATCGCTTCCTTGGTCATGCGGATAAGACCGGTGGCAGAAGAATAAACCTCGAAGCAGCCGTGTCTGCCACAGGTGCAGAGAGGTCCGTCGACCTCGATGACAGTGTGACCGAGTTCAGCTCCGGCATAGTTGAAGCCGGAATAAATCTTACCATCGATTATGACTCCGCCTCCGACGCCGGTTCCAAGAGTGATGCAGACTGCGCTGTTCGCATGCTTGGCGCTTCCGGCAACATATTCGCCATATGCTGCCGCATTGGCGTCGTTTTCGGCATAGATGGGTTTTCCAAGTTCACTATAGAGAAGATCACCTACCGGGATGTCATAGAAATCGAGGTTATTTGAATACTCGATTACTCCCCTGTCGCTGTCAATGGTTCCGGGAGAACCTAATCCTACTGATTCGATGTCATCCCAGCTAAGACCGGCGTTCTCGACAGCTTCACGGGAGACTTTTGCCATGTCCCTGATGATTTCTTCAGCAGGACGCGGGCAGTTGGTGCGGGTTGTGGCTCTTGCTATTATTTCATAGTTTTCGTTGACAACTCCGGCGACGATGTTGGTGCCGCCGAGGTCTATTCCAATATAATATTTCATTCTTAGCTGCTCCTGTTAAAATAGTTATCCCAAAAGCTCGTCGAGCTCGTCAATAAGTGAATCAAACATTCTGAGTGCATCATTGATAGGCTCGGGAGAATTCATGTCGACTCCGGCAATCTTGAGAAGGCTTATCGGGTCGGTTATCGAACCGCTTGAAAGGAACTTAAGGTAGTTCTTCACTGCCGGTTCTCCTTCATGAATTATCTTCTGTGAAAGTGCTATGGCAGCAGAGAAGCCGGTTGCGTACTGATAGACATAATAATTATAGTAGAAGTGCGGGATTCTTTCCCACTCGAAAGCGATTTCAGGATCGACGGTGATGTCGTCGCCATAGTACTGCTTGTTGAGCTTATAGTAGAGGTCGCAGAGGTAGTCTGCATTGAGGGTTTCTCCCCTCTCGGCGGCTTCTTTAGTCAGAAGCTCAAACTCAGCGAACATTGTCTGGCGATAGAGAGTGGTTCTGAATTGCTCTAAGAAGTAATTGATGAGGTAGGCTCTTTCCTTCTTGTCAGTCGTCTTCGAGAGAAGATGCTGCATGAGAAGCGCTTCGTTGCAAGTCGAGGCAACCTCGGCGACAAATATCACATAGTCGCTGTAGCAGACAGGCTGGTTCTTCTGGGAAAGATATGAATGAAGCGAATGCCCCATCTCGTGAACGAGGGTGAACTCACTGTCGAGGTTTTCCTTGTGGTTCATGAGGACGTAAGGATGAGGTCTTGCTCCGGCGGAATATGCGCCCGAGCGCTTGCCTTCGTTTTCATAGACATCAATCCAGCGGTTGTCGAAGCCTTCCTTGAGCATCGAGACGTAATCGTCACCTAAAACCTGCATTGCGTCGAGGATGTCTCTCTTCGAGTCCTCAAAAGTAACTTTTGAATCGGCATCGGGAACGAGAGTTGTGTAGAGGTCGTACATGTGAAGCTCGTCGACACCCATAAGCTTCTTGCGGAGGCTCATATACTTATGCATATAGCCCATGTTCGAGTGAACAGCGTCTATTAAATTATGGTAGACAGAGGTCGGGACTTCGTTGCGAGCAAGTGCCATTTCGAGTGTGGAATTATACTTCTTTGCCCTTGACATGAACATCGACTGTTTGACTTCACCGAAATAGAGAGATGCGAATGTATTCTTGAACTGCTCGTAGGTGCCATAAAGCTTTTTGAAGGCATCTTTACGTAGCTCTCTGTCGGGATTCTCGACGAGTGCGACATATGAGCCGTTTGTCAATGGATGCTCGTTGCCCTCGGAATCTACTGCGGATGGGAATTTAAGGTCGGTGCTCTCAAGAGTTCCATAAACATCGTCGGGAACGCCTCTTACCTGCTGGCTCATGGCGAGGATTGCTTCTTCAGCAGCAGATAAAACATGATCTTTCTCAATACGGATTCTGCTGATAGAGATTCTGTAGAGTTCGAGATCGGGACAACTCCTGTAGAAGCTTTCCAAAGTTTCATCAGGGATTGAGATAATCTCGGGAACTGCATAGGCGCAGGAGGCGCTGATGTCCTGGAAAAGCATCATAATCTTTGAGTAGAAGTCCTGATACTTCGGCTCGGCGGTGTCCTGGTCATACTTGCGCATTGCGTAGTTGGCGAGCTGTTTGAGCTCAAGAGTTATCTCGTCGTCGAGTCTGAAATACTCGAGGAGCGTTTCAGCACTCTGAGAAATTTTGCCCTCGTATGAGGCTAACTTCTCGGGGATGGATTTTGCATCCTCCAGAGCCTCGAGCCACTTGTCATCTGTTTCGTATAAATCGCAGAGGTTCCAGGTGTATTCCTCCGGAACTTCGCTTCTTTTCGGCACGGTTTTCACTTCTGCCATGGTGTTTTCCTCCTGAAAAAATATTTATTCACCTTTAGGTGTGTTATTGTCTGAAAGATATTTTACCACATATGCGAGGAAAAATCAACTGTCTTGGTCAGACTCACAAAAAATGAAATGAAAATCGAGAATCGAAGAAATATCGAAAGAAATCAAGAGAAATTGAAAGAAAACGGGATATATTTAAAAAAAGTTTTCAAAAGGGCTTGACAATCGAAAAAAAGCGTAATATAATAGCGAACGTCGCTTGAAAAGCATGGCTTTGTGGCTTGGCTTCCAAGGCGCAAGGTTTAGTAATACTCACAGGAGTAATAATCAAGGAGGAAATCAAATGTCAACATTTATGGAAAAGCCGCAGAATGTTGAGCGCAAGTGGTATGTTATAGATGCCGCAGGCAAGCCTCTCGGAAGAGTTGCCGCAGCAGCCGCTTCTATTCTTAACGGTAAGAATAAGCCCACCTACACACCTCACGTAGACTGCGGAGACCACGTTATCATCATTAACTGTGCTCAGGCTGTTCTCACCGGAAACAAGATCAACAAGAAGGTCTTAAGATGGCACACCGGTTGGATCGGACATCTCAAGGAATACAAGTATTCCGACATGATGGAGAAGGAGCCGGAGAGAGCTATGAAGATAGCTGTTGAGGGTATGCTTCCCCACAACACTATCGGTGCGAACTCTGCTAAGAGACTTCGTGTTTACAAGGGTTCGGAGCATCCTCATGCAGCTCAGCAGCCCGAAACCATCGAGCTTTAAGAAGGAGGATGAATCATGTACGAATCTAAATCAGCTTATTTCTATGGAACTGGCAGAAGAAAGAGCTCTGTCGCAAGAGTAAGACTTTATCAGGGAACCGGCAAGGTTACCATCAATGGTAGAGACATCGACGATTACTTCGGTCTTGAAACACTCAAGCTCATCGTCCGTCAGCCTCTCAAGCTCGTCGGAGCAGAAGGAACCTTCGACGTAGTCTGCACCGTCTCCGGCGGCGGAGTTACCGGTCAGGCAGGTGCCATCAGACACGGCATCTCAAGAGCTTTGCTCCAGTATAATAACGAACTTCGTCCCCAGCTCAAGGCTGCAGGCTTCCTCACGAGAGATCCTCGTATGAAGGAAAGAAAGAAGTACGGTCTCAAAGCTGCAAGAAGAGCACCGCAGTTCTCGAAGAGATAATTTCAATTTTCGTTTCAAAAATCCCGCAACCGGTTTCGGATGCGGGATTTCTTTATTTATACTTATTTTGTCGGCTTATTTCCCATCCGTCCATATCTGGTTGAAAATCTCCTCGGTTATAGCTTTGTAGGGCTTTCCGTCTCCGTCGAAGAGGGCTTCGTTGTAGCAGGCACTGCCTTGGGCTTCAGTTATACTCGAATTTGCGAGGTCATACTCGGCGGCAGGAGTGTTTATCCAGCCGGAGCCCTCGCTTGCCCATGTCTCAGATGAGGTCAGAAGCCATGCGGGCTCCCAATAGAAAGTTCCGATGCAGTTTTCTATCTGCGCTGCTGCTTCATTCAGGACGGTTATTGCCTGAACCTGACCGTCCTCGCTCGGAGTTCCAAAAACATCTTCAACCTCGTCACCGTACGAGCCGCTTGTGCCGTAGGAGTACTCAGCGATCATCGTGAGCTTTCCAAAAGACTGAGCCACTGCGTTAAGGCTTTCGGTCAGATTTTCAAGCGTTCCATGCCAGAAGGGATAGTATGACGATGCAAAGATGTCGTAATCCGCACCGGAAGCTGCGAGCATATTTGCATATCCGTAATAGGTCGTCGGATCAGGGCTTGTGAAATGTACAGCAATCAAAATACTGTCGTCAAACTCCCTGACGGCTTCACAGCCAGCAGCGATTAGCTTTGCTATATTCTCATTTCCGCTTTCACCAGCAAGATATGAATTTGTTTCATTTCCCACAGAAACGATACCGATTTTCACTCCGGTTGCTGCAATCTGCTCGAGAGCCTCTGTTGTAAATTCGGCAACGGCTGCTTCTTTCTCTTCGAGAGAATAATCCGCCCAGGCTTTCGGAGCATAAGAGCGGCTCGGGTCGCTCCAAAAATCTGAATAGTGGAAGTCGACATAGAGAGTCAGACCGAGCTCGGCACATCTTTCGGCGATTTCGCAGGTGTAGTCAAGGTCGCAGACTCCACCGCCGTAGCTGTTTTCGGGAGTTTTCTCCTCGCCCTCGGCATACGCGTCATTCCAGACTCTAACACGGACGTAGTTCACTCCTGCATCCTTCAGTATAGCGAGCAAATCTTCCTCCTCGCCGTCTGCGTTATAGTAGACAACTCCACTCTTTTCGAGGGAGATGAGAGACGAAATGTCGACGCCCTTGATCCAGTTTCCATCGTTTATGACGGTACCATTATATATGATTCCGCTGTAGTCTATCGAGCCGGAGCCGGTTGCTCCTGCCTGCTGAATGTCCCAGTTCGCCTCAGAGGGATCTACCCCGTGATCCTCAGAAGCCCCTCCCAAAGGATCGTCGGCAGTGCTCGAAGCACTCGCTTCACCCTCTACTGCAGCATTATTTCCCTCTATTGAATCTTTTTCACTTGAGTTTACAAACACCACGTTGTCGATGTCGCCCCAATCATCTGAGAGAAGCTCGCCAACAATACGGATTGTTACTACATCTCCGGCTTCAACTGCGATTTCGTCGGTAATAGCAGTTGTCCAGACATCCCAGTCGAAGCACGGCGTGATGTCAAGAGCTGCTGCCTCCTCGCCGTTTACAAGAATTTCGAAGGTAAGCGTTCCCTCAAATGTGTTGGAGCCCTCGTAGTAGATTCCACCTACGTAGATGCCGGCTTCCTCAATCAAAAGATACTGAGACAGCGTGAACGAGCCTCCGGAATAGGAATACATCTTGACGAAATAGGATGTATTCACGCTTGCCCAGCTGTCGTTCTGGACTTTTACCACGCCGGTTGCAGACTCTTCGACCGTCCAGCCCTCGAAATCCTGCGTTTCAAAGTCGCCGTTTATCAGTTCTGTATGGTATTCGATTGTTTCTGAGATCGCTTCAACAGTCGCATCGGCGATCGTATCTTCGGTTACAGTTGCGTCACTGACATCATTCTCGCTCTCCTGCGAACCGCAGCCTGTCAATGTGAAAATAAGCACTACTGTCAGCATAAGCGCCACAATTCTTTTAATATTTTTCATGTTCAAAAATCTCCTCCCGATTTGGATTTTTCATGATAAAATTATTATACTCTATATAGAGTCAGAATGTCAAGCCCGTAATTTTGGGTCTTGCAGTTCCTTCAGAAAAGTGCTATTATAAGATGTACAAATTTGAGATTCAGGAGACGTTAAGATGGCTAATATTATTGCTGTTATTTGGGATTTTGACAAGACGCTGGTCAGTGAGTATATGCAGACGCCAATTTTTGAAGACAATGAAGTTGACGGGAGCGAGTTCTGGTGGGAGGTCGACAGCTTCGCAGAAGAGGTCAAGAAGACCGGAGTTCGGGTCAATGCGGACACTTGCTACCTCAATTTTCTTATAAAGTATGCACAGAGTGGGAGGTTCAAGGACCTTTCCAACGCCAAGCTCAGGGAGTATGGCAAGAGGCTTCGGTTCTACAACGGAGTGCCGGAGATTTTCGACAGCATCAAGAATGTTGTGGCTAAGGATCCGAAGTACCAGGAATACGGCATAAAGGTTGAGCACTATATTGTCAGCACCGGGACCGCCGAAACAATCCGTGGCTCGGTTGTCAATGACTATGTCGAGGACATCTGGGGCTGCGAGCTTCTGGAATCGCCAAATGCCGAGGGTAAGCCGGTCATCAGCGAGGTTATCTGTGCTCTTGACAACACCTCCAAAACACGGGCTCTCTTTGAGATAAACAAGGGCGTTGGGAAGCAGGACGGAGTCGAGGTCAACAGCACACTTGCTGAAGAATACCGCAGAGTCAAGTTCAAGAACATGATTTATATCGCCGACGGTCCGAGCGACATTCCGGCGTTCTCACTGGTCAACAAAAACGGCGGATCGACTTTCGCAATCTATCCGAAGGGCAACATCACCGCTTTCAATCAGGTTGAAAAGATGCGCCACGACGGCAGAATCAACATGTACGCCGAAGCGGACTATTCGGAGGGTACGACTGCTTACATGTGGATCTGCAACAAGGTCAGGGAGTATGCCGACAGAATCTATCTTGAAGAAAAGGAGCACATAGGCAGGCAGGTTTCAGCTGCGCCGAAGCATCTCGATTAAAGAAAAATCCCGCAGAACGAATCTGCGGGACTTTTTATGCGTATTTTACAGAAATCAGAAGTCGACTTCGGTGTCGTAGTAGCAGCACTTGAGGAGCTTCTCCATCTCTTCCTGGGTGGGAATACGAGGATTGGAGCCAGTGCAAGCGTCGCCGATAGCGTTCTTTGCAATCTCAGGGAGTCTCTCAAGGAATACTTCCTCGGGAACGAAGCCCTGCTCGCAAGGATAGCTGTCAGCACCGTAGTTCTTGATGCAGTGAGGAATGTTGAGCTCGTCATTCATGCCACGGAGGTAGTCAATAAGAAGCCCCACCTTCTCGTCGTCATTAGAGCCGCCAAGACCCATATAGTCAACGATTACGCCATAACGCTTCTTAGCAGTAGGATCCTTAGCGTTGTAAGCAATGACCTTGGGAAGATACATAGCGTTTGCAGCACCGTGGATGATATGTGCGCCATAGTCAGCGAAAGCAGCACCGGTCTTGTGAGCCATTGAATGTACGATACCAAGAAGTGCGTTGGAGAATGCCATACCAGCGAGGCACTGAGCATTGTGCATCTTAGCACGAGCGTCCATGTCGCCATTGTAGGAAGGAATGAGCTCCTTCATGATCATCTCAATAGCGTGGATAGCCAGAGGATCGGTGTAGTCGCAGTTAGCGGTGGAAACATAAGCCTCAACAGCGTGAGTCATAGCGTCCATGCCAGTGTGAGCTACGAGCTTCTTGGGCATGGTCTCAGCGAGGTCAGGGTCTACGATAGCGACATCGGGAGTGATCTCGAAGTCAGCGATAGGATACTTGATACCCTTATCATAGTCAGTGATGATTGAGAATGCAGTGACCTCAGTAGCGGTTCCAGAGGTGGAAGGAATAGCGCAGAAGTGAGCCTTCTTGCGGAGCTCAGGAATGCCGAAGACCTTGCACATATCCTCGAAGGTGCACTCGGGATACTCATACTTGATCCACATAGCCTTTGCAGCGTCGATAGGTGAGCCGCCGCCCATTGCTACGATCCAGTCAGGCTCGAAGTCGAGCATAACCTGTGCGCCGTTCATAACGGTGGTTACAGAAGGATCCGGCTCTACGCCTTCAAGGATCTTGACTTCCATTCCTGCTTCCTTGAGGTAATCCTCAGCTCTCTGCAAGAATCCGTTTCTCTTCATTGCGCCGCCGCCGACAACAATGATTGCCTTCTTGCCCTTGAGGGTCTTGAGGGTCTCAAGCGAGCCTTTGCCGTGATACAAATCACGGGGTAAAGTAAATCTTGCCATTATATATGACCTCCATGTAATATTGTAATTAAGCTCTCCGGCTCAATCGGGATGAGCCTTTTGAACCATGCTTATTTTACCATAGAGGTGCACTTCTTGTAAATAGAAATAAGATGCAATTTCAGTGAACGTTTAGTGGGTTTTGGACAAGAAAATTGCATATCCCCACCGATTCAGTAGGGATATGCGTCACCTGTCTATTTTATTCTCAATCATCGGCTGTATCTGGATTTCCGAGAGGGCAAGCTCGATTGTGCGTTGCACCTTCGAGAAGTCGGCGACCATCGAAAAAGGCTTTAAAATATAATCGTCCTGACGGTATGGGACAAAGTAGTAGTGCTTCATGCTCTCCAAAAGTCCGATGTTTTTGGCGGCATTCGAAAGAGCGTCGTTCGTCGAGACGGCTATCACCACCGGGCGCTGGTTTCTTAAGTGGCTTTTCACCGCCATCGTGACCGGGGTGTCATTTACTCCGTTGGCGAGCTTGGCTATTGTATTTGACGTGCACGGGCAGACGACTATCAGGTCAAAAAGCCTCTTCGGTCCTATCGGCTCGGCAGACTCTATTGTGTGGATGATTTCTTTGCCGGTTATGCTCTCAATCTTAGCTCTGTTCTCTTCTGCCGTTCCGAATCGGGTCGAGAGGTTATAGGCGTTGAAGGACATTATCGGCGTGAGGTCGTAGCCGGCACTCACAAGTGCCTCTGCCGCCTCGAAAGCCTGCTTGAAGGTGCAGAACGAGCCGGTCATGGCAAAGCCGATTCTGGGTTTATCAGTCACGAGCCGTCGCCTTCTTTCAGATGTCTTAAAACAGACTCGGCGAGCGCTCTTCCAGCTTCCTCGGGAGTGTATTTTCCTGGAACTCCTGAAGCTAGAATTGCCGGCACTCCGAGCTCCCTTGCCTTATCGAAATCAATTCCATAAGGCTTTGAGGCGAGCTCCAATACAAATGCGCCTTTCTTCACATACTTGAGTTCTTTCTCATCAAAAACTCTTGCTGGAATGGTGTTCACTATGACGTCGGCTTCGGAAATCTTTTCTGGATCTATGAAGTCAATCGGATGATCTTTGCTTCTGGCAGCTATCATGATGTTTGCTCCCATATTTCCGAATAAATCGGCGCAAGCCTTCGCCACTCTTCCCTTCCCCAAGATGAGAATTTTTGATCCACTGACCCCTCCCGGGGCGTTCTTTGTGATGATCTGGGAGGCGCCCTCAGCGGTGAGTCTGGCGTTTGCAAGAGTCAGGGCTTCATCCGAAAACCAGTTGTGGACAGCTACATTTCTTGCTTTGAGAGAATTTGTGAATCCGTCGTCCATCTTTCCCGCAAAGACCGCTCCGCCATCTCTCACGCATTTTAAAGCATCAGATAAGTAAACTTCCTCGCCGGTGTTGTCCGAAGTTCCGGCAATAGTCTCTCCCTGCACCGGCTTATACGGCAGAAGAAGCACGTCGCACTGCGGGATTTCTCCCGAAAAAGCATCAGTCCCGAGAGCCACATGCCGAACGCTTACTCCCGGCTCTAGAGCCAGCCGCCCGGCGCAATATATCTGGCGGGCATCCCCGCCTAAAATCAAAATGTTCAATCTAAAACAGTCCTTTCGTACTTGATTGGTACCTGTTGCAGTATATGAAGATTTCGGGGATGGGGTGAATGTCGACTATTGCTTTTGTTTTGGGAGTATGGTATACTTATCGCACAAATAATAGTTAAAATTATGGATAAGTTTATCGCCGAAAATGGCTATGAAAACGATTTCACCGATAACAGACATCATCACGAGATTTATCTTTCGGACGTGAGAAAGGTTGCACCGGAGAAGTGGAAGACGGTTATCAGGCATCCGATAAGAAAAATCGGGTAATAACAAAGAGCGACTGTGAGGGTCGCTCTTTATGCGTTGATTTAATCTTTACTGTCGTATTTTATAGCTTTAGATGATTTCTCTTCTAGTAATTTTATAGAATCGAGATAATCACGTTCTACCGGACTAAGCGTTCTCGCCTTATATTTTTTGTACTCAATAGTCGCTTTATCTACTGCTTGTTTATGCGTTACGCTACCATTGCCTGAAAGGAGCTGTTCCCCGCTCATAGTTAGAATTCTGTCAAGATGTTCTGACCAATCTTTCATTGTCATAGCTTGCTCACGTTCTGCTTGTCGTTCTGCAAAATCAAGATAACCAGATACAAGCTGTCCCATCGAATGAAGCTCTTTTTCGTTAAGATAATTTTTGGCGATTACAGCCTCTTGAAGTGTTGGCTGACTTCCCGTAAAAGTAGTAAGCCCCATAAACTCCTTTTCAGCATCAGCTCTGCTATAAATTACTTCTGCCGCAGTCTGACCGTGCACTGCGTAATGGATTTTATTCTGAACCTTTTTGAAAAACTCCTGTGAAATCTCTGCTTTGGGGTCATAATCGATACTAGTAGCATATATTTCTAAAATCTGACGGTAAAAGACTTTTTCAGAGGCACGAATGTCACGAATTCGCTCCAATAACTCCTTGAAGTATCCGCCACCGCCTAATTGTTTCAAGCGGTCGTCATCAAGTGCAAATCCTTTTTTCATATATTCTTTCAGTACTTCTGTTGCCCAGATTCTGAATTGTGTACCACGCTTAGACTTCACTCGATAGCCTACGGAAATTATCACATCAAGATTGTAGTACTCTATATTTCGTTCAACCTGTCTATCTCCCTCTGTTTGAACTGTTGCAAATTTTGCAACAGTTCCCTCCCGTTTGAGTTCACCCTCGGTGTACACGTTTTTTATGTGTCTGGATATTGTGGATTTGTCTCTTTGAAATAACTCCGACATCTGTTCAATGGAGAGCCAAACTGTATCATTATCAAATGTAGTCTCTATCTTAGTTAGTCCGTCTTCTGTAGTATAAATAAGAATTTGAGAATCGTTCATTTAGTACATCTCCATCCGTATCATAACTTTAAAATAAGTATAACATATTCCTTTGAAATTGGCAAGAAGTAACCTTAATATAACTTGCTTTTGCTTTGGGAGTATGGTATACTGAGTCAAAATGAGTTCGGATGTGATTGAAAAATGCGGGTTTAAGAAAGAATACAGGACAGATGAGTTTGTTATGGTGGGGAAAGAGATATAAAAAAGGATTCGTAAAAACTATGATTAACATTTTACTTGAAGGCTACGACATTGGCGTGCCGTGGCTGTATAATGAATTGAAAGCATATATCAAGCCGAACCACAAGGTTGCGGTTATCGCTCTTGCCTACCGGGATAGCCGTGTGAAAAACCTTAAGGATTGGAATGTTCTCTACGACAAGGACAACGGTAAATATTACAACGGTATCGTTGGTGGCTTGACTGCATACGGTATTTCCGAGGATAACATCGAGTTCATAAACTATTTTACCGACAGTAAAGAGACGGCAAAAAGAAAAATCGAAAATGCCGATATTCTGTACTTCCTCGGCGGCTTGCCGGACAGAATGTTTGAACGAATCAAGGAACTTGATTTATATGATACGATTGTAAACCATAAAGGCATCATTATGGGATATAGTGCCGGAGCTCTGATTCAGCTTTCGGAGTATCACCTTTCTCCAGATGATGATTACCCCGAATTTTCCTACCACGAGGGTCTTGGCTATCTCGATGACTTTTATCTGGAAGTCCACTATGAAGGCACATATATACAGGATGCTTCTATCCGTAGAGTAATAAAAGAGCGTGGCAAGACAGTTTATGCTACACATCTAGGTAAGGGAGCGATTGTAGTTGATAACGGGAGTATAAAGGTGCTTGGGAAGGTTGAGATATACAATTAAAATCCCATTTGCAACCGGCGGTTGCGGGATTGCTTAAAAAATGAAAGGAGTAACTCGTATGAAAAAATTGTCTGTCATCTTTGGAGCTCTGGCGGTTATTCTGTCCGACATCATGTGCGCAGTTGTGGCGTACAACTACTGCGCCATCCGCTGGGGAATGGAGTATGCTGGATATAGCGCACCTCCAGGCGTGGCATTCTTGTGTGCTGTCCCGTATGGGATAGGGATTGCCACCTGTGTGGGCTTGGCGATTGTTTTCAAAAAGCAAGAGCGACTGTGAGGGTCGCTCTTTTTTGTTGTGTGCCCGCTCTTCCCTACCGAAGCCTCCCGCAAATCTCTTCCCCGAAAAATCGCAAAAAACTGAAATTAGGGCTTGCTAAATTAGCTAATTTCTGATATAATAGAATTAGCTAGAAGGAGGCGTTTATTATGTTGACCGCTACGGCGACTGCAACCGAGATGCAGAACAATTTCGGAAAGTATCTCAGCCTTATCATGGAAGGTCAGGAGATTATTGTCACAAAAAATGGGCGTGAGGTCGGAAGATTTATCCCGAAAGCTGCGGCTGTATCCTATCTCACCGACTCTTTGACGGGAATCCTCAAAGGAAATTACGATTTGGATGAGGCAAAGTCGGAAAGGCTCAGTGAAAAATATGAAGCTGTTGATTGATGCAAACATTCTGCTGGACGTTCTCCAGAACAGAAAACCTCATGTGGATGAATCTTCAATTATCTGGAAGCTTTGCGAGACTGAACAAACGAAAGGCTATATTTCGGCGCTGACGTTTGCCAATCTGGTCTATGTCATGAGAAAAGAGCTTGAGCCGGAGAAAATCGAAGAAGTACTGAAGTCTCTCTCGCTGATATTTGAATTTGTGGACTTGAGCGCATCCGACCTTTCAAAAGCGGCACAGCTTAAATGGGACGACTTCGAGGATGCCTTGCAAAGTGTAACTGCCGAGAGAATCCATGCGGATTTCATCATCACAAGAAATGTGCGGGATTTTGCAAAAAGCAAAGTCGTGGCTTTTACGCCGGGGGAGATTATTGCAAGAATATAGGGCACAAAAATGAGAGCGACTGTGAGGGTCGCTCTTTTTGTTATGTGCCTGCTCTTCCCTACCGAAGCCTCCCGCAAATCCCTTCCCCAAAAAATCGCAAAAAACTGAAATTAGGGCTTGCTTTTTTCTGCAGGGTGTGATATAATATCAAACGTTGTGAATCTGGGTGTAGCTCAGCTTGGTAGAGCGCTACCTTGGGGTGGTAGAGGCCGTGGGTTCAAGTCCCGTCACTCAGACCAGTTAAAATGAAGCCTCGCAAATGGCTTGTTTGCGGGGTTTTTCTTAAATATTGTATATTCCGTTGATGTTTTTCATGGTGAGCTTTCTGCGGTCTCTACCATAGTGCAGGTAAATGTTTGACGTGGTTTCAATGTCGGAATGTCGCAACCAGTCTTTCACTTCTTCAAGGCTCTTGCCTTCGTCAAAAAGAACACTTGCCGCAGAATGTCGCAGGTCGTGGAAGCGCATGCGTGGAAGGTCGTGACTTTTAAGCTGTCTTTGAAATGACTTAGTCAAGGAATCTGGTCGAATCGGTCTGCCGTCGTCCCAAGTGACCACATATTCAGACTTTGGCTTCTGCCGTTTGAGCTCTTCGAGCATGTCCCGAATATCTGGGAGTAGTTCATAGGTCGCCTTGCTTAGTTCGGTTTTTGTAGTGTCCTTTTCGTCAATCGTGAGGTTCTTAACAACCGTGTGCTCTATCCGCATTTCGTTCTTCTCTAAATCTACGGATGACCAACGCAAACCGCAGACCTCAGAGCGGCGCAAGCCGTAGGTCAGAGCAAGGACGACTGCAGGGTAAACTGGGTGACCGTAGCAAGCGTCTATCACCTGCTGAGCCTCTTTTGCGTTGAGCATGACCGTCTTATCCGAAACAGGCTTCTGAGAGCGTCTCAGCTTCACATATGCCGCAGGGTTCGTGGGTATGTACTCATACACAACAGCATCGTTCAAAGCTTGCTTGATGAGCGCAAGGTGCTTTCTTACCGAAGCAGTTCCGAGACCGCCCGACTTGCCGTCAAGCCGTCCAGAAGACTTGATGTAGTTTGTATAGTCCTTAATCGTTCTGGGCTTGATGTCTTCGAGGTTCGGGCAGTGTTCGTCAAAGTACGGAATTATATGCCGACCAAAATATACTGTGTAAGCTTCATATGTGGACTTTGCAAGGTCGGGTTTCATGTCTGCGAGCCACTGGTTGAAGTAATCGGATGTCAGCAAAGTATCATCTCCCAACCGTCAGCTTCAAAGAGAGCTCCAAGCCGTTCGGTGTGCCTCTCTTCCATGACCTTCGAAAAGCCTTCAAGCTTCGTAAGTGTTCGAATACGGCTACCGAAGACAGCCCTTGAATCAACCAGGCTTTCAAGAAGCTCATTCAAGAGTATATCCGAGTATTCGTATGTAGATATAGCAACATAGTCATTCTGGAAGTCAGGTTCTGGCGGGTTCTCCATATATCCAGTTGCAAGAACTTCTCCACGGCTTAAACCCTGCGAACAAAAATACATATGCTCATTGAGTTCGGAGACACATTTTGCAAGGTCTTTTCTGATGTACTTAGTGGCGTATTTTGAAGTTGCTTCTGGATTCTTTATAGGTTCGAGGTCGCAGAAACCAAACTTTTCAGCATAGGCAAGCCAGTTGTAAACTTCTTCGCCTTTCTTAACTTTATTTGCTATATACTTACCCATTTTGTCGCCAATCTGGAAGCGATGAAGTTCATTTGCGGGAAGTCCTGCAATGAAACCGTGAACATGCCAAGCTCCGTCATCGTGCTTTTCGAACACAATAAGGTACTTAATCTTAACACCGAGCTTTTTGCTCTGGTTTCTTATCCATTGCGTAAAATCCTTTTTGTACTTTTTCAGATTATATCTATCGTACTTCTGAGGGTCAAGAGTTCCAGTAAAGAAATAATCCCAATGATTGCAAGTAGCAATGTCGAATATAGCGGATTTAGCACGAGAGATATTATTAGCAAGCTTCTCATCGTTCACAGTACAGCGAGCCGCACCACGTCTTGCATAGTCGTCTTCACTGACGTTTGAATTCTTAACCGTCTTACAGGTAGTAACTTTTATTTTGAGATGGTCATCGCAACCGATAACTTTTATGGAAGTTTGATTTCGTAAGTACTTAGGCTCTGCAGGAGCAATCATTTTTTCACCGCCAATCATGAATTTACCGCAATTTGATACTTAGTCAAGTAATAGAGTGCGCTCCGGCACTGCGAGCCAAGCCGAACGGCTCTTGTGCCGTAGCTGGTTGGGTTACCGAGGGCGAATATATAAGTAGATCTAAAATTGTTTTGTCGGAGTGCGTGGCGGTAGCCGCCTACGGCTGGCGACCGCCACACACTGACCGACCGTCTGCCATTATTGCGGAACAACAGACACATCAAAAGGACAGAATGGAACTATCAGGAATCAAGCGGCATTTTCAAGGACTTTTGCAAAAATCATGCCGTAAAATTCAAAGTCGAAGTATGCACAGGTCAGGAAAACTCGGTCAAGGTTTCCACGGACGAGCTCAATAAAATCGTCGTAGTTCGTGAGTTTATGCTCAACGATGAAGTCAACCAGTGTGCGACGAATAGAATCAAGAGCAATCTGCCAGAGCTCCGCAGAATCTATGAAGGTCATAGTTTCGGGTATACAGACCATTTCGTCGCCGATTTCACATACAAAGCCTTTTTCACTTCGGGAAGTGTTTGCGTCATAGGTTATATCTCTTATGTCATCGATATAATCAGGTAAATTCGCCATAAAGGTCTCCTTTTATTTCTCGCCGCCATTGTTCGCTTCGCTCACTCGGCGGCTTCTGGTACAGACATCGGCGACTTCGTCGCCTCGTCTGGGTGCTATGTTCAACTTTCTGCTTCTCCCCTGCCTCCTGCAAAAGGGAAAGTTTGCAAATATAGCATAGGGAAGCTTCTGCGTTCTTTTCACACCGTCAGCCGTGCACCACGTTTTAAGGCGGACAAGTGCGGCTGATGTGTGCCAAAGGGGAAGCAACTGCCTCCGCAGAACTTTCAGCGGGTGCGGGGTTATCGTTCTTTATGCCGCGCGCCTACGGCGCATTTAAGGCAAACAACGGGGCTCTGCCCCGTTACCCCGCAAGGGCTCTGAGAGCCCTTGACCCGCAACTTTTGAAGGTACAACGTTCTGCTTCTATCGGAGGCTTGAAAGATTTTAAATGTAGTTTTCTTGAACGAAATGTCGAGATTAGCTACATTTCTACTTGATTATATCAAATCAATGACATGTTGTCAAGACCTTTGTTGAAATTTTCCGCAAATTGTATTGATTTTCCGACATAACAATGTTATAATCCTTATGAGGTGACTACCATGCAGAAAGAAACCACTCCAATTACCCTAAAAGAAACCGTTGAAATGGCGACCACACACGCCAAAGAATACAACAAGAGCATTAAGGAACGTGGACATCTTATTGCCCAGAGGATGAAGAAGCTTCGCAAAGATAAAGACGTTACACAATCTCAGGTATGCGACACTACAGGAATAAACAGAATCAATTATTCAGGCTATGAGAATGAAAAAGCTACGCCCAACGCCGAAACACTCGTCAGAATTGCCGACTACTTTGAGGTCAGCGTTGACTATCTCATGGGCAGGACTGACGACCCCAAAATATACTTTGCTCAGTCTGACACCGAGCAGTCGTCCGAGAGCTCAGAAGACAGGATAGCAAACTTGGAGCGACAGCTTTCAGAAATGCAAAAGCTTCTTGCTGAAATCAAAAATCAGGCATAAAAAAGAGCGCTCTGCGCTCCGTTCCGTGCCTTGCCCCACAGCCTCTTATATTGTTTATAGGTTTGCGATTTTCTCGGCTTTCTGGCGACTTCTACAGCTTTTCCAAATCTTGGGGTGGTAGAGGCCGTGGGTTCAAGTCCCGTCACTCAGACCATAAATAAAAAAAGGCTCATTGCGAGCCTTTTTTTGTTTGTCTTTTTTGTTTAGTAGATACTTGCGATCAGTGCCTCTGCAGCTTCGGGGTCGGCAAGGTCCGGGTCGAGAGGGAGCTCGAAGAGGACTTTGACGGGCTCTGCTTCCTCATCTACTACTGTAACATCTTCAACCGTGATGGTGTCGCCGTCATCGGTGGAGAAGGTTATGGTGTCATCTACTATCGAAATAGTGCCGTCGATATTCAGCGTGTACATGTCCGAAGTTGGAGCGAGCGCTCCGCTATAGGCGGCGATATAGACCGTGTGGTCGGCGAAGATGGTGACGTTGGTCGTCTCCACGAGGAAGTACTCAACGCCGTCCTCGATGAACATGCACCTTGAGCCGTTACTGAGGGTGAAAATGTTCACGAGCCACGGCTCATAGCCGGATACAACCGGGCTTACCATGATGTCGGTGTAGTCGGTGATGGGCTCGCCGTCAGCTCTCTCAATCGAGCCGACAATGTAGGTCTTGTCGAGACCGATTTCCTCGTCGTAGGTGCTGAGGTCGTCGCCCGATGCGATTCCCAAAATGGTGATTGTGTAACCGCCACTGGTCTGCGGCTCAATGCTCCAAGCCTCTCCTTCGCCGTTCTCGAAATATTCTGCGAGGGTTGTCTCTCCTGCTCTGTTCGCAATATCCGAAGCGGTCAGAAGCCCTCCTGCGGCAAATGCCGAGGCGGTGAGAATCACTGCTGCCACCAATGCTGCAATAACTCTTGTATGCCTGTGCTTGTTGGCTGCGGGCTTGTAGTCGGAAGCCTGCTCAACGTAGTCAGGGTTTATGTCTGTAATTGCGTCTGAAATCAAACTTTTCTTCATACTTTATATCCTTCTTTCTGTAGATACTTGCGGAGCTTCGTCCGCAGGCGTGAAAGGCGAACTGACAGGTTGTTCTCGGTTATCCCGAAGCGTTCCGAAAGCTCTTTGACGCTGTCGGAATACCAATATCGGCGGACGAAAAGCATTCTCGAATCCTCGTCAAGAGTCCCGAGGAACCGGTCAATCAGGGTTGATAACTCACGTGCTGTTATCTCCTGCTCAACCGTCCCAGCTCCCGCAAGGCACTCTTCAAGCTCATCGAGAGCCACGTCATAGAAGCTGTTGCGCTTTCCGGCGGTGTTTGAGTGGTACTTTGCTATCGAGATATTCCGGACAATCCGGAAGAGATAAGCCCGAAGGGGGTTCGGCTTCTCCGGCGGAATGGAGTTCCACAGTGCCAGAAGCGCATCGCTCAGGCACTCCTCGGCGTCAAGGTTGTTCCCGAGGATGTTCCGGGAAATCATAAGACATGCCGAGCCGTACTTCTCCCTCGTTTCGGAAATCGCCTGCTCTGAGCGGGAATTAAACCGCTCAATAATCTCGCTGTCCTCAAGCATCATATCAGCTCCTTTCACCTATACACTATGGATTCGTGCGGGAATCTTACAGAAAGATTTGAAAAAAGCAGTCCTGGCGGGCGGGACTGCTCTGATTTTGCGATTTGCGGGCTTAATTCAAGCCATAATAGATTTCGCCATCGTGCCTGATAGCGGCATAATAAGTGCCATCAATCTCTACGATATAGACATTCTCCGTCTCCTGCAGGGCGTAGTTATACACAGGGATGTCAGTTTCCGATTCAACAACTTCATAAGCATTGTTGCCGGCGGATTCGAGGAAGCCGATAAATTCGCCACAGAGGTCGGCGGTCAGCTCTGAAGGCAAGCCACAGGCTTCGAGCACGCTCCCCTCGCCCGTATCTCCCGCTCCGCAAATCCAGTACTCGTTGCCGTTGTAGTAGACCTTATGGACGACGGCACCGGTGGTGCAGGCGGTGAAGCAGAGGGTTGCTGTTACGATTGCTATAAACAAAGATAATATTTTTCTCATGGTGATTTCTCCTTTCGGATTGCTTTCTATAAGTAATACAATTTAAGAGGCAGGATTATTGCACTGCGGCGAGAAAAATTTTCTACTTTTTCACTGCTGAGAGGATGGTGCGGAGGGCGGCGAAGAGGGCTCCGGCGATGGGGAAGATTATCCACGAGATTCCCCAGTTCAGGACACCGGTAAAGCTGACTGCGAGATATATTGTGGCGACTATCAGCCAGTATGCTTTAGTGAATACTTCGAGGCGATTTTCCTCCTGCTTCTTCTCAACCGTATAATCTCCCTGCTGCAGGAGGGTGTCATAGCCATCCTTGCGGTTGGCGACACGGACAATCAGATACACGCCGAGGGCGACAAGTGCCAGCATAAGAGCACATGCCCAGCCTTCAAAACCTTCTATTATAGCGGACACAACCACAAACGGCACTACCGAAATCACGCAGAGAGCAACTCCGAGAGCGATTCCTCTATAAAAAATCGGGCGATATTCTTTCAATTCTTTCTCAACTATGCCGGCAACGCCGTAGGACAGGCGGAATTCCTCTTTTTCGAGATATTCGAATTCCTCCATCCTTAGACCGTTCGTGATGAAGATAATGACAGCAATAGCTATTATCACGAACAGCGCACCCAATCCGA
Organism: Oscillospiraceae bacterium; assembly: GCA_021200565.1. Classification (GTDB taxonomy): domain Bacteria; phylum Bacillota; class Clostridia; order Oscillospirales; family Ruminococcaceae; genus Faeciplasma. The sequence goes on from JAJQGJ010000022.1 coordinate 25,793, forward strand.
CTGCATTTCCGACATCTGAACCATCGGCAACCAGACCATCGGCAACCAGAAGCGGAACGGGAGAGAGGATGCAGAGAGCCACGCCGAGGGCAATCCTTGCGGCACTGCTCTTGACCAAAGAGAGATACTCAGTAGCCACTTCAAGGGAGATTTCACGAATGCTGTCCGGCTGAAATTCATCAACGACGACCTCTGCGGGGAGCTCTTCAACCTCATCCTTAAGAAGATAGTCAGTACTGACGCCGTAAATCTCGGATATTTTCAAAATCTTGTCGATTTCGGGGATAGAGCTCCCCGATTCCCACTTGGAGACCGACTGACGGGAGACATCGAGCTTTTCCGCAAGGTCTTCCTGGCTGAGCCCAGCCTTGGTTCTGAGGGCTAAAAGTTTTTCCGATAAAATCATAATAAGGTTTCCTTTCTTATCCCGGATTCGCCCGGGGTTTGCCCACATTGTAGCAAAAACCGCAGTTGCAGACCACCAATTAAGCTTGGAAATTTCGGAATTTCGCCGCAACCGGCAGTTGCGAAAGCCGCTAATATGCGGTTTCCCGACGACAGTATAGCATAAAAGCATTTAAATATCAATGGTTTGCAAAGAATCTTAAAGAATCTTAATGAAAGCTTAATAATTGAGATGGGCTGCGGTGAGCATGATCACCACGACTGTGGGCATCACTGCGGAGAGTAATTTTGCATGAAAAGCCCGCCACGGGGGTTGAATCCTGTGGCGGGAATTTTTATGCCAAAATTATCTTTTGTCCGAGAAGTTGCAGAGTTGTAAACATGCGCCGTCGGGCATCTGCTCAAATCCGAAATGCTCATAGAAAGCGGCGTTTTTGCTTTCCTCGGGCATGACTTCGATATAGAGATAGTTTTTATACTTCTCCTTGACCATCTCAATCATGTGGTTTGCTATCCCCTGATGGCGGTAGTCGGGGTGGACGAGGACATAGTGCATATAGGCGAGCATTTCGCTGTCGTCGATGACACGGACAAGTCCGACAAGGTGGTCGCCGTCCCATGCGGTGATCACGGTTGACGAGTTCATGAGGGCTTTGTGGAGGCGGGTCGGGTACTGCCCCGAAACCCAGTTTACGGACAGGAATAGATCTTGAACCTGCGAGACGGTGAAGTTTTTGTCGGTGGTGTAGGTGATCATGGTGTGCTCCTTAAGTGCGAATTTGGAATATTATATCATGGAGTGAGGATGAATGCAAGGCTTGTTTTGCGGAAATCCACAGAGAGGTAGCGTACAGCTTTCCTTTCAACATATCTGAAAAAAATAAATTTGATAGCAAAAAAGTATTGACTTTTTGTATCTAAAAAGTTTATAATGAATTAAATGAGCAGGGGTGCGGGCAGCGGGGCTTGACCGAGCCGGCGGGCTCTCTTTCCAAGCGAAAATGAGGAGGCAACTACAAATGGTTAACATCACAGTAGCAAGAGAAAAGCAGACATTTCTTTTCGACACGCCGATAGAGGTTATGGTCGATGGCTCAAAGGTTGGCGAGGTCAAGAGCGCAGAAGCATTGACTAATGTTCAGGTGACCGAAGGACAGCATTGCATAAGCTTCAAAGCCGTTCTTCAGTATGCAGAGGTCAGCGGCATCTTCACAACCGACTCGGTCATCAACGTTCGCTTCAACAAGATGACTGGCGAGATTGAAGCAGCTCTCAACGGCGCAGTGCAGGTAGAGACTACTCACGACTGGCAGAGTAAGCCAAGAGATCCCAAGACGGTATATCCGGATCAGAGAAAGACTTCTCCTGCTGTCGCAGCTATTCTTTCTTTCCTTGTCGTTGGATTGGGACAGATGCTGAACGGACAGCTCATAAAAGGGCTTCTGATGCTGCTTGGCGCATTTGTAATCGGAGCTATCACCGGCGGTATTGGAGCAGTAATTATCTGGATTATTTCTGCTGTCGACGGCTATATGAGCTGCAACAAGCTGAAGCAGGGAACGCCCATCGGAAGATTCAGCTTCTTCTGATAAATAGCTTTTATTAAAGAATTTCAAAGCCCGTGGCAAAAATGCTACGGGCTTTTTGTGCGGAATATCAGTTAATCGGCACTATATGGATTCTGTCGGGGAAACGTGGCGCCAGGTCTTCAACAATGGCTATAATCGGAGACGATGCCCATGGGTGACAGAGGCTGGTGTTCCACTTCTCCGATTTTCCCCAGGCTTCGAAGCAGGTGGTGGCGCCTTCACGAAGCATATTGACCCAGGAATGGTCGGATTCGTTTGTTATTAACTTGAGCTCGGCTTCATATTCTCCTAAATTCGCAAGGGCTTTCAAAACGAAATATGAGAACTGAACGCCGCAAGAAAGCCCCTTTTCTTTTATGAGGCTCAGAATGTGGTTTTCGTCCGGGAGAATTCCGAAATATGCCGGGAGGGCGTTTGAATGAAGCGCTGAGTGGGTCTTATCCTCAAGGTCGCAGAAAAGACCGGTTTCGGGATTATAGAAAGCATTGATGTAAGCGGTTTTGTAGGGCTCGATGTCGTGCCTGGGAGATTCGCCGATAATTCCGGCAAGCTCGTTTTCAGCTTGCATTGCACCGATGTAGAATGCGTTCAGGACGTTGTGACACGGGATGAAGCCTTCACGCTCGTTCGGGAGGGTGTAGCCGTCACGGAAATTCGGTGACCAGTCGACTATGTTCCACTTCCCTATTTCACCCTCTATGAGACCGTCGGGGCGTTCGAAACTATGGAAGAAGTCGAGAACTCCCATGACTGTCGGGAGAAGCTGGCGGACTGTTTCTTTGTCTCCGGTATACTTATAATAGTTCAGAAGCTGCAAGGGATACTGAAGCGAGAAGTCGGCTATTTCCTGCATGTAGCCAGACGGTGCGACAGCCATGAGCCCTGGGCAAATTTTCGCTGAATCCGCGAAGTCGAATAGCGTCTTGCGATAGATTTCGGCGTCGCCGGTTAAGTACAGATAAGCAAGACCGCTGACTGTGAAGTCGCCAAGGTACTGTCCTTTCTCGCGTGTCGGGCAGTCGAGGAAAGCCTCCTGAGTGCCGACTTTCAGAGCGTTGCGGCAGATTTGCCATATCTCCAGAAGATATTTTATATCGCTCTCAAGGGCGATTTTTTCTTTGAAATGATGATTTCTGGCGACTATCCGAAAGGTGCTTGAGTCAAGATTGTCAATATCAGTCGAGATGTTTATATACCTGAAAGCTTTATAGGTGAAATAGTCGAGGGTGTCGACGCCGCCGGAAAGTATATGCTCATCGAGGTAGCGGCAGTCGCAACGCATTTCGAAAATTGCCCTGTCGTTTTCGGCTTCTTCACCGTAGGAAATAGTTACCTTCTGCCCTCGCACGCCTTGAACGGTCATACTCAGGCTTCCGGCAACTTCGAAGCCCATGTCGATGAAATACTCCCCTGCCCCGAGCTTTCTGATTTCAACAGGCTTTAGCTCGTAAACTTCAACCGGCTCCACAGGAGTGTCCTTGAAGATGTGGTCGTCACGATTGTCAACAAGTGCATTCTCAAAAGTTAAATCCGAAATCCGGAAGTCGATGCTTTCGGAGGTGACGGTGCCATAGGAGTTTTCGAAGTGGGTTCTGTTCCGGAGAATTGCGTATTCCCAGGTTGAATCTGTTCCGAAAAGAAGCTTGCTACCTTGGAAAATGTCGGCTATCATCCCCTGGCGGTTGTCGCCGCTGCACCATTCACGGTTGATAGAGCCCTGGTAGCAGACGAGAACTGAGATTTCGTTCTCGCCGATTCTCAGAAAGTGAGAAATATCGGTCTCGTTGAAGTTATACGAGAAATAATATGCCTGAGCCGGTCCCTGGCAGACGAATGAGCCGTTTACATAGAGCTTATAGTAGTCGTCGGCGGAGATGCGGATGGATACGTTTTCGATTGAAGCGAGATTAAATCTGCGGCGGAAAAGAGCATAGTGGTTCTTGATGCCGCAGTTTTTGAGGTTGGCTTCTTCGAGCTCACGGCGGAAGACGTTTGCGGGTGTCTCCGAAATAAAATCACGGGTGGTTATCCAGCTATAGTTGAATTTCATATTTCATCCCTTATGAAAGTAGTTGAGGTAGATCATCGCTGCGCCCAGGACGGTCAGAATCACGCCGGTGACACGCCCGACGGTTTTGCTGTTGACTTTATTTGCGAATTTCGCAGAGATGAGCGACGCTGCGGTGGCGGTCACAATACAGATGATAAGCACATCCCATCTCTCGAGGACTATTGCCGGGTGGATGAGAGAATGGCTGATGAAGCCGATTAGGGCGGTGAATGTCATGATGAAGGTGCTCGTGCCGACGGCGGTTTTCAGGTCGTAGCCTAAGAACGCTGTGAAGACGACAAGCATCATCATTCCGCCTCCAGTGCCGACAAAGCCGGTTCCGAAGCCGATGGTCAGCCCGAAGAAGACTGAGATTATTATCTCCTTCACGCCTAAGTGCACGCTGGAAGTATCTGCTCCCGATTTTGAGGTGTCCGGCTTGATGAGAAAACGGATGCCGATGCAGAGGGTCAGAAAGAGCGTGAAGCCGCCCAGGACAACGTTTCCGACAAGATACGCCGCATAGCTGCCGACTGCGCTCAAAGAAATTATGCACGCCATCATCACCCAGCCGTGCCTTAAATCAATCTTCTTGTTTCGTGCGTAGACCGTCGAGGTCACGGCAGAGCCAAGAATGTCGGACGCAAGCGCAATCGCCGTCGCCTGATATGCGCCATACTCGCCGCTGAAGGACGGGCAGAGTACGATTAATATAGGCACCATGACCGTCGCTGCCGACAGCCCTGCCAAGCCGGTTCCGATTCCTGCTCCCAAAGCGGCAATTACATACCAAAAATATTCCATCAGAACGCCTTGCTTTCAGAATAATATTGATACTATTATAGCGCATATTCTGGTTTGGCGCAAGACCTCTCTGTCGCAAATTGCCCCTCCACAGCGCATACCCTCTCTGTCGCCTGCGCCGACATCTCCCCTCAGAGGGGGAGACAAGATTTGAGCTGTCGAAAAAAAGCCCGAGGGTTACTCGGACTTCTTCTTTACATTGAGGCGCTTTTGCTGGATGGACTTTACAGAGCGGTGGATTTTTTCGGAAAGCTCGCTGTCGGGGATCTTGTGCTCCATTACGAGCTTCACTTCCTCAGGAGTCCATGGATGCCTCGGGTAGAGGTTCGCCGTTTTGGCGTAGTAGCGCTTGCGGTCGAGCCGCTTCTGCGACTTCTGCTTTTCCGTCTTTATCTCTGTGGACATTTATTCACCTTCCTGCAAAATTCTTTACGCTCCGAAGAACGGTGCGCTCCGAAGAGTGGTGCGCTCAGAGGAGCGGTACGGTCAGAACAGCGGTCCCCACACGACATTAGTCGTCGACTCGGTTGCAACTGAAAGCTCGCTGTCAGAGCTTCCTGAAGAGGTTGTCGTTGGATTGGATTCTTCAGTAGTTGTTGCGGTTGTGGTCGTAGCTGTGGTAGTTGTGGCGGCGCCGGTTGTGGTTGATGAGGAGGTCGACGCTCCTCCCTGATACCAGATTACAGGCGACTGGGTTGTCGTGGTTGCCTGGGTGGTCGCTGCGGCAGTCGTGCCGGAAATCAGCTCCTCGAAGTCGATGCTGTTCTCCTCATCGTCGCCGAGGTCGACAACGTCCAAGCCATATGATTCATCGCACGTCGTTGTGGCAGCCGGAGTATTCGCAGCCGCAGCCGTCGTTGTCGTCGCAGCACCCGAAGTGGAGCCGCCCGCCGATGCCGAAGCCACAGTTGTGGTCTCCTCTGGCGAGTCATCCGTAACGGCAGTAGTCACCGAGGTCGAAACCTCCCCGGTCTCCTCCAGAGCTGAAGTCACCGCCGGCTCAGCCTCAGTCGCCTCAGAAGTCCCCGTTTCAGGCACCTCGGCAATGCTCTTCCTGCCAACCCGCATAGCCAAGAAAGCCAGGCAAATAACCAAAACCACCGCCGCCAAACAGCATCCCACCACGAGGATTTTTTTCTTCATATCAGCCGTAAGTTTCATATTCCCTCCTAAAACAATCAGGGCGGGAAGAACCCGCCCTGATACGGGCAAACTTATTGATCAGTATTACCACCAAAGAGTTCGGAAAAGTTTCCTTTGCTAGTAGTGTTCTGGTCAGTAGATTTAACAGTTAAGTCAGCGAAGACATCTCCGTCAAAGTATACAATCGTCATCTCTGCTTCTTCGTACTTCATACTGTACACTCCTTTCACAATGCACGTATTGACTGACAAGTGAACCGAATACCGGCTCAAATGTCCTTATATCATGTTATCCTTATGAAGCTGTTTAACAACCTTGGCTTACAGTGAATGTATACGATGAACCATAAACTGTGGTTCCGTCCTGAGTCTTCCAGCAAGCTCTGACTACAATATCAGTGGTAAAATAGTTCGTCGGAATATTCTCCAAGATGTAAGTTACAAAGTATGTCGAAGCGTCACTAAAATCAGTCGGATTATAGGTCTCTTCTCCACCGTATACCTTCTCATACACGGAAGTTGATGTTACATTTTGTGTAATCGAACCAACGGTGATAGAGAATCCAACTTCGCTGTACTTTACAGTATCAACTGTAGTTACAAATCTCATGTCAGTAGTCTCGGAGTCTGCAGTCGTTCCGGCTGTAACCTGTGCCATTACTGTCATAACACCTGCATCCACAAACTTAGCATAAGCAGCAGAGTTTGTCGGGACTTCAGAGCAAGCTGTCTCACCCTCGCTGTCTTCGTACCAGCCGGCGAAGATGTAGTCGTTGCCGTTGTACTGGAGGGTGGTGGTCGGGTAGCTATCGTTGCTGTAGGTGCTGATGTTATCAGCAGAAACCCCAACATACATTGTAGCCTCACCATAGCCACTAATGCTGGTGGCTTCGACGGAGGTTGTTCCTTCAGTATCTGAAGAAGCACCAAGGGTCAGCTTGGAGACGCCGTAGCTTGTACCATCTGCACTCACTGTCGGAACGAAGCCGTCGGCGCAGTATTCAGAAGCTATTTCCTTATTGTATGTACCGCCGGAAACGGAGTATGTAACACTACTGTATGCATACAGAATTGCGCCAGAAGAGGTGAAGTCACCGCCAGTGATAGAGGTAGTTCCCTTATCCATTGTAGCGTCACCATACGCCGTATAAATGCTTATATTCGCGGCAGTAAAGTAACCACCTGAGATGGTTGCATCATTCCAGTTAAGGACGTTGTTGAGACCGCTGAACGTTCCGCCGTATATTTCCAGGACACCATAGTCATCGTTCTTTACGTTGTAAAGACCGCCAGTGAATGTGCCACCGTAAATCTTCATTGTGGAATTGTTCTGGTTAGTGTTCTGAGAACCATCTGACCAGCCGTTATCAATCATGCTGGAGAATATACCGTTGTTAGAGATGCTGATGCAATCGTTTGTGTTTTCCTCAGCATCTGAACCGATGGTCATGGTACCATGGTTAAGAATTGTGTACCAGCTGTTACCGCCGTTGCTGCTGGTTGTCATACCCGCTTCAAGGCTTCTGGTGAACTTACCAGCAAGAATTGTGCAAGTGCAATCCATATCATTCCATACAGCTGCCTTGCCGTGGGTTACGTTGTCAACCGTGCCGCAAACCAAAGTGCCGTCTTCGCCAACTGTAGCTGTGCTATCAGTTATGGTCAAAGTGCCATAGTTAGTGATAGTGTGAGTAGACTGATTTGTCAGCGTCTTGCCATTAAGATCAAGGATTATGGTCTTGCCAGACGGGATCTCGACATCCTCGATGGTGTCGGAGACTAAGGTTACTGTTGCGCCGGAGGAGGCGGCGTTGATTGCGGATTGGAGGGTTCCATATGAAACCGCATCATCACCTGCGCCAACCTTGGCAACTGCTACGCCGATGACACAGGTCATTGGGTCTGTTCCGTTGCCCCATGAGAACGGATTACCGGAAATGATTATCGAGCCTTCTGCAAGGTAATTACCATCTGTGGCTACTGCACCGGTTTTGCCGTTGTTATTGTACAGAGCCATTGAATAGCCGGTGAATGTTCCCGCACTGATTGAAACGGTAGTATCTGAAATGTTGATACCATAGCTATAAGATCCTGTGCCTGAATTATGAGGCTTAGTAGCTGTGAAAGTACCACCATTGATAGTTGTGCTGACGCCATAGCCCGAAACACCAGCAGTGTATCCAGTGAATGTACCGCCGTTGATAACGAGAGTGCCATGAGCGTTCAATACTGCTGCATAAGCATCTGCATTGGTGCTTACGCTGACAGTGTATGTACCACTATCGATTGTAAGGGTAGCCGTCTTGTAGCTGTCACCATCAGCAGAAGCATAGTTCTGAACTGCATACTTTCCACCAGTAACAGTGAGGTTCTTCAACGTGAGAGTACCGTTCATGTTTCTTATAGCTTCGCTTGAATTTGTTGCAACTACTGTGCCATTCTGAATAGTGACTGTCAAGCCGTTCTTAATTGCGCACTCATCGCCATTATAAGTAATAGTTTTACCGTTAATGTCTAACGTTGTACTGTGTGAGAAGCTTATAGGCTCCGTTGCAGTATAGTCATCATAAAGATATACTGTATCGGTCAAACCTGCAGCAGCCAAAGCATCAGAAAGACTGTAGTAGTCGGTTGTCTCGCCTTTGTAATTCTCAATATAGGCGACAGCTTTGGATGTGACTGTGCCGGTGGCTGAATCCAGCGAAACGCCTTCTGCCAAGTAGGCTTCAACGCTGGTGTCAGCGGAGGTTGTGCCGCTGGTTGTGGTAGTCAAGTATGTGCCACCATAAACTATAGCTTTGTCCTCATCTTTAACATAAGTATCAACTGCCGCTATACTTACGTTGCTTGCACCGATACCGCCGGTGTATGTGCCGCCATTAAGAGTGACTGAAACGCTCTGGCTGGTATCTGAATCAGTCTCCGAAGCGAGGTTACTGTCGGTGTAGCGAACAGCATAACCACTCGCAGCTGTAAAGACGCCGTCATAGATAGTTACTTCCAATCCATACTGAGCATAGCTTGAACTTCTGTTTGAATAAATGGATATTGCATCGCCAAGACCAAGCATGCCACTGCTGTTTCGAGCGGTATTAGCATAGGTTTCACTGCTAAGCGGTGCGCTCAAATTCATACCAGACCAGGTGGTACTGGAAATTGTCGATGTTATTGTGCCGCCATACACAATCAATTTGCCACAGCAAATGCCAATAGTACTGCCATAGTTGCAAGTAAGCAAAGGAGAACTATGGTCTGTCTGCCCAGATGTTCCTATGGTAATCGTTCCTGCAGAAGGCCAGTAGATTGCATCGTAAGCTCCACTTATCGTACCACCGGTTATAGTAAGACTGCTACTGCCAGACGCATTATTATTTGTTCCTATCGGAGAGTTGCCGCTGATAGTGCCACCGCTTATAGTAACTGACGCTGCAACATCATCATCTGTGTCAGTATCGTTATTGCGATTAAAGATAGCAATTACATAATTGCCTGATCCACCTGTTGTACTTATTGAACCGCCCGTTACATTCACTGTACCGCCGAAAGTTTGGAGCGAATTGCCAGTACTGCCGGTAAGCGTTCCAGAAGTAGTCAGTGTACCGCCAATATTAGAAACAGCAGTTACTCCGGAAACTGTTGCATTGCTTTCTATTGTCAAACTACCTGTATTTGCCACGGCGGTGGCAGAAGAGATTGTTACCGTTCCATTCTTAATTGTTAAAGTTCCGTTGTTCACCAGTCCCGCAGACACAGAGCTTGAGCCTGTGACTGTCACACTTGTGGTTCCACTTAAAGTAAGCGTTTTACCGTCCAAATCAAGAATGATATTCTGGGTATTAGAGATGGTGATAGCAGATGTTGCTGTTGTATCAGCTGTCAGAGTGATGGTTGTCTGATCACTGCCTGTTACAGCTGCTATTGCTTCTGCCAAAGTGCTATATGAAGTACCACCGATTTTAGCAACGCCGGTTGCAGCTTCGTCATTTGTCGCCTCAGCTTCGACTGTTTCTTCAGTCTCTACAGCAGCTACAACTTCTTCCGCCGGCTCGTCCGTCGGGTCTGCGGCTGCGGGTTCTCCTTCCTCAGGATTTTCGTCAGCTTCTTCCACATCGTCTTCATCGCTGTCGGTGTCGGCTGCCACTCCGACAGGGACCTCATCAGCGCCGCTGTCGGCAGCAAACGCACCGGTTGGAAGGAGTGAGACGATCATTAAAACGCTTATTATTACGCAAATAAGACGTTTTGCCATAAAAAATTCCTCCTTAGGTCGTACAAAGGAGGAAAATATAGATAAAAAGTCCTCCGCTGCACTTGTTAAATAGTGTCGGAGGTTTGATGTGGGCACCTGAGCTCCCGGGGACCTCGAAAAAATTCCGAGCCGGAAACCAGTACCCCCCGCAATGATTTTTGTGGTTAAGCATTATTATGCCCTTCCACCACATGTAAACATTATAATCCCCCCGCTCGCAGTTGTCAAGAGTTTTTTCATGGGGAATGAAAAAATTTTTGAAAAAGTTCCGATGTGGGCAATTTCAAGCCGGAGGGTCAGAAGATTTTGTACTTCTTCAACAATGCAATCCGCTCCGACGCCACATCGTAGCTCTCCGCCATCACGGACACCTTCTTGCCACTTTTGAGGTATCTCCCGACTCTCTTGAACCACTCTGCGGGTAGCATGTATGGCTTGTCCTTCAGATACGGTCTCCAGGAGGTCCACATCTTCCAGGACGGGAAAATCATTCGCCAGATGGCGGTGGCTTTGCTACTTCCGCCGTTGGTGATTGCCATGTTGGTGTAGCGGGCGGTTTCGGAGGCGGTCTCAGTGACACTGCCGAAAATGCCGGTTTTAAGCATGTCTTCAATCAAAGCTTCGGGCGAGGTGGGAGTCCTCCCCAACGGCAAATTGAAGCCGAGGTACTGATTTCCGACGGCAATCAGGTCTACGAGGTAGTTGTCTGCCCTCACCTGCTCCAGCTTGTCCCAGATATATGTCCAATCGATTCTTTCGTAATATTTTTCCATGTAGAGGAGCACGTCCATCGCCATTCGGATGCCCGCACCGGTGCTCGTGAAATGCTTGAACATGTGAAGCGTGAGGAAGAGGAATTCGTCGGTTGGATGCATGACACGAATTTGGGTGTCAAGTATCTCCACATACTCGGTTCTGGCGAAAACGTCCCTGAACCAATCGTTCATTTCGGAAAGCAAATCGTTCGCTCTGCCAAGCGGGTTGAGGTGAAGCTCGATTGCAAGACCAGCTTCACGATTTATGAAAGTAACCTCCTGGAGCACTTCTGAGTGAGTCTCAGAGGTCGCTTCTCTTTCATAACCGCATTGTTCCAAAACCGTGGCAACCCTTTGGAAATTTGCCTCGTCAACAAGCAAATCCTCATCCCCTGAAGCCCTGAAATCCTGCCCGTCTTTATAGAGAGAACGGCAGACAATGCCTTTCAGAACTATCGGCGGTTCGCCGGCTTCGATGAGGGCACGATATAGGTTCAAGAACGCATCCGTCTTCTGAATCTGGCGGGACATCACGGATGTGGCTTTGATGAACATGTCGGGGTGGGATTCGTCGTATTCTGAGAAGGTGTCGTACTGAGCTGCGGAGTTGTATACGAATGGTAGAAGGTTTTGCTTGGCGGAGATTGAGAGGATTTCGGACCAATCGGGCGTGACTAAGGAAGACAGCTGCGATGATGGGTGCAGGGTGTCTTTTAGGAGGGTTAGGAATTGGTTCTCTTGGGTTGTCATTTCGTCACGCTTCACCTCTTTCTATTGTATCTAACCATTCTTTGACGAGATTTTTAAGCTCAAAAGATCATAAAGTTTCCTATAGACAAACACTAGTGCAAAAGTACAAGCCAGTACCAAGCCAGCGTAGAGCAAGCTACTATATTCAATAACAGGAGTAAACAAATTCAGAAAAATCGTTTGAAACAGGAATACTTCAAAGCTATTGTGACCAAGCCATTCTAAAAGGCGGGAATGGAATTTCCTGCAACCAGTAATAAGGTAGCAGAAGATTGCAAACAAGGCACAGGCTATAATCATGAAGAATGCCCGATAACTCTGAGCTGTTTGTATAAATCCAGAGGCAAAAAGAAACACACCGCCAAAAGCTAATAGTGCTACAGCGCACTTGCCATAGCCGTATTTAATTTTATCTTTCACCTGTGGCAATAACATCCCTATCGGATAACACAGCACAGAATTGTAGTACCACACCGATTTATCCAGAGCGTAAAAAGCACCAATACACACTAATGCGGCTGAGAACGCAAGGACATAATAGATTACAGTATTCTTTTCAATAAATCTATTTAAGAGCCAGTGAATAACAAAGCAAATAAAAATCACTTTCGGGAACCAATTAACCAGTCCCGGATTTGACATTGTCAGGAGATCAACTATAATATCGCCGAATTTTGGAATACTATCGGAGTCAAATATAACCAACGATAAGAAGTAAAGGACATAGCACACCAAGAATGGAATATACAGCTTAGAAAGCTTTCTTCCCAACCACTTGGTACTCCTTCCGTTTCGCTTCAAAGAAAGCTCATTTCCATACCCAGAAATCAAGAAGAAAACGCCACAAGACAAATAGCCAAACGCACTTATAAAGTAATGATATACACTTAAATTGTTTCCTATATGGTGGAGAACGATCAACAGAGCACAGATTCCCTGAAAAACCGATGTCGACTGTCTATCGAGTACCCCCCCACGCACCTTCTCACTGGTGGTCAGAATACTCAGTATAACAACGGCAACCAATGCATAGCACAAAATCAGATACATATTTTTCACCTTTTCTGAATCACAAATCAATTCTTCGTGATAACTCTTTTAATTTTACGCAGACATCTGACACCAGTGCGATAGGCAGTGCCTATAAAGCTGAAATATCTACAGTTGTAATACTTGTGCCTGTCTTCTTTAGTTAACTGCTCCATGTTTAAACGTTCATGAGCTAGCCTGTCAAAGTAGACTTGCGTTCTCCAGTCTATTGCTTTGAATTCGTTTCTCTTAATGCACTCACATAGAGATTCTTCCAAGCCTTGCCTCAGAACTGTAAACTCCATATCACCAATTATATCTTTTAATTTAGAACCATCATATATTCGGCTTATTCCCCTGGAGTACTTGATCTGTGGCACTCGTCCCAGTTTCTTTGCAGTTTCTAAAGACTCACATTCTGAAAAATACTTGATAGTATTGCTAGTCGCTTTCTTAAAGACATCAGAATATATTCCGCTACTTCCGCCCATGTAACAGCATTTGAAGAAGTAATGTGTACCATCTGACCTATGGCTTTTGGATTATTGATAAGTTTAGCCATCGCCATGGCTACATCTCTTCCAGAAGTCATGGTCGCTTTCACACTTTGAATATCTTTCGGGAAAACAACGCTATTACCACATAAAGCTCTGAACAGCCATTCCTCTTTCTCGCTTATACCAAGCTGAAGTCTTTCTGGTCCATAAGTTATGCCCGGTCGCACGATTGTATAGTTGCTCTTCCCGGATGCATAAAGTATATCTTCTTGTCTCGCTTTAGCCAATGCATATTCATCGGTCTTCAGATATTCGGAATCATCGCAAACATCCAGTAGTCTTGGTGAAGATTCGGTCAACGGGTGTTTCGATTCAGCATATACACGAGCCGAACTCAAATAGATATATTGTTTGGTAGAACGCAAAAATAAATCTACCCGCTCAGAGAACTCTGGTGCCGTATACCTCATAAAATCAACGATAACGTCAAAATCACCGTGACTGATTAGATTCGATAAGAAATCTAAATCCTTCGCATCGCCCTTTATGAACTTAACTCTTTCGCTATTTCGCTCTTTTCGACTGGTCACAGTAATTGCAAAATTATCGTCATAAGCTAAAATATCGCATAACTGTGTTCCCATAACACCAGTTCCGCCAAGCAATAAAACGGAGCATTTGCTTTCAGACATAGGTACCTCCTGCATAGTAAAAGCCTACTTTCCAAACACTTTCTTCACAGCTTCAACGCTCTTCTCTCCGAGGAGCTTTTTGACTGTGCCCTTAACTTGACCAGTGGTCGATATTTCAAAATTACAGATAGTCTCCAGTGCTTTTGCCTCATCTTCTGTTTCAGTGAACACTTCAAATACTATAGGCTTATCGGTAACTTTATCTGAGACAAACTCGTTGACGGACTGTGAGAACTCCTCTTTGCTGTTAGCACTCAAATATTTGAAGCCTAAATCCTCGGCATAATGTTTCAGCAATACAGGAGACTGGTCGCCGAAGTGTCCGGCTGCTGCCATATATTTATCTGCATCCTCGCCGAACATCGTACAGGGGTGTTCATAATTCCTGAATTCAATGCCACGACCATTGTTTATAACCATAAGTCTTACGTTGTTTCCGACGTGCCTGTTTCCAAGCGCATTCATATCGTAGAAGAAAGACAAATCTCCGATAACAGCAAAATACAATCTGTCTTTATGTGCTAATGAAGAGCCAATCATTGAGGAAAGAACACCATCAATTCCAAAGCCACCAGTGTTGGAATAACAGGTGATAGATTTGTCTCTTTCAAAGAAATTCCAGCACCTCAATGTGTTAAGGATGCCTAAATACAAGGTGGAGTTTTTCGGCAGCTTACTAAGTGTATTCTGAGCAACCCAAAGATTTGAAAACGGGAGATCTGGGACTTTTTCTGCAAGACGATTGTATTCGTTACTCCATTCATCATAAAACGGTGTGGGACTTTCGCTTTCGGCGACACTCACATAATGTTCAAAGAAAGATTCTTCTTCCATTTCAAAAACATATTCGAGCTTTTTGAACGTGTCCCGGACTTCTCCATCAGGATTAACTCTCCACACCTTTTCACAAGCCATACTTATGTATGAGCCACTAACTTCGCCAATATGAATTAAGGTAGTTATTGGAGCGATAGACGGGTTGTACTTATGTTGTCTTAGTATAAGACTTGGCATTACTCTGTATTTTCCGGGATAGTTACTTGTTTGATCGCAAAATACAGCAGCATCATATTTCTCGCAAAATTTATCGACGACTTCCGTTAGATGCTTGTCCCATTTCTTGTGTGCACCCACAAAAATTCCGACCCTGCCAGCTTTTAGCTCAGGAAAACCGTCTTTGTATCCAATTCTTCTGATAACACGAACATCGGGCAAGGTCTTAACTGAAAAATCATTAGAGACCGTCGTCTCAAGGTTGATATGAACAGGACCACCGCCATCTCGTCTCAGCTCAAGAAGTGCATTATTCAGCATGACGTTATTCGCCCATTCATCTTTCTGGCAACGAACAGCCGGCACCTGAACACTCAGCTTGACAATATCATTCATCTGTGTACGTCTATCAATAATCTGAGGAATCAGCTGTCCAATCTCACCCGGATGTGTCATAGAAGTGATGGCAAGCACAGGAAGCCTTCTGTAATATGCCTCTGTTAATCCAGAAAGATAGTTCCTTGATGCGGTTGCGCCTGTACAGCTCAGTGCTACTGGTTCACCAGATTCTGCTGCCAGTCCGCAAGCCATATATGCTGCCGACCGTTCATCGACACTCGAATAAAGTTCAAAATAGTCATCGCATTGCAAACTTGCTACAACGCCCATATTTTTCATTCCTGGACTTACAATAACCTTTTTTACCCCATGCGCTTTCATCAGTGCTACCAGCATCTGAATACTTTTTTCTGACGAATAATAATTGTCCATATTCGCACCTCTTGTATAGATTTATTTTCTGTGCAAGAGATTTTTCACAATCTGAGTTCCTTTCTCTCCAAGGATGCCCTTAACTTGTTGCTTTAACTGTGAGCTCTTGCTCCCATCAGTAACCAACTCTCTCATTATTTTAAAGGCAGCGCATTCATTATCATCCTCTGTAAAAATTTCAAATAACATAGGGTTAGTGATTTCAGGCGAAACAAATCTCTTATACTGCTCTTCAAATGATTCTTTACTATCAGCAGATATATACTCAAATCCAAGAGATTGTACATAGTTTCTTATTACGCCTGATTCTTTTCCCTTATAATGTCCACCTGCAGCAATGAAGGCATTACAGTTGTACCCCCCCAGACGGCGATCCAACGCATTGCCTTGCTTGAATATATTACCTCCATTGTTGTTTATAATTAGTACTCTATAATTATTTCCAACATGGCGGTTGCCGAGAGAATTCATATCGTAGAAGAAAGTTAAATCTCCAAGCGTGCAGAAGCAAATCTGATTTGGGTGCATAAGAGAAACTCCTATCGAAGTCGAAAGGGCACCATCTATTCCTCTACAACCCATATTACTATCAGCATGCACAGTTTCAGGCAGCTCAAAGCCAGACCACACTCTGATAGAATTGCTGACGCCGATATGTATTACTGAATTGCTCGGCAAAGACGGCGCAATCCGAGAAGCAACATAGTAATATGAAAATGGTAATTCAGGGATACTCTTGTATACCTGATCATAACATGCCTTGCATTCATTCAAGTAAGAAGTTTTGGGCGCAACAACATTCTCGGATGAGGTATATGCTCTGAAGAAATCCAAATCACTCATCTTAAATACGGCTGTAAGATTTCTAAACGGATCCCGTAATTCTCCATCTTCACTTATACGCCATGTCTGTTCAGCTTTTTTCATGCGTTCAGTTGTAGCTTCATCAGCGGCTTCTTCCCCAAAATGAATTACAAGCTTAATGTTGTTGAAAACATCCCAGCTGCACTTCTGCATTGCAAACAGATTAGCATGAACCGCATATTTCCCATAATACTTACTGGAATGATCGCAGAAGACTACTGCATCATTACGCGCACAAAATTCGTCAACCATAGCAGTTAATTCGTTGCTCCACACTTTATGTGATCCAACAAAAATTGCTATCTTTCCATCTGGTAATTCCGGAAGCTTATCTCCCTGAACATAGCCATTTATAATACGCACTTCTGGGAGCGAAGGCTCATTAAAATCAAAAGCTCCCGACGGACCTGGCATATTGATATGAACAGGTCCGCAGCCATCATATTTCAAAGCCAATATCGCCTTATTGATTTTAATCTGAGCATCCCAGAAATCGTCTTCATCCTTTATTACCGGAAGATTGACCTTGACTCGAATACTATCCACTGGCGAAACGCTGCGGTCAATAACTTGTGGTCTGAGATGTCCAACTGTAGAGTAGCCATGGTTTCCTGTGATTGCAAGAATCGGAAGCTTTCTATGATAAGCCTCTGTTAATCCCGGCAGATAATCTCTTGATGCTGTCGCTTCTGTGCATATCAGTACAACAGGTTCACCCGTCTCTGCTGCCATTCCGCAAGCCATATAAGCAGCACCTCGTTCATCTATGCAAGAATACATCTCAAAAGAGCCATCGTGCTGCATACTTGCTATTAAGCAGACATCCATGTAACCTGGTGAAGCTATTACCCTCTTAATCCCATGAGCTTTCAAAATCGCAACAAGGGTGCGAGCCATTAAGTCACTTGCATACTCAAAATCCATTTCAACATATCTCCTTTGATTTATCATACATAAATGTAAAATTAGAATTACATCAGCTTTGTCTCTTAAGCTTTTTGAACATACCCATGCAAGTATCAACCAAATACCTGTTCTCTTTCGTTTTCGAGAAGAAAAGCATAAACAAAGCGTTCGGGACAATTATACATAGAATTGCTCTGAATACCAGTGTCAGTATGCCTGATTCGATCGTCACCGCATTTGCTATAAGGTAAGTAACTGTTGCATCAAATATGATTACAATCGCATAAATTCCAAAGCGCATAAGGTATCTTTTTACATTCAGTCGGAACATACATTTATTGATATTGTATACCAACCATGGGAAAGCTATAAACAATATCGAGGCGATGGTAGATATAACTATGCCATATAAACCTATGAATTGGACGAGAATCAAATTCAGAGTTAAGTTCACAATAGCTGCAGTCAAAGGTCTGAACCTGTCTTCCTTCCAGATACCACCGGCATCTTTGAACTGAATCATAGGTCGAGATATTTCCTCAGCAAACAAATAAAGGGCAAACAAGATTACGAAGCTGAAATCTAACATATACTCTTCGCCAACCCATAGCTTCATAAATGGCTGGTATAAGCAAACTAAGCTGGTACAGCAAAAATTAAGTGCCATAAAATTGATATGGTTAATGTTAAAAAGCAGCTGTCTGTTTTCTTCTTCTCCTCTGACAATAAGACTGTTGCCTATCCCCGCTGTGCAAGCACTGAAGAATATGGTGAAGAAAGCCATTATTGAGGATACGATATAATAGTAGTTCTGATAAATTGCAACAAGCTCCAAGCCTATGAACGCAGAAATTACGATTGTGTCAGCTGAGTTGTTGATAACCCCGCCAACCTTTGCAGTGAACAGGTCTCTGACCTTTCGCATGATGGCTTTGCGTTCTTCTTTCGGGAGCCTTCCTTCCGGCTTATACTGAGGATAGAATTTCTTTGAGGCAATCGCAGTAACGATATTGAGCAAGATCTGCCCGAATATATTTATAGCTAAATAGAGATAGTAATTCTTGAATGTCAGTAAAGCTACTATTTGCAGCGCATAAGTAGTAAAACTCGTAAATACTGTAATCGTATTAACAATGTCATTTCTCTGATGGGCTGTAAACAACGAATTCCTATAGGCAAAGAGCCAATAGGAAAGCACTGTAGATGCCAGATTCATCAGGTAGATGACGTAGATATTTATATCACTAGGAACATCGCCACTGATCAGCTTAGGTAGAAATGGCAAAAGAATCAAGCCAAGTCCAAGAACTATCAGTCCTATGATCCTGTAGTATACTTTATACAGGTTCATCAGCTGGCAGATCTTCTCGTGGTCATCTTCTGCTATAGGCTTGTACATACTGAAAACAAGTGCAGAAGAAACGCCCAACTCTGCCAGATTCAGTACTTGCAGTATTGACGTGAACAGGCTGTTCAAACCAAGATAATCTATGCCAAGTGTTCTTATGAATATCGTTCTGATTATGAACGGAACCAGAATCTGAAATATCTTAAGAATTACTCCCGTAAACGTTCCAGCTATTGCGTTCCGCTTTCTGTCAATCTTCATACTATCGATAATCTCCATTCACTGCTACAGGATGACATTATAGTCATCCTGTTACTTAAGTTCCTCTAAAACTGAGAAACAGTTTGACTTCTGTATCTCAGCAACTTTCTCCTTTATTATCTCAGATTCGGACTTATAGTTCTCAATCATATAAGACACCATCTCGTCAAGATGCTTAGTATTCACAGTATCATCAGCAATATTGAGCACAAACTGTCCCTGTGATACGTTTTCAGCTAACTCTTTATACTTCACAGCCCATCCCAAAGCAATGCAAGGCACGCCATTCCTGTAAGCATGGACGATGCCATGGAATCTTGAGCAAACAATAAAATCAAACTGGCGGACAAAGGCGTCATATTCGAGACAGCTAAAGTCATTGTCGAGAACGACCACATTGTCGTTATCAGCAAATATCTCCTTGATCATATAGCAGAACTCAAGATCTTCAAATGAATGGCGAAACAGGTATACGTTCTTACCGGCAGATAGCAGCTTGTTTATGATCTGCTTGTACAGTTTTAAAATAGTTTCATTGTCTCCGAAATTGAAACACTGTTTATTCGGAATAATAGCAACATTATTGTCATCAGAAATGACGGGCAAGTGAAGTTCCGGCACATTATAAAAGACATTCTCGCAGTCTATGCCGGAATTCTGCAGCACCAAATCAGTTGACAAAACAACATTCTTAAGCCCAAAGGTTTCTTCCAATAGCTGTTTGCCTTCCTTTTCCCTTGCAAAAATAACTTTTGGATAAGGCAATAACTCACGCATTTCGTCTAACAGATACTTTTTGTCATCTGAGTAATTGAAAGGTCCGAAGGACTGTGGCATGAGGTAGATGGGGATGGAGTATTTTTTGGCAAGGCGGATGTTGTTTAGAAAGCTCTCTTGAATTTGTGCGTTCCATTTCTCACCTAAGTTAAAGCCACTGACATCTATGATAGCTGTAAAGCTTTTAATCTCTCTTTTAAGATCAAATTCTCTCCACCTATTGCTTCCCTTTCTGAGTACTGTCTTTGCACAATTCTTAAGAAAAGCTTTTACGCTCGCAAGTAACCCTTTTGAGCCTCCTAAAGCAATATCCTTTGAAGACGCAGAATAAAACATTTCCCTGAAGCAAAATTTGTTATCATCTAATTTATCACATCCAGCATAATATGCTTGTGCATCTGGGAAACGCTTTTTTATCTCATCTACGGTGATATATAACATCGACTGTGCGCCTTTATTATCAAAGTTAGCGCCAGTTATTAAAAACTTGTGCACTAAAATCCTCCTTAATTCCTTATCTTCCTATAAATTCTCACTAAAGTAGGAAACCTTCCGGATATACGTTCCTTCGTTGTGAGTTCCCTGACTTGTGAAAGCTCAGATGCAGCAGTATGAATCTGCTCGTGCGTTCCTTTTGCAAGTGCACTCTCAAAAAGCTCTTTGTAGTGCTTGCTATAGTAAGTCTTTCTCTCTTCTTCGCTCAACTGTGCGATCATCCAATCAAATTTCGAGAAAATTATGGACTTGTTTTTTCTGAACTTATCATAATCAGGAATGTTTCTGTTCACCTCATTTTTCCTGACCAACGGCTCATTCAGCGCAATAATCGGGTACTGATATGTAAATCTCAGCATAAATTCAACGTCCTGATACCTGAGAAAGCCTGTATCAAAAAAGCCGATTTCATCAACTGCCGATTTACGCAAAAACAGATTGCTTCCGGTTCCCAATAAGCCAGTATTCAGCATCAAGTCCTTCCAAATTTTGCCCTCAGCTTTTGCTTCAACAGTCCATGTTCTATCTTTGCTATTAACATCCACCGCTGTATAGACAGCCATGGCTTCAGGATTATCAGATAACGCAGAAACGCACTTTTCTATCCTCTGCTCATAGTAAACATCGTCATCGTCGAGAAATGAAATATATACTCCATTTGCTGCTTTAATTCCCGTGTTTCTTGCAGCGGAACCATTCATGTTTTTGACGTGGCAGATATATCTGACCCTATCATCTGACTTAAATACTGTCATCATATCTGTGGTTCTTTTTCTATCGTTTGAATCAGGATTGTTATCGTCAACTACAATAACTTCAATGTCCTTGTATGTTTGAGATAAGACAGAATTGACAGCCCTGATCAGGCAGTCATCGGATTTGTAACTTGGAATAATAACAGAAACTAAAGCCATGGGATTCTCCTTGTAAAATGGAACTTACATAATTCAGAGGCCGTAAACTTACATCGACATATAGCTTGAAGTGTTTAAGCTTCTAGTATATCCACCTCTTCATTTCTGTTCTCAACAAGGAACATTACTATCATCGGGGAGAAATACAACAAAGGCTGAGCCAAGGATGTATTTATAAGGATCAACAACAGAGTAATGAACGAGATAATACTGCCTTTGTTTTTCCATGCAAACCGGATATAAAATCCCAGTATCAAGAATACAGCTGGGAAGCCCAAAGCGGCACAGGAACTTGTTAATCCTACACATGAACTTGTGTCGGTGGAGTAACCAACTTTATTTGACATCCAGATGCTCTGATATGGGTCGTATCCCATTCCTAACGGATGCTCAAATGCAATCTTTAAGTCTGTCAGAATAGATACCGTTCGTGCTCCGCCACTGCCCTCGTACAAATCAACAGAACCGCTATCGTCAAATAACTTATTTATGAAATTGCGGTATATGAAGTTATCTGTGCCTGTGACTCCCATGAATACTACTAATGCAATGACTACTATAGTTATTATCAGGATAATATTCCTTCTGGAGGTCGTTTCTTCTTCATCAGCTATAGAGTTTTGCCTGTCTAAAACATATCCAACTAAAACTACAATGAGAGCCAGATAGCCGGTCGTGGATTGTGCGCTTATTGTTGTTACAATTAAAATAGTTGCAAGTATATTACTTTGTTTTGCGGTCACATGCATCTGATTATGCTTGAACAACAGTAAAAACAGCGCAGCTATGAGGTAGATCTGATAACGTCCTGGTTCTGTTGCCAAGCCTATGTTTCTTGTGCTATGCCAGCCAACTACGGTAGATAGTAATCCGCCGTAAAAAGTAGTTGTATTGTAAGCGTGTGCTGGTAATATACTCGTGATGAAACTATAGGAAATCATCTGTAATGCATAGGTTATCAGACTGATTACGGCAAAGAACGAGACAGCACACACGAAACGATGGACAAACATATCCTTGTTGTATTCGTATACAACATAAGCAAAAACAAATCGGCTTATAATGTTTCCGACGGAGAAAATTGAAAGTCCTCCACTCGTCAGAAATACAACAGCAAGAAGATCAAAAGCAAGAACATACAGAAAGCACATGAATCCGCTCTGAAGTAGCCTTCTGTGTGTAATCAGGAACATACCCGAAATCAAAAATAGCAGTATAAGAAAATAATTCTGGTACATGCCAAATATAACAGAGCCCTGAGATATTATCAGCAGGTATATCAAAATATAGTGAGCGACTGATTCCCTATTTATCTTTACTTTCATTATTGCTCCCTGCAATCTTGCTGTAGATGTCCAGCAATGTACTGATATTCTTCTCTTTATCGTGTGTAACCAATGCATGGCTTCTCGCATTCGTGCCAAGTTCTCTTTCCAACTTCTCATCAGAAAAGAATTTTGATACGTAGTAAGCAAGAAGATACGGTGCATCTGACTGATACAAAAAGCCCTCTTTTTTGTGCTCTAACAGATCTGCCACTCCTCCAACATTTGAGGAAACTACTGGCATACCCAATAGCATTGCTTCACCTACCGAATTCGGAGAATTTTCGATGACCGATGGCGACACAAAAACTTCGGACTTTAAGAACTGTTCAACCATCTGCTCTTCATTGAGCATGCCTATGTAGTGAATATTGCTTTCCAAACCGAATTTCTTTATGAGCTTTTGTATGTACCGACCATACGCTGTTACTAGAATACCGCTCTTAAACGAATTATCGTTGCCGCTGACATTAACGGTTACATCCGGATAGCTTTCTTTAAGAATAGATACCGCTTCTAAGAGATAATGAAATCCCTTGATTGGATATTGAGCCTGAGTCACAAATATGCTGTGCGGAATACAGTTTCCCTTTTTCCATTGGTGTGAATAGAAGCCACTGCGTAGCGTTTCGTTATTGAAATGATACTCAACCGACGGATTTATCAGCTCGACACAGGCACGGTCCCAAAAAGTTCTGCCTATAACGTGCTTGACAGTTTTGATGGTTTCAATCTCGTATTTGCCTTTAGATTCAAAGCTCTTTTTCTGCGACCTTATGGTATCTCGACGAATGACATCTCTTAGAGTCGGAATCATCTGCACGTCTCCAGGGATTCCTGCATAATAATGCTTCTCGTAAACGCTGACAAGTCCCTGAATAGAAACTACTACCTTGTCAATGACGCCTGTCTCTTTTGCAGCTTCGACCATAGCATACGAGTGAAGCCCCTCTGTTCCCCATATGTGAATCAAATCAGGCTTGTACTTATCAATCGCCTCGATGAATAGAGCCTTCATTTTCGGAATGCCCTTGCCTTCATCGTTCACAGCTATGTATGTATTGTCGTTCTCGCTGACGGAGTTAATACCCGGGTTGAGGCTATTACAAACAAATGTAAATATCAGGTTGGTGTCAGGACTACTACATAATTCATCGAAAACACTTACAAGCCAGCCCTGTCTGGGCGTTCCAGGAATATTCAACGCCTGTGCAACATGAGGAGTTGGAGAGTTGCATAGCCACATTACTTTCATACTTTTCTCATCACCATTCTAAATATTATCAAACCGTTTTCAAGGCTTCTACTATTTACCTCTTCACCAATATACGAAAAAATGGTGTCATGCTTGAAAACACTGCCCTGGGTAGCCCAAAATTCTTCCTCAAAAAGTGAAACCACTGCTTGGTTGGTGCGCCTTTGACGGATTCTTTCTTTCTGATCCGTTCTCTTCTTGAAAGGCTTCGGTCTGTCCACGTGCCGGCTGAAGGGTTATTATTGCAACAACCAACATATTCACGGTTTACGTGCAGTTTGTATCCATTCCGTTTGAGAGCCAAGCCGTAGTCGAAATCGCCGAGAGAGTGAACATATACGGAATCAATGCTTCCTGTCTTTTTGAAAGCTTCATATGGAATCAGTACGCAGTTTGCGTTGAATGTGTCTGCTTCATCTTTCCAACGGTCTATAGGCATCCTACTAAAATAATAGCCTCTTTCAACCTTCATTGCACTATAGCTCAGCTTTCCGCAAGAATCTTCGGTGGCTCCTACTATTATTGAATTATTCTGTTCAATACTTTGCTCCGCCATCTTCTCGATGCAATGGTCATAAAACTCCACATCGTCATTCATCATCAGCATGTAGTCATAGTCTGAGCCAAGCTTGTTCAGCGCATAATCCATGCCAAGTCGCATTCCGCCAGAGTAGAAAAGATTGCCGTCGCCTTTGAGGAGATGAATGTCGAAATCGGTCTGCATGGAGGTCAGAATTTCCTGCGTTCCATCGGTGCTGTTATCGTCGGCAACGACGAACGTGAATTCGCATGTCGGATTGCTGGCAGTCAGTTTTCTTATGCAATTCTCGGTTTTATCTTTACGATTAAAGCATGTAAAAATTGCTAATACTTTCACTTTTTCACTTCCAAATCTAATGGTGTCCGGAATCACATAAGTGGCAGAAAAGTAACCTTTCATAAAAAATCCGTGTCATTATAGGTGCGCACTCTGATTACCAATAACTCCCGCCCTCAACCTTTTGAATCTCTGGCGGTTTTTCATTATCCGATGGTCTTATCCACGCATCATTATAGAATTTTGATATAACAGGGTGCTCATCCCATCTCTTACCTTTCATACCGAACAGAATCTGTGTCGCGCCGGACATTTGAATTGCAGCCTTTCCTCTCTGCTTTATATAGGCGCATAATGGTAATCCATAGGCGCCGGCTCCAACTATTGCCACATCAAAATCCTTATCATCTACCTGCTTCTTCATCGAATCAAGTGCTTCAAACCAATTACTAAACTCGGTCTTTCCACCAGCGTTCGATTGCACAGCTCTTATGTATTCGACGGACTTGAACTCTGGGAGGACCTCTTTATCCTGCCAGATGTCGTTCCGCCTGTCTAATTGCTTTGAAATGCTATCTACGAAAGGATGTATTACAAGGACTTTCTTTCCTGCAAGTGAGCGTGACCAAGGCGTTGAATAGTAATACGGTTCGATTGCTCTGCTTGGGACGAGTAGAACATTCTTGCAGTATTCCTTAATTGCCTGCTTTTCTCCTGACACTTCCCATACGCCGAGAACGTCACAGTCCTTCATGGCTTCCATATACACTTCACAAAATTTATTTAGAGTGTCTATGTCATTCGGAAAGATGCCAGCTGCATACAGAGCCTGTTCTTTCTCTTTATCGCTATATGGAGTTTGTTGCATGTACTTAGAAACGAGATGCATCTCCACAGCTCCGAATCTTCCAACTATAAACGGCTGATCCTGATTTAGCAAAGAAGCTATCTTTTCGTTTCCGGCTTCTTCAGACAGCAGGTTCATGCCTGCATAATCAAATCTAAGTCTTAATGCACGATATGTCTGAACCAGTTTCTTTTTGATGATGTTGTCGTTGTCCACTTTAATTCCTCCGAATGGAGACAATTAAAGCAGTCTATATACGCTTACCAGTAGCTACCACCCTCCACTTTTTGCTTTTGTGGAGGCGTTTCGCTTTCATTTGGTCGAACCCAATATTCGTTGTAGAGGCTTGATATAAACGGATGACTGTCCCACCTCTTGCCTTTTATCCCGAACAGGATTTGTGTAGCTCCTGACATCTGTATTGCCTGAGAGCCTTTCTGCTTGCAGTATGCCGCTAATGGCAATCCATAAGCTCCGGCTCCGATAATTGCAACGTCAAAGTCAACCTGGTCAATCTGCTTTTTCATACTGTCCAAGGCATCAAACCATGACGAGAATTCAGACTCTACACCTGCGCTTGTCTGTACCGCCTTAATTGTCAGTAGTTCCAACTTTTCAGGCAGTACCCCCCCGCAATTAAAAAGCAGGGTGCGTCTATCAAATTGTTGTCTTATTGTTTCTGTGAATGGATGTATTACCAGTAGTCTCTTGCCTTCGAGATGGCTTGACCACGGGGTATCGAAATAATAGGCTCGAGTGCATGGAGCTCCGTAAACTCAGCATTATTGCAGTACTTATGTACGACCTGGCTTTCTGCTCCGACTCCCCATAGGGCAATCAAATCAGCTTGTCCCATACACTCTATGTACAGCTCGCAACACTTTTTTAAGCTCTCATCGTCATTAGAGAAAACGCCAGACAACGTCTTGATTTCATCCTTGATTTTCTCTGAAAATGTACCAGACTTCAGATACTCTCCAATGCAGCGCATCTCTGTAGCACCGCCTCTGGCAACAAGGAACGGCGTGTTCGCATCTAATTGGTTAGAAATCCACTGATTTCCGTCCTCGTCACTCATTATCGTGAGATCCTTGTAATCACTGTGGAACTTCGCGTTTTTGATTTTCTGCTTTATCTTTTTTACTATTGCATTATCATTATCCATATCACGTAGCTCCCATCGTTTTACTCATAGCCACAGCTGTGCTTTTCCATGTAAAATTATCTGCAATCCGCTTATGCGCTTCTTTGGAAACGTCTTTTTTCATACAACACTTCTCTATTACTGTGCTATTACTATCTACCAGATACCCAGACACTCCATCCTCAATGATAAAATCCGGTCCAGGGGCGTGCCAGGCGACAACCTTACAGCCATAGTACATTGCCTCAAGGATTGCCATTCCAAAGATTTCCTGCTGGTTCAGGTTTATAAAGCAATCGGCGAAACGGTAGAGCTCCCAGATGTCGCTGTTGGGGATTTTCCCGATTTGCGTGACGACATCGGTCAGAGTTGCGCTCTTTATCTTCTCGTCCACGGCTTCCTTCAGCGGACCTGTTCCAACCATGAGGAGTCTGTAGCTCGAATCCTGCTGGTGCAGTTGGGAGAAGATTTCGACCATCCTGAGCGGTTGTTTTTCCTCTATCAGGCGACCTATGAACAAGAGCACTTTATCTTCTGGCTTGAAGCCGTATTTGAGCTTCAGCTCGGTTTTGTCAGCTTCTTCGTAGTTCTGGTGGAGGAGGCTCAAATCCAGCCCGACCGGCGTTACCGTGATATCGTTCACGCCCATGTTGCGGAGGTTCCGCTCCACCGTCGGTGTCTTCACAAAACAGTGACATTTTTTGTACACATTGAGATTTCTCTTGAAGAGTGAATCCATGATGAATTTCTTTAGCTTGCTGGTGCTGTGGCTTTCGAGCACACCTATGTACGGAAACAGCTTCACGCCGTTTTTCTGCGACCATTTGTAAACTTTCGGGACGCAAATCTGCGTGTCAGAGAAGAAAACTATCGCATCCAGTGTCTTGTCCAGAACTTCAACATCAATCAAGCCGTTGATTCCGTAGCTCTTCGACGGAATCATCTTGAGCGTTGTGTTGTGACAGCCAACGACTTTTTCCTCGGTATGCTTCTGATCCGCCGGCACCAGCTTGTAAATAACTATCTCGTCCACGAGCTTGTCCAGCTCTTTCGCCAAGCCGATTTCCTGGGCGTTGTAAAAGCCCTTTTGACCAAAATTCCCGATGCTGGTTATCAGCAAGCCTACTCGCATCTTCTCACCCTTGTCTCATGCCGTAATATTTTTTCTCATGCTCCACAATCTGCTCCGGCGTGAATCTCATCTTGACAATCCTTGCCGGATTTCCTGCAACGATAGAATACGGCTCAACGTCTTTCAGAACCACGCTTCCGGCGGCTACTATCGAGCCCCTGCCTATCTTCACACCGCTTACGATTATGGAGCCGTAACCAATCCACACGTCGTTTTCTATCTCAATTTTCAAACCTTTGCCCTTGAAGTTGTAATTTGCATCACGAATCTGAGGGCTATCCTTAATGCTTGTCCCGACCTGAGTGTAATCGTGGTCATACTTCCCGATGAGACCGATATTGTTGCCCAGGAGAACGTCGTCCTTGATTATGATGTCGGTCTCAAGAGTGCAGTACTTGCCTATGTAGACGTTGTTGCCGATGGTCATTTCAGTCGGGGCGTAGAAAACCGTGCCTCTTCCGAATGTCGTGTTGTTGCCGATGTGAATGTTTCTGTGCCTCAAAAGCAATGCCTTGCACAGCAGGCTTTTTATCCTCCTGCTCATGCCGCCACGCTTTCGGGGATGTAGACATTACGTAACTGCCTGTGGGCAGTTACCCCCCCACGCTGAGCAGCTATTATCAATACAGAAGAAGCTGTTTTATCCCATGTGAAGTCATTTACTATCCTATTGTGAGCATTAGTGCCTATGTCTGGTGCTCTCTTTTCTATTGCTTCTATCAAAGAATCTTCATCAGAAACAAGGAAACCACTGACGCCGTCTTGAATTATGTAATCAGGACCTGGTGCGTGCCATGCAACTACTTTTACTTTGTAGTACATAGCTTCAAGCAGTACCATACCAAATATTTCTTGTCTATTCAGATTTACAAAAGCTGAGGCAATTCTGTACAGTTCCCATATTTGATTGTTGGGAATCGACTCAAAGTACCTAACGTAAGAATTTAACTCGTTTTCTTCTATCAAAGCTTGCAACGGCTCTTTTAGTTCGCCTTTGCCGACAATAATCAGTCTGTATGAATCGTCTTTTTTGTATAACCGTTGGAAATACTTAATAAGCTCTAACGGATGCTTTTCTTCTACAAGTCTTCCAATAAACAGAATTATCTTTTCATCCGTACCATACCCATACTTTTTCCTAAGACTTACCTGACTGGTTTGCTCAAAATCACTATTAAGCAACTCCAAATCTATACCAACTGGTGCAAACACGCTATTCTGTACACCACGCAAGCTCAGCCTATCCCTGACATCCTCGTTTTTAACCAGACACGTTACTTTTTTATAGACCGCTACATTACGTCTGAACAGCGAGTTCATTACGAACCGAATTACCTTGTTTGTACTGTGGCTTTCTATTACGCCTATGTAGGGAATGAACACCACGCTATTTTTCTTGCACCACCGATATATTTCAGGAACTGATAACTGTGTATCCGCAAAGTATACCAAGGCATCTACATCTGGATTCAAAATCCTTGTATCTACAAGTCCGTTTATACCAAGGCTTTTGGTGTGATGATAATGAACCGCCAAGTTCCCACTTGTCTCATCTTCAGGAAGTGGCTCATCTTCGCCCAGCAACTTGTACACACTAACCGAATGTCCACGCTTTGCCAGACATTTCGCAAGACCAATCTCCTGAGAGTTATAAAAGCTTTTTTGCCGAAATTGTTTATCATGGAGACAAGAATGGTAATTTTCATGCCGCAACTCCTTTCGGAGTGCGCAATTCAAGCAAATCAAAGCAATTAGAGGCAGTTACCCCCCCACACTCAATCAAATCAACATGGTTATATGTATTCTCTAACATTTTTATGTTTTTCCTCTCAGAATACTTGTCGTCAAATATTGCCTTTATCTTTTCGGAACTGATTGCCTCATTCTCGGCAACCTCAACCGTTCTCCTCAAATCCTCGACTGAGTCAAACTCAAACTTCCAGCCTGTTACTCCCTCTTCAATCAAATCCCCGACATTCCCAATGTCCGAACCGATTACAGGCGTTCCCACTGAATACGCCTCCAGTATCGTCATCGGAAAGCCTTCATACCACTGCGTCGGCAGAATCAGGGCTTTTGCATTTGCAATCAGTTTCTTGGCTTCTGCATTAGGTACGAAACCGAGCATTTCTATATTCAGTTTCGGGTTGACTTTCAAGAAATCGTGGCACCAATCTTCAAGCGGTCCTGTGCCACAGACGACCAGCTTTGGGGCTTGCCCACCCATCTGTTTCCATGCCTCAAAGAGGATTTTTATGCCTTTCAGCTCGTCCAGTCTGCCGACGTAGATGAACTGATTTTGGCGATTTTCATAGGGGATTATGTCTACGTCCGCCTCAACGAAATTCGGCTTTACATAAACTTTCTCAGGCTTAATTTGCTTCAGCTGTAGTAGCTTCTGCTTGTTGAACTCCGTCAAACATATATAATTTATCTTTCCGTAAGTTCCGAGTGCACGATGAATTTTTGTTGTGATAACACACATCAAAGTTTGAAGCTTACTGCCTCTATAGCAGGAGTGCTTTACAGCACATCCAAGCCCATGTTCAACGCAGTCCTCGCAGATATGTCCGTCTCTATAGAAAGTCGCACCTGGACACAGCAGGCGAAAATTATGTACGGTCTGCACTACGGGCACTTTGCAAGAAAATGCGGCATAGTAAACCGATGGGCTGATGAGATTCAGCGTGTTGTGAACGTGAACGATGTCTATATGCTCATCTTTGATGATTTTCTTGACTTCTCGGTGGGTTTTCGGGTTGAAAACTGTGGTAAACGGGAGCAGGAGCTTCTGGGCTTTGGACATCGTTTTCAGCTCGGAGTTGTTGCGGGTGTAGAGGATGACTTCGTGACCGTGGTCTTCGAGAAGCTTTTTCTCGTTGGCAACTACGGTGTCCTCGCCACCGGGGATCTGATAGTAGTTGTGGACTAGTAGGATTTTTTGCTTATTAGCCATGCCTTCTATTTTCCTCTAACCATAGCATTCCAAATAAACGGAATATTTGTATGCCAATACTTCATGAACAGCCTCTTCGGCTCCTGAATAAGCCTATAGACCCACTCCAGATTGTGCTTCTGCATCCACTCTGGTGCTCGGTTTATATTGCCGGCAAAGTAGTCGAAACCAGCTCCTACGCCAACCATGAGACCATTTACTTTTCCCAAGCGCTCATACATCCAATGCTCTTGTTTCGGGCACGAAAGTCCAACCCAGACGAAATCCGGCTGAAACTCGTTGATTCGGTCGACTATGAGCTTGTCCTCTTCCGCAGTCATCGCTCTGAACGGCGGGCTGTACATTCCTACAATGTCGAGATTCGGGTAGGCATCTAACAATCTCTCCCGAAGCTTCGACAGCGTAGAATCCGTCGAACCATAGAAGAACATTTTGTAGTTCTTCTCAGCACTTAATTTAAAAATCTCGCCCATATAAGACGGTCCAGTGGTTCTCTGCATTTGCTTGTAGCCACGATGACGACCTACCGTTGCAAGCGGTCCACCGTCGGGCATACAGAGTGCGGAGCTGTTCAGGATTTCGCAGAATTCGGGGTCGTTGTAGGCGGTGACGTCTGAGTAGACGTTCACTACGCTAAAGTAGTCGCCCTTTAGGTTTTCGAGATTCTCAGCGGTGTATTTCAGAAGCCAATCCATGTCGATGGCGGCGATGTCTACACCCAAGATTTTGCAGGTGGGGATTTGAGATTTGTCGATTTTTCTGTTATATGTACTTGGCATGTTCAACCCGCCGATACTGATTAATTCATACTTTTCGAATAAAATGAGCCGGATTCCCTGCCCATATCTCACCGTCTGGGATACTCTTAGTCACAACTGAGCCGGCGCCAACTATCGATTTCTCTCCAACTGTAACGCCTTTCAAAATAATTGTGTGTGCACCTATGAACGCTCCATTTCCGACTGCGACGGGACGAGTTACCCCCCACACTCAGCCATCCGTCTATCATAATCAAGCCAGTGAAAGTCGCTGTCATATATCTTCACTCCGCCTCCGATGAGGACGTTATCGCCAATGGTAATTGACTCACAAGCAAAGATTGTGGAGTTAGAGATGCCACAGTTATCGCCTATGACTATCTTTCCGTTGCCTTTTGCGAAGAGAACGGTTCTCGTATCTCCGCCGATTGGATTTGAATTCTTCCCAGAATTTATCCGCACATTATTTCCGATTTTGATGCCATCGGGAGTGTTGGACACAAGGTGAATACGACCATTGATTTGCAAATTCTCGCCCGTCTTAACGTGACGATATTTCAGCATCGCTCTGTTATAGATACTGTTTGGTAGAGATAAAATCGAGAGGATTATCTTTTTAATCTTGTTCAACTGTGCATCCTTCCTCGCTTTTAGTCTCTTCTGAAAAGATCTCTCGTATATACCTTATCCTTCACATCATCCAGACAGCTATCATACCTGTTCGCAATAATCGCCTGCGACTGCTCCTTGAACTTTGCAAGGTCATTTACAACAACGCTTCCAAAGAACGTGCTGCCATCCTCAAGGGTCGGCTCATAGATAATCACAGTCGCACCTTTTGCCTTGATACGTTTCATAACGCCCTGAATTGAGGATTGACGGAAGTTATCTGAATTGCTCTTCATAGTGAGACGGTAAACACCGATGACACAGGTTCTTTCTTCATCTGCACTGTAATCTCCACGGTTGTAGTAATCGTAATAGCCAGCCATGTTGAGAACTCGGTCAGCGATGAAATCTTTCCTCGTTCTGTTGGATTCAACTATCGCCTGAATCAGGTTTTCAGGGACATCTTCGTAGTTAGCGAGAAGCTGCTTCGTATCCTTCGGCAAGCAATACCCGCCGTAACCAAAGCTCGGGTTGTTGTAATGGCTACCGATTCTCGGATCGAGGCAAACGCCCTCGATGATTTGCTGGGTATTCAAGCCTTTCATCTCGGCGTAAGTGTCGAGCTCGTTAAAGTAGCTGACACGAAGGGCAAGATAGGTGTTCGACTGACCCTATAAAAAGGGAACCATGCGCAGAAAACCACAAGATATAGACATAAAACCGCATTTAGGCACTATATGTAGTGATATATTTTGTACATTTTTCAAAATGTGCCGAAACTCCCTCTCTTCAAAAATCATAATGAAAAGCAGCTCCCAGCCCCGAAAAGTACATTCCCCACCAAAAGTTACATTTTCAATGAAATGTACATTTCTCGGAAAATGTGCAAAACCGACCCCACAAAAAAGTTACATTTTTTCTGACAGGCCGCTGTGAACGAAAAAATGTGCGAAAAAATGTAACTTTCTCCGGGGAATGTGCGGAACTATGTGTGAAATACTAATGATTCCCCTTTGGAATGAGAATTTCCGAAAAAATAATGTACATTTTCATGTGTAGAGCCCATTCAGAAATGTGCAAAATCGTTCTGAAAATGTACATAATCATGGAAAATGTGCGAAACTATGTGCGAAAGAAAAAATGTGCAAAACTTGTGGGGTTCATCAGAGCGAGAATGGACAAAACCGCCGTGAGCTGAAAAATGTAACTTTTTTGTGTGGTTATAATCACACTCTGTTCGGACTTCACAGTCCCCTGTGAGAGTGAAATGCTCCTTTACGGCCTGTGATACTCCCCGTGCCTACAGAAAAATGTACATATTTATATAAGTAAGAAACACCTCTAAAATGTGCAAAAAAAAGAAGCCCAGCAGGTTACCTTCCGCCTGTGTCACCGTCAGGTTTCCCTGATAGCCACACGCTCGGAAAGCAACCCACTGGGCTGGCTCTTTTCCTCTTATTCTTTTACACTGATGCTTTCAAGTAACTCTTCAAATCTGCAATCATGGATGGCATCCTTCAGCGCCACAATTGATTCGTCCTCGGAGCCACAATTGGCGGTCACAACAATCTCCATCCGGTTAAACCGATCCTCCAAATTAAATGCACCTCGGAGATTGCATTCGCTTATGTCCAGAATAACCACATACTGTGAAGGATTCGAAAAACAGTAGATGCTATGTCCTTTAAACCCTCCGATACATATTGGATTGGGGCCTGAAATTTCTATCGGCGGCGCACCCTCAAATTCGTCCGTCGCTTCTTTCTCCGTGCTTTTCCACCGGCTCATTTCCACGCTTACCTCAACCTTCACACGCTGATCCTTTGCCAGCAGTGCTATACAGTTGCTGGAATTTCCCTCCGGGAAAGTGTCGATCCAATAGCCATCCGGAATCTTAAAAGACAGCTTTCTCGGCGTTACATCCGGGTACAACCTTCCATTATGATACTGAAACATCCTCTTGTTCCTCCTTTTGATTTTTTCCGATTTTTCATGGAATGCCATGGCTTTTCGGTAGACTATATATCACTCAAAGTTTTGCACATAGCAAGCAGATAATGTTTATTTTCAAAAAAATAGCCCTCCTAAGAGGGCTGTGGTGATGTGCTTATCCGACCAGCCGCTCTTTGAGGCGCTGCTCTTCCTCGCGCGTTTCAGGAATAGCCCAGCCGTACTCACCGCGTCCGTCTCCTTTGCAGGAAGGGATGTAGCTGATCGTGAAAAGCCAATGCCCATCCTCCAGTGCAATCTCCTGGACGAGGGTGTTGTGGATTTTCAGCGTCTCCGGATGGCGCATGAGGACGTTCACATGCCGCCTCCAACCGTCTGCTGTGAATTTCTCGCGGTTAAAGTATCCGCCGAGTGAAAGGTTGTAAATCTGGTCTGCTGCTTGATTGAGTGTCATGGTGTGTACCTCCTATGTGGTTGTGATTGCGGCTGGCTGCCGTGGTTGTGTGGTTCAAATCCCTCTGCCCCAAGTGAAGCCTTTCTGCTCCCTCTTGCTGATCATCGCGTCCCGCAGGGCTGTGAACTGTGTGTGGCTGATGCCGTAGCTGCTGTAGCTCTGGCAGATTGCAATGTGGGCTTTCATTAAATCCTGTTCGGTCTGGATGTTCTCGACCTGGGCTTTGAAATTCTTGTAGGTGTTCTTCATGGTGGTGTTCCTCCTTGGGTTGCTCCCCTTCGTTTTGTTATGTGCATATTACCTCTGAGTGCTGATTATATCCAGTCAATTTTGCGAAGAATGGCGGCATAATGTACACAAAGATTCAGAGCGAAAATTGTGGATGATTGACACAGCAAAAAAGCCCTCCGAAGAGGGCTGTGTTTATGCAAGAACCGATCTCTATCCGACCGGCGGCTCTGTTGTTCATCCGGCTTTTATGCCGCCAGCCTTCCAAGTGCCCAGATAACCGCGTGTCCGCTGTCCTCGAATGTCGCATCCGCAAGCTCTACCAGTCTGAGCCGACCCTCAAGCCTACCAAAGTCCTCATACGGCTCTTCGGCAAATTCGTAAATCGCTGCAAGGCTCTCACCTTCGGAGTTCCGCGTTGCGAAGACCACATGGTTTCCGAGGCGGGTGATTGAGTTGTAAGCGTCAGCATCGTAGTTGCTTAAGTACCCCATCGTTGTGGTTGCTTCAAACCGCACGTTTTTGAAAATGATGTACTCTGCGCTGTCGGTGATGATGGCCATGTCCTTCCGCTCGATTGGTTTCCCTGTATTCGTGAATGGTGTTTCCTTCCTTGCTGTTCTCTTCATGGCTGTGTGCCTCCTTCGTTTTTTGTTATATGTACATTAACTCTTCTGCCGAACTATATCCAGTCAATTCGTAACCATAATGTACACTAAGATTTGAAGCAATAACTGTGGATGATTAACAAAGAAAAAGGACATAAAAATAGCCCACCGGGTCACTGTCCTGCTGTGTAGGAATATTACACAGTGGGATAGCAACCAGGTGGGCTTGCCTATATGTAATTCAGTTTTTTAGTAATTCTTCCCAGTTTTCGGGAAAGCCAATATGCCTCAATGAAATGTCTTCACCATACTCTTCTATCAAGGCTTTCAGTTCATTCAACGGCTTGCTGTTCCATTTTTGTTTGTTCGGATAAAGAAATTTAATCATCATTATCTGTGAGAAAAGCTTACGGTCCGATACGAATGAACATTCTCTCGGCATCTTTGGAATTGCACTGAAAACCCACGCATACAGACGAGAATAATGCGCACACTGATTGCGAAGGTCAGTCAAACACCGCATCCAGCTTTTTAAGAGAGCCGGATTCGCCGCATATAGGTCTTTTGCAAGAGCCTTCTGATCCTCCGTCTTCATTCCTGCATAGTAATATGACATCATACCTATTGAGAAAAATTCAATAACAACCCAAATCGGAAATTGTCCGCCATACTTTTCCTTATGGTGCTTTACTACCATTGTTTTCTTATGGTCTTCAATGCAACTATCAACGTGACGGAAAAAAGATTCTGCCTCCAATCTCTCAGAGTAATTATTCTTATCCATATACCCAAGCGTACCATATTTATGTGCGCTGTAATATGAAAACTGGGTGCGAAGGTATAATTCAATTTCTTCTATACTCTGAAACAGCAGGGACCGTAAACGACCGTCAAATTCATATATACGTTTTATCCTATTGAAATCAATTCCCTTTACATAAGACCCGTCCCGTTTTTTAAAGGGCAGCAAATATGCCATCAGTCTATAGTAATTTGCCTGATGGAGAAATTCGATGCATTCATCATCGTCTTCAATACAAAAACCTTTTTTCTTAATAAGCTCCACTTGTTGCCCATACGTAGTAGGCTGTTTCATTTCAACAACAATATCTTTTTGTTTATCCTGACACATTTCTTTATGTACCGCCCTTGCAAAAAAAATGTCTCCCCTGGGACACATCACTAAGTGAGAGGTGCGGGGAGTTCTATCACTTTATATTATACGCGTTTTTGCAAGGAAGTCAACCGCTTTGAAGAAAAAAACTTTGTAAATTTTCTGCGAACAGCCGTTATAATCTGACAATTTTAGATTGCATTCACAGTGATTGCTTCCGCGTTTCCATCAACGCTCCGTCTGAAACCATTATATCACTTCTGTCAAGCCTCGTATTAACCGTTGACTTTTGGTCTCGAAGAGCATATACTAAGGACAGTATTAAAAAACCTTCCGGGTTTTTGTATGGGGCGGCGTTGCGACGGTGTCCCTAGTTTTTTGTCAAAATTTTTGTCCGATCACTTGTTATAGCGGTCGGACATTTTTTATTTCCCTTAATGGTCTCTTTGAGACCATTATAACACGCCTGTCAAGCCCCTGTGGCCTTCCTCGCACCACAACTATCACTGTCTCACCCACCGTGACAGCCTGACGACAAACTCACACATCTCCGTCCCCATGTCCCGGACGAGTATATCAGCAGAGATTGAGTGCAGCAGTTCCAGCGTCCTTGTGCGGATTTCCTCTGCCGCCGCTTCCTCCGAGTGCCGCCAGCCGTCCTCAAAATATGCACAGAGGTACTTAAGCGACCCGTCCAGCAGTTCGGTGAGTGCAGGGCAGTTGATTTCGCTGTCCATCGGCTTTGCCTTGCTCCATTTACCGTCTCCCTCCGGGTGCAGCTCCACAACCCTCACGTCAACAACACAGTCCATCAGTCTGCGCCTTATCTCGCTATCCTGTGTATCCAGATACGCCAGCAGCGCATAAGCTGCGATCCGCTCTTGTGCGCCAAGTTCCAAATTCTCAAACAGGACGTTCCAGTCCTTATTACTTTCCTGCATAATACCGCCCTCCAATAGGTCAAACCTGCTCTTCTTGGCATCAAAATAATGATAATAAGATACCGTCTCAGATATTAACGTCAGATTATGCACATATCAAGAGGGAAATTGAAAAATATCAGATAAATGCAAAGATAGTGGCCATACATACAAAAAAAAGCAGGAGCCTCCCATCCCTGAGAAGCCCCTGTGTGTCTTATCTCTTTATCTCTTTATCCCGTTATTCTTCATCCGGCTTTTTTCTCGGCTTGCTCCATTTGTACTTGCGCGTCCTTCTCCGGTACTGGATGGCCGTACCTGCAACCTGCCAGTTCTCGGTCAAAAGTTCCACAGCCCCGTCCGCTCCGCACTTCCGGAATCCGAGGAAGGAACGAAGTCCCCTGCCGATGCCTTTGCAGGTCAGCTTGATGCCGAAGTTCGTGTAGTATTCGATGACATCCTCCTCGACCGCTTTGCCGCCGATCACCATCCCTTTGGTCTTTACCACACCCTTGGCGATGAACGCCTGGTAGATGGCGTGGTTAAAGTCCAGGAAGTCCGGCGCCTCCGCGATCTTCGCCCCGTCCACCTTAAGTCTCCCGCTGTTGTACCGCTCCCTTACCCGTTTCCGGACCTCGCCGTCCGCTGTGGAGAAAAGGCTCCCGTCCACATCCAGACCGTTTACATTCAGCTTCATCCCTGCGGCGTTGGTCTCCGGCAGTTCCAGGAGGCTGGCAATGAAAAGCTCGTAGTTCCTCTGCATGGTATCGACCACACCCCGGTTTCCGGTCATGCTCTCCAGTTCACTCCTTGCCGCCGTAATGCCGACGCAGATGTCCTCCTCCAGCTGTGCGTACATCTTGGACGCACTCTCGCCGCTGCCCTCAAAATCCCCAAGGGCACTGACCGCTTCCTGCTCCTCTTCCAGTGCCGCCTCCTTCTTCCGCCGCACCGTTTCCAACCGTCCTTCCAGGTCTTTTATCTTCTTATCCAGCTGCTCGATGTGCTGAAGCTCTGCGCTGGATGCCCTGGCTTTCTGATAGACGGCACTCGACACAGCCTTATACTCCCGTGCGACCAGGCTTTCTTCCCCGTTGGTTTCGTAGTCGCGCTTCAATCCGTAGATCATCTCCATGAAGCTCTGCTTCGCCGCTATCTCGTTCACAAGATTCGATGGGCAGGTGCGCCCTTCCCGCTGTACGCCCCTCGCATCATGGCGGCAGGTGCAGCGCAGGTTCCCGTAGCTGTATGCGTACTCATCCGCAAGGTGCGGGTCGTCGATCCCCTCCGCCGCAAGGGAACGCTCGTCGGAATACCCGCTGATCTGCGTCCGGTACGACTGGCGCTTGACCGGTGCGCCGCAGTGCCCACAGTAGAGGTCTGAAATTGCCGAACCTGTGAGGTTCCTTTTCTTTTCGGTCGTCGCCTGCGGATTCCTTTCCGCCTGCCCCTGCAGCCTCGCCTGCGCCCTGTCCCATGTGTCCCGGTCGACAATGCCCACATGGTGATCACGCTTGTAATACCTCGGCGCCTGCCCCTTGTTCTTGATGGCCTTATGGGTCAGGAAGCTCTCTGTGGTCGTTTTCTGCATTTCCAGGTCGCCCACAAACTTCTCGTTGCGGAGGACGTCGAGGACGGAAGCCCCGCACCACTTGTTCCCACGGACCGTGGTCCAGCCCAGCGCGTTTAACGCCTTTGCGATCCCGTTCGCGGATTCGCCGTTTAAGTAATTGTCAAAAATGAAGCGCACCGTCCTTGCCTGCTCCTCGTTGATGACCCACTCGCCGTTCGGCCCCTTATCATAGCCGATCATGCCCTTTAAGTTGACCATCGGGATGCCCGCCTGGAAGTTCTTCTGGAGCGACCAGCGGATGTTCTTCGAGATGCTGTTGCTCTCTTCCTGCGCCAGCGCCGACTTGATGGTGATGAGCAGCTCGCTGTTGCCGTCGAGGGTATCGAGGTTGTCCTCCTCGAAGAACACGCCGACCGGAGGGTTTAAGTTCATGAGCTTGCGCACACAGGTTAAGCTGTCCACCGTGTTCCTTGCGAACCGTGATGTGGATTTCGTGATGATGTAATCAAATTTTCCGGCTTCCGCGTCCTCCATCATCTTATTGAACTGCACCCTGTTTTTCCGGGAAGTGCCCGTAATGCCCTCATCGGCGTACATCCCCGCAAATTCCCAGTCGGGGTTGTTACTGATGAATGAGGTGAAATGCTCGCACTGTGTCTTGTAGGAAGTCTGCTGGTTTTCTTCCTCCGTGCTCACTCGTGCGTAAGCCGCCACGCGGATGTGGCCTGCGGTTCGGAACTGTCCGCCCGCCTTGACCGCCCGCTGCGTTGCGGGGATCACCTCGACCCCGCTTGTCGTGACTGTATTTGCCATATTTGCCATACTGTGCCTCCTTTGATTCTGGTTCTATTGCTTTTGCTCCCCTTTTTGCAGGGTAGACACCTTACAACCCTTTCACCATGCTGTGTAAAAAATAAAACTGCACGGATCATCCGTACAGCCTGCCTTTCCCATATTTTCCTCTTGGGTTTTCCCTCATTTTGCTGCCGTCCCAGTAAGACGCGGAGTTCCGGTAGTCCTCCACATTCGAGTGCATCACGACTTCCGTCCTGGTGTTGTCAAACCAGCGGATACTGTACTTTAACGGGCTGTAGATCGTGACGTCCAGGATGAACGCTTTCACATAGACATCAGTAAGGCCGTTCAGGAACGCCTGTGTCCCATCCCTGCCCTCCGGCAGAGTGTCGATCCACGCAAGCGCCTGCCTGCGCCACTCGTAATTGTATTCAAGTTCACGCCAATAGTCTTCCTTCTCCTGCATTTCCTTCTCCGCCGATTCCAGCTCGTTTGAGAGCATTTCCGCTTTCTTTTTTCCGTTTGCCACAGCCGATTCCAGCCGGGTCGTGTCACCCACAGGCTCGCCCATGATCTCCGCCCGTATCTTCATGGCGTCAATCTTTGATTCCGCCACCCGTACACGGTTCTGTGTCGATGCAAGTTCTGCCTGCAGAGCCGCGATGTTCTTCTTTAAAAATGCCCGCTCCGTCTCGTTGCAGTCCTCATCCTGCAGGCGAAGAAGCGTCAGTCTGACATCTTTTAAGAAGCCGTCCGCCTGGTTCGTGAAGCGGGTGGAATCGCTGAGTGTTTCCAGAATTTCATCGAGGGATTCATCGTCCTCATTCCCGTAGTCGAACAGCCGGTACCGTTCCGCCACGCCTTTTCTCACAGCGTAGATGACCTGCTGCTCGTACACCCTCTCCGCAGAGCAGACGTTCTTCCCATTATTAAGTTCCGCGTTCGGGCAGAACCAGATGGGGTGGCACTTGCGGTTCCTCGAATTGTAGAATCTCCCGCAGTAAGGGCAGCGCAGTTTTCCGGAGAAGGGAATCTCCTCCGTGTTTCTCGTTGTCCCCGTCCCATGGGTCTGAACGGATTCGTAAAGCTCACGGCTGATGATTGCCGGATGGTGGTCTTTCAAATGATAAATCGGCATCTCGCCGTTGTTCTTGGAAGATTTATGTGTCAGGAAGTCGGACACATAAGTTTTCTGCGCGGTAACGTCACCGCAGTACCGCTCGTTCCTGAGCATTGCCCGGAGGCGCTGGGGCGTCCAGCCCACTTCAACATCGTCGTTATTCCTGCCCCGCTTGCCTTTCTTCATCGTCCTCTGCCTCGGCGCCGGGACGCCATTCCGGTTCAACTCCTGCGCAATCTTCGTGCAGGGAACACCCTCTGCCGCCTGCTCAAATACATAGCGGACAACTTTGGCTTCCTCTTCCACGATCTCCACACCACGGACAGCGTCGCCTTCTGCTTTTTCCAGGAAGCGATAGCCGTAGATTTCACAGTTGGGGACGATGCCCTGCTTATAGCGTTTCTGAATGCCCCAGAGGATGTTCTCGGAAATCGTCCTGGACTCCTGCTGTGCCAGTGCCGCAAGGAGCGTCATCACGAACTCGCTGACCGGCTCCGCTGTGTCCAGCCCTTCCTTCTCAAAGGCGATGGTCACACCGCTTTTCTTCAGCTGGTCGAGGGCGCTCAAGAAGTCCTGCGTGTTCCTTGCGAAACGGGAAATGGACTTGCACACAACCCGGTCGATCCTGCCGTCCCTGCAATGGCGCAGGAGGCGCTTGAAGCCTGTGCGGTTATGGTCGGAAGTCGCTGAAATGCCGTAATCGGAGTAGATACCTGCGGAAACACAAGAAGGGTCGCTCCGCAGAAGCTGTGTGAAGTACCGCTCCTGTGTCGCATAGGAGTCTTCCTGGTTCAGATTCTCGCTTGAGACACGGATGTAAGCCGCTACACGCTTCGTCTGGGTGGATGTGGGCTGGACTGTCGGAAGAATCGTGCCAAAGAGCGGCTTTTGATTCTGGAATGTCTGTCGTGCTGCCGACTGACTCTGGTTCTCTTCCCTTGCCCTCGCAAGCAGGGCCGCCACAGTCTCGCTCAAGCCTTCCGGCGTGTCGAGCCTTATCTCTTCCGTCTTGGGCTGTGCGGGTTCTGGTTTTATGGGTTCCAGCTGTGCGGGTTTAGCCACAGTCGCCTTTTGCTCCGTGGCCTTCGTTTCCGTATTCTTTGGCTCCGTATTCTTTGGCTGTGCCGTTTTCATTTTCAGCTGCGCAAGGAAATCCGCCTTGGATACCGTACTTTCTGCCATGTACATTTCCTCCTTTCCATGCCTCCTGCAGGGCAGTTCAGGCGATTGCCACCCTTGCATACCCTACAGGGTAGTAGCATATTACCGTCAATTTTAAACATAAGCAAGCAAATCAGGGCAGAAAAGAGCCGCCTTTCCCGCCATAAAACGGAGAAAAAAGCGGCCTTATCTGCCCCATGATCTGTTCAATAAGCGCGCAGAATCTCTGCCTGCGCCAGCCCCGTTTACGGGATCAGAAGCACCATCCCGACCTTGATCACGTTAGATGTCAGCCCATTCAGCTTCTTAATCTCTGTGTACTTCTGCCCGCTCCCCAGCACTTTCTCTGCGATCTTCCACAGGGAATCGGAAGGCTGGACAGTGTAGATGGAACTGCCGACCTTCAGGTACTCCCCAGCAATATAGCCGTAGCCACAGTCGGAGGCATCGCACTTGATACGGAACCAGCCGTTATCACAGGACTCCAGAATCTCTACCAGCACACCTTTGCGGATGACCGTCACACGGTTGGCATCAAGGGAGTTACCGTTACGGATATTGACGAGGGTCGTAGCCTTGCCGTAGAGGATCGGCTCCGTGTTCCCATCGTTGGGATAGACATCCTCCACAGCCTCGGTCTTGGCATCGGCTTCCTCTGTGGCACCCTCCTCAGATG
This sequence comes from Oscillospiraceae bacterium, assembly GCA_021200565.1. Taxonomy (GTDB): domain Bacteria; phylum Bacillota; class Clostridia; order Oscillospirales; family Ruminococcaceae; genus Faeciplasma. The sequence continues at coordinate 68,526 of JAJQGJ010000022.1, forward strand.
CGCCAGAATCGGTTTTAACGGCTTCATCCTCGGCAGCGGTAACGTCCTTGTCCTCTGCCTCTTCCATCGATTCTGGCTCGTCCTGGGCTGGATCCGGCTCGTCCAGGCTGATTTCTTCCGCTCCCTCGGATACGGTCACAGTCTCATCATCTGTATCCATCGTCTCCTCATCATCAGGATAAATGCTGATTCCCGCAGGCGTGAATACAAAATAGCCGGGGTTCTCATCGGCTTTCTTCACGGCACTGGCAAGGAGCCGGTACTGCCCAATCTGGGAATCATCATCCTCCCACGCCTTACGCACACGATAGTAACCTGTGGTCAGTTTCGCTTCATAGTTTTCCAAACTCATAATGATTTACCTCCATAATTTCTCAGGCGGATTTCGCCTGTTTTCTACATCTTGTTTTGTCAACAGGTTTCGTTAAAACATCTTCATCACTCCATCCGGCTTTGATCCGCCTTCTCAGAGTAATCGGTCGAATATTTAATTCTCTCGCCCAATCATTCAAAGGCTGTGTTCTTCCATCCAAAGTGAGAAAATAATATGATTTATGCTTTATTTCACGCGGTTGTGTTTCAAGGGCTTCTGCCACAGACATACCTTTTTCTTCTATCCACCTTCGAAGAGTTGATCTTGGGGTGCCTATAATATCAGCCCATTCAGTAAGGGTGTGAGCTTCACCATTGTACTCGTAACGCCTAACCTTCTGTTGTTTTTCACCAATACCCTCAGTAATAGCTCGTTCCACACTCCAACCGGCTCTTATGCGCCTACTGAAAGTAAAGTAATCAACTCCAAGTGCATCTGCCCATTCTGCTACGGTCTGCGTCTTCCCATTGTAGACCACAAGATGATTGTTCGATTTATTATTTGCCTGTACGAATCTATCAACCCATCGACAATTTCTCGGGCAGTAGTCTCCATCATTATCAATTCGGTCTATGGTTAAATCATCCCTGTACCCATTGGAAAGCGCCCATTTAGCGAACGGTTTAAAATCATACCATTCTTCACACACAGAAATGCCTCTTCCACCATAATTTTCATACTCTTTGTAATGTGGATTATTGCATCTCCCTTTCATTGCCGCCCAACAAGAGTAAAGCCTAGTTTCGTAATATTTCATCACTCATCTCCCCCATTAGGAAAGCCCCTGTGAGATTTTCCCCCACAGAGGCTGTTGATTACTGCTTCTCCAGATATGCGGACGAACAGAAGCCTGTGTACTTCACGTTTTTATACGTGCTTACCAAATACAACCACTTAGTTCCGTTGTAGCTCGTATAATATCCATAACAGGTTACGGTCTGACCTTTCGGCAGGGTCACCATGATACTCTTAGACGTCCCCGCACCGTTCCTCATGTTGAGGTTTGCAGTCGTCTTGTACGTCCCTGCCAAGGACTTTGAGAAGCTCTTCGCCGCGTCAGTTGCCTTCTTCTCGGTCACAGTCGAAGAAGTGGCTGAACTTGAGTCGGTCGTAGTGCTTGCCCCGGTCGTATCGTCGGTACAGTACGGACACTGCGCCCAATAGTTCCAGTTGGATGCCGAGTACGCCGATTTCACCACGCCATAAGCATGGCCTTTAGCTTCGTAGACATACCCCGCTCCGTCATACACGCCTACGTGCGAAATGGCTGAGGTTGAACTACCCCTGAACACCAACAGTCCCGCAGTCTTCGGAAAAGTGCTGATCTTGCCCTTCGTACTCGCTGCCGCATACATCCCTGCCGCAGACTTATCCTGTGCAGAGTTGTATTTCGGTGCCGCCGTAGCGGAATCGCTCCACAGATATCCCTTAATCAGTCCAACACAGTCATGAACTCTCTTTCCATACTGGCTGGCAAAGTCACTCGCCGTATAGTAGCTCGGATACTGTGCCTTCTTGCTGGAATACAGGCTCGCCGATGCTGTCTGACCATAACAGCCATACCAATACGGAAGTCCTACCTGTGCTTTGGCATATGCCAATAATCCTGAATTTGTCTTACTCATAAAATTCCCCTTTCCGGCCGGGAATTTGCCCCGGCCAAGTCCTTATTCCTGTTTAAACTGTGAAATACTCTGGATGACCTTGTCATATCCCAGCATGGCACAGAGCCATGAGAGCAGCATCAGCGCCACCGCGATCACGACAAGCTGCGGAGTCCATGCCGTCTCCGTCATAATGGTGTAGCCCACAGCCACCGCAGCCGATAAAACAAGTGCGACAATTCCCGCCAGCAGATTTGCCTTGTAAGACTTGCCGCACTCTTCGAGTTGCTTTTTGATTGCTTCGGTCACCAGACCGGTCAGTGTTGAGACCACCAGCAGCCCCAACAGAAAAATTGAATAACTCATCCCATTGCCTCCTCCGGATTCAGTTCCGGTTCTTCTTCCTCGCTGTTATCCACAGCGGCTTCTTCCATGGACATCTTGTCCCGTTCCAGTTTGATAATCTCCTCCTGCTTCGTCTCGTTGTAGCTCTTCGCTGCATAGACGGCAAAAGAGATTGACTCCGTGATCACAGCCGTGATGAGAGAATACAGCGCGTCCAGGTTCTGGAGCTTCCACATAACCACCATGCTGTATACTTCCACAGCAGAACAATTAGCCAGCAGGAAAGCCATGATGATTTTCGTGGTCGTGGGGAACTTGAAAGTTCTCATCGATTTTTTAACCATCTTCACTTCCAGCCGCTTGTCAAACAGCTCCTTCTCCCTGTCACACTGCTTCTTTTCCCTCTCCACCCGCTCCATCTCACGATTGAAATGCCTGTCGCTCCACATGGCGCACCGCCTCCTTTCCGCCACAGGGCATCAATTTGCCTTGTGCGCCTGCTTCGAGAGGTAGGTGGTCAGTTCCTCGTGGGCTGCCGTGGTCGGACCGTTCGCACCCATTTCGTGCAGGCCGTCAATGATGGCAAGCAGGGCGCGCATTGTGATTTCCCGCTCTTCGAGCGATGCCTGCAGGATTCGCTTGTCTTCCTGCTCGGCACGGAGCAGCTCCTCCAGACTGATATAGTCCTTCTTCAGCTTCTCCTCGATGTCGGCAATGCGCCACTCTGCCCTCGCAAGCCGCTCCTCCATCCGCTTCTCCCGGCTCTCCTCTTCCAGTTCCTTTTTCGTCCCGCCGGTCATCCGGTTCTTGAATTCCGGATATTCTTTGTAGACGAAATAGGCAAGAAGCAGGAAGATGATGAGCCACTGGAGAACCGCCTCCCCGGATACCAAATCAGTGATTTTATCCATACTCTTCTCCTTCCTCTGCCCGTAAAAGGGCATAAAAATAGGACAGCCGCTTGACTGCCCATGTGATTGATATATATGAACACAGCAAATGCTGTGATTGATGTTCCTGCACCTTCTAAAAGTTATAGAGATGCAATTTCCTTCTCATATCTGTTCATGATCCATGAGTATGCCTCTGGTGATAGATGATGGTTTTCTGTCGAGTCAATATAAATGCCCTCATCCTGCCACTCAAGCAGATCTTCATTCTGAAAGTACACGCCGGAGCAATGATAGTTGTCAAAGCAAGGCACACATTTTTCAGCACAGACATCCAACATAGCCTCAACATAATCAATATCTGAAAGACCCAGGCTGTTATTCGAAGGATACCGATTGTAATTGGTAAGGAACAGCAATTTTGCTTTTGGATATTTTGCGCGGAACCCATCAATAATGATAGACAATGCACCCTTAAACGTCGTATTCAAACCGTCGTCCACGTCCCCAATGGGAACACTCAACCGCTTATCATTCGCTCCGCCTAGCATGATGATATAATCAGTGTCATCATTTATATTTGTGTATCTTTCAACCATTGCTGTCTGAGATTCACTTGACTGCACTGCAACAGCGTTTCCGTTAACGCCAAGATTTTGCTCCTTCATATTGTACTTTAACGCTAGGAGATGAAGCCACACACCATCATTTCCGATTTTATTTCCATAAGCAAGACTGTCGCCTATCAAAGCAATGCTTTTTCCACACAGGATATGGTTTGCCACGTACGAATAATACAGTTCCTTATAGTAGCAGATGACATCGAGAAAATTCTCTTCAGTCACGGTCGGGCCAGTCGTTTGAAGTGTGCCGGAGGAGTTGTAATTTGATACCTTTGCAGATATTCTCACATACATATCGTAATCTGCTGTGTATTCAGCTATGTGGTATTTTCCATCCCCAACAACCAAGCCCTGCACAAACTGATATGCATTACTTATTACCTCCCATTCGGAAAGGGTGTAAATGCTGGACGATCCTGCATAGTACCAGCGAATTGTCTCTCCTTTAAACAGTCTGATTGGTGAAGAGTATCTATACATCACCGATGAAACTACGCTACCAGAAGTCACATCAATATATCCACTACCGGTGCCAAAAGCAGGAACCCTGCATTTATCTTCATACGGGGTTATCGCAATCTGAACTTCAGAAATTTTTAAATACAAAGATTCCTCTGCCAAATATACTGGCTTTGTACACAGTTGAACATAAGTTGTCTCATCGGCGACATATTCAAAACTCTCTATGAGGCCAACGCCTCTTCCGCGCTTGATCACTCTGATAAAATTACCATCGCTGTCAACCTGTATAGCATAACTCATATTTATGCTCCCTTTAAGTTTAGCGGTTAGAAGGTGCATTGCAGGAACCTCAATGATTCCGGAAACGCAGTAAACCTTATCGTTCGTTACAAGCTCACCCGATGGGTCAAAATATCCATACGTCCACGCTGTGTCTATCTTTGTATTTTTCGGAATGGCTGCCGGATATTCTACAATAATTGAGCAGTCATCTAAATGGTTTGACTCGGTCTCAAAATAAATCCACTCATAAATGTCCTCCACAGTATATTCCACGGTTACAAGCTGATTGGAGTCTACGCTGTTCAGATCAATCGCAGAAGCACAAATTGTATCCGTACCCGTTCCCATAATACAGCTTCCGGGACTTCGGAAAAGCGTTGCTGTAATTTTAGTCCCCTGTGGAAAGCACTTCTTTGCAATTCCAAAAGTCAACGTCACTGGTGTATACAGGTTGCCCTTTACCGAGATAGCCGCTCCCCACGTCCACTCCAGAGAATTGATAATATCGCCATCTTTCAACTCACCGATTTGCTCAAGAACCTCTGCATTCTGGTTTCGAAGCAAAGCACCAAGGGAATCATATACATTTCCCTCATTGTCCACCCTGGCATCCACAACTTCTGCCGCATAGTCTGCATCCGCATCTGTCGAAGCGGATACATTGGCATCCAGCCGCGTTTCCAGGCTGTCCATCCGGCTGTTGAGCGTATTCTTATTGCTGTTCGTCAGGTCTTCCGCTTCCTCCACACGCTCGGTCAGTTTGCTTTCTGTCTCCTCCATCTGCGCCACAGCGTCCGCAATCTGCTGGCTGTACAGGCTATGCAGCATCCAGTAGGTCTCATCCGTGATCGCTGTCCCAGCAGGAACAGCCCGTCTTGAGATATAGCTGTCGCCGCTGTCCTCATCAAGGACGATGGTCAGCTCCTCATAGCTTTTGCTCCCGTTCCACACACCACCGTGTACCGGGATGATCCTTCTTCCAATATACTCTGACATAAATTTCTCCCTTCTGCCGGTCCTCCGGCTGTGCGATTATTTCCGTTTCCATTGCAGCAATTCTCCGCTACAAGGAATCGAAATCTCCAAGCCAGATTTCTTCGCAGAAGGGAGTTTTCCAAGGTGTAAGGTTATCAAATACTACATAACCAGTACCCCCCCGAACTTCTGTTCGATTATACTAACCATTTTTATTCTTTCCTTTCTCCACAGTTCTCTGTGGTTTTATTCGTCCTCAAAAACGAAATCCTCTATTGACATATCAACCATCCCGCTGTTTACCGCCGGCTCCGCATACTGTGAGAACGGCAGTTTATCGCGGTTAAAGCTGTCCACAAAAGGCTCGATCCTCTCACGTATCTTCCGGTACATCAGGTTATGCCCCGCCGAGTTTGGATGCAGCCCGCTGCCGGAACTGCTGTTGTAATCCCGCATATACAGGGACATATTGCAGTGGTTAATACCACAGGCATGAAGGTCGATCACCTCCGCATTGAAAGCATCCGCGATTTCCCGGATGGCGTCATTGTACTCGGAAAGGTAAATGCCGCCGCTGCTCACTTCCGGGGATGTGGTATCCGAATCCCCACGTTCCCTGTCAAGCAGGGTACAGCAGTAAATCTTCGCCTTTGGGCTTCCTGCCATGATGTTGTAAATCATCATCGCATAGGCCTCACGGAATGTCGCGCCGTTGGTCGGCAGCGTCCCTTTGCCATCATAGGTCCCCACAGGCACGTTGGCGTTCCAGTCGTTTGTGCCGAGGTAAATAATAACAATATCAGGGCTTTCCCCGTCATCGTTCTGTACAATCTTGCTCCTGGTCACACCGCTCGGCTGGGATGCCGTGTCCAGCGTAGTCGTCACGCGGGAGCCGCTGGAACTCATGTTTGAGAACAGTTCCATACTCAGGTTGTTCACCAGACGCATCCACCAGGTCTCCTGTACGGTCAGGCCGCTGCTGGATGAGTAATAGTTGGCATACCCACTCGTAATATAACCGGAGTAGGTCGAGATAGAATCCCCAATGACCGTAACCTTCGGCACACAGCCACCCTTCAGCTTCACATCTGCCCCGTTGAAATTTGCCAACGCCTTACCAGCATAAACCATACCCATAAAGACACAGAGGTACTGCTCCTGGGTGACTTGGAAATGGGAGGAATGCACCCACATCAAAATCTTGGTCGCAGGGTAAAACACCAAATACAGATAACCTGTTGCACCATCCCTGAAACCGTCCTGTCCCACGTAACGCACCCCATTCGCCACCGTGTACATGCCTAACGGCGTGATCAGATGCGTGACCCCTTTTAATTCAAAGGTGTCCACATCGAAAGACATGTTGCTGTTCACGCTGTACAAGTATCCCATCATATGGTTCTTGTTGTCACGGTTCGGCATCAGTTCCATCACCCTCGGATAATAGCTCCGGTAGGAAATATACTCCACCGGCAGGATACAGTTGGAATCATCATAGTGGACATACCCGCAGGAATACCAGCCCCTGTGGGTCATCTTGTACTTGCCGTAATTTCCTCCCACAACAATCTGGAATACGTTACCGCTATAATTGATATAATAATAATCCGCCGTACTCGTCAGATACTCGGCCTCCACAAACTCCTCTGCATCGGAATCCCATGCCAGCATCTGCACCGACAGGTCTGCGGCATTCAGGAACTGGTAACCGTTCTTATAAAAAATCAGAAGCCTGTCACCTTCGGTTACGCAGTCCGGGTTGATGGAGACATACATCCTCTGTGTGAAACTGCCTTTATCCAGTACCTCACTGGAATACTTTAAATGGAACTGCAGGAGCGCACGGTTCACCACTTCGCTCTTGGATGATTTTATCAGCGACGCTTTCCAGATGCCGTTATCAAAGAACGTATGGTTTTCCAGGTAGTTGTTATACATATTGGAAAGCTGGTATTCCACATGGTCAAGCAGCGTATAATTTCCATAGGAATCCTTCACGCCGACCGGGATGGCCGTCTTGCTGAAATTTGTCATAACGGTTACAACAGAGTTGACTTTCTCACAGTGGACAAAGCCGAGATAAACGGCATTCGGATACACAGCAGTGGCGCCGGAAAACTGCCCCGGTGAGAGGATATGCAGGCAATACAGCCCGTCATCATCCTCCGTCACATCCAGAAACAGATACCGGTAGGTGTAATCCGTGCTGCCGGCGGCCGCCGCATCATCAACAATAGTCATCTGCCCCGTCGTGAAAAAAAGCCATTTCCGGTTAAAAAACAAGAGCATCCTGCCCGTCATTGCTTCATTGAGCGTAAACACAGGCATGGAATCCTCAATGGATACCAAAATCGGAGGCACGGAGGACGTGCAGTGATAAGACACGTTTGCAGAGAAAGCAGGCGGCAGGCCGTACCCCTGCTCTGTGGTCCTTAAATGCTGCCCAAGGCTCCCATAGGTTTTCCCGGCTTCCGATACTCTGGCATCGACCACCTCCGCCGCATAGTCGGCATCTGCGTCCGTACTTGCCGCCACATTGGCAGCAATGCGGCTTTCCAGTGTGTCCATCCGGCTGTTGAGCGTGCTCTTGTTGCTGTTGGTGAGCGCCACAGCCGCGTCCACATCCTCCTGGTAAAGCTCCATCTGCTCAGAGAACCTTGCACACAGCGCCCAGTAGTCCTCCTGCTCAAGCCCCGTCCCGGCAGGCACGTCCTTCCGGCTGATATAGCTGTCGCCGGTGCCCTCCTCGTAGACGATGACAAGGGGCTCATAAGATTTTGCACTGTTCCACACCCCGCCGTGGGTCGGAACAATGCGGTTTCCAACATATTCTGACATAAATTTCTCCCTTCCGCCCTCACGGGCTGTCCTTATGCTTCTCCATATTTCACCACGAGATGCCCCTCATCATCCATGGAAAAGGAAAGCCCCAGCAGGCCGTCCGTTGCGATGGCAAGGTGTCCGTCATCCGTAATGGAGGCATCCATCATCCCTTCCAGCACGAGGGAGATGGTCGAAGATTCCGTGCCGCTTGTCACGCCGAGGCCGTCATTGGAGCGGATGGCAAAATACCCATCGTCCGTGATGAACACCTCGTAAATCCCCGCTGCAATTGCCGCAGCCGCCTTGCTCACCGTCATGGTGGCGATATTGCCGTTGCTGGCCGCCGCCCTCTCCACGCGGAGGATCAGCGAAAATGCCCCCAATACATCCCCGTCCTCACTTAAGAGGATCAGGTCGACCGGCACCCTGCCATAGAGCGCGGTCATGAACTCGGTGATGGTGAACACAGCGTAGTTGCCATCGAAATAAGCCAAATCCTCTGCCGACTCGCTGCTGTACTGGAACATGTTCCCGTCCGGGCGTGTGCCGGAACAGGATAATATTGCACCGTCCGGGATAGTGTATTCCACAGCCCCGTCATAAAACGTGCAGCGGATCTTCCTTGCCTGGTTATCGAACTGCTTCACATGGACGATGGGAGGCACAAGGTTTTCCGTAAGCGACAGGTTAACTGCCTGCGTGATCGTCACCGCCATCTGCTCCGCCTCCCTTCTTCCTTATGGACACATCCTCCTTACCCGGAGCCGGTGCGTCCTTCGGTGTGTCTTCTCTTTTCGGCACAGGCGCCTCCCCAGGAGCCGGGGTCATTTCTTCCCGGTACTTCCTCCGCTCCTTCTGCACTTCGTTCATGCGCTGTGCCCGCACATCGTTTAAAATCTCGGTCAGCACATAGTCGAGGATGCAGGCCGGCATCTGTGCCCGGTTGATATCCTTAATGATCTGCTCCCGCAGGTCTTCCACCCTTGCATTGATTCCCAACATATCCTTCACCCCTTCGCTCCTGCCGCCACTGTGACCGTAGTGCTTTTACTCTCCCTGCTGTCATAACCGACAGCCAACTTCAAATCTTCCTCCACCACTTCCACGGACTGGTCCGTATCCGTGTACACCCTGTAGCCTTTCTCCAGATACCCCAACGCCTCCTCCGGGTTCGCCCAGATGCCGCCGCCGTCCAGTTTCACAAAACAAAGCATAGCCTTTTCCTCCTTTAACTGCTCAGCCCGGTCACCATCAGCCCTTTATGGAACCGGATTGTCTTGTAATAAATCTTTGAAATCGTGCTGAACGAATAATTTGTCCAGCTTGCGGAGCCATCATCAAAATCGATGTCCAGGTCGCCCACCAGCTTGTGGTCCGACCATTCCCAGTCATAGATGAAGGTGATCGTGCCGCTTGCGCCGTAATAATAGCTGCTCGTATCGTAATTGATGTTGAAGTAATCCGCATTGATGTCCACAAGTGTCCCTTCGAGCTTGATGTCCTCGCTCTCAATCATGACGCCGCGGTAGGTCTTCGTTTCCCCTCCATCAATCGTCCATGCGTGGGACGCCGCCATCGTTATGTTTCCGATTTCTGTCCCCTGGTAGTAGCCGGTGATTTGCCCGCCTGTCATCTCCATCTTGTAGCTGGTGTCGGAACCGCTGGTGAACGCGCCCTTCGCATCCACCTCGCCGGCTTCCGACAGCTTGAAATTGTCAGAGTCGATGCTGATGGTATTGGAGGCGAACGTGATGACGCCGGACTTGATGGTGATGCTCGTCTCGTCCATAGCGAATGTCGAGCGTATCTGGTCCTTCTTTGTGTAATTCGAGCTGACAGTCAGGACAATAGCACTGCTTGACGCGCTGACCGCCTTCTCCACCTGGGATGTGGTCGCCAGAGTGTTGGAGAGCGAATTGTTCCTGCTCGAAAGCGAGGAATTGGACAGCGTGATGGACTTATACCGTTCCAGGAGCGTATCGTACTCCGTTTCCGTCACAGTTGCCGTTGCCTCGATGCCGAGCTTGGAGATATACACATGGACAGTGTCACATAAGGAGACACGCTCCGCTTCCGCGATGTCCTCATACCCCGGTGTCTGCCACAGCTGCGCAAAATCGATCTCGATGTCAATGCTCGGCTCGGTATAGGTGGTGGATTTGAGGTAATTCTTCGCATAGGAGCGAAGCTCGTCCTCGTCCGGCTGCTCTTCAAACTCACTGCTGCAGTCCAGCACCGTTATCTTCTCATAGGGATAATCGGTATCATCGAGTGTGACCACCTTCTCTGAAAGCTCCGTGATGTCCCCGGTCTCTGAATTTTTCCAGTACGGATGCACACCTGTGATGGTGTCCTCAATGGATTTCTCCATCTTGAAGTCCACGAGGTTCTTCCCGTAGACGATGCGGACGCCGTTGTCCGCCCCTCTGGATGCCCACAGGCATACCGTATAAAAATCCCACTCAAACTCCCCGCCGTAGGTGTCAAGCATCGATCCGTCCGTGCCGCCTAAAGCGTTCCGGAAAGAGACCGGCTCCAGGATGCCGAAGTACGCCTCCGACTCGATGTCCGTCTCAAAGGAGAACGGGCACTCCGATCCTGCGTTATGCTTCAGCTCTTTAAATACAGCATTCACCTGGTCATCCGTGCCGGACAGGACCGTCGTGGGCGATACCGTGATGAAGTTTAACTGGTAGCTGATATGCCGCGCCGCAATCTCCAGCATCCCGTCCAGCGGGGTCGTTATCTTGTAAATACGGAACGGCTGCGGCGACTTGTTATCCGCCGGCTTTGCAAGTATAATGCACCCCTCCGTGATGGAATCCGCATGGATGCCATCCGCCGGATACTCCATGGAAAGCTCGTAGCTGCCGTTCCTCTTTTCCGTCACGACACAGGAGATACAGTCCGCCAGCTTCCCGATGCCGTTGGTGGTGTAGGCGGTCTCTGAAATGTCATATAAGCATGGGATCATAGCGTCCACCACCTTGGGGTTATTTCCACAGAGGTGATCCCGCCGCTCCATTTGATGGTATTGGCACCCGGAGCGAGAACGGGAAATTCCTCGGAGTAGATATAGTTGTTGCAGAAGCTCCCGGCGGAATTGTAAGCGTTCTGCGTCTCACAGTTTAAGGTCACAGCCCCGTTCGGGAAGCTGTAGATAAGAACAGAGCAGTCCCCGATGGTCAGTGTCCCCTGCGCCGTCCCCTTTACCACAATGAGCGGCTGGGAGTAGAACTCGTAAGGGTTGCGGAGGACGGAACCGGAGGAAGAAAGCGTATACGACTTCTGCCCCTCGACACTCCACCGCTGCGGTTTGCAGTTAAAGACCAGCTCCATCTGGGCGCCCTTCTGCCTTGTCACATCGAACTCAACCGCAGAGGTACACATCCCCATGCGGAAGAAGTCCGGATCGTAGGTGTCCTGCAGTTTGCAATACCCTGTGGGTGACAGGAGCCATGACTTCACTGCCGCTGTTTTCGCAGGCAGGCCGTTAAAGAAGAACGCCTCGTACTTGATGTCCACGTTGTTGAACCGCCGGCGGCCGCTCTTTGCATTGTTCTGTATCAGGTCGCCGTTCAAGCCGGGGATGCTTGTCGCTTCCACATCCGGCGCGGGGGAGTCATAGATGCCGGGGCCTGACAGGTATAAAAGGAAGTCCTTACTCGACTTCCCGTTAAAGGTGAGATACTGCCGTTTGAAGCGGCTTTTCAGGTCAAATTGTGATACCGGCATGTGTCTGCCCCTCCTTTCCTGCCGGGGGCAGCTCCGTGCTACTTGTACACGGAGTTGTCCTCATCCAGCATATCGTTTATCTTATCCGCCACCGTCTTGGCAAGGTCATCCGCGCTCTGGTTGTTAGAACCGGTCACATAGATGTTCACTCCGCCGAGGTTGGTGGTTTTCTGGTTGTTGTTTGTGGTTGTCGTTCCGCCACCGGCTCCAGCAAATGCCAGGTCGGGCAGGCCGAGGTTCTTGAATGAGAAGTCATCCCCAAACAGGCCGCCCATGGATTCACGCACCTTTGCCGCCATCTCCCTAACGGAGGACAGCAGGTCGGATTCGTTCCCCACAATGCCTTTTCGCATCAGTTCGAGAAAGTCCGGCATATACTCATCCGCATCGGACAGCGGTCCCTTTTCAGGAAGCGAGAAGCCCAGGATGGACTTGATGGAGCTTGCGAGGCTCTTTGCCGCATTGATGACCTTGCTCGCCGCACTGCTGATGCCGCTTGCGATATTGCTCACCAGGTCTTTGCCCCAGCTGATGGCATTGGACACACAGCTGCTGATGGTCGAACTGATATTGCTTATCACGTCCCCGACCTTTGAAGCTATGGTCTGAATGCCTGCGGTAAAGGAGCCTAAAAGCCCGGTGCCTCCGCTTGCCGAACCGATGGCAGTGACCACACCGCCGATAGCAGCCACAGCGATTCCAGCCGGACCGGTCAGAGCTGACAGTGCTGTGCCGAGTGCCGAAACCACGCCGGACGAACCCACAGCCGTCCCGATGGTGCTGACAAGCCCGCTGATACCGGATGTCACCGTGGAGACAAGGCCGCTGGAACCCGCCAGCGAGGACAGCCCGGAAGTCAGGTTTGAAAACACGGCGCTGATCCCGCCGCTGTTGCTGGCAAGGGAGCTGAGTGTGGACAAAAGCCCATTGCTACCGCTGCCGGAAAGCACACTGCTGAAGGACTGGATGGAACTCACCACCGACTCCACCTTGCTTCCAAGGCTGGATATTGACTCGATCGCATTGCCGATGCTGGAGACAAACTTACCCACACTGGACACACCATCTATGGAGAGTGCATCCCCGATTTCGGATATCGAGCTGCCCAAAGAGGACAGGCTTCCGCCCACATCCCCCAAAGCATCTGCCATCTCATTTGATGCCTGCTTTGTGGCGGTAACCATCTGGTCTAACTGCTCCTCATATCCCGCAGCCACACCGTCAAGGCCGTTCGTCAGCCCATCCGAGATGCTCTGTGCCAAGGATTTCACAGCTTTGCCCACAGTGCTGATTCCGTCGGTGATGCCGCTTGCCAGCAGTTCCATAAAGTCAGGCATATACTCATCCGCATCCGACAACGGCCCCTCCTCCGGCACCGAAAAGCCGATGATGTCAGCCACCGACTGTGCCAAGGATTTCGCCTTGCTGATGACACTGCTTGCCATGGCTGAGATGCCTGCTGCCATCTGGGAGCAGATGTCCTTGCCCCATGTGTACGCGGAAGATACCAAGCTGCTGAACGTACTGCTCATGCTGCTCTTGATGGAGCTTAAGCCCGAATTCACCGCAGATTTTAAGGAAGACATCGTGGAAGAAATCGTGCTCTTGATGCTGCTCCACGAACTACTGGTCGTACTCTTGACGCTCGACCACACCGAAGAGATTGTGCTCTTCATAGAACTGGTGGTTGAAGACACTGTGGACTTCATGCTGCTCCAGGTGGAGGACAGCGTGGATTTGATGCTTGACCATGTGCTGCTGTTCGTGGACTTTATCCCGCTCCATGCCGTGGAAACCACACTCTTGATGCCGCTGGTCGCCGTGGACACAGTTGATTTAATACTGGTCCAGCAGGTGGACAGCGTACTCTTGATGCTGTTCCAGTCGGACAGGTTGGTTGATTTAATCGCGTTCCAGCAGGTGCTGATCGTACTCTTCACGGAGTTTGCGGTTGAGGACACAGCCGACTTGATAGAACTCCATGTGGAGGATATCGTGGACTGTATGCCCTTCCATGCCGTGCCGGTCGTGGATTTTATCCCAGACCATGCCGTGCTGATGGTTGACTGCACACCCTTTGCCGCCGTGCTGACCGTGGATTTGATGCCGCTCCATGCCGTTGACAGGGTTGAGGTGATGCCATTCCAGATGGTTGCGGTCGTGCTCTTGATGCCAGTCCAGGCTGTGCTAACCACAGATGCCACACCGCTTGCCGCTGAACGCACGGTACTGGTGATCCCGCTCCAAGCGGAGGTGAGCGCGGAGGACACACCGCTCATGGCGCTTGTGACCGTACTTTTGATGCCGTTCCACGCGGAAGAAAAGCTGCTTGCAATACTGTCCGTCATTCCCTTGAGGGAGGTGCTGACGGAAGACACCACACTGTTGATCGCATCGGTCACAGAGGTATTCCCGTTAATACCAGATGCAATGAGGTCCATCATGTCAGAGCCCCAGGAGTCCGCATCAGCCAAAGGCCCCTCGTCCGGCACCGAGAAGTGCAGGAAGGAGCGGATCTTGTCAGCCACTCCGGTCACCGCATCCGCGACTCCCTGAATCTTGCTGGTAATGCCGTCGATGATGTTCTGGATCAGGTCACTGCCCCAGCTCTTCGCACTGTCGATCAGGCCAGTGATGAAGGACACAGCCTCATTGAAGCCGTCCGTGATCTTCGTCTTGATAGAACCCACTTTTTCGCCTACCGCCGTCACGATGGACGTGAACACATTGCTGATAGCCGTCTTGATGGAATTCATGATATTGCTCACGGTAGTCTTGATGCTGTTAAACACGTTCGACACCGTAGTCTTCACGGAATTCACAGCAGTGGATACCGCCGTTTTGATGCTGTTCCAGATGGAACTGACAGTGCTGCTGATGGCATTCATTACTGTGGAGACGGCCGTTTTTATCGCATTCCATGCCGTGCTTACCGCCGTCTGGATGGCTGTCAGTATCGGAGTGATGAAGCTGACAATCGCATTCCACACCGTAGTCACTGCTGTTTGTACTGCGGTCAGTGCAGTGGAAATAGCGGTCGTTATCGCATTCCAGATGGTCTCGAAGGTTGTCTTTATACCCTCCAGAATCGGAGTGATAAATGCTACTATGGCGTTCCAGATTTCAGAAATCTTCGTCTGGATAGCCGTTAAAGCAGTGGAAATCAGTATCTGTATCGCCTGCCAGATGGTCTCAAACAAATACCGGAAAGCGGTCAGCAGAGGCTCAATCACCGAGTATATAGCGTTCCAGGTGTTCACAATCACATCATGGATGGTCGTGATGACCGTGGATACCGCAGTTGATATAGCCGTCCATACCGTGGTAATCACGGACTGGATGGTCCCCATCACCGTGCTTACCGCTGTGCTAATCGCATTCCACACAGTCGAGAAAACCGTCTGGATAGCTGTAAGGACGGTCGTGAAAAAGCCGGAGATGGCCGTCCATACCGTAGTCACCACTGTCTGGATTCCAGCAAGGATTCCGGAAAAGAAGCTGGATATCCCATTCCATATCCCCTCGAAAAAGGATTTGATATTGCCCCAGACCGTCTCCCAGTTCGTGCCGAACCACCCAAGCACCACATCGACCATGCCTTTAAGTGTCTCAAGCACAGTGGATAGCAACCCGGTGATACCATCCCAGATGCCGCCGAAGATTTCTTTCACACCAGTCCATGCCTGCTCCCAGTTGCCTGTAAAGATGCCGATGAACACATCCAGCAAACCGGTTATTACATCGAGGACAGTCTCAAGCACTGTAGCCACTGCCGAAAACGCTCCCTCGAATAGCGGCGCCAAGAGGTTACAGAACTCCATCCACACATTTTTCAGTGTTTCGACGATTCCGCCCATTCCCTCGAAGCTGATGCCGAGAGCCGAGAGCCGCTCCTTGATGCCGTCGATGAAGCCGCCGACTGTCTCCTTGATGTTGTTCCAAATCTCCGTGATTGCCGCACGGAACTCCTCATTGGTAGTCCACAGGGTCATGAACGCAGCTACCAACGTGCCGATAACTGCAACCACAGCCACAACAGGAGCAGATATTCCTCCGAGTGCTGTCGCCAGCTTCCCAGCTGCCCCTGTCCCGGTCTTCACATGGTTTACAACCTTAAGGATTGAAGTCCCGAACTTAGAGAAATTGGTCATCGCCTTGCCGACCGTCCCGATCAGCGTTCCGATAATAACCAATAGCGGACCGATAGCAGCCGCCACGGCCGCGATAGTAACGATGGTCTTCCGCTGGCTCTCATCCATGCTGTTCAGCTTATCCACAAATCCCTGGATGGCAGAGACAATCTTCTTGATAGCTGGCATGAGCGTCTCACCGAAAGCAATAGCCAGACTTTCCAGAGCGGACTTTAAAATGGTCAACTGACCGGAGAGGTTATCCAGCTGTGTGTCTGCCATCTGCTGCGCCGCGTCCCCGCTGTCGGTGATGGATGCCTGCAGCTCATCCCAAGTGTCTCCCGTGTTCGCAAGGAGGGCGTTCACGGAGGCAAGGTCAGTCTTGTTAAAGATGGTGGAGATGATGTTGTTCTTCTCCTCCGAAGTCATCCCGTCCATGGAAGCGTTCAGGTCACCAAGGATATCGTTCAGGCTCCTCATGTTGCCCTCACTGTCGTACACCTGCAGACCCAGGTCTTCCATACAGCTTGCCGCCGTATCGGTCGGACTCTGCAATGCAAGGATGACATTTCGCAGGTGTGTGCCGCCCTCTGCTCCCTTGATACCGTTATTGGCAAGGATACCTAAAGCGGTGTTCAGTTCAGCCGTGCCGCCCTTGATGGACTTAGCCGTTGCACCAATTTTTAAGATGCCTTCACCCAGCTGATCCACAGAAGTGTTCGTCGTGGATGCTGTCTTTGCCATCTGGTCAACCATGGTGCTGGCTTCATCCGTGCCCATGCCGAGGGCTGACATGGCATCCGTTACCATGTCCGATGCGCTTGCCAGCTCGATGTCGCCGGCTGCCGCAAGGTTCAAAACCACAGGCAGTGTGTCCGCCATCTCCTGCGTGTCATAGCCTGCGAGGGCTAAGTAATTCAGAGCCTCAGCACACTCAGAAGCGGAAAAAGCGGTCGTGCTTCCCATTTCCTTTGCCAGGTCGGACAGGGCATCCATAGTGTTCACGGTCTGGCCGTTCAGCTCCGAAGTGGAATCCGCTGTGATGCCCATGGTCGCCTGCACCTGTGACATGGCAGATTCAAACGATGCCGCCGTAGTGACAGCGGCTGTCCCCAGCGCAACGATAGGCGCAGTGACTTTCGTTGTAAGGCTGGTGCCCACATCGGTAATTTTGCTGCCGACCTCCTCCAGAGTGGAGCCAACTTCGGAAATTTTATTGAGAGCTGTGTTTGCTTCTGCGGCTTCATCCGCCAGCTTCTTCAGCTCCTCTTCCGTGGCGACAATCTCACGCTGGAGGGCATCATACTGCTCCTGGGTAATCTCCCCGTTCTGCAACTGCTCGTTTGCCTGCTCCGCCGCTGTTTTCAGAGTTGTCAGCTTATCCTTGGTGTCGGAGATGGCGCTCGTCAGTAGCTTCTGCTTCTGGGTCAGCAGCTCCGTGTTGGACGGGTCGAGGCGTAAAAGTTTCTCCACATCCTTCAGCTGGGTCTGTGTGGATTTGATTTCGGTATTGACTTCTTTTAACGCTGACTGTAATTTTGTGGTCGATCCGTCAATCTCCACGGTTATGCCGGCGATTCGATTTGCCATTTCCTACCACCTCCTGCGGCAATAAAATTACCCCGGATTGCTCCGGGGTTTTCCAAAAGTTACGGTTAAAATTTGTCGAAATCCTCCTGGGTGGCGACATAATCAAATTTTTCATCATCCCTGTGCAGCTCCGCAAAAAGGTCGTTCACCATCCCTATCGTCAGCAGGTCAAGGTCACGGATCGATATGCCCATCTGCACACACCGCAGCAAAAAGAGCGGGGTTGTCATTTCCCGCTCAGTTTTTCGAGGTTTTTTTTAGAGTCCACCTGCGTCTGGACGTTCAGGCCCCACAAATCAATCAGTTCAGGAAGTACCTGATAGATAGAAAACGTGTTGAACTGTTCCAGCCACTCGTCCGGGCTTTCCGGCACACCCTTGGGATCGGCGTGCTTGGCCATCACCCAGGCAAGGTCCTCGAACATCTCAAGGGAGAACATATCAAGGTTGCTTGCACTCTCGTCTCCATCCCCCACTGCTTTTTCCAGCTGTGAAAGGTCCTTATAGATGTCCCTGCCAAACTTGATGCGATACATTCTCGGAACTGCCGCGCTTGCGCGGAAAGTGGTCTCCACACCGTCAATATTGATAGTTTTCGTTAATGCCATAATAGCTTATCCTCCATTTCATTCATGTAAAAAGGGGACAGGCTGCCCCATCCCCTGTGTCCGTTATCAGCCGTCTGCTTCGGTATCGGTATCCGTACCTGTATCCGTATCCTCGGAAGTGGTCTCTGCTGCTGCCTGCGGCTCGTACACCGCGTCAAACCAGCTGTCGTACACATCCGAAGAGGTGGTCGAGCAGGTCTTTGCCTTCACATAACCGTTCGCCAGCGGGGAAGCGGTCAGGGACAGCGTGTCTGTCTGCGGCTCCTTGGAATCCTCAGTCGTTGCAGACTCCATAGCCGGGCGGGAACAGGTGCAGTTATACAGCACATGGCGCGTTGCGTGCTTATCGCCCTCGAACTGGAACATGAGCGCGAAGTGCTCTACCTCCACCTCGGTGTTCTCCGCCATGACCCCATTGGAATCCAGCTCTTCGTGGAGAATCTCCGTATAGAAGCTGTCCGGGATAAGCGCAATCTCAAGATCGCCGCTGTAGCCGCTGTTGTTGTTCAGCACAACGTAGACAATATTGTCCGCGTACCACGGCTCGTTCTCGCCCTCCGGGTCCATGGAAAAGTTCACGGCGCCGGGGATACGGGTCGGCGTACCGTAACTGACATTCCCATCCTCGTCAAAGGTGGCCTTGGCGTAATAGACGTTCTTAAGGCCAAACTTGACCTTGTTCTTTGAATTAGCCATAGTTCAAAATCTCCTTTATTTTATTTGCCTCTGCCCTGTGGCTTACACCACGATGGAATAGAGGACTTCATACAGTTTCTCGGATTCAATCCAGACTTCCGTTTTCTCAAAATAAATCTCGTGCGCGGTCAGGACTGCTTCCACCGCTTCCTCCAGCTCCGGATTCTTCTCATCCGTATACAGTTCGATATCCACAGCCTTGTCGCTGTGATAGACGATGTTATCCGCCGCGAATTGTACGGCGTTCGGATAGAGGAAGCAGATAAAAGGCGGGTCTGGGGACTCGCCCTCTGCGAAATGATGGTAGGCAAATGGAATCCCCATCTCCTCCACCAGTGCAATCACTTCTTTGTGTGTCATGCTGCCCTCCTCAGCTCAGTGCCTTTTCTATCAGCTGGACAAGCAATGTCTCACCGACCGCCTCTGCCGGGGCGATGTGGGGATAGGCTTTCGCCCTCCCACCCTGCCGGAGCGCATGCCCCTTTTCGAGGAGGTGCGCCAGCTGGTACTTATTCTTGGAGTACACAGTCATCTCAAGGGAACCCGATGTTTCCAGAGTTGCTTTCGTTGCCCAGCTCTTCGCATAGGCGCCAGTGTCTGACGGCGCAGCTGCCGAGATTTCTTCCTTCACGGATTTCGCTGTCTTTTTCACAGCAGCTTTCATCTCGTCCGCCGCCAGGTCAGCATACTCTTCCAGCCCTTCATTGATGGCTTCCGCCATCTCTCCAATAGACACAGTCCTGTTCGACATCAGCTCTCCCTCCTCTCCTTCTCGCATGATACTTTGATGAATTCATGCTGGTAGTTCATCATATCGACCGATGTGATGTTGTACGGCTCCCCATGGAACCGCACCCGGTAATGGGTCGAATCTAACACCGCCAGCTCGGAGCACCAGCGGACAGTGAACACAAGACCTGCATCAGTCACTGTAATCCCCGCCGCCTGCTGCTCCTTCTGCTGGTACGATGAGGAACCCGCGTAGGTGTAACAGGAGAAGTATTCCTCCCAGGTGTTTTTGTGGTTGGCGTTTTCATCCACATAGACCGAGTTCTTCTCGAAGGTGATCCGTTCATTCAGTAAAGATATCTTCATGTCAGAACACCCCTTCCCGAATGGCAAACAGGAGGTTGCGAAGCGTCATCACTAGGTCGTGATGGTCCGCTTCCTCCCGATGCTCAAAGAGGTATCCGACCGTGTACAGGATTGCCACTTTCATGACGCTCTGGATGCGTTCCAGTTCTTCATCCGTGTACAGGTCGGAGTCCTCGGTTTCGCCGGAGACCACAGCCCACTTGTCGGCATCCAGACGCGCCACATCCGCGCACATCTGCTTTGCAGTAGTAAGGAGGACGCCGATCAAAGCGTCCTCATCGGAACTGTCCACCCGGAGGTAGGTCTTTGCTTCACTCAAAGGAACTAAAACCATACGGCATCCTCCTTTCCGTCAGAATCAGGCGCCGGCCGCCATCTGGAGCACCTGCACCGCTTCCGGCAGGATGAGCTTGCCATCCACACGCTGGGTGGTCAGGAAACCGACCTGGTCGGTGCGGGCATACAGCTCGTTCAGCCTGCGGAAGGTACGGCCAACACGGTCTGCGATCCAGTAGTAGCTCATGTCACCGAAGAGCAAGGTCTTGTTGCCGGCCTCCACAGCGGGCATATAGGACGAAGTCTTCAGCGGACGGTTGAGCAGGGTGTCCGGCTCAGCAATGCCAAGTCCCGGCTTCCAGATATAGTTGTCGTTGGCATCCTTGATGGTCATCATCTGCAGCACCAGCGCCTCGTTGCAGAGGAAGGTTGCCTTCTTTCTGTACGGGCTCTTCAGCGCGTAATACAGGGCATAGATTTCATCAAAGGTCACAGCGGTCTGGCTGGCTGCGGTCACACCGACCTGCGCACCGGCATCATCGAGGATGCCGAGAGGCTTGCCGATGCCGTCTCCATTGATGAAGGCGTTCTCCTCGGCATTGCCCATGGTCACACCGAAACGGCGGGAGATATATGCCGCCAGGTCGAAAGCGGAATCATGCAGGAGCTCGTTGCTGATCTTGATCATGGTGCCCAGCTTATAGGCAGATAGGGTCGTCTGGCCGAAGGTCATCGTGGTCTCCGGGATTTCTTCGCCCTCATCGATCCAGGAAGCCTCGCCGGTCTCCTCCGCAATCGGAATCTTGCGGGTGCCGGAACTGGTGTGGATGATGTGCGCCATGCCGCGGAAGATGTTGTTCTCCTCCAGCGCCTCGATCAGCTGGCGCTCGAACTCATCCGGGACGGTATAGCCGCCCTCGGTGTCCACACCGATGGACAAAGCGTTCTGGATCGCGCCGTAGTCGCCGCGCATACGGATCATGTTCCAGAATGCTTCGGAATACTCCGGGGTTGCGGTCGGCTTGTTGGAAATGGGCTTCACTTCCGCTTTCGGCTTGCCGGTCACAGGGGTCGTGGTGGGCGCTTTCAGCTGTGCCTCGAATGCCTCCTGCTCCTCCAGGCGGGAAATCTCGTCACCGAGGGCCTTCACCTCGCCCGCCATCTTGTTGTACTGCTCCACCGCATCAGAAGCCACAAGGCCGTTCTCGCCGCGGTGCTCTTCGAGAAACTTCTTCGTCTGCTCCCACAGCTGGGCGCGCTTGCTTCTCAGTTCAAGAATCTTACTCATAGTCAAATCCTCCATAAAAATAGTGTAGTGTGTTTACGGGTATAAAAAGAGCCGGGGTTCATCGTAAGAACTCCAGCTGCTTTTCCAAAATGGGGTACGGTACGCTTCCGTCCTCGGTCGTGCCGTCCATGCCGATGACCGGCTGGGGCGGTTCTGTGTCTACAGGCGACTCCTGCTGCGGAGGTTTCACCTGAGCTTCATCCGTGACTCCGAGGCGGTTCAAGATCATTTGATCCATGAGGTGCGTGGAATAAAGGTGAACTCCCTTTTTCTCATCATCGTCCTCATCCTCATCCGGCTCGTCCTCGTCCGGTTTGTCCGGCTCCTCTTCCTCTTCTTCCTCCGGCTTTTCTTCCGCAGTAAAGAGGATTTCATCACAGAAACCCAGCTTGAACGCTTCCCTGGCATCCAGCCATGTCTCATTAGACATCAGCGTAGATATTTTATTCCGGGAAAGACCGCTCTTGGCGTGGTAGGCGTTCACAATGGATTCCTTGACCGCGTCCAGCGTTTCAATCGCTTTCTGCATATCCCTGGTGTTGCCCATGGCGACCGTTGCCGGGTCGTGCAGCATAAGCATTGCCACAGGGGACATCAGTACCTTATCCCCGGACATTGCCACCACAGAGGCGGCAGACGCGGCAATCGCATCGATCTTGACGGTCACCTTGCCCTTGTAGTCGCGGAGCATGGTGTAAATCTCAGCCGCCGCAAACACAGAGCCGCCCGGACTGTTGATCCAGACCGTGATGTCGCCTTCCCCGGATTCCAGCTCACTCCGGAACCATGCCGGGGTTACAGAATCGCCCCAGACATCATCGGAGTCGATGGGTCCTTCCAGACGCAGGGTTCTTTCCCCTGCATCGTTCGTGACCCAGTTCCAAAACTTCTTCATGAGATTGTTCTCCTTCCTTTTCGCCTGTTCTCACTCGGCTGATTATCACTGTCGCCTTCGGATTCCTCCTCCGGCTGTTCTTCTTCGGTTTCCTGCTCCTCTTCCGGCTCATCCTCCTTCGGAGGCGTCCCCTCGGTATTCACACCGTAGGCAGAGCCGGCATCCTTCAGCTTTGTATAGCTGCCGTTCAAATAATAGTCATCACCGCCGTCCTCCGCCGGGATCGGGTTCATATTCTCCAGGCGGCGGATTTCATTAGGCGACATGAACCCGTTGGAAAATGCAATGGAATATCCGTTCATGCGGGACTGGTAGTCACCCCTCAAGAGGCCATCCACGTTAAACTTCGGAAAATACACATCCTGTTCCTCTTCGAGCAAAAGGTCCTTGATGATTGCCTGCTCCCACCGCACAATCCATGGTGTGATGGAATGCTGCACAAAATCAATCCCCTGGTGCTCTATATTTGAAAAGGTGGCGTGTTCCAGACTTTGCACGAGGTGGGGCGGCACACGGAAGATCCGGCATATCTCCTCCACGCTGAACTTGCGCGTCTCAAGGAACTGGCTGTCCTCCGGGGGAAGAGAAATCGCCTGGTACTTCATGCCCTCCTCCAAAACTGCCACACGATGGGCGTTGGAGGCGCCGCCGTAGACGTTCTCCCAGGCGTCCCTGACCTTCTGCGGGTCTTTTAAGACGCTGGGGTGTTCCAGCACACCAGACGGCTGTGCGCCGTTGCGGAAGAATGCCGAGCCGTATTTCTCCACGGCAATCGCGCTGCCCAGGGCGTTCTTCATCATGCCGATGGGACTGAACCCCACAAGACCGTTAAAGCCGAGGCCGGGGATATGCAGGACTTCCTCACGTTTGAAGTAATAATCCTTTCCCGTCTCACCAGCCTTGTCATCCTCGTAGGCGTGGTAGATATAATAAATCTCGCCGTGTTCATCGCGGTCGATCTCCACGTTCTGGGGGATCATCGGATAAAGTCCGAGGATTTCATTCTTCCCGTCCCGCACGATTTGTGCATAAGCGTTGCCCCACAGCAGGAGGTGGGTCATCATGCACTCACGGAAAGAAAAGCTCGTCATCTCGCTGTTGACCTGCCGGTAAAGAATCTTATACAGCGGATGGTCCGTTGCCCTCTCTTTACCGTCCTCTCCCTTATATCGGTACAGATGCAGCGGCAGGCTTGCCACCGTCTCCGCCAGAAGCCGCACACAGGCATACACCGTAGCGATTTGCAAGGATGACTTCTCATCCACCCGTTCTCCGCTGTCCGCCCTGCCAAACATGAATGTCTGACCGGAATCACGGACGTTGTCCTGGATATCAGGTACCTCCGGCTTTGCTTCCACAGGGGCATCCCTTGGCTTACCTCCGATGCCCAGCCATTCAAAAAATCCCATACGCTACTCCTTTCTGAACGTCTTTTTATTTCCCTTGTCGTCCTCGATGGTGACAACCGCACCCGGCATGAACCAGCATTTCTGGGAATCCCACACGCCATCAATCGTGGTGACCTCGTTGCCAAGCACAGAATAACTGCGCTGGTTTTTATAACTCACCGTAAAATATCTCTCTGCCATCGTTTTCTCCTATATCACAAACAGCTCACGCTCATCGTAAACGCTGCCCTGCTCCTCATGCCGGATACAGCGGTCAAGCGCCATGATTGCAGCCACAATCCCGTCAATTTTTTCAGGGCTGGCTTTCTTCGTAGGCTTGATATTGCCTGCCGGGTCGGTGTCGATGACCACGTTTCCTGCCATCCACTTCAAGACGGGGTGTCCTCCGTGGATGATGTCGCCCTTCATCAAAAGCTCATAGAACGCTTTGGTCGCAGGGCTCATGTCCTTATACCCCTGCCCGAACGGAATCACCGTGAAGCCCTCACCCTCCAGGTGCTGCACCATTTCCACAGCGCCCCAGCGGTCAAAGGCAATCTCCTTGATGTGATACTTCTTCCCCAGCTCATCAATGAACGCTTCAATGAATCCGTAATCGATCACGTTTCCTTTAGTTGCCAGCATATATCCCTGCTGCACCCACACATCGTAAGGCACGGAAGCCCTGCGGACGCGGAGCGGGATGGTATCCTCCGGCACCCACATGAACGGCAGGATGATATATTTCTCCTCCGCGTTTCTCGGAGGGAAGCACAGGACAAAAGCCGTGATGTCGCCGCTGCTTGAAAGGTCAAGGCCGCCGTAACACTCCCGCCCTTCCAGGGCTTCCATGTCAATCGGCAGGCTGCCCTGCTCATAGATATGCTCCGGAATCCAGCGGACCGTACTTGCCACCCACTGGTCGAGGCGGAGCTGCCGGAACAGGTTTTCTTCTGCCGGGTTATCCTTTGCATCGCGGTAGGCATCCCGCATACGCTCCACAGGGATCGTGATGTCCAGCGAGGGGTTTGCCTTGTACCAGTTCTTCTCGTTCCCAAAATCATCACCGTCCTCAATGCCGTAGATGACCGGGTAAAAAGTCGGGTCCACCCTCCGCCCTTCCAGGATGTCCTTGGCTTTCATGTGTACTTCGTACCCGATGCTGTTCTTGTCTGTTCCGGCGGTTGTAATGATGAAAGCAAGCGGATTCTGCCTGGCATCGGAGGCGCCCTTGGTCAGGACATCATAAAGTGCCCTGGTCGGCAGCGAATGCAGCTCGTCAAATACCAGTCCGGACACGTTCAGGCCATGCTTGGTGTTATGAGTGATAAAACCATTTGTGACATGGGTCTGATACTTCTCCATCTCAATCGAAATGGTCCTCTTTTTCCCGATGCCCCGGACTTCTTCCACCTCAGCCAGCCGGATGACCGGCATCCCGGATTCCTGCTTTTCTGCCCGCACGATCCAATCTCCAGGT
This sequence comes from Oscillospiraceae bacterium, assembly GCA_021200565.1. Lineage (GTDB taxonomy): Bacteria > Bacillota > Clostridia > Oscillospirales > Ruminococcaceae > Faeciplasma. Next base: position 94,083 of record JAJQGJ010000022.1, read on the forward strand.
TTTAACTCGGATGCGCATACCCAATCAAAGCCACCACTACATACACACCAGAAAGGATGGAAGCCAGTCACACCAATGCGCATGCCGTCAACGGTTACAATCTCAAGAACATCCGACTCCTTCTGTTCCTCTACCGATACAACCTTGTCCCCTACATACTGAAATCCATTGTATGCCGCAAGGATATCCCCCGCCCTGACTTCTTCAGCAGGTTTTTCAGTCCCATCCAGCATCAGAACACTGGTTTGCGGAAGAACGCAGTTCACTTCTGCGGAAAGCACCTGGTAGTAACCTGCGTTATGATAATTTACCAGACGCTTCTGCGCCGTCATGATCTTGCTCCGCTTCATCAGCGCCTTATTCTGTTCCACCATGCGACGGGCAACATCGAACACGATAGATGCCTGCTGGCGGTCGGAAGCTGCGCCATAGACTTCCGGGGAAGCCTCGCCGTCCGCATACAGGAGGTAAAGGGCAATCGCAGCCGCCAGCTCACTCTTGCCGTTCTTCTTCGGGATTTCCACAAAAGCCGTGCGGAACTGCCTCGTACCGTCTCCATTGACTATGCCGAACACATCACGGATAATCTGCTCCTGCCACGGCAGAAGCCAGAACCGGTGTCCCGCCCACTTCGACTTGGTATGGCAGAGCTGCTCAATGAAATTCACAGCCTTATCCGCTTTCTTCCTGTCGTAGTGGGAAGTCGCAAGCATGAAGCGTGTCGGCTGGTAGCTTTTCAGTTTTGGGTAATTCTTCGGTCTTGTTTCTGTCTGCATCAGCTGTCATCTCCCAGCAGTTTTTCCATCTCATCCTCTGTATCTTTTGAACTGTCCGCCGCCACGATCCGGCTCCTTGACGCGGGCGTTAGCCCGAACTGTTCTGCAAACCGGTTCATGATTTTCAAGTACGTCTGGGCAATAGAGACCTGCGGGAGCTGCTGGTAATAACCACTCGGTGTCTTGACGATTGTGCCGTGCTGGGAGATGAACTCCTCTGCCTCTTTCCACCTCGCGTAAGCCTGGCAGTATCCGGCAAATGCCGCCATGTCGACCTGCGTCAGGATGCCGATCTCCTCCATCTGCTTTGCCAGACGCCGCCATTCCTTCTTCGCTTCCGGCTCCAGCCACTTTGGGCAGGTCGGTGCTTTTTTGGCCGGCTTCGGCTCATTTTCATTTAGCGGGCGCTTGCCCGGATTTCCTTCCAGTTCCTTGATTGCCGTAGGTGTTGGCTTTCTCCCTCTCGTAGCCATATGGCATCACTCCTCTCTCCAAAAATGGGTAAAATAAAAGAGCCTCTTCTGAAGCTCTGTCAAAAATCTATATGAACGAGGCACAGCCCCTTGCGGGGTGTGTCCGGCTGTCCTCTTCTCAGCTTTCCTTAAAGGCTCTCTTTCCAGGCCTGATATTCGTCCTCCAGCTCTGCCTCCTCGATAACCTGGTAAAGCGATACGAACCGCTGTCTCTGCTGTTCTTTCTCCTCCTCCGTGTAGCCTTCCTCCATGCCGAGGTAGGCGTCCAGCTCCGTCTTCGTCCTGAAAAATACCAATTCCTTTAAACTCATGTTCGTGTCCTCCTGTTTTAGTTTTGGGTTTTTCCCTTTGGTTGTGTGTATATTAACTCTGCCGCCCCGTTATATCCAGTCAATTCTGCGCCATAATGTACACAAATATCTCAAAGAGAAAGGCTGGGTGATCTGTCGGTAATACACACACCCAGCCACAGGATTTTAATCAACATCCAGCTCAGAAAGCCGACCGTTTTCATCTGTGGTCGAACCTTCAATCCAATAGAACTCCCCTGTATCTTCGTTCATCACAATGTCATCCTCAAAATTCAGGCTTTCGATGTGGAAGATTCCGTGGTCGGTCACAAGCCTCCCATTGTCATTTTCCAGTATTTTCAGTGTCATCATTTTCTGCATCCTCCATCCGGTATGGGTGGAGGGACTCCGAAGAATCCCTCCGTTTGTTTTATCTGCTCTGTACAATCGTAATTTGGAACTCTGTCCCATCTGAAAGCCTTACCACCAAACCTCGGTTGTAGGTCAAAACCCCTTCCTCTCGAAAGCTCACTGCACTCTGTACATCCGCAAGGGCTGTGTCGTCTGCGCTCTCACCGTACTGAAGGATGCCAATCAATGCCTCCTCCACCTTCTCCTCTGTGGTCTCTTCGTAATCTCTGTAATCTTCCATTTTGAAAATCCTCCGTGTTTTTATTTCCGTGGGGCTGTTCCCCTTTGGTTGAGTGTATATTACCGTCACTCGCGGAGGATATCCAGTCATTTCGGAGCCATAATGTACACAAATATCCGCGCCGGAAACTGTGTATTTTATCATCAGAAAAAGGGCCGGCTGCCCAGCCCCTTCTGCTGTGTTCAGTGTTCAATGATGCCCGTAATGGCAAAGTCCCTGGAGAACTCCTCCGGCGTGACGCTCTTATCGTCGCTGCCATCGTCCGCCCCGTAGAAAACATCCACACCCCGGCTGGAGGTGTTCGCCACACCCACTTTGCCGGTCGCCGTCTCGATGATCTCCACCGTGTGCGCGATGGCTTCCGCCGCCGCCAGCTTTTCGTATTCAGTCATGCCCGCCGCTCCTTTCCATAGGCTGGCCCCCGCAGGGGCCGCCGTGTTTTTCTTTACGCTGCAACCTCACGCTTTTTGATGGTGAAGTCGGTGATCAGCCCGCCTTTGGTCCTAAGGAAGTTCATCAGCCAGGCGTCTGCTTTCTCAAAGCTGTCAAATCCCGTCTTGAAATTCTTCCAGCCGAACTCTGTGCCGGGGTGGTAGGTCCGGATGCCCTCCGCATCCACCGTGGTGTAAGGCTCTCCGCTCCATCCGTGTACCCTGATGACCCATTCCGTTTTCTTTGTGTTCTTCATGTTCAAATCCTCGCTTTCTTTGGGGTGCTCCCCTTTGTTGTGATGTATATTACCGTCACTCGCGGAGATTATCCAGTCAATTCTGCGCCATAAAGTACACAAACATCTGCGGTTGGTTTTGTACATATCTGACGGATTCGGCAGTCCCATAAGGAGCTGCCTTTTTCCGGTCAGTTGTACTTTTGCAGGAGAACCGCAAGCGCAGTCCTCGCCTCCTCTGTCTGCAACGGGGTGACCTCCCCGCGCTCGAAGCAGTACACTTCCCGCCCGTCCTGCTGGAGCCAGATCTTGCTGGCTCGGCCGCCCTCGTAGCCCCACTCGCTGGGTGCATCGAAGAGCTTCACCTTGTACTTCACCACCGTGTATTTTCCGTTCCCTGCCGGTACTCCAATCGTTCCTTCGCTCCACATAGCCGTGTCCTCCTTGATGCTGTTTTCCCTTTCGGTATGTGCATATTACCGTCAACCGTCCAAAATATCCAGTCAATCCGGCATCATATATTACACAAATATCTGCGGCCGGATTTGTACATATCCGACCAACGGAAAAGAGCCTCCGAAGAGGCTCCCTGCCGCCGTGTCAGTTAACTTTGAAAAGGTAGCCGTGGGCTTTTTCGTACTCGTTGCTGGCGAAGATTTTGTACTGGCTGTTAATTTCCACCAGCCCCTCCAGTGTGCAGCCGTTCTGCAGGAAAAGCCATGCGGTTTCCACTGCGCTCGACCATGTGGAGCTGAAGGTGAAGTGGTCGATGCCGTTCTTCCGGAGGCTGTCGATCAGCCCCTCGACATCCTTGTCCCAGATGCAGTCGTTCAGGTCGATGTATGCGTTTCCGCGCTCCTGGGCGCTTTCGTAAAGTTTATAAATCCTGACATAGCCCTCGCCCCTTGCATCAATCTGTGCGAAAAGCTCCTGCACCTTCTGCCTTGCGGCTTCCTTGCCAGCCTCGTCCTTCGCTGCGTCGTACTCGTCTGCGTAGGTTTTGTAAATCCTGTAATCCTCTGCTAAAGTGTTGTTCATCATGGTGGTATCCTCCGTTTTTTTGATTTCCGTCTGGGGCTTTCCCCCTTCGGTTGTGTGTATATTACCGTCAGTCCCACAGATTATCCAGTCAATTCGGAGCCATAATGTACACAATCATTTTTGCAGGAAATTGTGCAATTTACAGCGATCCGCCACTGCCAAAACACAAGGAAAAGGCCGGTCAGCACCAGCCCCTTCCGTCTGCCTTGTTTTCCTTCAGGCAAATTCGATGGTCAGCATCCCGTCGCTCCCAAGGAAGAAGCTCTGCTCTTCTAAGGGGTCGCAGCGAAATCCCTCTTTTGCCTCCTCGGTCATCCGCTTCAGCCGGTCTGCTCCAAGCCTCTCAGTGAGGGCTTTCTTCGTGGTCTTTTTCCCTTCGAGGTAGTATGTGGTCTTCATGTTCAAATCCTCCGTTTCGTTATTCCGCGGGGCTTTTCCCCTTTCGGTATGTGTATATTACCGTCACTCCCACAGATTATCCAGTCAATTCGGAGCCATAAATGTACCAAACATCTGGAACCTGATTTGTGCAGGTTATTGGGAGCCCCTCCGCTGTGGAAGGGCTCCGCTTTTTCTTATCTGCGGTAAAACATGTCTGCCGTGTCGTCGTCAATCCAGTAGCTGTCGCCGTCCGCCGTTCCCATGATCGCGTGGTCGCTTTCCGTCTTCGTGATGGTGCCGTCCCAGTCGCTTGTCCCGTCGAACTCCTCTGCGTGGAAATGTACCTTGTCGCCAACCTTCAATGTTCTGTAGTTTACCATCCTGCTGCCTCCTTGTTTGTTTGGGTTTTCCCTTTGTTGTGATGCATATTACCGTCTATTGGTGTGTTTATCCAGTCAATTCTGCGCCATAAAATACACAAATCTCCGGCTGTATCTTTGGTACATTTATGCCCCGCAATTGACTGGATATATGTGTTTTTCAGAGGTAATATGCGTACAACGAAAGGAAAACAAAGCCTTAAAAAAACACACGGAGGAACAACACCATGAAAAAGAACTTTACCGAAATCGAAGCCATCATCGAGGAGCGCATCGCAGAGCTTGAAGAAGAATACGAACTCGACAGGGACGACATCAACAGCGAACGGCTGAAGATTTACAAGGAAAACGGATGGAGCTACGACCCCTTCCCCGAAGAAGACGAGGAAGAGGAGGACGAAAACGACGGCTTCGAAACAGAATGGCATTACAAAAGCCTCGAAGAGCAGCTCAACGAAGTCGGCATGAGCATGAGGGATTTCCTTTAAAGGGAATCCCCCACGGGGCGAAAGCCCCACCCTCCGAGGGAAACCAGGCAGAAGCCTGGGCCTCTCTCTCGTTCTTCCGTGTGTGTATAATAAACAATCTGCCGCCGCAATCTTTGTGCAGTATATTTTGCACATTCTGCTTGCTATCCTGGCAATCCAGAGTTAAGATACGGTAAAGTGGAGAGGGGGTCTGGATAATTCCGGGCCCCCATTTTTCGTTTAATCCGGCTCCTCTACTTTCATCAGGCGTGAAATCAGCTGTCTCCTGTGCGCACGGGCTTTCTTTTTCAGCTCCCGTTTTGCGCGCCTGACGGATATGGCTTTCGTGTGGTTTCTGGAAAAACAGTAATCATCCAGAATGTACCGTCCCCCGCGTTCCCGCTCTCCATAGGCGGGCATCCTCCTGTGTCCGTTCTTCATTCCTACCGCCTCCAATCTTCAATCCAGCTTCGTCCCATCCTCGATGGGGAAGACAGCCAGCCCACCGCCGATTACACCGATGATTTCCGGCGTCCAGAACCGTTCTTTGAATTTCTTCATCAGGTCATCCGGCAGGTCTGCGAAGTCGTCATAGCTGAGCCCGCAGAGGAAGAAATTCCCCATGATCGGCTGCTCCAGCTCCTTCACATACCGGCTCGGCTTTTTGTCCGAGAAGAGTCCGTTGTCATCGGTGACCAGCCCGATGTAATGCTCCGGCCACGGGTAGGTCACCGTAATCGTGTCGCATTCCAAAGCCTCATAGATGGCCTCCAGTGTGTTTGGGATATCCATCTCCACCGGATGCTCCATCGGCCGCACCATCAGAATCTTCACTGCTTTGTACCCTCCCTGACCGCCGCCCAGTCCAGCATTCCCAGCTTCTTTTCCGTAAGCCCTGCATCCTCCAGTGCTTCCTCCGTTCCGCAGTTTTCACAGATGGTAATGGATGCCCTGCGGCTCAGGGCCAGCAGCCGGTTTGATTCCACTGTGGTCCGTCCGCACCTGGGGCAGCGTGTCGCCCACGGTGAGGGGCTGTGCTGGCTTTTCCCAAGGTGGTCGAGCGTTTCCTTTGCCTCTGCTTCTGAAGCCACACGGTGGCAGGAATCCGCGCCGTAAGCCACATTCAGCGAACTCCCGCAGTCCCACGAGACCATGATGTTTCCGGCATCGTCCACTCCACGGCATTCTCCCTGGCTCCCGACAGGGATTTTTGTGTAGGGGTCATCCATCTCATCAAGGACCACACGGCAGCCGGCAGGGAATTCCCTGCGCAGCCACTTCAATTCTTTCTCATTCGCAAACTTCATGGCTCTTGCCTCCCTTCCTCGCAAGTGTGCATTTTTCTCCAAGCATCCGGATGGCGTTCTTTCTGCCGATGCTGTCGGCAAGCGCCTGCTCAAGGATATGCTTCGGGAAATGGAACCGCTTGTACCCTTCTTCCAGGATTCCGTAGTAGCCGGGGTAAGGTGCGGCAAGCCGACGCCCTTCCGTCATAAGATAAACCATCGCGGTCAATGTCACCGGCTCCCCGCCTCCTATTGGGAAAACCTCAAGCTCCAGGTCCTGCTTGTAGTAGTAGCTGGGGTACCCCTCGTAGCGGTCAAGCCGCTCCTCGTCCCTCTCGGAAATCTCCCACACCAGCACCGGTGTATTTTTCCCCTCGCAGGGTTCAACGGTCGCGTGTACCTTGAAGAGCAGCCGCCATCCGTAAAGGATGCCCGTTCCCACGATCTTCGCGTCCGGGGTCCTGCCCCTCATCTGCTCCACCGACAGGTTGCTGCCGTAGGCAATGTAAAGTCTCTTCTTCGTTTCGCTCATGTCCATCACTCCTCGTCTTTGATTCCGCTCCCTTGCGGTATGTAATTAATCACTCTTTTCGGCTCATTTATCCAGTCATTTCCGCGCCATGATCTGCACAAAGATGTGCGGCAAAAACTGTGCAGTTTACTGCTTCTGGAACCGCTCGATGTACTCCCTTGCCGGCTTCACGCCGATGCTGTCCGAGAGCCCTTTGTCAAGGGTCTCCACATCGAAGCCCCAGGTCTCGTACCCGATGTCCAGGATGCGGTAGTACTCCATACTCGGTTCTCCGAGCAGCCGCTCCTCGTGCAGGACGTATGCCATGCACTTTTTCTGGCCTTTGAGCCGCCCGCCAGCAGGCGTCCGTATCGGCAGCTGGAAGTACCGCTTGTAGTAGTACTTGGGGTAGCCTTCGTATCGGTTCAAAAGGGCCTCATCATATTCCGATATCCGGTAGACTGCCGCCGGCACAAAGCAGTTCGCATCCTGCTCGATGGTGGCGTAGAAACCGGAGCCGCTCTTCTTGAACAGCAACCGGAACCCTGGAATCTTCGCTGTGCCTGCCGGCACCGCGTCTGGGCATCTTGCCGCCATCCGCTCACGGCAGAGGTTGCTGCCGTAAGCAAGGTAGAAGGTGTCCGGCTTATGGGAAAGCCCCCGCCAGTCCTCGAACCGTAATTTGCTCTGTGTCTTATTCGCCATCCGCTCCGCCTCCCTCCTTTGCGTGGAACTCCACAGCTTTGAAATCCTCTGGGACAAGGATGATATCCCCGTTGCTCCACCAGTCGCGGACCGTCTGCTCCGCATCGTCAAGGGTCGGCTCCTTCAGTTCCGATTCGTACACGGTGATTTCCCGCTGCCTCGTCTCCGTGATGGTGACCTTGAACACACGCCCGTGCCGTTCCTGCGCTTCCGTTTTCCTTTCTTTTTTCTTCATGGCTTCTGCCTCCTTCTGCGTTTTTCTCATGGCTGTTACCTCCTTCTCCTACCACCTAAAGGGCGGTTGCCCGCCCGGAGGGTTCCCGGTTTTCCCGTTTTAGGTGGCGGCGTTACCGCTCGGTGTGCCGCCATGCGCAGTTGCCGTCCATGTTTGCGAGGAAGAAGTCTCTCGCGGTTTTGAACTCGTCCCCGATGAAGCCAAGCCTGAGCATCCAGCACCGGAAGGCGTAGGCTTCGTTTTCGGTCTGCTGGGGCTTGGGGCTTGCGAACCGTACCTGCTTGGCAAGCTGGCTGATTGCGAGGCAAAGCTGGATCATCGCCTTGAGCTGGCCGGCGTGCATCCCGTTCTGTTTGCCGTCGTGCGGCGCGTCGAACTGGAAGAGGCGGAATTCAATCGTGCCTTTCGTGAAGGTCGCGTGGAGGTTGGTCATGTGGTAGCGTGATGAATTGTAGTGCTGGTTCCTGCCGTATTCGCAGTCCTGGCTTTCGTACCAGACGTTTGCAAGCGCCTCCATCGTCTTCGGCTTTTTGCGGTTGACCGCTTCGAGGAATCTGGGGTCTACCGTGCGGCAGTAGTGCGCTTCGCGGTTGCGGTCGACCTTGATGGCTTTTGCAATCTGCGATTCGTGCGCTGCCATGATGTTGACCAGGTTTCTTAAGGTCTGCGGGGTGTGCCCCTTCGCTCCGATGTGGATGTGGACTCCGCAGCCCCTGGTGTAATCGCTGCGCATTCCGGCTTTGCGGAGGGTCCTTACCAGCCCCTGCAGAAGCTCCATGTCTGCGTAGGTGAGGATCGGGGTTACCATTTCGCATTTCTGGCTGTCCGGCCCGTCGATGGAAACGTCCTTCTGGAATTTCCACTCGCGCCCGTCGGCGTCCCATGCGCTCCAGGTGCTGTAACCGTTGCGGTAGGCTGTGTCCTCGTATCTTCCGGTTCCGAAGTACTCAGCTGCCTTCTGCGCTGCCCGCTCGCGTGTGATGTTGTTTCCCTCTACCTCTACTCCAAAGGTCTGTGCCTTCATGTTCTCGATCTGGATTCTGGTTTCTTCTTTCATGGTATGTATCTCCTTTTTTGTTTTTTGCGTTTCCGCTTTTCCCTTTCGGTATGTGCATATTACCGTCAGGTCGGAGATATATCCAGTCAATTCCGAGCCATAAATCTGACAAAGATACACCCAGAAATTTGTGTACATTATTCCTCCGAAATGACTGGATAAATGTACATTTCAGAGTTAATATGGCTACAATGGAAGAGGGGCCTCTTAATTTGCGGCCCCCGCTTTTCTTTTAGAGGGGTTCCGATGTCTGAGCCTCTCCTTCATTTTCTTCCTGCTCCGCACGTTCCGCAGCCCTTGCCCTGAGTGCCTTTTCCTTCGCCCGCTCCGCTGCTTCCGGAGTGCGGAAAGCCGTGTGTCCGGAGAGGTTCTCCATCAGTAGCTTCCTGGTCTTCTTGTACTCGTCCCCGCCCATCTCCATGCGGACCAGCCAGATGCGGAAAGCGTACTTCTCGTTATCCGCGTGCTTCGCTTTTGGCTGGATGCGCTTCTGCTTGATTGCCATCTGATTCATGGCGGCGGCAAGGTCGGTACAAGCCTTGCAGTGGTCAGCGTCCATCCCTGCGGCAAAGCCCGTGAAGGTAATCTCTTCCGGAGTGATAATCAGCCCCTCCATGGAAAGACCGTGTTCATCCTCGTAAGCTCCCACAGCTTTGCGGAAGTTCAGCGCGGAGTAGGTGCAGGCATCGTCTTTCAGCGCCTCGATCAGTCCTTCGTCCACTCGGAAGTGTGCTCCGGTCGCTTTGTTGATCAGTTCCGCCCTGCTGTAGATCAGGTACACAAGGTTCCGCAGGGAAACCCCGTTGTGCTTGTCGGCAGGGAAGCTGATGTGCAGGATATTCGGTTCTCCCTCAGCAGAAGATTCGACCGGCTCCTCCGCCTCGGTTTCTTCTGCCGGTGTCTCGTTTTCCTGTGGCGCAGTTTCCTGCGCCCCTGCCTGCGGTTCAACTTCCTGCTCCTCTGCTTCTTCCGCAGCCGTCCCAGCCTCTGCTGTGTCCGCTCCGACGCTTTCGTCATCCTCGGTGGGAAGTTCCGCAGTAGATGTCTCCCCAGTAGGTACTTCCTCTGCCGGCTCTTCCGCCGCGGCAGCTTCATCCTCGGTGGAGTCATCCACAGTTGCTTCCGCTTCTTCCTCGGTGGCCGCTTCTGTTTCTTCCTCATCCGGCATGGCAATCAATCCCTCGGTCAGAAGCGTCACCAGGATATCCTGGTCTGCGCTATTCTCATCCACCAGGAGGTTCCCCTGGCGATCAACCTTGTAGTCGCCGATCAGGAAAGCATACTCCGGCGCCCTTGTGTACACGGAGCGTTCGCCCGTCAGCTCTTCGAGCTTCTTCACCAGCGTCTTGCGCTCGTCAATGTTCTTCTTAAATTCAATCATCTGCTTGCAGCTCCTTTCTTTTTCCGGTAGGCTTGCCGCCCTCCGTTTTTGTAGTAGCATATTCGCTCTAAAAAGAGCATTTATCCAGTCAATTTTCTGATAATTATCAGATTCGACCTAATGCACAAATGCTGCCCCTTCGTGTTCGTGTAGATCACACAGTCTGGTCTTCAGCCGTACTGGTTTCTTCCTCCTCGTCCACAAGGTATACCGGGTTCTGCAGGAATTCCTCATACATGTCGGACAGCGCGGCGACACGGCATAGGGTGAACAGGATAAGGATGATGATGCCAAAGACAATCACTAAAATCATAGCAAGTAACATATCTCACAACTCCTTTATGTAGTGCTGCCGATAAAGCCGCCTGCCATATCACAAAGTAGTTACTCCCACTCAGCAATACGGCAGGCTTCTCTATCAGCACATTTGTTTACTCTTCTTTTCCGGCTGCCCAGGCGATGCCGCTCAACACAAAGAAAGCACAGTTCAGTTGGATGCCGTTGCCCCATAATTTATACTCGGCACTATCCGAGTAGGGGTCGGCCAGCCACTTGCGCACCTGCTTCTCGGTTTTCGGTTTGGACGCATGCGTCACAACCTTGCGATGGGTTTCCCACACGTCCATCCAGAAAGCGACTTCCTCTTCAGTTGGGTTTGGATTGCCAAGGTCGTGGCACCACCAGTCCGGGAAGCCCTGGAGCCTCGCACACTCGGTCGGTGTCAGGCGGCGCACCGTATAATGCGGTTCGGTTTCCTTCATCGACGCATCCTTTGGAACGGGAGCGACTGTGGTCGGGTCTTTGTAATCCCGCGCCATCAGTGTAGGTGATACCTCTTCTTCCACATGGGTAAAACAGCCGGTCGTCATGGCATACACCGTATCTGCCGGAGTGCAATCCGAATCTGGCGCCGCAACTGCATGGCGGTCAACATCGGTAAGCGTATAACAAACATCCTCGCTGACACCGCAGCCCTGCGGACCGTTCTTGTCATCCCTGCCGATCATGTTGCCCTGCAGGACGTAGGTCTGCTGCTTCATCCCCGGCTGTGCCTGCAGGGAGCCGGACTTGCCGCCCAGGTCTCTGACTTCATCACGCTGGTTCTGCGTGAAGGCCACCGGCTCCTGCTCCACCACGCACACACCACCTTGGTTGCAGCCGGGGTTCCCGCCCGCCGCATCAAGGGTTCTCGTGGTTTCCGCTTCGTAAATCCCGGAGTGGGGATTGTCCGAAAGCATCGCATGGGACTGGAAAGAGCTGATGCCGAAGACCGTCTGCTGCGGCTCACCAATTGGCTGCGCATCGGTTTCCGGCTCCAGCACGCAGTTGAAGTTCTGCTTGTCCGGCATCCGCTGGACGCCCCTGGCGTTCTTATCCGTCAGCGTCCCGGCGACTTGACCGCCGTCCCAGTAACAGGACTTAGGCAACTCAGGCTGGGAAGAATCCGGCACGAACACAGCCTGGTCATTGCTGCATCCAAGGGTACCAGATACACCGTTTTGTATCAACGCGCCCTTTCCGCCGCCATCTCGACCTGCCCTCATGCGGAGAGCCTTGGTCTGGTCTTCCATGAGGAGTGGCACATTGTTTCCGCCTGTCCCCATGCGGCCACTGAGCGTCTGTATTTTCCCACCCTCTTCGATACGGATTCTGCTGTCGGCTGGATGGTTTTCCAAAGGGACCACAGCCGGCACCACACCAGCACGGAGCGTTGGGCTTCGCTCCTCTTCGTATCCGATGCTCCTGCTGCTTGCGGAATGCTCTGTACAGAATCCAGCCGCGCCCTCACATTCAGGAGCTTTTCCGTCCATTACACATGGCGGATGCCCGTGTGTCTCAGCACGGAGTGTCGAAGTGATGTCGGTGCCGACATCGATCCTGCTGCCACCCTGGTCTTCGAGGATCAGCTGTTCTCCATTTCCATTGCCGCCGCCTGCCGTTCCAGCGCCTTGCGTAAAATCTCCGGCAGCTCCTTGCCACGAACGCTGGCTCTGTGGAGTATACCCTGACAAGCCTTCGCTGATAAATAATACTTCTCCTGCGCTCCTGCCTCTAAAATCTGCGACAAGGTAGATTCGTCTACGACGCTGGGGCGTTCCCCAATATTGAGCGTCCAGAGTTCGGTAAGCAACGCTCCATCGGTCTCCCAGTAAAACGTCAGCGTAGGGCCAGGCCCCCTTTTCAGGCAGAGGCACCGGGGCTGCCGCTGGTTCTGCGACACGGATGAACGCTTCGAGGACGGCTTTGAAGTCCTCCCCTTTGTGGGAGGAGAAAGCGCCGAAGACGTTCTCCCAGACTGCGTATCTTGGATATTGTCCATTGGTCTTTTCCCTCATTTCTTTTATGATACGGATTGCCTCGTGGAACAATCCGGAATGCTCCCCGTCAAGCCCTGCCCGCTTGCCCGCAATGGACAGGTCGGTACAAGGACTGCCGAAGGTGATGATGTCAACCGGCTCAAGTTCCGCACCGCTTAAGGCGGACACATCGCCGTAGTGCTTCACTTCCGGAAACCGCTTGCAGGTCACCGCAATCGGAAACGGCTCAACTTCCGAATTCCAACGCGGCTCAATCCCTGCCAGCGTCCCCGCCAATTCAAAACCCCCGGAGCCTGAAAAGAGGCTGCCGAGGGTCAGCTGTTTTTTATTCGGTTCCATAGCGCCTCCTTATCAGACTTCCGGGATCAGGAGCACCTGCCCCTCTGCGATGACATTAGAGGAGAACTCATTCAACTCCTTGATTTCCGTGTACCGCTCCTCATCACCCAGCAGGTCAGCCGCAATGGACTTGATGGTGTCACCCTTCTGCACGGTGTAGATGCTCTTACCGATGATCAGATAAATGTTATCCGTGTTGCACACATAGGCATAGCCGCAGTCTGCTTCCTCGCAGACGATACGCACCCAGGAATTGCTGCAATACTGCAGCGCCGCCGCAATCGTGTCCTTCTTGTAGATGGTCACAATCTCGGAATCCAGCGAATTCTTATCACGGATGTTCATCATGGTACGGAGCTTCACATAGCCAATTGGCTCCGTGTTCCCATCGTTCTCCGCGTCAGTCACAGTTTCGGTATCGACTTCATCCGTCTTTGGAGCTTCCTCCTCGTCTGTGTCCCCGCCGGTATCCTGATCATCGGTGGCCGGATCGTCCGTATCTTGATTGCCAGTATCCTGGCTGTCAGTGTCTTCGCTGCTGCAATCTGTGTTCCCAGACACATCTTCATCCGAGACATCCTCAAGGTAGAGGATGCCGTTTACCCGGAGTGCCTTGCCGGTGGAGCTGTCATCAATCGTCAGTGTCAGTGCCATCGTCTGCGCCTCCTCTCTGGGCGGCGTTTACGCTCCCATCTTTGTAAGACAAATCATCCTCAGTTGGAACATAGAATTCATCACAGTTGTGGATTTCGCCATTGCGCAAAACCGTAATACCCGCCGTGCTTCCGTGGCTTGCTGCATATCTTCGAATAATGGCAGATGCGTATTTGGAGTCAAGCTCCATAAGGAAGGCAATGCGGTCGAGCTGGTCTGCGGCCATAAGGGTCGAGCCACTCCCGCCAAACAAATCCAATACAAGACCATTAACCTGTGAGGAATTCCTCATTGGGTACGCCACCAGCGGCAATGGTTTCATGGTCGGGTGGAGTTTGGATTTAGTCGGACGGTCAAAATTCCAGATGGTTGTCTGCTTGCGGTCGCCGTAGAATTTGTGCTTCGCAGTGTCCTTAAAAGCATAAATCACCGGCTCGTGCTGCATCTGATAATCCATCCTGCCAAGCACCAGGGAATTTTTCACCCAGATGCAGGTTGTGGAATAGTGGAAGCCAGCATCAACGGTCGCATTGAAAAAGTTCACCTTCTCCGCATCCGAGTGGAACACATAAAGTGCGCCCCCGTCCGCAAGGCTGTCATATACATTCTTCATTGCCGCCAGGAGGAACTGATAAAACTTATCATTCTCCATCCTGTCATTCATGATGGTCATTCCCGTACCGCCCTGATAGGCGCAATTATAAGGGGGATCTGTGATGCACAGGTTTGCTTTCCTGCCGTCCATCAGAATTGCCACTGCTGCTGGGTCGGTCGAATCCCCGCACATCAACCTGTGCTTACCAAGCGTCCAGACATCTCCTGGCTCAACGAAAGCCGGAGCCGCCGCTGCCTTGTCAACATCAAAGGAATCTTCCTGCACGTCCTTGTTGTGGACGTTACTGAACAGGTCATCAATCTCTGCTGCCTCAAACCCTGTCTTTGCAAGGTCGTAATCGAGCGACCTTAAATCTTCCAGCAGATCAGCCAATTTTACAGTATCCCATTCGCCGGAAACCTTGTTCATGGCAATGTTGAGTGCTTTTTCGTCAGCTTCGTTCATATTGACAATCACACACTCTGCTTCCGTCTCTCCAAGGTGTTTCAGCACGGACAATCTCTGGTGACCCGAAATGACAGTGTTGCCGTTGGCCTCGTTGACCACAATCAGTTCCACATAGCCGAAGTTCTCTATAGAATTCTTCAGCTTCTCAAACTCCGGATCACCAGGCTTAAGTTCTTTTCGCGGATTATATTTCGCGGGGTTCAAATCCGCCAATTTCATTGTGCGGATATTTAACTTATCCATTTTCATAAACAGTGCAACCTCTCTCTCACTAAAATTTGAACCACATTCCAGTCTGGAATGATTTCATATATTTTTCTCTGCTGGTTCTCCACAAGCGTATGACAGCTCGAACACAGCACAACAAGATTTCTGGGGGCTCTTGTTCCGCCCTGTTTGGTAGGAATGATATGGTGGACATCGAGTTTTTCCCTTGAGCCGCATCTGTGGCAGATGCCGTTTTCCCGCATTTGCGCACTCAACTGACTCCACTCATAATCGTAGTCGCCATAAGTTCTTCTGGCCGTAGCATTGTCCTGCAGGACTTGAAGCATATGCGCCCTTGTCTCGTCATCGTAGTTCTCCCAGTGTTCCAAAGTCGCATCACCGATTTTTCGCTTCGTCTCTGGAGAATGGTAATTCTCACCAAGCTCCTGTTTCCTGCGTTTCAGACCTGCGCTGACTTTCTTTCGGAACTCCGGATCCTTATTCTTCAGAACAATATCCTCCCGTGTCTTCTGCCATTCGTTCTGGCATTCACGGCTGCAGAAGAAATGCGACGGTACCTTGCCTTGCGCATAACAACGATGTCCGGATTTTCCACAGGTCTCACAAATATAATCAACTCGCATCTTCCTACCTCCTCACACACGCATCACTTCGGAAAACGGCACAAATAAAGAGCCGAACCGAAAGCCCGACTCATACTCCCCGCTGTCCTCGTTCAGCTGTTCTTCCATGGAATACCACGCCGGGGATTCCCCGTTCATGGATGCCAGCACCCTGTCATCGCAGTGGTCAATCTCATGTACACAGATACCCGCCACGTTGCTGACGGGATAAACACCTATCGTTTTCAGTTCCGTCATTCCTCATCGTCTCCTTCCTCTATCTCCCAGCCGTACCGGTCCGCCAGATAACATTCCCGGCAGCAGTACTTCCGGTCCTTACTTTTCCACTGATTAAAGACTGCCCCACAGTATTTGCAGACAGCTGTCTTCCCGCCTGTGCTTTTCCGGTCCTCGTATTTGAACTCCTCGTGGCAGCGGTCACAGCAGAACTTCTTTCTTCCTGGCGGCACCGGTGCGCCACAGTTTTGGCACTTTGGTGTCTGCGGCTTTGCCGATGAGCTGCCCACGCTGATGTACAGGCGGCAGTTTCCCTCGGTCGGAAGTCCCAGCTCATGGCAGTAGTCTGTGACCTGCACCTCCGGCATCCCTGTCTGTTCCGCGATTTCAGCAATGCTCACCCCGTCAAGACGGAGCCTGCGCACTTCTTCCCGGTCAGGGTCAAAGGCGTCCCCGTCTTCCAGTACGCCGTCGGCGCCGATCCGCTCGGAAAGCCCCTGCTTATAACCCTTATAGTTTTCTGACAGGAGCGGTTCAAGGAGAGTGGTATCCACAGGGGTGATGTACTGTAAGGCTTCCTCAAGTTCATTCTCATCCATCCGTATCCTCTCCCTTCTCCGGCTTTTTCGTCCTCGCCCGGTTTGCGCAGGCGCGGCTGCAATACTTCCTCGGCCTCGGTGACTCCCGGCTTGCCAGGAACTCTCTCCCACACTGCGGACACACGGCAACTCTCGTGCTCGTCCAGTTCTGTGGGGACGGGTGTTTTGAATGCCACCGGCTCCTGCACTTGTCCGAACAGAACTTCCTCGGCCTTCCGGTATGGTTCTGTTCTATCGGCTTGCCACACTCCAGGCACATCTTTTTTACACTGTCTCCTGCCAGCTCTTCCAAAGCGCCATCCGGGAACAGGTCTGCCATCAGCAGTTCCATCGTTGGCTTCAAAACACTCACCTCCTAACACACTAACAATTGAACGATCCTTCTTCATGTGTTATAATCCTGACAAAACAGCTTTTCCATGAAGGGACAGGATTATCATGCAACTTACAGTTTCCGATATAATTGAAATCGTCAGTATACTTGTAGCATTCATAACAAGCATCACTGCAATCATCATCTCCATACTTACACTCCGCCAAAATAACAAGATGCTGGAAGAATCTACACGCCCGCAGATTGCAATCTATGGTGCAATGCTCCATGGAAGTAATCGCGCCGATTTGTATCTCGTGGTAAGAAATTTTGGGATGTCTTCTGCCACATTCTCAAAATTTGCTCCCGATTTTGATTTCAGCAACTGTTACCTCCCTGATGGGGAAATCCGATCCACAAAAGATTACATAGCCGATTTAGCCCACTGCACAATTGCGCCAGGGCAGTCAAGAGTGTGTCGTCTTGAATATAGTAAGATTACAAGACCAGTCACATTCACGCTTGAATTTTCGTCTCCTCAAAAGACATATAAGGAACAACAGACCGTAGATTTACGCCTTGCCACGGGACTACCCGTGGCGGGTATTGGTTCAAAAAAAGATCCGCTTGAATCAATTTCCTTGACCCTACAGGAAATGCTGAGAAAAGAGCTTTAACTATGCCCCTTCACAATGCAGGCATCCTCCAGCTCCGATTTCACAGTTTCAAGAACATTAAATGCCTGCCAGTAACTCAACTCTTCCTCTGCAAATTTATCCAGAATATACTTGACGAGCGTTCCCCTTTTTTCACCCGGAAAAATCCTACCGTCGTTTTGCTCAAGATCGAAATATGAACGCACTCAGACTCACCACCTTCCATGCTGCGTCAAAACTCCGTGGCGCGGTTTCCATGCTGCGCCGAAAGTCCTGCCGTTTTGGTAAAAAACATCAAAAAACACGATAAAAAATATTTGATTCCGCCCACCAAACCGTTGCATTTTCTGCAACAGTTCAGCAGAGCATCTGATTCGTCCGAATCATGCCAAAACCCACGAAAATCCCTTGATTTTTAAGGGAAATTCATGGGTTTTCGTAAAATTCGGCTTGATTTTTATACATCTGCATTTCGCGCCCACAGCCCC
>JAJQGJ010000002.1:0-275796 GCA_021200565.1 Oscillospiraceae bacterium
ATTCCTTCTTATTTTTCTTCTATTTTGCTATTGACTTTTTATAGCTGGTCTTTTTTACCTTCTTCTCCTGAATAAACAATACTTTGATTTTGGGCATGTTTTTACTTCTCCTTTCATACGATTCGCTACACTATTATAGACACCAAAAACAGCGAAAAGGGTTCACCTCACATTATACCTCCCGAAAAATTTTGTCAAGGGTTTTGGCGCGAATGGTCGTTATTTCGACGCAAACGGTAAAAAAGAGCCCCACAGGGAGGCTGTAGGCAAGGTGGTATATTCTCCTCATTCATCATTGAGGGTTATATTGACGGTAAAGATGCCGTTCTGCGCTGATGCTTCGACGGTGCCGTCGTATTTTTGCACGCAGTGCCGGACGTTTGCGAGACCATAGCCGTGCAGGGCGGTTCGGGGACGACCTAAGTAATTCTCCGGATAAGGGTTTTCTATGCTGTAGGCTAAGATGTTATTGTGCTTTCTAAGCTTCAGGTTGATTTTGCGCTTGCCCTCCTCAAGCTCACAACAGGCGTTGACCGAGTTGTCAAGGGTGTTGCCGAGGATTATATACAGGTCAGAGGTCACGACGGAAAGCTCCGATGGGATGTTTACATCAAGCTCAAAATCAATGCCGCTCTCGTCGGCTATGTGCATATACTCGTTGAGAATTACACTGACGACACGGTTTCCGACATCTACAACGCTGCCTATGTCGTTCACCGACTCCTGAATCTTAAGATAGTTGTCCCTGAGCTCTTCGGAATGCTCGCCGTCGGCAAGCACCTGCATCGATTTCATATACTTGCTGATGTCGTGCCACAGGGAGCGAACCTGCTCCTGATGGGCGTGAAGCTCCTGATAATATTCCCTTTCGAGCATATAGTGCTGTTCGCTGAGCTTTGCTTGATGTTCCATTTCATCTTGTTCCCTGATACGGTTTACAAAATATATAACCAAGATGTTTGTATAGAGAAGTCCCAGAAGAACGGCGATATAGGCGGCGTTAAGCTCTATAACCTCCGAATAGGACTGAACACACAGCACACAGCAGAGAATCAGGCTTGAGACCCAGCATGGAAGAAAGATGAGAAACGATTGCCACGATATTATGCCCTGCTTGCTCTTGCTACGCAAGGATATGACGACTATTATCCCAAGGAAGATGATGTGCGAAATTATGACATAGACCATCCTTGCATCGCTTTGTTCAAGAAGACTCCCGACGTCAATTCCGAACCAAGAGAAAGCCGCCGCTACTATCACGTCTGTAAGAGCATAGATCGTCATGAAAACAAGGCTTGAAGCTGTCGCTGAGATAACTTTCGTTTCAAAGAGCAAAAAAGCAATCACAGCAAAGCCAACCATGCTGACAAGAAGCCTCACTACAGACTGACATTCAAGGATTGACATCACGGAAATCAGGACGGCAAACACTGCATAACTTGACACCGTCACATATTTCGGGCGGCTTCTGAGATTAAAGAGACTTCTGAAGAAGATATAGCTGATTATGAGTTCGAGAACAACACAGGAAACTTCGACAACGTAATTCATACTTTACCTTTCAATAAACTTCACCAGCCGACTGTTGAACTCGGCGAATTTTCTTCTGCTCATAAGTATCGTCACGCCGTTAGTAAGCTTCACGGAATCCATAGAGAAGGACTTGACATGGTTCAGATTGACGATATAGCTTCTGTGCGGCATCGCAAAATATCCCTGCGGGAGCATATCCATTATCTCCTTGAGCGGGTATCTGAGAGAAAAGGTTTCGTCGGCTGTGTGGAGAATGGTACTGTGGGAATAGACCTCGAAGTAATAGATGTCGTTCATTCTGACAACGTGAGAAACGCCGTCTATGTTCATGATAAAGCTGTTTGCGGACACCTCGTTAATCGCCGAGTCCATCGCCTCGCCGAGAGATTTCATAGTAAGAGGCTTGACAAGATACCTGAACGCAACTCCGTAACCGCAGACGGTGTATTTGAGACTCTGGGTGACAAAGATGAGAATCGGATGCTTTTCGTCTTTAGATAAAATCCTCGCCGCCTCATAGCCGTTAGTACCGGTCATCTCTATATCCAGAAGTGCGATGTCGAATGAAACCTTTTCACAAGCCCCAAGAAAATCGTCAGCACTTGAATACTCGGACATCTCAAGCTGTGATTCGGAATCATATTCCATAAGCATTCTTCTGAGTTCGGACAAATCCTCCAGATTGTCGTCGCATATGGCGACCTTTAGTTCCAAATCCTTCATCTGACACCACCTTCCCGTCTGCCTTTTGATTGCTAACAAATAAAGTATATCATTCAAATTGCTTCATGTCAACGAGGAAACGTCGGAGGATTATTTCGGCATACGGCACAGACGGCATTACAGCGGGCGTGAACTGCATAAGCGATATGTTCGCGCTCGGAGAACTTCCTGTCTGGGGCTATCTCGTGATACTTCTTACTTACAGAACGGCGGTGCTGATTCTGTTCTCGCTTCTGCTACTTTGGATTTCGTCAAGATGCCAGAGTCCGACAACGGCAATGGTAGTAACCCTCGCGCTGTTCTGCCTGCCGATAGTAATCTACCTTGCAGGCGCGGATGCGGCAAAGTATCTTTGTGTGCCGATAAGTGGAAACAGGGAGATGCGGGGGATGGCGGGGCTGCTCAGTTAAGTAGTTCACCCCAAGTTCACATCTCATAGTCCTGCGACTTTTTTATCACTCTGTCCGGCTGACTCATCCGCCGTTTCACCTCCTGCTCATGTCGTATCTTTGCAGTACGCTCCCTTAACAAGTCAGAGTCTTCACTAAGTCTGTCATCAATCTGCTGTTCAGCAGAGGCGAGCCTGTCATACTCAAACTTCTGTCCGAAAGTCTCACGGAGCTTTGAACGGATCTGATTGCGGGAATCATCCCGGAGTAAAACACGGGAATCAAGCAGAGTGTCGTCCTGTTGCGAGGGCACTCTTTCTTTGATTTCTGCGAAGTTCTTCTCATCACTTGCAATTTGGTCAGAAAGCTTCGGTTGCTGAGCTTTCATCTCCTCAAGATAATCGGTCATTTTGGAAAGCTTTCCTTCCGCCTGCTTCATCTCTGTATCATTCTGGCAACCTACCTCGTACATCAGACGGTTCTTTCGGGTTTTCAGTTCTTCAATATCTTCTGTGAGAGTGGTAATCTGCTTATTAAGCTGAACGTGCTTTACGGGGCTGAAAATGCTCGTATTGCTTTTTTCAGCCTCAAGCTTTTTCTTTTCCGACTGCTTTTCTTTCAGCAATGCTTGCACAGACTTGTATTCTTTGACGAGAGGCAGATTCCAGTCAACCCGTTCGGATATATTTTTTATCTCTGCACTGTTGTGGAGCAGGTGATATTGCAACATAATCATGTGCGCCCGGATGTTTTCCAACCGTTCTGCAACTGCCGGAATAGTGTTTGCTACAGCTTCTGTCAGTTTCCGTACCTGTGTTTTCAGCTCCCTGAGCAGGCGATTGTCTGCCTTGATTTGTCTGTTCAGTTCACGGCGGTCGGAAATGATGCCTTTGTGCTCAAGTGCCTGTGCGGTTACTCCCTCGTGGATTGTGGGCTGTTCGTCAATGCCACGTTCCGCATGACTGCGGTGATCGATTCGGGCAACAGATTGAACAAGTGCCAAATACTTATTGGTCACATCCGCCCATGCTTCCCGCCAGATGAGGAGTTGCTCCTCACTGTTCCAACGTTCCGTTATGGGGTTCTGTCTTCCGTACTTTGTGCTTTTGGGATGCTTGTCCGCACGGACAAGTCCCCGCCGTTCTGCTTCGGATGGTGGCAGATAGATTCTCTTTTTCCCCTTTTCGGAATTGTACAGATACTGCTTCTCCCAGCCCTCGGCTTGAGCTGTTTTGAATTCTGCGGCAGTAAAACCTCTTTCTTCTCCATTTCGGACACAAAGATATTCTTTCTGTGTCTTATACTGCCATTTGCCGTTTTCATCAAGCGGGCGAACAGTCAGCATGATGTGTGCGTGTGGATTATGACCGTCAGTGTCATGAATGCAGACATCGGCACACATTCCATCGGCGACAAATTGATTTTGTACAAACTCTGTTAGCAAATCCTGCCACTGAGTTTTGTTCAGTTCTACCGGTAACGCCACTACAAACTCGCGGGCGAGGCGGCTGTCCTTTGTCTTTTCACTTGCTTCAACGGCGTTCCAAAGTTTCTCTCTGTCCCGCCATTCCGGCGGAGCATTTTCCGGAAGAAATACCTCTTGCCAGACAAGCCCTTGCTTGCGGGTATAGTCGTGCTGAATGCCGTCGTAGTTGTTGTAGATCTGACTGCAACTCATATAGGCAGAAGCCGCACAGGCGGAACGACCATTCCCACGGCTGACGACCTTCGCCTCCAAGTGATAGATTGCCATGCAATCACCTTTCTTTCATTTTTTCTTCGAGAAAAACGCACGCTCCCGACTGTAGGGAGGGATACCACTGCTGCCCCAACGGGGCAGTGGTGAGTAAGTGCGCCCTTCGGGATAAAAGAAAAGGGACGCCCGGTTTCCCGAACGCCCCTTGCAGTAAATCTTATCGTAAAGCACAATGCAAATAGTCCTCCAGTTTCTCTAAATCCATCGTCGTAACAGATGGACAGACTTTCTCCAAGATAGCTCCCTCCTGAATCAGTCGTCGTGTCCTTGCTTTTCGCTCCTTGTCACGGTTTCGCATCTGCGCTTCCTCCAATCGGTGCTGTGCCTGCAATAATTTCTTTTCGTTATCGGTCATAAAAATCCTCCTTGTGGTAGTAAAAAGTTGACTGTTTGGTATCTGTCGGATAGCAAATACCTATCAGTCTGGTATTAAGCATTTTGTAAAAATAGTTGTGGTATCAAAAATGCCCCGTTTGGTATCAACATAATACCAAACGAGGTCAAAATTGACATCAAAAGCTGTCTGCGAAGTCCAAAGCCGCCGAAAGCTCATCGTCAGCCGTTGTGTTCTCTTGTATTGGAATAGTTGACGGAGCAATCGGAAGCATGGTGGCAGGAACATAGTGCAGACTCTTTTCAATGGTTTCTGTTACCCGCCTGAGAAAAGCATCCTCTTTTTCACGGGTTTCGAGATATGGATCGGTGGCAATGTTGTTTTTCCGTTCAAAATAGTCGTTGATTGCTGTGACAATCGCTTTGCTGTAAGAGTGATATTGCTTCTTGTCCATCTTCTGCAAATACTCGTATGCTCGCCGGTCATCCTCATCCGAGAGATTAAGTCGCAGGGTAGTCGTGTAAATCTGCTTCATACGATACCGCCTTTTCTGTGGAGCTTCTGCTCGACAAGCAGTTCATATCCCTTTGCCGTTGCGCAAATGTCCTCATTAATAATCACCCGGTCTTTCTCATAGTCGCCGAAGTTTTTAAGGATGCAGCTCCCGCCGCCAACCACATAAAGGCGCATCAGTTCGGGGTCGTATTCGTGTTCGCGCAATCTGCGGAAGATGCCTCTCGCATATTCTGTTGCTGTTTCACGGATAGCGATCAGATAGCGTTCGCTGATGTCTGCCGTACCATAACGTATAACTCGCTCAAGCATAGCTTCGTCCACCGATACGCCAAACTGCTTCATCAGATTTTCTCGCACGGCGAGCATACATTGATGGGTGCCATACTTTTCAGTAAAGCACTTTTTCGCAAGCGGTCGACTCTCGTTGATATACATAACATTCATCGTGCCATTGCCAATATCGCAGAGCATATTGATACCTTTGAACTCACGCAGACGGTCTGCCACAGCGGAAAAGCCCTGTGGGAAAATATCCGCACCGGCGAATTCAACGTGATAGTCAATGCCCTTAAAAGTGAAATCCACGCTTTCATTTTGTAGAAGATATGCCCTGAAGCTGTCCTTTTGTTCACTCACCCAAGTCAGCGGAAGCCCTGCGGCAAGATGAACACGGGCAGAGGTCAGTTTGCAGATATTCAGTTCTCTTGCAACAGCGGCAAGCGTGAGGATATAGTAGTCGCTGTCGGTCATTTTGTCAGAGATAAACTCCTTGTGTTCTTCTCCGATTAGATAATATCTGTCCTCATAGACGAGCAGATTGCTTTTGAAGGTTGGCTCTTTGTCGTATGCGGCAACACCGGTCTTAAAACAGCAGTGAGCAGTCTTGATATTGCCATAACCATGGTCGATACCGATGATGATTGGATTACTTGAGGTGTTGTATGTGAAATTCATTGTGATTCCTTTCTGCCGCTTTGCGGCGATACAAAATAATGATGGGATGCAAAAAGCGGCTCATGAGATGTTCCTCTCACAAGCCGCCATTGCGGTTTTTCTGTTATGATGTCTTTTTTTCTATGTTCTTGGTATTGCGTGTTCGCTGTCTCTTGAGATTTCCTTCATATCGGCACTCATCACAGCAATACTTGACATTGTTTCTCGTCGTGGTAAAGGTCTTGCCGCAGTTTTCGCAAACAGCTTCACGTTTTCGGCTTTCTGCCGCTTCCTGCCGATAAAACTTTGCACGGCAATTCTGATTGCAAAACATGGCTGCCGAGCTTCGGGATTCAAATTCCTTGCCACAGCATTTACAGGTCAGCTTGAACGGCTGTCCTACAGTGTGTTTACCTGCCTTGATTTCCTGATAGCGTTCACGGCTTCTGATGCGGTGACGGCGTTGCTGTTCCTCACGTTTGGCTTCCTCAGCGGTCAATTCCTTTTCGGGAAGCTCACACTTGCCGATGAAATTCAGATAAATCTCAACCTCTTGTACTCGGTCTCCGTCAACCTTTTCGGGAGCATGGACGACGATTTTGCCTATAAACTCGTTAATCATCGGCGTAGTAAGCTCAGAAAAATCGGTGTACTTCTTGGCAAGAGTTATAAACTGCTCTACACGGTTGGTATCTTCCGCATAGCTTGACAGGCTTTCTTCGGCTTCGGCAATCTCCACTTCAAGGCTTTTCTGCTCGGCTTCGTATTCGGAGAGCAAACTGTCAAAACGTTCATCTGTAATGCGCCCGACGGCAAAAGACTCATAGAGCTTTTTTATGATGGTATCAAGCTCTGCGTGTCGCTTGCGGTCTTTGTTCAGCTTTCGCTTGACATCCTTTGCGGCTTCTGCCTGTCTGACCTGGGACGCCGCACGAACTTTCGCAATAAATTCCTCTTGATTCGAAATGGCGTATGTACTGACAGAGCGGATTGTTTCCAAAATAAGTGTCCGCAAGGTTTTTGTGCTGATATAGTGACCACAACAGGCTTTCGCACGTTTCTGATTCGCCAGCGTATAAGAGGAGCAATCAAAGAAATCCGACGGATAGGGATTTTTCTCAGTGCCGCCTCTGGAACGGTGGTTATACATCTTTTCGCCACAGTCGGCGCAGTACACAAGCCCGGTCAATGGGTTTGCTTCTCCAAATGTGTCGATTCGTCTCGGAGTTTTCCTCAGCTTCTGGGCGAGCTCCCATGTTTCCTTATCAACCATGGCTTCGTGCGTATTCTCAAAAATAAGCCATTCATCTTCGGGATTCTTCACACTGCTTTTATCCTTATACGATTGCTTATGAGAACGGAAATTGACCGTATGCCCCATATATTCGGGCTTGGACAAAATCTGCCCGACAATAAAGCCGCTCCAATTATATGGATTCGGAAATTCTTCTTTGCTTTTCCACATACCTTTGTTCTGCTTACCGAAGTAAACGGCAGGAGTTTCGATTTTGTCATCAAAAAGGATACGGGCAATCTCATAAGGGCCGTAGCCCTCAATAGTCAGGCGGAAGATTCTGCGGACAACAGCGGCGGCTTCCTCGTCGATATGCCAGGTGTACTTATCTCCCGGTTCCTTCTTGTAGCCGTAAATGGCGGCATTGGTTGTCGGCTTGCCCGATTCTCCTTTGACACGAATAGCGGTTCGTTGCTTGCGGCTTAAGTCACGAAGATACCATTCGTTCATAATATTAAGAAACGGTGCAAATTCATTGCTGTTCTGGTCATCACTGTCCACGCTGTTGGCAATCGCAACAAAGTGAACGCCGTGCTGACGGAAAAACACCTCGGTGTAAAAGCCGGTTTGGAGATAATCACGACCCGCACGGCTCATATCCTTCACTATGACGTGGGCTACCTTGCCCGCCTCAATATCTGCTATCATCCGCTTCCATGCAGGACGTTCAAAAGTTCCTCCGCTGAACCCGTCATCGGTATAGTGGACACAGTTTTCATAGCCCTTTTGTGCGGCATAGCCTTCGAGGTATCTTTTCTGGTTGATGATGGAGTTGCTATCCCCGGCTTGGTCATCGTCACGGGATAGTCTTTCGTATAAAGCTGTAATCTTGCTTTCAGTCTGTTTCACGCTCATTATGCGCTCCTTTCAGACTGTCGGATCATTTGTGGTGTACTTATTATATCACAAGTTCCGGCATTTGTAACCCCTTCATTGCGAATAAGTCGTAAAATTTTTTCCTCCATTGTTTCTGTGCCGTTATCCTTGAATACCACCTTGACCTTATAGATGGTTGTGCCGATGCGGCGTGTTGTGTAATAAGAGTTGCTGTTTTCGATTTTTACCATAGGCAATTACCTCCTTCATGTTGAAAAGTTCAAGATTTTCGAGTATAATACTTTTAGTCCCGTTTTATATAGCCGCACTGTAATATAAAAGCGAGAAAAATGTATTACTTCCTCACTAATAGGAGAAATACAGGGCATTCAGCGGAACTGTTTTTTCGCAGAGTTGAAGAAAATCCAAAAAATATTTTTGAAGGGAGGTGTCCGGCGGTGCGTATTGATGATGAAAGATATGAATATGACGGCACTTATGAAGATGAAGTCAATGAAAAGGCACAACAACAGATTAAAAAGGAACAGCGGCTTATTGACGAATTGGAAGCCGATGCTGATGAGCATCCAATCGAGGATGACGAGGACGATAGAGATGAACAGCCCGAACGAAAGCTACTCAAGCGGGAGCTTCGGGCGCAAGCACTTAAGCGTCTGGAGGATTCCGCACGAACATTAAAAGACTACGAAAACCTGATTGCATGGTATGACCGGCTGGATGCCAACAGAGAGCGCAGAGAACGTTATCATGAAATTCCCCGCAGTGGCGATGATATTCCACTTGATTACGGAGCAATAAAAGACGGGCTGTACTTTCCCGATACCCTGAATGATGTTCTGGAAAAGCAAATCCGCAACGGCGACTTTATCGACGCCATTTTCTTTTGTCCTTACGATATACATGAGCTTGTGACCGAGAAGTATATGTCGGATATTCTTCGGGAACTGAGTGAAGACAACAAATTCCTGCTTTTTCTGTTTGCAATCCGGCAATACAGCTCCACACGGATTGCTGCTATCCGAGGGCAGACAGACCGCAATATCCGCAAGGTTCGTGGCACGATGCTGAAAAAGATACGAAAAAAGCTGCTTGCCGCACTCAAAGATAAAGCAGACAAACAGCAACCGTTGACCTTGCTTGAAAAGGAATTTTTAACGGATAACGGTGTGGGTATTGAAAACACCGTCGGATAGTAGTATAATGGTAATATATTTTATAGATATTGGGGTTACAATACATAGTGGAGGGTCTGGCGATGAATAACCTGTTTGAACGCACATCTTCAAGCTGGGTGCGATACAGCGAATACGAATGGAAAGAAGCCGACAACGGCAAGCTATACCTCACGCCGACCAGAACGGCACAGCCCGGCATTTACGATCCGCTGAGCGAGTATCAGAGGATTGTTCTGGATGCTATCAACATCGGGCGCATGGAATCACAGGGGAACACCCCGGAGGAAATACAGAAAGCAATTCAGCAGTTCGCAGTCAGATACGGCTTGCTCGGCTTGATGACCGCTCTGCCAACAACGCCGAACTTCATGGACTATGAAGCGGTGTATCTGCCAAAGAATCATTTTATCCGTGAGGAATCCATGTCCACAACGGATTATCTCAACTTATTCTTTCCCCTTGACAAGCCGGACGTGGTCAAGCAGGGCATAGAATCCATGTGGAACGTCAGCAACGACCGTGTTATGATGGCACTCGCCATGACTATGTCGGACAAGCCGATGGCAATCAATATGAGTTTCCAGAGGGAATATGCGGAAAACTATGAGTGGATGAAGCAACAGTTTATCGACATTGCTTTTACCTATCTGACTTCGGTTCTTTTCTACGAGGACTACGATAAGATGACACCCGAACAGCGGCTCCTTATGCAACAGGGTATGGAAGCCTTCGGTGGCATTGCTCCGACTTACAGGATTGCTCTTCTGGATAAGCCCACGATTGTCTGGGACTTCCATTCGCTGATGCTCGGTATTCAGATGATGTTCAGCTTTATGCTAACGGACAGCGACAAACCTATTCGCCTGTGCAAACACTGTATGCAAGCTTTCGTCGCAAGCAGACCAAGTGCCGTATTTTGCAGTCCTCAGTGCAAAAATAGATATAATGTTTATAAGAGTCGGGGGAAGAATAAAGATAAGGATGGTGACACTGATGCCTGAAAGTCAGAACATAGAATGGAAAAGTAAGTGGAAAGACGAATATTTAGAATGGATTTGCGGTTATGCTAATGCACAGGGCGGCAAAATCTATATCGGCTGTGATGATAATGGAAATATCATCGGAATATCTAATGCCGGAAAATTGCTTGAGGATATTCCAAACAAAATCAGAGAAGCGATGGGCATTATCGTTGGTGTCAACCTCTGTGAAGAATACGGAAAAGAATACATTGAGATTGATGTTCCCACTTATCCGATAGGTATCTCCTATAAAGGTGTTTATTACTATCGCAGTGGTAGTACTCGTCAGGTGCTGAACGGTCCCGCTTTGGAAGCATTTCTGATGCGTAAGCGTGGTGCAACCTGGGATAACCTTCCACTTCCTGCTTTTTCTTTGGACGATGTAGATGATACGATTGTGGAGCATTTCAAGAAATGGGCTTCTAAAAAGGGTCGTATCGACAAAAGTGTTCTGGACGAGCCAAAGGATGTGCTTATGGAAAAGTTGCATCTGATGAACGGCTCATATCTGACCAATGCCGCCATGCTCCTGTTCGCCAAAGACCCGGAGAAATGGCAGCTTGGAGCTTATGTCAAAATCGGATACTTTGAAACCGATGCCGACCTTATGTATCAGGATGAAATCCACGGTTCAATTTTAGAACAAATCGATCAAATCGTAGAGCTTGTGTACCTGAAATATATGAAAGCAAAAATAACCTACGAAGGTATGCAACGTATTGAACGATATTTTGTCCCGGAAGACGCTTTGCGAGAAGCTCTGTTAAACGCTCTTTGCCACAAGCAGTATCAATCCGGCGTGCCTATTCAGATAAGCGTGTACGAGGACAAGCTGTATATTGCCAACTGCGGTTGTCTGCCTGAAAACTGGACATTGGAAAATCTGATGCACAAACACGCTTCCAGCCCATACAATCCCAATATCGCTCATGTTTTCTACTTGGCAGGATTTATTGAAAGTTGGGGCAGAGGCATTGAAAAGATATGCTCCGCTTGCAAAAAAGACGGTGTGCCGCAACCTGTCTACACCATCAATCCCGGCGATATTATGATTGAGTTCACAGCCCCGGAGGATCGTATTGTTCGTTCTGTAACCCATAGGGTGACTGATAGGGTGACTGATAGGGTGACTGATTCAGTGACTGATAACGAACGTGATTTGTTGTCGCTTCTTGCAGAAGATCCCGGTTACACAATGCCGAAACTTTCTGAGAAAATGGGCATCAGCAGGAAAACTGTGGCGCAAAGATTAAAGCGACTCAAAGAAAAAGGCATTATCGAGCGTATCGGCTCTGACCGAAAAGGCTATTGGAAGATAAACAACTGAAAAACAGTTTATGCCCGCTATCAGCCATCAATCCGATAACGGGCATTTTCTATTAACTATATACAAATATACAAGTTCTGACGGCGCGATCCCTTCTTTCTGTGCTGAATTTGCAGCGGTTATAAGGCTTTTCTGCTCCTTTCCTACAACTGCTTTTCGATTCACCACAAATGAGCCGCAGTCATATGTATTCGGTGGGAGAAACCACCTTTTACATATTAACTCTTGGTTAGATATTGAGTTACTTTCACCTTGCAACTCATCATCTCGGCTCAATCTCTCATAGAGAGCAGTTATTTTTTGTTTACTCATGGGGTTCTCCTTTCCGCCACAGGTAAAAAATTATAAGATGCTTATTCATATCGTGATGAATAAGTCTTCTCCATTTTACATTACCCGCTGCAAGTTTGTATTTCTTGTATTGCTTGACAGCGAAGTGATCCGGTTCTCTGCTTTCAAGCTCATCAAACATGAGGTCAACGGGATTTTTGAAGTTTTCATCGTCCTCTCTGGCTTCTGAAGCATTTATCATTTCGAGTAGTGTCGTGAAGTTTTTCTCGTGTTCAGGTGCTTCGTACCAGATGTAGCCTATAAGAGCCGTGTAATAGAGCTTTTCAGCCTTTACCCAGAAATCCTCGCCGGACTTATCTCCGTCGCCTTTGGTGTTGACAATGATTGTATTGACCAGCTTGAGGATGTCCTTTTCACTTCTTATGTAAGCAAACGGATTGTAGTGCATCGACTTTTTGAAGTTGATGGTGTTCAGTGATTTGATGACATAGCCATTCTTTTCAAGCATCCTGCCACACTCTACTAATACTGTACCCTTTGGGTCAGTAACAACATAAGAACTGTGCATTTGCATGAGATTTGGCTTCACGAAAAACCGTGTTTTTCCTGAGCCGGAACCGCCGATGACAAGGATATTCTTGTTTCTGGCGTATTTCGGTTGAGCCGGACGGCTGTTCATAGTGAGTGCTTCCGTTTGAGTGAGTATTACGTTTTTGGAGAACTCCGGGTCGATATATGGCTGGATGTCCTCCGGCTTGCCCCAACGGGCTGAGCCGTATTCCTCACCCTGACGGAACTTCTTGCGGTTTTTGCCTTTCATGTAGACTGCAAGCTTGAGCAAGGCTGCTGCCGCTACTCCTACAAGTAAGTCAATCAGATTTAAGCTTGGGAGAGGGTTTGCAAACGCTGTTCCGAAATTTGCGAAGCCGCCTGTCAGCTTGTCCACCATTTCGGTGCCGGGTGCTGAGCGGAAGACCGCAAAAATCTTGTTCACAAAGTAGAACGCAAACACATACGGAAGATTGAGAAGTATGAGCCGTTTGAAATCTATCCTTCTACTCATAGATTCATCTCCCGATCCTTGCTCTTGACCTTGACCTTTTCACGCTGTTGCTTCTTAGACTGCTCCTGATGGCGGGAGAGCTTCTGAAGCAGCGAGGGCTTGCCTCTCTTTGTGAGTGACTTTGCAGAAAACTCCTTGAACGCCTGAGTCATGACATCAACATCCCGTCCCTTGAAGAAGACGAGGTAACGTGGAGGCTGACCGGCAGTATCCTTCATGAGGGAATAGTCGATTCCGTACTTCTTTGCAGTGCGCTCGAATGACTTAATATTTCCGTCCGTCACCTCGATTTTGCTGAGGGCGGAGTTCTGTTCGACAAGATGCTTGATTGACTGCTTGCCACGATAAGTCTTCGGCTGAGAAGCGGTCTTCTGAGCCTTCTCGATTTCCTCAACGAACTTCTTGAGAGCCTTGTTAAGCACCTCGCCAGTAACTTTTCCGCCCTTGATTGCGATTGCAACAACCTTAGTGTTTACTTCGTCTTGCATTGGATCACTCCTTTCGTGGAATTATTGTGGGGACGATAGGTCTACGGCGGAAATCCCCGATAGTAGATAATAATCACGGCAACACCTCCTTCCTTGAGTTACCATAGAGGTCACGGTTTACGAGTGCTGAATAGTAGTTGTCCATAGTGAGTGTTGCGTTATACAGCGTCGTTAGGATATATGCCCGGATATTCCGTATGTCCGACGGGCATTCATCCATCGCCTGAAAGACATATTCAATATGCCTGCTGTCTAACTTCAAGAGGCGAGATTTAACTACTTCCTGTGGCATATCCTCGCCGTTTATACGGATGGTCGAGCGTGTGGAGCAGATTGCATCCAGCATAATCTCAACCATCTCGTTTGCTCGGTCGATGTCGAAATGCTTGTCCTGAGCAAGTACCTCCAGTTCAAGATTATCCCGGATAATCTCCCTGTATCGCTTCCTCTGCTCCATCCCATCCATCCTATCAAGATTGATAGATTGATTGTTACTTACTAAGTCTTTTGTTTCTTGAGTGATTACTTGATTAGTATTTATTTGCGTTGGGTTTGCCGACGGCGGTTCAGCCGGTGTCGGTTTTGCCGTCGTCGGATTTTCCGATGGCGGTTTTCCCGATGGCGGATTTTCCAATGACGGTGATAACACATTCGGAATATTGAAAACTGTGTATCTTGCCTTGCTCATGTGTCCGTTTTCATCTCTTGTCTGATAGCGATACACATAACCTTGTTCCTCAAGCTCTTTCATGGCAGAACGTATGCCGTCAATGCCATCCGTGTTGAGGGTTGCAAGCCCTTGTAGCGAATAATCCCAATCAGGAGGAAGACTCAGCATCTTTGAAAGAAGACCGACTGCTTTCAAAGATAGATTCTTGTTTCGGAGATGATGATTCAGCATAGTCGTAAAACCGTTAGCTCTCTGAATATCTATCTCAGGCAGACTGTTGCTCTTGACTTTCTTCATCTTTCTGCCCCCTTCTTGTGGATAGCTCATATGGTGAATATGGGCAATACTCGAATACGCACGACTGATCCTTCCAGAACGGACGATTGAACCGGCAGGTGCGACATTCGGGAATAATGCCATCATAGCCGCTATCAAATTTCGAGTACGGCGACTCTTTCATCATCGCCTCGAATGCGATGAAGATTTCGTTTTTCATTTTGTTTCCTCCTGTTGATTTCATATTGAGATAAAAAAGCCCCTTGCGGTTGCAAGCAATGACGGGGTGGTGTTAAACTTTTCTTTTGAGAATAGAGTCTTGATTTATGCGTAACTGTGTGGTATAATATAGTCACAGTAAGGTAGGATTGGGGCGATAGCGATGGGCGACATTCCAGAGAATCATCTGGAAATAATACATCGTGGTGCTGAAAATATGCAGAAGCAGAATCTGTTCAGCGATACATTAGCTTCTGTTGCACTGGAAGACATAGGCGCTTGTCAGCACGTTGTCCGTACGATTCTTGGTAAGGATGACATCGAAATCATAAGCGTAAAAGGACAGTATCGGCTTTTGAATATTACATCGAAAGACACGATATTGGACGCATTTGCACAGGATAGTACAGGACGGCGTATAAATATCGAAATCCAGCGCAGGGATACTGTTGACCATGCAAGACGAATCAGATACTATGGTTCAATGATTGACAAGAGTATTCTCGACAAAGGCGCATACTATGATGAGTTGCCAGATGTGTATATAATTTATATCAGTGAAACGGATTTGCTGAATGTCGGCGAGGCGGTTTATCCGGTTACAAAGACACTCGGAAAGTCTGGAATCCCATATGATGATGGTAACTATGTAGTGTTTGCAAACGCCGCCATCGATGATGGTAGCGACACAGCGAAATTGATGCAGTATTTTAAGAAAGCAGACCCGGACGACATGAGTCAGGGAGCATTGTCAGAGCGCATTCATTATTTGAAATGCGAGCAAGGAGGTTATGACGAAATGTGCAAAGTAGCAGAAGATCTTTATAACAAAGGTAAAGAACAAGGTATCGAGCAAGGTATTGAGCAAGGTAAGCTCGAAAATGCCAAAGCCATGGCGATTAGTTTACACGCATCTGGTGTAGCCGAAGATTTAATTGCTAAGGCTGCAAACGTCAGCGTCGAACTTGTTAGAAAGTGGCTTGGTTTGGCTTCAGCATGAGATAGTTATGCCCAGATAAAGAAGTAATAGCTCAGCGGGTACTTTCTGACTGTGAAATTATCACAGAATATGTGAGTATTTTGCTGGGCTATTTTTACCCGCAGTGCTGAAAGAGTGTGCGAATATTTCGCTTGATATTGATTCTGATGAGGAGGTAGTAGATATGTGCAAAGCATGGAGTGATGCTCGGAAAGATGCCGAGAGAAATGGCGAAATAAGGTCTGCTGTGAATACTGCAAGAAGATATGGTATATCAGATGATAAGATTTTAGCAGACATCATTGCACAGTTTGATCTTACCGAGGGAGAAGCTAAAGCATATCTGCTTAAGGAAAGTGCTTAACTTCTCGGAGGTTATTGATGTGTGCAAGGCGTGGAAAGAAGAATTTGAATACGGTAGAGAAATGGTCTGATTTTAGGCACGATTGAAACCTTAAGAGACCTCAGTTTTGTCGATGACGAAATCAAGGAAAAGATTATGGCTAAGTACAATCTTACCGAAAAGGAAGCTAAGGAGTATATGCTTAAAAAGAGTGCCTAACTTCTAACTCAAACAACAAGCCCAGACGGTTATATCTCACTGCGAAAGCAGTCTGTAGTAACTGTCCGGGCTTCTTTTTGGCTCTAAATTTAAGCTTGTCTACTCAACTTCTCAATCCTTTGCTTCTCATGAAAACCACTGAAAAGAGCCAGATGCTTCCAGGTCTTGCGGTCGATGTTGCAGCAATACGGGGAGACAAGAAAGTCGATGAAACAAGGCTTTGGAATCAGGTATTTCTTGGATATATAAAACGACTTGACACGCTTGTCTTTGCACCAATTGCGAATTGCCGAATCGCTGTAGCCGGTGAACTCTGTCACATCAGAAACTGTGAGAACATCGTCATAGTCAATCAGCTCATTCTCAATATATTCACGGAAAGCTTCTCTTTCCTCGCTTGTCAGAATACACAGCGTTTTAATCCTGAAACTCTTGGGCTTATGACGAATCGGGCGACCGCTGTACCAATTCCTTGGCGCACGGTATTCGTCGGGATGAACTTCTCTGTCTATCAGGTAAAAGATTATGTCGTCCGTCCTTATAGAGAACCTGTGTGTCTGATTGCCGTTGTCTTTGCAAGGAACCTTTCCACTTTCGAGAAGATATAGAGCGGTTGACTTGCTTATGTGAGCAATCCTATAGAACTGGTCTTTTGAAACCGTTTCGGGATAATCATTTCTGATCGAGGAGAAGTATTGAAAATCAAACTTCATGGAGATAACCACCTTGTCTTTGTTAGAATATGGCATAAGTAGGTGGTATCTGTCTCTTAAACTGTGCTTTTTCTCTCCAATTTCTGAGGGTATCCTCGCAAAGCCACTTCTCAAGTGCCTTGCTGTTCTCTCCTAATTCTCTCTTTTTTGCAAAAAATCTCGCTTTTTTAGCCCAAAATCAAGACCTTCGAACTTTCCTTTATCTAAGCGGTTTTACGGGATTTTCGGAACTTTTTAGCTACGAAAAATCCAGATTTGATGCGGTTTTTAAGCTCTTTTATCTTCTTCTGAAATCTCTTTA
Source organism: Oscillospiraceae bacterium (assembly GCA_021200565.1). Classification (GTDB taxonomy): domain Bacteria; phylum Bacillota; class Clostridia; order Oscillospirales; family Ruminococcaceae; genus Faeciplasma. Next base: position 17,402 of record JAJQGJ010000002.1, read on the forward strand.
TTTCCTTTAACGTCCGGATTTGATACTTGACTCGAAATCGTTTGACGGACTGAATCCGTCCGTGGGTTCGAATCCCACCGTCTCCGCCATCTCAAAAGCACCCAATTCGGGTGCTTTTTTCATTCAGATTTACTTATATAAAAGAGAATCGAGGTACCATATGACCAAATCCACCACCAAAGAAAACCAGAAGCTAAACGAAGCTATTATCTTCGCCGTCAACCAGCATGCTGGACAGCTCCGAAAGGGCTCTAGCAAGCCGTACATAGTGCATCCGATTGAAGTCTTTCAGCTTCTCTATTCGATGAAGGCAGACACAAACCTCATTATTGCCGGACTTCTCCACGATACGGTTGAGGACACCGGTGCGACTGTTGACGAAATAAGAGAACGATTCGGTGAGGATGTTGCTACTCTCGTTGCGGCTCATAGCGAGGACAAGTCGAAGACGTGGGATGAGCGCAAAATCTCCGCAATCGAGGAGCTTGAGACCGCCGATAAACGTCTCAAAATGCTTGTCATGGCGGATAAGCTCTCGAATATGCGGAGCATCGAGTCGGATTATAACGAAATCGGCGAAGACCTCTGGAACCGCTTCAATGCGCCATTTGAGAAGCAGAAGTGGTACTATACAGGCATCAAGGACGCTCTTGAGAGTATGTCAACCTATCCCGAAACCAGGAAGTGCTATGAAGAGCTTGCAGGAATCTGGGGGAGGGTGTTCGGGAAGTGAGGGTCTTTAGACAGGTTGTCAGTTTGCGTGCGCAGAAGCGTTACTTTCAAAATAACGTGAAAGCTCTAAGATTCTACGTCAGACTCAAGCTGATAGAGAATCTGACGGAGTACACCAAGGACAATGAACACCCTTGCCGGGTTTGTAGTCAAAGACTCTGTTGAAGTCCTTCATGACGGCGACTGCAATTTCTTCGAGATTACCATAGGATAAAATCATTAGCATCCCTCCTTTGCTTCTACAAACCACCTGTTGCCCTCCTGAAACAGAAACGACTCCTGTCCTTTAATCAGAACAGTGTAACGTATACCTCCACCGCTGACCGCCATCGAAGCGGCACGGCACTTATAAAGTACTTTCTCAATGTGAAACACAAGTCCGTTTTTCCAAATGACGAAGCAAGGCATAATGTTGCCCTGCTCGTCGATGTTGACGTTTACTGAAACATAAGCCTTTCTTCTCTTAACATCAGTCATGATAAATCTCCAATCTTAAAAATCTCGCTCTGGCTATTGACATGGCTGTCGGTTGTATGGTATCATATTATCGAACAGCCGTTCTTTTTAAGAAGAGTATACCACGAACATAAGTTCATGTCAAGCATTTTTGAAAATTTGTTCGCATCAAAATTTTGGAGGAGGAACACGGAGCATGAACATGAAGATGACGTCAGAGTTCCTGTTGTAGGCACACTTGCTGTTGACGGCATTCTCCGTACTTTCTTGCCGTATGAAACTGGTATTTGTTCATAAAAGGTTCATAATTTTTTCGCACAAAACGGTTGCATTTTTCTGTACAATCAGGTACAATATAAATAAACTCGAGTGGCGTTGAGTTGTCATAATAATGCTATGTACAATATTTTGTACGCTAAAATTTAAGAAAGGTATGGTGTATTCAAATGGATGCATTCAGAATGGACGGAAAAGTAGCATTGGTTGCAGGCGCAAGCTCAGGAATGGGTGCCGGCACAGCCAAGATTCTCGCTGAAGCAGGAGCAAAGGTCTTTATCCTTGCAAGGCGTGAAAGCAAATTGGCAAATGTCCAGAAGGAAATAACAAGCAACGGTGGTATCTGTGAATATATGGTTTGTGATACTTCCAGCGAAGAGAATTGCAAAAACGCTGTTGATGCATGTGTAAAGGCTTTTGGTCGTGTGGACGCATTGGTTTACTGTGCAGGCATAGAAGGAAGTTCAACGCTATATTCTCCGGTTGAGGAGCAATTTGAAGCTGATAACCTTCATAATGTTATGAGCGTTAATTTCGACGGAATCTACTATATGATAAAGTACGTTTATCCTGAGATGGTGAAAGTCGGCGGCGGTTCAATCGTCGATATTTCCTCTGTTGCGGCTATAAGGTCAGGTATGAGCTCTGTAGCATACGCTTCTTCCAAAGGCGCAATGTGGAGCATGGTTAAGACTCTTGCCAGAATGGTGGGTCCCCAGAAGATTCGCGTCAACTCTATCCTGCCCGGAATGGTCGAGACAGAAATGACGCAGGACTATGTCAAGGATCCGGCTTTCCTTGAGCAGTTTATTCCCACTATTGCCCTGCGTGATTCCGGAAAGGTTGACGATATCGGAAACACTGTTCTGTTCCTTGTCTCTGATGCTTCCAGATACATTACAGGGCAGGACATCGTTGTTGACGGCGGTATGACCTGCTAAACAGCTCCATATAATCATAAAAAGGCGGAAGCATATTGCTTCCGCTTTAAAATTATAAACCAAAAAATTTCCCGAAGTAACGAAGAGCTATCACGCAAAGGAAAGGAGTGAGACCGAATCATGAAAGACCGCACCTACATCGCAATAGATCTCAAAAGCTTTTATGCTTCGGTTGAGTGCCGGGAGCGAGGGCTGGATCCGATGGACACAAATCTCGTTGTGGCGGACGAATCGAGGACAGACAAGACCATCTGCCTTGCGGTTACGCCCTCTCTCAAAGCCTATGGCATTTCCGGACGAGGACGGCTCTTTGAAGTCAAGCAAAGAGTAAAAGAAGTAAACATAGGAAGACGGCACGATGCTCCGGGGAGGTCTCTTGAGGGAAAGTCCTGCTTCTTCTCGGAGATTCAGGCGAACCCCAAGCTTGAGGTTGACTTCATCATCGCTCCTCCGCAGATGGCGAAATATATGGAGGTCAGCACCAAAATCTATCAGGTCTACATGAAGTACGTTTCGCCTGAGGACATTGTTGTCTACTCGATAGACGAGGTTTTCATGGACGTGACCGATTACCTGAAGACCTACGGGATGACCGCCCACGAGCTTGCGATGAAGATGATTCTGGATGTCATTGAGACGACGGGAATCACTGCAACTGCCGGAATCGGGACGAATCTCTATCTCTGCAAGGTTGCGATGGACATTGTCGCAAAGCACATTCCTGCGGACGAGAACGGTGTGAGAATTGCCGAGCTTACTGAGATGAGCTATAGAAGAACTATGTGGACGCACCAGCCTCTCACAGATTTCTGGCGTGTCGGGCGTGGGTATGCCAAGAAGCTTGAGGAGCATGGAATGTTCACAATGGGTGATGTTGCGAGATGCTCTGTTCAGAATGAGAACTTGCTCTACAGGCTTTTCGGAAAGAATGCGGAGCTTCTCATCGACCACGCTTGGGGCTGGGAGCCGACGACTATTGAGGCGATCAAGGCATACAAGCCGGGAAGTAACAGCCTTGGTTCCGGACAGGTTCTTCATACTCCTTATGAAGCTGAAAAGGCGAAGCTCGTCCTCCGGGAAATGGCGGATATGCTGACTCTTGACCTTGTTGAAAAGGGCTTCGTCACCGACCAGATTGTCGTGACTATCGGCTACGATGTTGAAAATCTCACCGACCCGAAGCGCAGGGAAAGCTACCACGGCGCAGTCGTCAAAGACCACTATGGCAGGCTGATTCCGAAGCATTCTCACGGAACAGCGAACCTCGGCGGGTATACCTCCTCCACAAAGAAAATTCTGAGTGCCGTCTCGGAGCTTTTTGACCGAATCGTCGATAAAAATCTTCTCATCAGGAGACTGAATATTACCGCCAGTCACGTCATCCCCGAAGCGGAAGCTCCGAAAAATGACGTGCCCGAACAGCTCGACTTCTTCACTGATTACGAGGCGAAGCAAGCTGAAAAAGAGCAGGAGCAGCGTGAGCTTGAGCGAGAGAAGAAGCAGCAGGAAGCAATCTTAAAGATAAAGAAAAAGTACGGCAAGAACGCCATACTCAAGGGCATGAATTTTGAAGATGGTGCGACCGCAAAGGATCGCAACTCGCAGATTGGAGGGCATAAGGCGTGAAGAATCCGTACGAAGACATCATCAACCTCCCTCACCATGTCTCGAAGACCCATCCTCAGATGTCCATGCAGGACAGAGCCGCTCAGTTTTCTCCGTTCGCCGCTCTCACCGGCTACGATGATGCCATTGACGAGACCGCCCGCCTGACCGGCAGGAAGATTGAACTCGGCGAGGAAGCGAAAGAAATCCTCGATAGAAAGCTGCAGTATCTTGGGAGTATAATCTCCGACCAGCCGGAAATCTCGGTCACTTATTTTGTGCCGGATGAAAAGAAAGACGGCGGAGAATATGTCACCGTGAAAGGGAATCTGAAACGGATTGATGAGTTTGAGAGGGCAATCATTATGACGGATGGAAAGAAAATTCTGATGGATGAGATTATAGATATTGAAAGTGAATTTTTTACGAAAGGATTCTATGACGGCGATGTTGATGGACAGGCAGGGCAAATACATCGAATAAATCAAATATCTATCTGAGTCAGAATGCTTCTCAAGAGAGGGAGAGTAAGAGGAGTAGCGAACTTGAATAAATAGACAAGACTTATTGATTTACACCCTGTTAATCAATAAGTCTTTCTTTTTCTATTCTTCTTGCATGCGATAGTATTCCATGTGATAGAGTGTACTTAATCGCAAATTTTTGTAGATAATATTGTATTTTCGCAGAGGACATGCTATAATATGCTTTGGTTAGTTGAAACCACGCCAAAACTTGCAGACGCCTTGATTGCAAGGTAGATGATATTATGGATGTAATCGAACTAAACGATAAAGGACAGTAACTAAGCAAGGAGAATTTCTTATGTCTTCTACACTGTTAGACAAGAAAATTGAATACTGGGAACACCAACTTCTTGATCTCGGAAAGCGCAATAAAATGATCAATTATCGAGAAACAAAGAGGTCAACCTTGAAGCTGGTTGAACCGGCATTTGAAGACTTATTCCAAAGGTTAGCAATCAATGAAGAAACGCTTACATTCCAACGCTCTGTAGATCGAGAAACCGACATTCGTGTCTTCTCAATTTTATCTCTCCTTGAAAATCTTTCTTCCCCATTGCCTGTTACTATTGGCGATATAAAGGCAGAGGGAAGCATTTTGGAACGGCAAAAAACACTGAAGAATATTCGTTCAAAGTCACGTCTTTCAATGGAAGAACAAGGAACAAATATCCTATACCTTTCGTTCGGATTTATTGAATGGCGAGACGGCAAGGGTGCATCTGCACAATGGATAAAATCCCCTCTAATTCTTGTGCCTGCTGTATTGGCACTTGAAGCTTTGAACTCGCCATATTCTCTATCAAAACATGAAGATGACATTGTAGTCAATCCGACGTTGCAATACTATCTCAAGACTGAATACGGAATCGATCTGCCGGACTTCGATGCAGACAAAGACACTCTAAGCGATTACTTAGAAAGCCTCGAAGAAATTGCAGATCAGCGTGGTTGGCGAATCTTGAAGGAAGTCAGTCTGGGATTGCTTTCTTTTTTGAAGATTTCAATGTATAACGATCTAATGCGGAACGAAGAGCGGATTAAAAGCAACCCAGTAATCAAGGCTATGTCTGGTGACACTGACGAAGCAAACGACATTCCTGAGAACTTGCGGACTTTTGATTTAGATTCGATACGGACACAAGATTGTTATCAGGTTATGAGTGCAGACTCAAGTCAGCAAGATGCGATCCTTTATTCTAAAAACAATATAAGCTTTGTTATGCAGGGACCTCCTGGTACAGGCAAAAGCCAAACTATTACCAATATCATCGCAGAAGCTTTAGCTGATGGTAAAAAAATATTGTTTGTTTCGGAGAAAATGGCTGCGCTTCAGGTAGTTTACCGAAGATTACAAGACGCTCATCTTGCTGATTTCTGTTTACCATTACACAGTTACAAAGCAAATAAGAAAGAAATTCTTGAGCAAATTGGTGCGAATTTACGCCTGAAACAGACACGAGTAAAGGACACCGCATTAAATAATCTAGAAGAGCTGCTGGCTATTCGTCAGGAGTTGAATCAATATGCAACAGAATTGCATCAGCTTAATCCTGAACTCAATATAAGCTGCTACGAGGTCTACAGTAAATTAGAGGATGTTAACGATGCTCCTTCTGTAACATACGCCATAGACGCTCCATTAACAGTAACTCAAGCTAAGCTACAAGCATATCTTAACAAGCTGAAGGACTATTCTTTGGCTATTCAAAGAATAAGCTACGAGATACATAACAACCCGTGGGATGGACTGAAGTCTCGAACAACTGGGTATGAATACACAGAAAAAATGCGGCAAGAATTAACATCCCTGCGGGATGCGATAGATGCTGTATTTAGATCCATATCGGACATCAAAGAATGTCCTGATTTAATATCTGTGTTGTCATACACTTCCCTTCTCGCAATGGTAAAGACCATGTGTGGCATTTGCGAACTACCTGCTATTCCTGATATTTGGCTTGAGACAGGGAAACTTCAAGTCGTTCGCACTGAAGCTGAAGACCTTAAAGCAAAATACGAAAAACTCTTTGTGCTCGAGAATAGTATATCGGGCGTTTTTGTATCGAATATTTATGACTATAACTACAATGATTGGAAAGACAATCTGTTGGCTATAGCAAACAGCCTTGTTGGAATGCCGTTTATCAAGAACGCCAACTCAGATTTCTTTGTGGAAAATCATGCTTCATTGCATCAGATGTTCACAGACATTCGAGATCAGCTTGCTCAGGCAATTTCTGCTTTCGATTCGATGAACTCTATGCTTGGCTTTAACGGCGCAGTCAATAAAAATAACCAGCAGGACATCGCTGCTGTACTTGCCGCAATTAGAGGTAATATCATTATTCCCTCACAATGGTTTGACAATGATACAACAAAATACAAAGCGTTAGTTTTAGAGGCAAAAGCAAAAGCGTCGTATCTCTCAGAAACAAAGGATCGTATTTTAGCTGATTGGGAATCTGATGTTCTGCGCTTAGACTATGCCCCTATGTTGCTACGATATAAAACAGAGTACACAAGCTTTTTCAAAATCTTCAAGTCGCAATATAAGCAAGACAAAAAGCAAATTCAAGCTCTATCAAAAACTGTTATCAAGAAATTATCGGATGAAGCTGCAAGTTCTCTGTTGCTTAGTCTGAAGGAATACCATGAGCAATTAGCATGGTTTGAATCTAATTCTGCAAGTCTGGCTGATGCACTTTCCATCTATTATAACGGCGTTGAATCTAAGTGGGATGATGCACTCGCTGCAATAGATGTGATAGAGAAACTGAAAGCTCTTCCTACGGCGTGTATCACCGATAATCTGCAAAGAATTGTGTCGCAGGATCATTCTAAACAAATTGCCGCATTAGATGAACACCTAAGCTCGTCTATGACCGCATTTGCCAAGATTCAGGATGTCATATCTTCTGGCGCAATAGAGCTTAATATTGACAAGACCGATTTTGACGGAAAAACAGCTATAGAACAGATTGATATTTATCTGAGAGAACTTAATCGTGTAGCAGACGAAACAGCCTTACTTGCTCCATATTTGGTGAATAAAGGAGTTCAAGTTTCTGTAATTTATGGAGCGATTGAAGACTTGAACGAACATACAGGACTCTCTGAATTGCTTAGTACTGGTAAACATTTTTATGAGCGGCATTTTGGTGAATTTTACGCCGATCGCAAAACTGATTGGGACAACATCCTCAAGTTACTCAGCCAGACAGAAAATATCATTCAGATGGAACTGTATGAGGAATTAAAGCCCATTATCAATGTAGAGGCATCTCGGAAGAAAGAACTCAAAGACATTGCAGATGAAGTATCTAAGCTTCTCAGCAGGACAAGCAATCACCTTGAATGGGTATCAGCACAGTTTGCATCGAACAGTTTCAGTCAGACAATGAAACTGACAGAGCTATATTCAAGAACACAAAAATGCTTAGCTTCCATGCATATGCTAGGTGGTTGGATTGACTATCAAGAAGCAAAGGATGATTGTTGTGCCAACGGACTTGAAGATTTTATCTCGAAAATTGAGACAGCAAATTATTACTCCGATATCGAAAGGATTTTCCTTAAAGGCTTCTATCATATGTGGCTTGGAGCAGTGTGCGACAAGTCTGCTTCAGTGCGTCGCTTTAGACGAAATACTCAAGACGAGCGCATCAAAAAGTTTATTGAGCTGGATGATCTTCAGCTTCTCATTGCTCAAATGCGTATCCGCGAAAAGCTGATTGAGAATCTTCCTTCAAATCACCAATTACTCAAGGCAACAGATGAAGTTGCTATACTAAAAAAAGAATTGAGTAAAAAGCGAAACATCATGCCTCTGAGAAAGCTCTTCAAGCAAATTCCAAATCTGTTGCTGAAGCTCAAGCCATGTTTGATGATGTCTCCGCTTTCCGTATCTTATTTCTTAGAGACTGAAGCATATCACTTTGATCTTGTAATCTTTGATGAGGCATCTCAGATTTTCCCTGAAGATGCTATTGGTGCGATATTTAGAGGATCACAAGTGATCATTGCAGGTGACAGTAAACAGTTGCCCCCTACAAATTTCTTTGCTGCATCAACCAACAATTTTGATGGTGATTACGACATTTCAGGAGAAGAGGATTTCAGTGAAGTCATTTCCGACTCTATTTTGGAGGAATCCGCATCAGTGTTGCCGAATCGAACTTTGCTTTGGCATTATCGTAGCAAACATGAAAATTTGATTGCCTTTTCTAACAGAGAAATCTACAAGAACAACCTGATCACCTTCCCAAATAGCGCCACGAAAATTCCTGATATGGGTGTCGAATATATTCATGTAGAGAATGGTTATTATGAGGGCGGAGGCAAGAATTGCAATATAAGAGAAGCTCAAAAGTGCGTGATGCTCGTATTGGATCACATCCAAAGGCATCCGGAGCGTTCGCTCGGAATCATTGCATTTAGCGAAAAACAACAGACTGCAATCGAAAATGCAATAATTGATTTCAGAGAGCGTAATCCAAAGTATGAATGGTTTTTTGACGAATCTAAAGATGAGCCGTTCTTTGTGAAAAATCTTGAGAATGTTCAGGACGATGAAAGAGATACCATAATATTTAGTATCTGCTACGCAAAAGATAGGACAGGTAAAATGTATATGCGTTTCGGTCCCCTTGGTCATGAAGGTGGCGAACGCCGTCTGAATGTTGCTATTACAAGAGCAAAGTGCAATGTCAAACTCGTTGGCTCTATTCTTCCGTCAGATATCGACCTGAGCAGAACAAACTCCGAGGGCGTAAGGATGCTAAGATCCTATATTGAGTTTGCACAGCAAGGCACAAGCGCACTAAAACCGGTTGAGAACGATGAAGCTTTTGAGTTAAAAGATGATTTCTGTAAAGTGATTGCAGAGTTCCTGAGAAAACACGGATACTCAGTAGAAACCGAGATCGGTTGCTCTGACTATAAGATTGACATCGCTGTTGTTAATCCTGATGAAGAAGGCGAGTATATAGCCGGTATTGAGTGTGACGGATTTTCTTATGTTCACGCAAAGACAGCTCGTGATAGAGATCATCTAAGACGAACCATTCTTCAGAACATGGGATGGAATCTTTACCGTGTTTGGTCTACTGAATGGATGCGTAATCCTAATGCTGAAGGAGAAGCATTACTTGCTTTCTTGCACTCTGTTGTTGGAAAAGATGGTAAAGTGCGCCATGCTATAAAAAATAGCAATGACGGAAGTGCCGGTGTTGCTATCGATCAAATTGCAAGTGAGACAACAAAAGTTGTTCAGAAGCAACCTTCTGTTAACCCTTATGGATTCGCTTACTACAAAGAGGCAAAATGGTGGGATACGCCTCATTCTGGCTCAAATGACAATCTCACAAGAATCAGTGAGAATATTAAGTACATAGTTTCAGTTGAACAGCCAATGCACATGGAACTGCTTTATAAACGAATGGGGCCATCTTTTACAGCCGGAAAGGCAACAGAAGGCGTCAAGAACACTATCCTTGAAGCAATCAACAAGAGGCTTAATGGTCAGGTGCGGATCGATAATGACAATTTTATTCGACTCCTACCCGAAACTCCCGTTATCGTTCGTATTCCAAAGAGATATGACACACCACGCCCCATAGAATACATTCATACTGAGGAAGTTGCAAATGCAATGATAAAGATCATCGAACATTCCTTTGGTATTACTATAGAGGATTTGTCTACTGAGTGCGCTCGTGCATTTGGATTCGAGCGAAAAGGACCGAAAATCAAGCAAAAAACTGACGCTGCTATCGACTTCTTGGTTAGATCCGGCAAAGTTAAGCTTATTGACGGTAAAGCTCAATTAGCGGGCGGCAGATAACCGCTTTTACAGGAGGAAAGGCTATGAGCAATCAAACAGTAATCAGCCCTAATGTTAATACAACTGTAATCAATTCTGAACTTGGTCAGGCTACCGCAATCAACCCTGCTCTGACCAGCGATTCAAGTAAAAAGTTGGCTTCAGGCACGATTCTTGGTGGTAAGTATCAAATAAGTGAGCCGTTGAGTATTTCGACCGGAGAAGCTGACCTCTATGTCTGCAAATACAACGAAAGAGAGTATGTTGCGAAAGTTTATAGAAGACAGCGTGCGGTCAAGCCGGAGGTCATCTCTGTTTTGAAGTCGATCAACTCTCCTTATGTTGCGTCACTGTTCGATACGGGCGAACACAATGGTTTGCCATTCGAGGTACTGCCCTATTACAAAAATGGCAGTCTGCAAGGAAGGAAGTTTTCTCTTGATGAACTGAAAAAGACGATCATCCCATGCGTCAATGAGGCTCTTCATGTCTTGCACAAGAACGATATTATTCACAAGGATTTGAAGCCATCCAATATTATGCTTTTGGATGATAACAAGAGCGTGGCAATTATTGACTTTGGTATTAGTTCAGTTGTCGAGCAAGGAAATACAGTTCTGGTAACAAAAACAGGTATGACTCCTGAGTATTCTGCGCCGGAAACTTTCAGAAGCCTCTTTTTGGAAGAGTCCGACTATTATTCCTTCGGCATTACTTTATATGAGCTGTATTGTGGTTATACACCGTATAAAAACATGAGCGCAGAAGAGATTGCGCAATTTACCGCTGTGCAGCGCATTCCATTCCCGAAGGATATGCCGAAGGAACTGCAAGATCTTATCTCTGCTGTAACCTACTTCGATATTACTAATAGACACAAGAAGGAAAATCCCAACCGCCGCTGGACATATACAGAAGTTCTAAATTGGTGTAGGGGAAAGAAGCAAGTCATTCCGGGTGAAGGTGTAGGCATGGTTGCGGAAAAGGCTATTCCCACCTATACTTTCTTGGGACAGGGCTATAAGGACATACCGTCTTTGGTTACGGCACTTGCAAGCAACTGGAACGACGGCAAGAAGCAACTATATCGCGGTTTGATGTCTGCATTCTTCAAGAACTTTAATCCTGAAATTGCCGGATACTGTATGGATGCGGAGGACGAGGCATCTCGCACAGCAGGAAAAGATGATATTATCTTCTGGAATTTGCTTTACAAGATTTATCCCGAACTCAACGGCTTCTATTGGATGGGGCAAATCTACGAATCACTTCCTGCTCTGGGACGAGATATGCTCGAAAAACTTTGGAAGAATGACAAGTCCAACTATACATATTGGGACAGTATTCTGGGCAATAAATTACTCACAAATTATTTGGCTATGGTTAAATCCAAGAATGCAGGACTGTCTGTTGCCGTATCTACCCTTGAAACTGCTCACAGTTTGAGCAACAGAAGCACGAGAGATACCTTGATGAACTATTACACAATGGCATATTTACTCTCTGGTCAGAAGCTTTTCAGTATCGGAGACAAGCAGCTCAAAAATGTTTCCGAGCTTACTGCACACATGAGAGCCCTCCTTGATTCTTCATATGAGGAATTTGAAGACTTTTGCCATTCATTGATTGACTACGATGACACGCTGGATGTCCAGCTTGAAGCATGGCTAATTGCACTTGGCAAAAGGAAGGAATTAGATGCTTGGCGTCATAGTCTGAATGCCTGATTCCATTCTTTATTTTACACTCATATTCACGATAGTATTTATGACAGTAATGGGTACCGATCACTATATGTTCGACGAAAACATTAAACTTTAGGCAAGTAGCCTACCCTAAGTCTGCCAGCGTTTTATTTCGTAGGTGGCTGGCTAATTGGCTGTTGAGTATTTTCGTCGAAACCTATTATTTTTTGCAATGAGGGTTCAAGAGCAGCTCGTTATGTGGAAGAAAATTACTTGCCTCCACACAGACCATACGAATTGTTTGATAAGGAGAAATAATCTATGTCAGGACCTAAATCATCAAGATACACATTAACACCAGAGCAACGCAGGATTCTTGCAGAGCAACGGGAAGTCGAACGCCGCAAGGCTGTAGCAACAGAAAAGATTAGAAAAGCGCAGAAACAGCTCCTTCAGATCGGAGGGATGTTTAATACTGAAAAGCAAATCGCCTCAGAGTTGTCTAACAGAACCGGGGATGATAATGGAATGACTGCACTCATTTCAGAGCTCGAAACATTGATTACGTCGATTCAACCTATAGTACGCACAAATTATGAAGATGTGAACTCTGTTGAAGAGGCAGCAAATGCAGTGTGCTCTTGCCTCAAAGAAGCAGAAAAACTCGCAACAAAAATTTCATCAACTGCTGCTGATAACGAGGACATCCTTAAAGCAAACTTGTCCGAGGCTGTTAATCAGGGATTCACTACTTCCTTTGCAGATATTAAGGAGATTAAAGCCGACACCGCAACCACATTGCGTATTGAAGCCGCACAGCGGCTGGCACAGATAAGCAAAATTGGTTTTCTTCCTTATGAATACAAAACAGAAATTAATAGAGCAATCACCAGACTGGATGAGATTACCGATGAAATTTTCCTGAAAAACTTCATTGCGGTGAGCGTCAATCCTCTGATCAAGCAAGCCAATCATTTCATTGAGGAATACAAGGAATGTCAAACTGAATTTGACAGACTATATACTGAATATTCTGCACTGTGCGAACTTTATTACTATGCGACCCAGGAATATGTGTGTTCTCGCTCTTCCATTCAAATACTTGAAGCTGAGATTGCGAGAATCAAGCAAGCAGTTGCCGAAGATGACGAACAAGCCTATATTAGCGATTGCTTAGATGAAGTTATGGTTGAAATGGGTTATTCTGTGCTTGGCTCTCGCGAAGTTACTAAGCGAAGTGGGAAAAGATTTCGGAACGAGCTGTATGCATATGGAGATGGTACAGCAGTCAATGTAACATATTCTTCAGATGGCAAAATTGCTATGGAGCTTGGTGGTATAGATACAAGCGATCGTGTACCTACTGCACAGGAAACAAACAAGCTTTGCGACTCGATGGAGCATTTTTGTGAGGACTTCAAGGAGATCGAAAAAAGGCTTCTTGTGAAAGGCGTTGTACTCGCAGATCGTATTCTTCTTCCCGCAGAAGCAGAATATGCGCAAATTATCAACACATCTGACTATGCCATGGAAACTGAGGCTGACACCATCAGCGTAAAGAAACAGCGCAAATCTGCCTCCAAACAAAAGGCTCTTCGGAGGGAGTGATATAAATGCAGAAATATAAAATATGTCCATCATGCCGTTCAAAAAACGAGCCAACACTTTTAGAGTGCCTTTACTGTGAGGCAGACTTAACTCGTGTGAAGATAACAGATGAAGAAACTGAGAAGATGTTAGAAGAAAACGCATCGACCTCTCCTGCTTCATCAGAAAAAGCAACGATGATCCGTGTGTGTGATTGTGGAGAGAAAAATCCTGCAAATGCAAGAAAATGTCAGGCGTGTGGAGAGGATATATCTGACATTACTCCGACACCAGATGAAGTAACGGAGAGTGCGCCTGTTAGTTCCCATGCCTATGTTTTGAGCAGTCTTGACGGACAGTATGCATATAAGGTATTTTGCGATGAAACCGTGATTGGTAGAGAAAACTCCATGAGCGATTACTTGGCGTCAAAAAGCTATGTGAGCCGCGCCCACGCCAAGCTAACTATTGAGGGCGGTCTATTCTATATTGAAAATCTCAGCGGAACAAACTTTACATATGTGAATAATAAGAAGATCATCGCAAAGACGGAACTTAAAAACGGAGACGAGCTAGGACTGGGTGGAACAAACATCAATGGAAAGTGTCAATCTGAGGCTGCTTATTTCTTGGTGAGGATTAACCAATGTATGTAGCAAGGGTATTATACCCCGTTGAAGTATTAGGTCCCGGTAAACGAGTTGGAATATGGTTTTGTGGTTGCCCAAGACGATGCAAAGGCTGTAGCAACCCGGAACTGTGGGAATTTCAAGATCGGTATCTTACTACGCCACAGCTTGTTTATGAGCTTGTTTTGCAGATTGCAACAGATCATACAATAGATGGATTCACTATAACAGGTGGAGATCCTATGTATCAAGGGGAAGATCTAAAGGAATTACTTAGTCTTCTCAAAGGGATCTCTGACGATATTATCGTATATACAGGATACAAGTATCAAGAACTAAATTCTGCCTCATTTGAAGACATCAGTGTTCTTATAGATGGTGAATATATTGAAGAGCTCAATGATAATACATTGCTCAGAGGCTCATCAAATCAAAATGTGTATGTTTTAGATGAAACTAAGTCTGATAAATATAGCAGCTATTTTAGTACGGAAAGCAATAAAATTCAGAACTTTTTTACTTCAGATGGTGTGGTTTCCGTTGGAATACATAAGCCAAACTTCTGAAATCGAAGTTTAGCTCGCAGAGGTGGAGAGTTAGGCTAATTTACTGATTACCCAATAGCGAAATTAAAAAACACATGCGACAAAAATTTTTATAACGAAATCATTAAACGAATTGGAGGGAAAGAAATGAGTGATTACATTTCAAAATGGCATAAGGAGCTTGGCATTTTCTCAAAGATTAAACCTCTCATTATCTTGGAGGGTAATGTGCTTGACTCCTATCAGTACCCTGAAGAAGGCAGCACACCGAAAGGAAGCATTCTTCGTCTGCCTGAATATCTGCATTTCTATTTCAAAGATATGGGCTATCAGAATATCGTATTCTATGATAGTCTTTGCGGATTCTATAACACTTGCGAGGAAGGCTACCTTGACAATTTTGCAAAGTTGGCTGAATGCTCTGCATCTCAGGGATATATAAAGTCTGAGTTCAAGGGCAGCAGCAAAAACGATGCGGCAGTAAACATTGTAAGGAAAACACTTGCCCAAAACAAAGAAGCAACTGTTATCATTATGGACTTCGCATCTCGATATATTACTTCTCCCGACAACATGGAACAGAGTGAAGTGGACAGCTTTACCGTATTACTTCAGGCATCTCTCGATGCAAAAGATGTTCGAACCGAGAGTAACGGTATTCTTAAAAACCTCCTGATTCTGATTACCAATAAAGCTAATGATATTCCCGCTTGGTTTTATCTACAGAATCCCAATGTCAAAATGATTACCCTTTCTTCTCCATCTAAAGAAGAGCGCGAAGCACTTGTAAAAAGTCCTAACTTTCCCGGCTTCTTTGCCAGAGAAGTGTATATGCAGGATAGTGCATATTACAACGAGCATCCAGATGAACTCGAAAAAATTCAAGACAAATTTGTTGCACTTACCGAAGGTTTTAGCTTTACAGAAATCAATGGTCTTCGCAGACTATGTAAAAATGAAAAGATCCGAATGCAGGATTTATGCGATGTCATCGATCTTTATAAATATGGTATTCGTGAGAATCCTTGGAAGAACCTTGACTTAGCTAAAATCCGCAATGCTAAAGCTGATTTTGAAAACCGCGTCAAAGGACAAGACTATGCTATAACAAAGACTCTTGATGTAATCAAGAGAGCCATTACAGGAATGTCCGGTTTACAAGGATCGTCTCATACCAGACCAAAGGGTGTCCTGTTTTTTGCGGGTCCTACCGGTACAGGTAAAACAGAAACAGCAAAAACTCTTGCAGAGATTCTGTTTGGTGATGAAAGCTGCTGCAAGCGTTTCGACATGAGTGAATACGGTCAAAGTCATAGCGATCAGAAATTGCTTGGTGCGCCTCCCGGATATGTCGGCTATGAAGCTGGTGGTCAGCTCACAAATGCTGTGAAGAAAAATCCGTTCGCCATTCTTTTGTTTGATGAAATTGAAAAAGCCCATCCTTCCATTCTGGACAAGTTCCTTCAGATTCTTGAAGATGGAAGAATGACAGACGGACAAGGTAATACAGTGTATTTTTCTGAAACCATTATCATCTTTACAAGTAACCTTGGCATTTTCACAGTGAATGAAAATGGTCAGCGAGAGACAAATGTAACAAGCGATATGCCGTATCAGGAGATGTCTGCTCGTGTTAGAGAAGCAATCGAAGATCACTTTAAGCTTCAGCTTGGTCGCCCTGAGATTCTTAATAGAATTGGCGAAAATATTGTTGTATTTGATTACATTCGTCCTGATGTCGCCAAACTCATACTTTCTTCTCAGGTTAAAAAGATCGTCAAGAATCTCTCTGTTGAAAAACATATTGCGCTGACTATTTCTGACGATGCTATGAGTATTCTGACTGAACAATCCCTCAGTAACTTGGCGAATGGTGGTAGAGGCATTGGTAATGTAGTCGAAAACCTTCTGATCAATCCGCTATCCAGGTACTTGTTTGACAACGAGATTTTTGATAATGCAACGGTAAGTATTGATACTATCGATGTGACAGCAAGCCCACCTTCATTGGTTTGCACAAAGGAGTAAGACATGAACATCATAGCAATTACTCAAAAAGGTCCAAACAAAGCCGAAAATGAGGATCGAATAATCCTTGGAAAAAACATAATAGCGGAAGGTATTTTTCAGACACAGCTTGTAAATGGCATTATTGCCGTTGCAGATGGTGTCGGAGGGAATAATGCCGGCGCTGTAGCTTCTCATTTTGTTGCAAAACAGCTCTCCACACTGAATACTCTTTCTGAAAACGAATTGACAAGAATCAATGAGGAATTGCTATCTCTTTCATCAGAGTGTTCAGATTACGAGAATATGGCAACTACTCTTTCTGGTGTTGCATCTTATAATGGCATTACACAGTTGTTCAGTATTGGTAATACTAGGGTGTACTTGTTGCAAGGGAGAAAATATCTCAAGCAACTGACAACAGATGACACAACCCTGAACTACCTTCTTGCCACTGGACAACTATCATCTGAAGAAGCAGAATCGTTTGATAGAAAAAATGAAATTACAGCTTGTTTTGGTGGTGGAGCTGCACACCTATTTAAGATAAAATGTAGCACCATGGAACTTCTGCCCTCTCCTTTCATTATCACTTCCGACGGCATCCATGATTATATCTCTATTGATCTCATGGAAGATATTATTGCTGCTAAAGGAATAACTGTCTCTGCGTGTGAAGCAATGATTACTGCTGCTCGTAACGCAGAATCAAAGGATGATATAAGCATTGTTATGGGAGAAATAGTGAATTTATCTAATGTCAAGTTTGACTACATTGATCCTTCGGACATGCTAACACAGTTTAAGCACAACATAAATTATAACGACAGGTCCGGTTTTGCTCCTGTCGCTAATCTCGAATAAGGAGGATAATCATGAGCTTCAGGTATAGAAAAAGCATCAATCTCGGTGGTGGATTCAGAATAAATCTCAGTAAGTCCGGTATCGGTTATAGCTGGGGTGCAAAAGGCTATAGAGTAACCAAAACAGCAAAAGGAACTACACGCACAACTGCTTCAATTCCGGGAACAGGAATTTCGTATGTTCACGAAACCGGAAAAGCAAATAATAGTTCATCGCAACGCAGCACAAATCCCGGCCAGCAGCCCGTTCCTGCTATTGACAACAATCATTATGACACACAAAACATTGTGAATAGCGTAGCAACAGAAATGGTTTCTGAGGGTTTAGAGGCTATGCTGGCATCTGCAAGTAGAGCATTAAAATTAAAGAGGATCGCAACTGTTGGCTTTTGGATCACATTCATTATCGGCTTTGCCAACCCCGTTTTTTTAGTTTTAGCTGCCATCTTTGCTGCAATGTTTGGTTATGTCAAAACAAAAGGAATGATTGATCTCGAATATGATATTGAAGCGGATCAGCAATCCCTTGTTGATTCGAGAATGAATCCGATTGCAAAAATAACAGACTGCTCCAAAGTATGGAGAATAATGCAAACCAGTAAAGTGATTGATCGTAAGTATTCTGGTGGTGCAAGTAATACAGTTAATCGTACTGCTTGTACTGCATCTACCAAAGCTCCTTTCCCCTTTAGAGCTAATGTGAAGGTTGCTGCATTCAAAGTAAGAAAGGAAACTCTTCTCTTCCTTCCCGACAAACTTTTCATCATTCAGGGAAGTAAAATAGGAGCGTTGAACTACAACGATATTTCCATTTACCCTCATACAACCAGATTTATCGAGAGCGAAGCCGTTCCGAAGGATGCCCAAATTGTAGGACAAACCTGGAAATATGTTAATAAATCCGGAGGACCGGACAGACGATTCAAAGACAATAGGCAATTACCTATTTGCCTCTATGGTGAACTTGAGCTGACATCAACATCGGGATTGAACACTGTTATAATGTACTCAAATCCTGATGCTAGGTAAAAGCTCTATTTGAGTTTCCATTTTTCACTCTTGCTCATATGCCTCTATCCGGCTTCCGTTCTTTCTGAGGCATAGCCTTTTCCTTTGGAATATCAGACTTTGCGGGCTTTAGTCTGTCCATGATTGAGGATTTACCGCCTTTGTTTCCTTATGAACAGAAAAAAACGACGGCTTGCTTTTTGTCACGAGTCGCCGCTATGATTTTTGCTTCTTCTAATGACTAAAATCATATTTGTTCACATACCTCCTCAGAAAAAGTGTGATTTTGCCCCTCAAAAACTCAGAAAAAATGTAATTTCCGCCTTGTAAAAGCTAAGAAAAAGTGTTATACTTTTCTCAGAGTTTACGAGGCGGTGATTTTTTTGAAACGAAATGCAATTAAAGATCTGATAAACTGGAAGGCAAGCGAGACCCGCAAGCCGCTTGTCCTGAAAGGCGCACGGCAGGTCGGGAAAACATGGTTGATGAAAGAGTTCGGGCAGAATTACTACGACAGCTATGTCTATTTCAATTTCGACGAGGAAGACGAGCTGAAATCCATTTTTGAAGCTAACAAGAATCCTACTCGGATTATCGAGCTTCTTTCGCTGATTGCCGGTGAGAAGATTCTCCCGGAGAAAACTCTGATTATCTTCGACGAGATTCAGGAGTGTCCGGAGGCTCTCAACAGCCTCAAATACTTCAAAGAAAAGACGAACGAATATCATGTGATTGCCGCAGGAAGTCTTTTGGGGACTCTTCTGGCTCAGCCGAAGTCCTATCCCGTCGGGATGGTGAATCTCTTAGACATTTATCCGCTCAAGTTTGATGAGTTCCTTGAAGCGGTTGACCCAGCATTATTTGCTTACTACGATAGTATTCAGACTGATACTCAGATTGAAGAGATCTTCCACAACCGACTCTTAGAAGCCTACAACAACTACCTCATAATCGGCGGAATGCCGGAGTGCGTTGACTCGTGGATTAAGTACAAAGATCCCGCAAAAATCAGCCAGATTCAAAGGGAGCTGATTGAGGTCTACGAAAACGATTTCTCGAAGCACAACGGCAAGGTCAACAGCGGTCGGATTCTGATGGTCTTCAGAAGCATCGTCACACAGCTTGCTAAGCCGAACGAGAAGTTTATGTATGGCGCTGTCCGTGAGGGCGGCAGGGCAAAGGATTTTGAGGAAGCGATTGAATGGCTTGTCTCGGCAGGAATGCTCAATCGTGTTTATAATGTCTCGAAGATGGAGCATCCGCTGTCGGCGTTTGATAAATTAGACCAGTTCAAGCTTTTTGTCTTCGACACAGGGCTTCTCAAGCATATGGCGGGAATAGACAACAGTGCAATTCTCCTCAAGTCCGACTATCAGTTCAAGGGTGCACTGACCGAGAACTATGTCCTGCAGCAGCTGAAAGGTGAATTCGAGGTCGAACCGAGATATTATTCAGACAAAAACAGTGAGATTGACTTCGTCATCCAGAACGGCACGGAGATTATCCCCGTGGAAGTAAAAGCCGGTGAGGACAAATCCGCACCGTCTTTCAAGAAATATGTTGCACGTAACCAGCCTGCCCACGCCATCAGATTTTCAAAGCGAAATCTAAGAACCGACGGCGGGATCACGAATCTGCCAGTATATCTGGTGGGGAAAACGAAAGAACTCCTACCAAATCTTCTTTCCAACTCGTTGAAGAAATCCGTCACGACTTGGAAAAGTAACTCCGGGTCAACATGATAATCTGGTAGATTGACTCTTTTGGACAGGTTCTCTTGTCCTTGAGCAAGCCCGTTGTCGTTCGGCTCTCGTCTCAACTCCTTTTCTAAGGGAATCCGGGCGGCGAAGGCGATTCCTTTTTTGCAAATGAGCAAAGCCAAAGGCGACCAACCTTTTACAGTCGGTCGCCTTTTCGTTACCTGGTTCAATTCAGTATTATGTCAGAAGACATCGTCTTTTGTATCGGAGTTTGTATCCTCAATCGGCTCATCAATATTGACCGTTTCCTCGGTGATGTTGGCTGTGGTCTTGACCAAGCTATCAATCGCCGTGTTGATTGCGTCGGCATAGGCATTGACGGTCATCTGATTGATTGCCTTCAGGTTCCAATTAACGGCGTTGATTGCCTCTGTTACAGCCGAAAAGTTCTCGTAATCGCTCGGGTTAAGAGCGTTCGCTCTGTCTATAGCCTCGGTGACTGCGGAGTAGTTCGCAGAAATCTTTAGAAGAATGTCTATCATCGACGAGCTTCCGCCGGAGGATGCGTTTGCTACCGACAATACCACGAACGGCGAGTAGTCGGAAGCTTCGAACTCAACTGTGAGAGTTTCACCGAATGTGACGGTGCTGGCTACTACTTCCCATGTGGGATATGAGCCGGTGTAGTGAAGCACATATATATCGCTCGAAGAAAGGTCAGACGCAGAAGCGAAGTCCATCGTGACGGTGGAAGTGCCGGCTCCGCTATAGTCAACATCTCCGTAGAAGAGGATTGTGACCTTCTTGAGAGTCTTCCTGTTGTTCTCTGTAGTTGTAATCGTGAAGCTGTTGGTTTCGCTGATAAGGTCGTCGCCCTGAGCCTCGTTATAGAGAGTAAAGCTGAGAGTGTCGGCTATATGCTCAACGAGGTAAGGATAAGCGCTATCCTCGACAACCTTAGAAACGACAAGCGTGCCGCCGTCAGCGTTTGAAACAGTAATCTCAACTGATGTAACCAAACCAGAAGGAAGGACATTTGCGAATATGGTATCGTCAGAATCAACCGTTACGGTTGAAGTAGTTCCGGTCTCTCCAGTCTTTGCTCCGCAAGCCTCGCATACACCTTCGCTGTTGAAGCTATGTCCGGTAGCGGAAATCTCAGCAGTGTAACTATCATCGCCTCTGGTACAGGTGTAAGTCATAATACCCGCCTCCGTGCAGGTTGCTTCCTTTGTTACTTCGGATTCGTAGTTGTGTCCAAGTGCTACTGTTTCATCGGCAACATAGCTATCTTTGCAGGCGGAGCAAGTGTAAGTTGTGTAACCGTCCTCGGTGCAAGTTGGCTCTGTTACAACTGCTTCGTAGTTATGAGCAATTTTAGCTGTAACTGTGTCGGCAAGAGTAATCTCGTTCTCGGCATTTTCATCACTGTAATACTTATCACAGCCGGAGCAATACCAATATTCAGTGTTGCCCTCAGCAGTACAAGTTGCGTCTACAGCCTCAACGTGAGTGAGCGTGTGAGTGTGTACATATGCCGTTGCGGTTATCGTCCCGGTTTCGGTCAATGTATCCGACTCGTTGCCGGCGGAAATCGTGAAGTTAATCGTGAAGCTTCCGTCGGTTCCATCCACATCAGTTGCATCACCGGCAATCGCTTCGGTTATGTCGGTAATAGTGTAGGTAACTGTCACATTGCTATCGATGCCAAGCTCTGCGAGGATTGCGTCAATCAGAGTTGAAATCTTGTCGGCAGTTGTAGAGCTGGTTGCGGATTCAACATCACTCTGGGTGAGAGTCCAGTCGGTGGAGGAGAGGGTGGTTTTGGCTTCGGCGACAAGTTCAGCATCATTATTTGCCATGGTGGTATAATGATAATCCTCATCAGTCGTTTCGCCATTCACTACCAGTTCAGTCGTGATATTCTCAGGGGTGCTTGTTGTGGAAGCAACTGCAATAGTCTGATTGTTTTCATCCTCTGTAAGTTGAATATCAAACTCTGTTCCAGTCTCAAGTGTTCCCGTAGCCTCAGCAACTGTATCTCCATCACTATTGATAAGAGCGATTTCAATCTCAATATCTGCATCGGAAGTATTCACAACAGATATACTCAGGCTATCTTCATCTACAGTGATTGTAGCGTCACCACTGACATAATAAGCAATAACGCTCTCGTCATTAAGATAACTACAAATGGCGGTTTCACTCTCACAAACAATTTGATATTGGTTTGTAGGAAGAATCAATACGCCTTTAACAATATCCGCATCTATAGATTCCATGTAGCTGACGTACTCAACGTCCTCAGAGTATAATGTACAGTCACCGTCGGCTACATCAAACATCACTTCTCCAGTAGAATCCACCACCTGACAAGAATTGCTAACTGCAACATAAGTACCACAAATTAAATCCATTAATGTTGTTCCTAATATGCAATCAAAGTATGAATCGTCCAATTGGCTAACATCATAAAATTCTATCTGTTCTTGCCATCCAAAATAGTATTTACTATATTTATTGTTATTAGTGCCATCTGAATTGAAAGTTATATACATATATTCGCCTGTATCTGTATTTAAAGCCAAGAAGCTTGTGCTTATGCTATATCTACTAATAGCATCCTCTAACTCATTGGTTAACTGAGGATAATTGCTATCGTAAAGTACATAACACACCCATTCGTCTCCCCAACTATCGTTTAGCTCTACCTGCTGACTTGTCAAGACAACTGTATGATTACATGCATTAAGGTTAACTAACAAAGCACTGTCTGGATTGTTCTCTAAGAATTCAATAACCTCGGAATAATCCTCATCATAGTCACCAATTTCAATATCATTAAAATAACTAGAAAATGACGATGAAAACTGGCTCACTTGTGCTTTTTCAATTATGCGAATAATATCAGCGTTTCCAACAAATGTATAGGCATTTCCAATCGTTGTGCCTCCTTTATATGTAAAATTAACGGAGGTTACTTCTTCATATCCGTAAACATTAAGAGAATCACCGCCATTACTAAAATAATTACTAAGATCAATTTGTCCGTTGTAATTAGCAAGCGCAAGTAAGGATAAGCCAAAACAACTTCCGTTCCAATCGTTGAAAATAGTTTGAATCAAGCTGTTGCCCCACATTCCAAATGCTGAAAAGTTATGTTGAAAGTATGCGCTCAGCGGTATATCGTAGCCTTCTTCATATCCAAATGACCAATAATGATTAACTTCACTCCAACCATCTACATCTGGGCTGAATCCGGTGTAAGTTTCTTCTTCATCATACTCCACCGTCCCATCACTATTTATAGTGCCATCGGTGCAGTGGATGGTTACGCCTTCAAGGTCCATCATGGGGACAGAATATACTCTTACTATCTTAACACTATTCCATTCCTCGACCGTTCCACCAAAGTAAATATCAGTCAACTTGGAGCAATAGTAAAATGCGTATTCATGACACGACGTTACGCTATTTGTCATCGTAACGCTCTCTAATTTAGAACAGTTCTTGAAAGCGTATTTGCTGATACTAGTTACACCATCCGGTATCGTAATGCTAACTAAACTTGTACAACCCTGAAACAGATTATCACTTATGGTTGTTATACTATTTGATAATGTGACATTTTCGAGAGATATACATCCTATAAACGCATACGTTCCAATACTTGTTACACTATCTGGAATTACTATGCTCTTCAAGCCTTCGCAATAACTAAAAGCAGAACCACCTATAGTTTTAAGACCGTACGGTAATTCTAATTCAGCCAAACTATCACAGCTCGTAAATGCATACTGCGGAATTGATGTAATGTTATTTGATAAAGTAATATTTGCTAGGTTGGAACAGCACCAAAATGCTTCATAGCCAATACTTGTGACATTGTCTGACATATATACGCTGGTTAAATTATCACAAGTTATAAATGCTCCGGCGGCAATAGTGGTTACACTGTCCGGAATAGTATAAGTCGATTGTCCGAAGGTTGACGCATTTGGATACCAAATTAATGATGTCATACTCTTATTGAACACAACCCCATCAACTATTGTGAAATGAGTATTGTCATCATTGATGGTAATACCTTCGAGTTTTTCGCAATTTTTAAATGCGCCATAATTAATACTTGTTACACTGTTTGGAATGTAAACAGAAGTAAGTTTTTTACAGTCACTGAAAGCTGATGCGCCAATACTGACACATCCCTCGCCAATAGTTACGCTTTCCAAACTATAACAACTAGAAAATGCTCCGGTGCTGATAGTTGTCACACTACCTGGAATGTAAATACTCGTTAAGCTCTCGCAAATAATAAAAGCATTTGAGCCAATGCTCTTAAGATTAGCAGGTAAAGTAATAGAAGTAACGTTACGGCAACAATAAAAGGCTCCTGTTCCTATGCTTGTGACACTGTCTGCGATTGAAACAGTTTTAAGCTTCTGATTGCCTTTGTATACCTTATACAGGCTGAATGCATAATCACCGATATGAGTTACACCATCTTCAATAATGATTGACTGAATCTTGCTACCGTAACTTGAACACCACGTTCCCGGAGATGATGTCGATGAATAGTCCTTCATTTTTCCCGTTCCAGAAATAGTCAAAGTTCCATCCGAAGTAAGAGTCCAAGTAACATTGTCACCACTTGCTCCACACTCACCTGAGGCAAGCACGGTTACTTCTTCATCATCACTAGCCGTCGCAATTCCCGACTCATCCGATGAATCTTCTTCCTCATCAGCCGTTGCTCCAAGAAGCACCGTTTCTTCTTCCTCAACAGCTTCTTCAACGGTTTCTTCCGCTTCCTCGGTATCCTCCTCAACCGCTTCCACCGAAACTTCCACATTTTCAGTAGCGTCTTCTATCTCCGTCGCAAGCGATGCCAGAGGCAGAACCTCGAACATCATCACGAAAGCTACGAACAGAGACAAAACTTTTCTTAACTTCATGGTTTCCCATCCTTCCAAAAAATTTTTCAAAACAAAAATCTCTTTCAGTAAACCGAAAGAGATTTAAAAGGACACACATGATACACCGAACCCTCCGGACTACCTATAGGGAGCGGAGGTTTGATAATTGGGTGTGCGAAGCACTACCCCCCACAATTCAAAAACCTGAGAACATTATTCTCAGAACTATCACAAGTGTATCACATTATTTGGATGTTGTCAACAGGATTTTTAATCGTGTCGGGCGATAAAAAGCTGTTATGTTGCTTTTTACTGTTGGAATAAAGGTCGTTTTTTGCGATTTTCCACCCCTCTGAGGTAAAATCTCCATAATCTGACCGACTTTGAGGTAGTCACGACCGAGACGGCTGTTCATCGTGAGTGCCTCCGTCTGAATTGTAATCACGGCAACTCCTCCTTTCTTGAATCACCCATAGAGGTCATGATTTTCATCCCATCCATCCTATCAAGATTGATAGGATGACGGACAAGATAGCCGGTTTCTTCAAACTCACAAAGTGTCGAAAGGATTGCATCTGGTCCCTCTTTGCAGATTGCTGAGAGACCTCTGATTGAGAATCGTCAACCATCATTGAACGAGAGCATTTTTGATAACAATCCGACAGACTTCAAAGAAAGTCGCTTGTCCCGCAGATGGAGTAGGGACACTTCTCAAATACGCACGATTGGTCTTTCCAAAGCGGACGGTTGAACCGGCAGGTGGGGCACTCTGGGATTGTGCCATCATAACCGCTGTCAAATTTCGAGTACGGCGACTCTTTCATCATCGCCTCGAATGCGATGAAGATTTCGTTTTTCATTTTGTTTCCTCCTGTTGATTTCATATTGAGATAAAAAAGCCCCGCCAATGGGTTTGCGGTTGCAATGGCGGGGATGATGGTGGATATTTAGTTGTTAAAGCCTTTGTTTGCCTGTCTCACTCTTGACTAAACCTCGAATTTATGGTAAGCTATATATGAACCTAAAATTCGAAAGCACAAGGAGGTAGACTGAAATGGGATTATATTTAAATCCAGGCAATGGATCTTTTCAACAGATTTGCAACGGAATCTATGTAGATAAAACCGACATGATTGATTATGTAAACAGCACTGTTGGCACACCAGCGAAGCTGACTTGTTTCAGTCGCCCAAGAAGATTTGGCAAGTCATTTGCCGCAAAAATGCTATGTGCATATTACGACAAGAGCTGTGATTCAAGAGAACTGTTCGAAGGCTTGAAGATTTCAAAAATGGATTCTTTCGAAAAATACTTGAATAAGTACAACGTAATATACCTTGACATCACGTGGTTTATCTCTACTATAGCAAGTATTGAAAATGCTGTGTCAGACTTACAGAAATGTGTCATTCAAGAGTTAAAGGCTTCATTTCCTTGTGTAGCAAACAGCGGAGAGACCTCTTTGCCTCGTATGCTGGCGGATATTTCCCATAAGACAAAGCAAAAGTTTGTAATAATCATCGACGAGTGGGATGCACTTTTCCGTGAAGCAAAGGACGACGATAATCTCCAAAAAGAGTATGTTCAGCTTCTGAGAGGATTGTTCAAAGGCGGCACAGCGACTGATGAGACAATCGCTGCTGCCTATATGACAGGCATTCTGCCAATCAAGAAGTACGGCACAGAGTCAGCTTTGACAGATTTCCGTGAGTACACAATGACAAATCCCTCGAGGCTGGCTGAATATGTCGGCTTTACTGAAGACGAGGTAAAGGCACTTTGCGATAAGTACAATATGGACTTTGAGAGTATGCAGACTTGGTATGACGGCTATTCATTCAATCAGATACAGCACGTCTATAGTCCGAATTCTGTCATGCTTGCTATATGGAATCAAGAATTTAGCAACTATTGGACAGCTTCCGAGACATATGAGTCTCTCAAAAAATACATCGAGATGGACTTTGATGGTCTTAAAGGTGAAATCATCAGTATGCTAAGTGGAGAGGCTGTGAGAGTGAGAGTCAGCACATTCCAAAATGACATGACGTCTTTTAATAGCAAGGACGATGTTTTGACGTTGCTGATTCATCTCGGATACCTTGCGTATGATAGCAAAACTCAAAAAGCAACTATACCGAATTTAGAGGTTGCCGGTGCTTTTGGAGACGCTGTTGGCGGAACCGATTGGGCATATGTAGCGGAGGCGATCAAGGATTCAGATAATCTGCTTGACGCAACAATTCAAGGAAACTCAGATAAGGTTGCCGATGCCTTAGAGAAAGCACATGAGGGAGCTTGCTCTGTTTTGGAATATAACAACGAAGCTTCTCTAAGTGCAGCGATTGTGTTGGCTTATTATACCGCTCGGCGACAGTATGAGATAGTTCATGAAATGCCAACGGGAAAAGGCTTTGCCGACTTGGCATTCCTCCCTCGTAAGTATTCAGACTATCCAGCAATGGTAGTCGAGCTTAAGTACAATCAGGATGCCGACACTGCAATCAGGCAGATAAAGGAGAAACGCTACGACGGCAAGCTGAAAGAGTATTTCGGTAATCTCCTTATGGTTGGTATCAATTATGACAAGGAAACTAAGAAGCATACTTGCGTGATTGAGAAAAGCTAAAAAAGCTAAATGTAAATCAAAAGAGCCACCACACTGTGACTCTTTTTCTGTATCCAAGCTCAACCTTGTCCACTCAACAGAAACTGTGAGAACGTCGTTGTACTCGGTCAGCTCATTCTCAATATATTCAATGAAAAGCTTCTCTTTTCTCGCTTGTCAGAATACATAGCGTTTTAATCTTGAAGCTCTTGGGCTTGTGGCGGATGGGACGACCGCTGTACCAATTCTTAGGCGCACGGTATTCGTCGGGGTGAACTTTTCTGTCTATCAGGTAGAGGATTATATCATCTGTCCTTATTGTGAAACGGTGCGTCTGATTGCCGTTGTCTTTGCAGGGAACCTTTCCGCTTTCAAGAAGATAAAGAGCGGTTGACTTGCTTATGTGAGCGATCCGATAGAACGGGCTTTTTATTTTTAGCATTCCTTCAAAGCCTTGTTTTTTGTTGCGTAGTGTGGTATAGTTATTGTAGGATATAAAACTATCATACTGAAGGTGATAATATGATGAGAGAAGACAACTACAATTATAAAACAATTCTGGAGGAGTTTAAATGATAGATAAATCCAGTATAGAGCTTGCATTAGAAGAATACAAACAGGATTTTGTGCCTGTCTTGTGGGAAAGTGAGCGATACAAATGGGAGGCTATAAAAGTCTTCCAGGATAATTGGGATGTTAATGCTACCGATTTTGCGGATATGCTTGAACGGTCTTTTTCTGGAACTTATAATTTGTTGCTATCTGCCAGTAATTTTCCTGCAAAGATGATTGTCAGTTTTGCAAGGTCTGCGCCGGATGATGTTCGTGCCATGTTTGTGGCATTATTTGATGAGAGCGTAGACGTGATAGAACGTATTGAAACATTCAAAGAAAAAGCCTCTGTTTTACATGAGAAATATGGGAATGGAGCCAGGCAACATTACCAGAATGAGAACTCAATCAGTATCTATCTGTGGCTTCGCTACCCCGACAAATACTATATTTTTAAGCTCAGAGAAATAAAGAATGTAGCCACAAAGCTTCTTAGTGATTATCGTTTTATACAGGGTCACTATGAAGAGAACCTCAGAAACTTCTATAGCCTCTATGATGAAATCTGTGAATATGTCAGTGCAGACAAAGAACTTATCAATCTTTTCGAATCGCAGCTTACTGAGGATTGTTATCCCGACCCTAAATATAAAACCTTAACTGTTGATGTGGGATTTTATATCAGCCGTTACTATCTTGAAGAGGAGCTTGCGGAGGCGTTGGATAATATGGATTTGAGCAATGTTGAGTTATATACTAAAGCCGAAGCGGAAGAGGAGAATCCTGACCGCAGATATTGGTGGCTGGATGCAAATCCGAGGATTTGGAGCTTTTCTAAGATTAATGTCGGAGAAAGACAATCTTATTCCCTTCGTAATGAGAACAATAACAAGAGACGTATTTATCAGAATTTCTTGGATGTAAAAGTCGGCGATATGGTTATCGGCTATGAATCCCAACCTGTCAAGCAGATTGTTGCTATTTGCAGGATTACTGCGGAGCAGAACGGCGAAAAGATAGAGTTTGAGAAGGTAGAAAATCTGACTTCTCCTATTGATTATGCCACTTTGAAGGCTTGCCCGGAACTTGAAAAGATGGAGTTTCTTGTGAATCCTAATGGTAGCTTGTTCAAGCTTACCGAAGACGAATATGACTTCATTATGGACTTAATCCGTGCTGAAAATCCGATTGTCAAAGAAAAAGATGTCAAAAAATATAGTAAAGAAAAATTCCTGAATGATGTCTTCATGGACGAGAAAAAATACGATACTCTTGTGGCTGTTCTCAGAAACAAGAAGAATATAATCTTACAGGGTGCACCGGGTGTCGGAAAGACGTATGCCGCAAGGAGATTGGCTTACTCAATCATGGGTGAAGAGGATGAGGAGCGGGTTCAGCTTGTCCAGTTCCACCAGAATTATTCCTACGAGGATTTCATCATGGGATATAAGCCGACTGAGGATGGCGGGTTTGAACTGAGAAGCGGTGTTTTCTATCGCTTCTGCCAGAAGGCTTCCAATCTGCCTGACAAGGATTTCTTTTTCATCATCGACGAAATCAATCGTGGAAATATGAGCAAGATTTTCGGCGAGCTATTGATGCTAATTGAGAAGGACTATCGTGGCGAGAGGATGACTTTGCCTTATGAAGGAAAGTCGATTCAGGTTCCTAAAAATCTCTACATAATCGGCATGATGAACACGGCGGACAGAAGCCTTGCCATGATTGACTATGCCTTGCGCCGCAGATTCAGCTTTATTGAAATGGAACCGGCATTTGATTCGGAAGGATTCAGGAAGTATCAGGAAAGTCTGAACAACGAGACTTTTGATAGGCTTATTGACGAAGTCATAGAGCTGAATAAAAAGATTGCAGAAGATAAGTCACTCGGAAAAGGCTTCTGCATCGGTCACAGCTACTTCTGCAACTGGGATGAATGCACGAAAGAAAAGATGCAGGAAGTCGTTGACTTCGATATTATTCCGACACTTGAGGAATATTGGTTTGATGAGCCTGACGAAGTGCAAAAGTGGAGTGATATACTGCATGGAGTAGTTCAATGAAACAGAATGAACACGTTCTGGTAAAGAACATCTACTATATGCTGGCTTATGCTTTTCAGGCGTTGAAGCAGTCGAGCTTTGAGAGCGTTGAAACCGAGGAGTTCGACAACGTGCAGAACCTGTTTGCCGCTATTCTCAGCAAAGGCATAGGCGTTCAAGTGAAGCAGGGACTCTATCGGGAGTATCAGAACAAGTCGGAGAACCTCTCAACCATGCGTGGCAGGATTGATATGCCCGGAACGATAAGGCATAAAATTACCCGCAGGCAAAAGTTAGCCTGCGAGTATGACGAACTGTCGGAGAACAATCTTCTCAATCAGATTCTTAAAACGACCGTTATGCTTCTATTGAAAAGCGACGAAGTCGAGACAGAATACAAAGATATTCTCAAAAAAGAGATGCTCTACTTTTCAGGAATAGACCTGATTGAACCGTCTTCAATTCGGTGGGAACGAGTTCGGTTTCACAGAAATAATCAGAACTATCGGGTTCTCGTGAGCTTGTGCCAGTTTATCCTGCAGGGAATGCTTCTGACGACCGAGCATGGAGAAAACAAGCTCGCATCTTTCATAGACAGCCAACAGATGTATCATCTGTACGAGAAGTTTATTCTCGAGTATTACAGAAAAGAGATTCCCAAGCTTAACGCTTCTGCATCGCAGATTGATTGGGCACTCGATGACGATGGGAAAACGATGCTTCCGAAAATGCAGAGCGATATTATGCTTTCACACGGGGACACTGTGCTGATTATAGACGCAAAGTATTATTCCCGCACCATGCAGACACAGTTTGGAACCCGTACATTGCGCTCGCATAACATGTATCAGATTTTTACATATGTCAAAAACAAAGACTCAGAGTTCGGAGACAGACTGCATACTGTTTCGGGAATGCTTTTGTATGCCCATACCGACGAAGCCATCCAGCCGGAGCAGTCCTACCGGATGAGCGGCAACAGGATTGACGTCAGGACTCTCGACCTGAATTGCGAGTTTTCAGAGATAAAGAGCAGGCTGAACGGGATAGCGAAAGAGTTCTTTCCGGAGTTGAATATTAAATAAAGGAGGGTGTTCGGGAGACCTAAATCAGATTAATGCCTGCTATAAACAATCAGCTTGTCTTTTTCTGTAAGCTCGACAGTGATATTATTCTGATTTCCGGTGAACAGAGTTGTGTCGGAGCTGGAATTGACGTATCCTATCACTATCGCCTTGTTGGAATCCGGCGAAGCGTCATAGACTGCTCTTATGAGCTGTGCAGCTGTACAACGAGGAGGAAGCTTCCTGAGGAAGGTGCTGACCGGCTTGGTGTAAAGCTCCTTGCTCTCATATGTATCTGCACCAGCTTCGTCATATGTGAGAATATCGCAGTAGTATTCGTACAGCGAAACCTTTTCACTTATCTGGGTAACCATCTTACTGATATATCTGTTGCTGATAACAACATTTTTCGCACTGAAATCATGAACTACATCGTAGTTCTTCGGATTGATAATCTCAACTATAACATCAATAGTGTTGATGTCGAAGTTGGGATTTTTTCTGAGTCTCTCCACGATTATATCCTGAACATAAATAAGGTATGTGAGGGCGTTTGAATCGATGTCTTCAGCCGGCACACTGTCGTCCGAGAGGATCAGGATGCTCGTATCTCCTTCATGAGAATCGATATATTCATCGATGGCAGAGGTTATTTTATCGTTCTCATAGACCTCAGCCTCTTTCACGGAGCTGACATAGGTATAGTCCCTGTAGTAGTCGTGCTTTTCGAGGCTCTTTTTGTCGTCAATTACAAGAATATCAACTATTTCCCTTCCGTCTTTACGGTTCCATTCCTCTCTGAAAGCATCAAAGCCGTTCATAATATCCTCGCTCTTTGAGTTATGTCCGACTATAATTATATTTGTTGGTGCCATCCAGTAATCAAGATTCAGCTCCACTTCAACAGGTTCAGCATCAAAGGATTCAGTTCGGTCAATATCTTCATCGTAATCGGCAATATAGAACGATTCAGTACCAGTTTTTGTTTTCATTGTCGTGAGCGGAATAGCATGGTAATTCGTGGACAGATAATGCGACGTTTCGCCTATCTCGTCCCACTTTTCATCATGAGGTCTTGAATAACACTCAGCTCCTCTGTTGGAAAACAGCTCACTGTAAACTGTGTTCAGCTCAGGCATGATAGAAAACTGGGACAGAATCTGACCAAGAATTTTGTTGACAGGCACAGGTATGATATTGCACTTGCCGAGCTTCTCCTTGTGGTAGATGATTTTATCGACAAGCTGCTGAGTCCATTGGTCTTCAATTTCTACGATAATAGTCTGATCATCCCTCGACCTTTCGGAGGAAGTCAGCTCCGCAACCTGAACCAATGTCTTGATCGTATTTGAGTTGCCGTGTTCAAGCTGTTCACGCCTCTCGGAATAATCATACTTGCAGACAGAGCTCTGGACACTGCTGCTGAGAATAATGATGCTTTTTGCGTCAAGAATCGATATGTCATGCAAGGCTTTTGAGGAGAATGTGTCGCCTTCTCTTACTATTATCGTCAGCTTATTCCTGATTTTCTCCCGGCTGATGGTATCTGCAATACGATCGGATATATCCCGTTCCACACGTTCAACATTATCATTAACAAGAATAACAATAGTCTCTCTCGTTCCTTCATAAAGCAAATCGTTGATTATCTCGGAAGCACGTGAATTCCAGTTGAGTATGACAGTGTGCCCGGATATTCTCAATGGTCTGTTGCCTGATTTCGAATTCTCGATAAAGCTGGATATGGTATTGGTGACATAACCGATTACTGCGCCGGTGAATGTGATCATTCCGACTATTACAATAATTATGCAGGCGATTATAAGACCAACACTTGCTTCGCCTATGTCGGTTATAACATAGGACACGCAACCGGCGTCGAGAACCATACTTATAGTATAAAACACCGACTGCCAGAAGCCCGACTCCTGCAAAGAATCCGGTGCCAGACAGGATATTACCACTGCAGAGATTGCAAACCAAAGAACATTAAGCAGCAAAATGCCGAGCAGAATAGCATGCGACGGCTTTTTAGCCACATATATACTGATGCTTTCCCTGATCTTTTTCAATTTCATACAACACCCTCCAAAATCCACACACAAGCGGCGGCATCATTCTGACAGAAACCGCCGCAGTTTTTATCTGATTATCCCAACTGCTGCCCGCAAAACGCCTCAGAGCAATTATTTCAGCGCTTTTCAATCATCCTCGGCCCAGATTGCATCTTCTTTCCTATGATGATCAATTTCCGCCTGCAGCTCTTCGGCTAATTTACCGGCTCGCTCAGCTATTTCCGCATACTTCACGGTACATGCAGTGATTTTCTTGTTGATTTCTTCGACAGCCTGGTCACCGGAAACCAGAGCACCAGCACAAACGCCTGCAAGCGTCTGGAGCTCCGACTGTACAGAGTACACGTTGCTTGCGAACGCATACAAAGCCTGCATCATAGCCTGGTAATTCTGTTCATTATATACATCTGCCATACAATCACTCCCCTTAACGGCTTCTGCCTTTAGAGTTGCTGAAGGCGTTCTGACGACCTTTGCGGACTATAGCAGCTCTCTGCAGCTTCAGAACGAGCTTCTTGACAGGATAAGACGCTTCGGCTTCTTCTTCTCCCATATCCTCAAGAATCTTCAATATCTCAGCCGAGTATCTCCCGAGCCCTGATTTGTTTTCTTCGTAAACATCAAGCAGCGTTTGCGTTTCCTGATGAAGACGTCCAGAAAGCAGCGTGAGGTTATCCGCCATGTTCTCCAACGCTTTGATTCCTTCATCAGATACTGTTACCGGACCTGGCATCTTGAATTGCTCCTTTCAAAATAATTATAGATTTCCAATGTTTCTAATTTACCGCTTCTCCCTTTTCATCAATATCCCATCCATCCCATGAGATACCGTTATGGATAAACGGGCGAAGTGAGTACTGCTCCAGACTATCTGTGTATTGGCATATATGCTCCGGCAAGCCTGATGCAGCTTTTGATGAAAACAGCATCCTTGAATCGTCTGCAGAAATCTGGAAGGCAATTTTATGCCTGAACAATTCAGCCTGAAGACCGGAGCTTCTGAGATCTGACAGATCATTCAGACAGATCATAAAGTGATACCCTAATCTGCTTCCCTGCTTTATGATGTACCTGAAATCCTCCAGAGCGTTGTAGACACCAGGCTTTTCAGGTTCAGAATCTGATTTCTCTTGAGAAACCTCTGGAAGCTCTTCTGATTCTTCCGCAGCGGTCACTCTGCCTGTCTTCCTGCAATATTCCTGATGCAAGCGTTCTATCTCAGCAGTCATATACTCGACACTTCTGTCTTCTGCAAGCCATTGCTCTTCAAGCTCGTCAATGTGATACATCTCTTCGAATTCCCGCTGAGCATCATCCACCTCTGCCACCTGCTGCAGCTCCTCTTCGGTTTTAGCGGTTACCGAAGACAAATCGCCGACAGCAGCCTTCACAGCAGCATCCTGCTTCAATTTCTCAGGCTCAACCAGTTCAAAATCACTGCAAATCTGATCCATTCCCAGAAGGACAATCAGCTCGCTGCTGGTGACCCGGGAGATTATTTTTTCCTTCATCTCTGAGATGGCGTTGCAGACATCCTCCATGCCTTCACGGACATCGAACCTTGCAAAATGACTGTCCTTATACGCTTTGAACATAGAGTTCTTGCTGTAAGCCCAGACATGCACCGTAGAGCCCTGCTCACTGAAAAGCTCCATCGTTGTCATGACGACAGACATTCCGCAGGCTAGCTCGGAGTTTCTTGAGATCATAAGGATATTCTCACGGGATTCATTTGAAACGGTTGCATACTTGACGCTGACCATTCTTCTTGGTGAACCAAGTGCGAGTATCGTGTCGCCCTCGACGATGTCGGAGGCGTTTTCACGGCGGTATTCAGCTATGCCAGCCATAATACGAGCTGTGTTGAAAGCCTTATAGCTGTTTCCGTCGACAATTACTGGGTGCTTATCGACATATGTGCTGACATCATCCGGATTATACTCGCTTATGTCAACAGGACGCATACGCCTGATTCTTTCTATAAGCTTACGTTGTGGCTGAAGTGCCTCCTCACCGTTGCCCTTGAAATACATGACCTGCAGCTTTTTGACATAAACGTTCTCTCCATCACGATACTTTGCCAGAGCATAATGCGGAGGAAGAGCGTTCATCCAGTTTCTGACCTGATCAGTTTTCATTGTGGATGAGAGCTGCAGGGTTTCGTCTATCTCGCTATAAGAATTCTTCATGGCAATTCTTGTCTGGATCTGATCCTTGGCAGTGGTTGTCAGTCCACGTATTCCACTGGTGAAGGTCTGGCTCGAAAAGATGAACTTGATTCCGAGAGCCCGTCCTTTTGCCAGAAGATTCTGGAGGCGAAGCTTATAGGTTTCGCTGTCAGCAACAGCCTGGGACATGATAGAGAACTCGTCAAGTATGACGAATATTATCGGCATATAGGTGTCCTTCGGGACATTTTCAACCTTTTTCATATCACGATGCTTCATAAAGAACCTCTGACGCTCCATCATCTTTTCGGTCAGCTGATCAAGAAGGTCATATACCAGCTCAGGAGACTCATCAAGAAGTATATACTTTACATGTGGAGGCATCGGATCCATATACTGTGCGAATTCGGACATCTTGAAGTCGGCAAGCCAGAGCTCTACATCATCGGGGTGATAGTCTCTCAGTATGCCGGTTATGAGGGTGTGTATCAGCGTCGACTTTCCGGAACCAGAGGCTCCCATAAGGTAGCAAGCAAAATTCTCGTTGTCAAACGAAATGCTGTTCACTCCGTCCTTGCCGTCAACACCGTATGGAAGAACTATGCTCTTGCGCCCTCTTTCGTAGTTTGGGGCGTTTTCCATATCAACTCTTCTGACATATTCCGTGCCGAGAGTATTCTGAGAGTTATCGTAGCTTCTCACTTCGCTCACAAACGAATCGCTGAGCTCCTGGCGCAGTTCATACCACCTGAAGAAGTGGTTCGTTCCGTCATCCTGCCTGACAACCTCGTTCTGCTTCGTCATCTGGATTCTGAATAATCCACTTCCAACATCTGAGGACACATCGTCCCGGGAATCATCTCTTGATGCCGAGAACTGCGTATCTGCAAGAATCAGCGTGATTCCATAGCGTTCATAATTAAGGAGAATTCTCCTGATGAGGTCTTTTGCCTCAGAAGAGAAAGATGTCGGATAGCCGATGAGAACGAGTATAGTCCTCACAATCCTCTCCTCCGGCTTGACCTGCGAATTATATTCCTGCACTGAATCTACAAACTCGAGAGTTTCGTCTATGTCAGAAAATCCTGAAACTATCTGCCTGAGTGCATCGGCTATCTGTTCAGCACTCTTTGGAATAGGCTCTATAAGTATGCTCTCCTCGAGAGGTCTCAGAGCTCCGAGTGCAGTGTTGTTGAAATGGACGGCATCAAGAAGACAAACCTTTCTTGAGCCAATCGGTGACTGCGAGGCAATGTCGAGGATATAATTCTGTATCCCTCGATAAAGCTTCTTTTCCTTTGCAGGAGAGCATCCTACAGACAGAACCACCTCACTTTGCAGACTGTGCTCGAGCGGAAGCAAAACTCTGCTTCCCTTGACGTCGTAATACTCACCGAGCTTAGCCTTTGCTAAGTACTTCAGCTCTTCGATAATCGGGAACGACTTTGCATATTGTCCGATTCCTGCGGCATAAGCTTCATCAGAAGCAGTTACAACCCTCTGCAAAGACGATGAGTCGGTATGTCCTGAGTGATGAGAAGCAACCAAATGAGAAAACTGCTCAAATTCCTGGCTTTCAAGAACCATGAGGCACTCATTCACGAGCTGATTTTTCAGCGCATCGATGGCTTTTTGCTCCTGGTCATCGAGCTTAACCTCTCCCGAGGTAAGCTCCGCCAGGGTTTTCTCAAACTCTTCCTTTTTGAGCTTGAGAAACATCTCGTTGCACTTAGCCTGGATATAGATTCTCTGAGCGTATGGGTCATCAGTTCCCTCAGGATCTATCATCATAGCCCAGTTTCTCAGACGGTTGAAGTTGAGCTCACGTGGAGTTATGGTGAGAATATTTTTGCTGGTGAGGTGCTTTTCAGCTATATGGCGAAAGTAGTCGACCTTCTCCTCGTACTCCTCGATTCTCTTAAGCTGCTCCTGAAGATTATCGATTCGCTTCTGCTTGGTGATTTCGTCCTGCTCGCCGGCTAAAATAACCTGCTTTCCAACGTTTGCGTAGCGAGCTGCTATGCTGTCGAGCTTAGCAAATAAAGAGGTATAAAGTTCGTTAATCGTCAGCATCTGCATCTACTTCCTCTCGGGCACAATGCTTTTGAAGCAGCACGCACATCCTCTATTTCAAGCGGCGGGAACGAAGCAAACGGTGTGAATGTCGGATCATCTCCGTTGCGCTCAATGCCGTATCTGTCACGATACAGCCGGAATCCAACACCATACTCGTCGTTTCTTGAGAGCATAATCGCCTCCTGCTTCTCGGCATAAGATGTTTCGCCCATTGAGTAAAGCATCTGGATAGCAGACCAGACTGCCATTCCCTCATAGACTATAAGGCGTGCTCTTGCGGTGCATTCTCTTCTTGGCATGCTATAATATCTGCGGATCTTATTGTCATCCCAGTTTATATACTGCCAGATGTGAGTGAGCTCGTGCGTGATCGTATCGACAGAAGCAAGCCTGGGGCTTCCGTTTTCAATCAGCAGACTGTACTTTCCGCCTTTATGCTGCGCAAATCCGAGCACTCTTCCGGCAAACTGAGCAGAAGGACGGAAGATCATGCCTGACTGCTTGCCTATCGTGCGGGCATCAGCCGTCCTGACAGTTATGCTGACAGGAATGTGGATGCCATAAGTGTCCTCCATCATCGCTTCTGTGTGGTTGAACAGCTCTCTGAATTCTGCAACGGTATTGATAGCAGTCATAGAGCAATCGTTGCAGCGGATTCTGCCGTCAGCCAGTCTGTCATAGCTGACGCCAGTCAGCGGAACGCCGCAGAAATCGCAGCAGTTGACAGCATCCATGTCAAGCATATCACCGTCAAATGCCTCACGCTTTCTTGCCTTGGCGAGATCGCCGTTGCTCCAGCCACGCACTGTCAGGTAGCTGCTGACATCTTCTATCGCAAGGCGGGAGTCAATCTCGGCAAATCCGAATTTAAGGAAGCATTCCTTCTGGTAGCGTGTAGGCTCTATCGGGAGAAGAATATCCAGGTCATCAGGGACCCCGTCTGTACCAAACAGGTCTTCACCGTCAGTGTGAAGAGCAATCTGCTCCTCAGCAGGCGTTACTATGTCGGAGGTGTCCTGATTTGCCTTTTCTTCAGAGCCTGAATCCTCAGCTTCAGACTTCTCATCCTCTATCGGAGCATCTTCGCCTGAAGAGCTCGTCTCAACGATTGACTCCTCTTCCGGCGTATCCTTCTTTTCATCCTCCTCAAACGGGGATTCATCAGCTTCTTTACCCTTGGCTTCGGGTTTCTGGTCATCAGATGGCTTCTTTTCAGGAGTGTCCTTCTTCTTTTTTCCGCCGTCCTTCTTTTCAGGCTCATCTTCGCCGTGTCTGCCTAAAATACGGTTGATAAGGCGATTGAAGCGTGCACGCAAGCTAATACGCTTCTTCTCCTTCTCATCGGGAATTTCCACCTCCGGAACAGGGTCCTTGGCTGGCGGCTCCTTCATCTTCTCAAAATGCCAGTTGAGATAATCGGACATAATCTCAAAGAAGTGAATAAGGTTATTTTCAACCGCCTCCAATAGTCCAAGATCCATGTCGCTGTCTTCAACGACATAAATCATGTCATCCTCTATATCACCGTCAATGCCGTAGTTGAACTTTCTTAAGATGCCTTCGACATCATCAGGATATGGCGACAAAACTCCGAGATACATCCAGGAATCAGGGAACACAGTGCGGAAAATCTCGTTCAGAAGCATGCTGATGGTGAACCTGACGCTGGCGTCGGTGTCAGGAAGCCTGATTTTCAGAACAGTCTTGTTTTTATAGCTGCGGTTGAAGGCTTTTATGTTTGGATCGCCTGAAAGATCAATTTCCTGAGACGTTCTGAGATCATGATTATCGAGCATCTGAAGATAACCAGTTGTATCTACACTGAAGCTTCTGCGGACAAACGAAACCTCGACATCCGTAATCCTCTTGGAAGAAATCAGTTCCTCTCCGCTCTGGAAATTGTAATGCCTTATCTGCTTATAATAAACCCTACGGGTGTAGGAATCAGCCGCCCGATGAAGAATGCACCCTATCTGAGGCGAAACCGAGCTGACTCTGTAGTATTTGCCGTTGTAGGTGATGTACTGTCCCGGCATGACCGTCTGGGTAATGTGTCCGAACAGCTTGGCATCAATCCGCTGAGTGTCAAACTTCTCATCCTCGACAACAAAGAATGCATTCTTGAGTGTTGAAGCAAAGTTATCCTCAAATACCTGCTTCGAGATTGAATAGCAGGTCGACTGAATCGGCACAAGGTCATCATTAAGGCTCTGATGGGTTTGCGCGGTGATAATTGTATCGGCTACAAACGTATACTTGTATATCAGGTCTGACAAAATCTTGTATGCGTCATCGACTTCATAGCCAAGCATCTTCAGCTCATGGATTATGTAGCTTTCCTCCACCGGTGAGCAAGCCATCATCAGAATGATTTTGATTACAGTGTTTCTTTCAGTCTTCGCATAGTACGGAGCGACAGCAGAAATTGCTTTCGGGTCGCTCATAAACAGCTGCCGGTTATATCTCATATAGTCTCTCAGCAGATAATTCTCGGAGATTACATTTACAAACGACTGTGACTCGCCTCTTGAAAGATAGGTTCTGAACATAGAGAACATATTGCAGAACTCATCTTCAACAATAAGAAATTCCTCTTTTTTGACTTCACTCCCCCAAAGATTTGAAGAGAATGAAATATGTTCATCGAGGCTCTTTTGCTGGCTTGGAAGATTTGAGTACTTGCATATCTGAGGATAGTACTGTCCCGCTATCCAGTGGATGTCCCTCACAGGCGCCTTTTCAGCACCATACCAGGTCACATGGGGTATCTGATTCTTTACTGCGACAGCTGCAATCTCCGTTCCATTGCCAAGATAATGGGTTTGCTTGTCGAAGAGCTTCTGGCGAAGCAAGTCTCCGGCAGCTGCCCATCCGATATATGTCGACGAATTGCGGTTGACAGGAGCGGCGACAACGTTCGTCAGATTGATCTGCAAAACATGCGACATGACGTCAACCAAACCATCAACATCACGATCACAGATACAGCATGTGGGCTTGGATGCCTTGTTGAACTTTTCAGCAATGATCCCCAAACCCGACTGAGAGGTTGCAAGCATCCTTGAAGGCTCGATGAAAATGACAAACCCGGTGTTCCCGAAGAACTCGCTGTTCGCATTGAGAACCTCATCATCATAAATCTGCGAAAAGGACATTATGCCGACTTCGCACTCAGGAGTGTTCCTGTCGAGCATTGCAGTTCTGAAGAGCGAACGTGTACGGCTGTACTTCTTGAGGATTCCACAAACCCAGTCGGAAATATCCGAGGCTATATCCCCTCTTCCGACGATAATCAGGCACTTTTTATCATTGATAAGGCTGTTTACAATCGGCAACAAGAGATAATCGCTCAGGTCTCTGTAAAAAGGATTAAAAATTACGGAGCTTTCGCCGTGCAAAAGGGCGTTGGTTGCTGAAACCAGGTCAACGTCAAACAGACCATTCTTCTTTTTGAGCGAAGAAAAGTAGCTTCCGACAATTCGTTCTGTTTCATCCTCAGAGCCTTCAAGCCTGCGTATTGCTTCGGTAGCTCCAACCTTTCCCGAATAACTGTTGTCGGTGTGTGAAACCAAAATTGCCGACGGGAACAGATCTTCATAAATCTTCCGGAGCTTGTAGTAAACGCCGACACGTGAAGACCTGATTCCCTCGCCACCGACATCATAAAGATATTCTGCCTTTGTATAGCCGTTCAAAAAATTATATATTTCTGTTACAACTATAAGCGCACCAATCGGGAAAGCCTTCACCCACCATCCGGACTCCTCGCTGAAAGAAACCGACAGTATGAAAACTGCAGCACAAGCAACGGTTATAATCCATGAGAGGACGGAAAACATAGATCTGAGATTCCTGAATCTGTCCTTCAGAAACCACAGCTTATAGTCCTCGTCATACTCATACCAGCTGCCACTTGTAAGCTCAATCTGCTCATTCTTCTTCAATGCCGACTTCACAATCGGCATCATAATGAGCTTGATCACAAGGAAAACAAGCAGTATTACAATATTGACTACAATCACCGAAGAGCTCGAAGCCACTTCAGTTCCAGCTTCAGGGAGCTGCTCATAAAAGGATGAAACTGTCTCGCTCCCGGCGTATTTATCATAGAAGACGTATCCCGCAATTATTCCCGCAATGCCAATAAAAGGTGATACGTATGTTATCGGAATCTGCCGCATGCGAAAATCTCTTTTTATATTGATTTTCCTGAGCAAAAGCGCCGACATCAGTGCCGCTACTAAAGCAAGAGCTATCTTAATTATAGTTGACATCGTTATACGTCTCCTCTCGCTCTATCTTAAGCTTATCAACGAAGCCAAACGGCGACTTGATATACAGTCCACCATCATTCAGAGGAACACGGCTTTCCGCTTCCTCATCCAGGGAATACAGCCTGTCATAATCAACTGCATCGTGAATGTCCTCGGCATATTCCATAATATCCGTTGACTGCAGGTCAACATTGATATGCATAGCGGTTCTCCAGAGGTCAATCTTTTCTAAGAACAGTTCTATCGCCTTGAGATGCTTCTGAATGAAGAAGTAGGCTGTATCCTTTCTGGCACGGTTTTCACCCATTATTCTAAGGTAGGACCAGCCACGCATATGCGATGCAATACTGCTGAAGAAATCTGAGTATGTCGTTGCGTTGTGGGACAGCTCGCTGAGAACCGTAGAAAATGCCTGCTGATATTTTTTTGCAACCCCGATAAACTTTGCTCTCTGTGTAAGAAGAACTGCAGCTCCACCAACTGCTATTGCAGCTGCTGTCAGTGCAATGACAAGACCCGTCTTGAGAGGAGATGGAGACAGTATAAACCAAGGCAGCAAGCAGATTGCAAATGCCAGGCATGACAATGCTATCGCAAAGGCAGCCTGTCTGCCGGTGATTCTTTCAACTATTTTCTGCCTCACATTATTATCAGCTTCATCAAGCTCCTCATCGATATTTGACAATCCCTCCGGAAGACCTTCCTGCTCGGTGAATATGTCATGATACACCGAGTCGAGTGAATTTCTCATGTCCTCTTCCTGATATTCAGTGAGCTGTTCTACCTCCGGCTTCATGTATTCGCATTTGTCCCGGAGTCTTCCCGCTGCCTGGTCAAGCGTACGGTCAACGCTCTTTGTAAGCGTACGGAGCTCTCTTCGGGAAGCGTCGGTATACTGCTTCCAGTTGGTGAAGTCATCAGAGCCTATGCCGCCTGTAAGACCATACTCGGAGCTATTGAAGCTTATCGAAGAAGCCTGAGGCAGCTGGAACGAAACCGGAACGTCGACAGAATAGTCGGGTATCTCAGTGACGACATCATCGTCCTTTTTCTCATCCTCAACAAGGCTCTTGCTGAGCCAGTGCTTCGCTATATTCAGCTTGTTCACGGCTTTCTGAAGGCTCATAGCCAGAGCTTTCTCGTTGATTACAATATCAAGGTTATACAGCCTGTGTGCCTGAAGAGTATCGTTATCTGTATTGTTTCTGGCAAGAAGCAGGACAGCGGTCCAGAGCTTGAACATGTCCTTCTGCTTTCGGATAACCCCTTTTTCCTCAACATCAAACGTCAGGAAACGGCAATTATGAGGATACATATTCCGCTGCCAGAAGTCTGAGCTGTCCGCCTCGGTGTGAACCGCCCAGGAGGAGCGCATCTGGATATACTCATCCTTTGCGACTGATTTTCTTCTTGCTTTGATGATGATAATTTCTGTCGGGGGAACTCCGTCAAACGAATGCGTTTCACACCATTCGGCATGTGCACGCCTCTCTTCGGACACTTCCTCATTCTCCATGAGCTTGTATTTCATCTGAGGAACCTTGTCTTCACGCCTGTCGATAGACGGTGTGAACTGCGGCACAGGTGCCGGAAGTCCACCAAGAAGGTGCACAAGCCTGATGAGAGGAATTTCGCTGTCCTTTATCATTCCATCAACGACATCGTAGCCCTCTCTCGTGGCATTCTCAAGGTAGTCAAACGGATTTATAGCGGTTGCCGGGTGCTTTGTGTCCTTAGGTTCTGGCTCTGAACAGACGATGATTGCCCTCCACTCTTTTTTCGAGCTAATCAGGTCATAGAGC
Source organism: Oscillospiraceae bacterium (assembly GCA_021200565.1). Classification (GTDB taxonomy): domain Bacteria; phylum Bacillota; class Clostridia; order Oscillospirales; family Ruminococcaceae; genus Faeciplasma. The sequence continues at coordinate 61,361 of JAJQGJ010000002.1, forward strand.
TCAGGAACAGAAGTATCAAGTGTCGTTCCAGGCTCAGACCAGAGGCAGGCGTCAAGGAGTCCCGCATCTATCGATTCAGAAAAAAGAGGGTAAAACTGCTGTAAACAGTCATAGGTCTGCTTTGACTGAATAAGAACTGTATACATAACGTCAACCCTCTTTCTTCATTTCTGATATATTCTGTATCATTTATCTCTTGAGGCTTCTCACAGTTTCCTGGGTGGCGACGGAAGCCTTATGGAATCCAAGCTCATCCAGCTCATCTGCAACAGACTTGCAGATATAAGTGAACAGTGAATCCTCGAAGACATTCTCCAGACCGTCCCTCTCAGCAGTTGCAGTCATGTTCCTGATAAACAAATCAAACTGACTGCGCAACAGTTTGCTGTAAGCCTCGGCAAATTCCTTCTTGTTGACAAATCTTGCAACGTAAGCCTTGATTTCGCTGAAGATGGTTTCAAGCAGGCTTATCATATTCTCCTCGAAGTAAAGCTCAGATGGAACCGAGTGCTTCATGAGTATCGGCAGCGCAAAGATACTGCGAACGGCATCCTTGTCCTCCATCTCGTACTCATCAATACGGTATTGACCGAGCATTTCGAACAGGAAGCTCTCCTCGAGTGGCACCTTGCGATAAAGGTCTCTGTCCACACGGGCGTTGAATTTCTTGCGGACAACCTCAACCAGCTCAGGATAGATTGTGAATGAATCAAGAACCTCATAAAGATGATCGCATGGTGTGCCGTTGGAAACAACGAGCCTGTTGTCGCTATCCTCTCCGCTGAGACCGAGCGCCTTTCTGTCAGGTCTGTAAACACTCGTCGTCTCGTTTACCCTTTCGAAATTGACATACTTTCCAAGCATCGCCCAGAAGAACGCTGCATATATCTCATCCTCCTGCTTCTTCTGCTCCTTTTCATCAAGTTCAGGAAGCTTGGAGATGGCATGCCAGAGTCTGTCGATATGCGGAGTGATAGCCTTGCTCTTCTGAGATTCCGGGTGAATCTGCCTTACCAGCTCGTGGTACGCTTTATAGTACTCTCCGCCCGGTCTGTCGTAGGTCTCAGCCTCCTTGGGAGGAGCAAACTTGCTTAAGTCATTGACTCTCAGGTCATAGACCGACTGGTAGAAGAGAATTGTATTTCTGTCGATACTGTCATCATCCACGCCGCCTCTGTCCTTGAGGTTTGCCGAAACAAACCCGGCACGACCTGGGATTCTCTCATCTGAAAGCTCAGGATTATAGGCGCAGGCAGGAATGACTCTCGGCTCCTTGCCGACTGGCGATTCGATAAACGGCTTGGCGAGGATTTCGGTGCTTTCGATGATATGCTTGGCATAGAACTCCTGCTCAACAAGATCCAGAGCTATGTCAGGTCTCTTGACAACAGCTTCCTTTTCAAGAGCCGAAATGATGTCCATGTTGACTAAGGAATCATACTGCCTTACAATCTCCTTCTCCAGGAATCCGACAACAGTGTTCTTGAAGAGGTCTGTGAAATATCTGTCTGAGCTTGGCTTTTTCTCCGAGAGAGCGTATTCCCTGACCCTCAGATAGATTTCACTGCTGAGGTCTGACGGCAGATCAAGACTGCTGCCGTCGTTTATTGCTTCGTTTGAAAGCTCTCTCAAGCATTCTCTGTCTGCACAGACATAACGGAGTGCAACGCCGGGTCTGGGATCATACTTCGCTTCAAGCTCTGCAATCTCTCTGTCGGTGCTGCTTATGCTTCTGCCCAGGACGTCATAGAAATCGTGGAACGAATCACAGAGAGCTTTGACGAAATTAATTGCGCTGTTATACACCTTGTAGCTGACATATGCCTCCCAGTATTCCTTAGTCTTGGAATATAGGGTTCCGAACTTGCCGGTAAGGTTTGCCCTGACCTCAGCAATGGCAGAATGGTGGAAAAGTCTGGCTATGCCTTCTTCATTAAGATGTGAAGCCTCAAAATACTCGTCCTGCGTCTCCACTTCCTCTGTATCCGGCAGGTCAAATGTCTTCTTCTCAAAATCAGCCCAATATGCCGTGATATTATCTACCTTGATCTTCTCTTCAGCTTCCCTGACTCTGAGATTTGACAGAACGTTATACAGGAAGTACCTAACCGCATTCGGATGAATAAAGCTGTCTTCATTTCCGTTCTGACGAAGCCAGTATTCGATTCTGAACTTTTCTCTCGTTCTGGTATAGTCAGATGACTCCTTGAAAAGGGTGTACTCGATGTTGTTGGAAAGTGAATTTGTCACCTTTATTGTTGCAGTCTTGAAACCGAGCAGCTGAGCATACCACGCAGTGAACGCCTCGACATCAGCATTGTTTTCACGTGCAGCAGAAGACTTTGCGTTTACGTCCTCGATAAGATCCTTCAGCTTGTCCATCTGCAAAGAAATCTGATCGCCGATATAGCCATCAAGCTCGGAAATATAATTCATCCAGCTGAGAGACTTCTCTACATAGCCGTTGGGATCATGCTCGATGCAGAGATCACGTATTGCAGCCTCGAACGGAAGATGCTCAGCCTGTCCACGATTTATGGTATCGACATAATCTTCGCCTCTGTCAATGCTCTCGACCTGGTAGCCCTTGCGGCGTCTGTCTCTGTTCTCCCTGTCCTTTTCGTGGAATTTACGGTCCACCTCAAGCCACTCACGTGAGATAGTATCCTTTGTCCACTGTAGCGCCAGGTATCTCTTGACGTCCTCAGTGGGATAGATGAGCATGGAGGTTCCTGCACCCGCATAGCGGTTGCGTCCACCGGCAAAGACGATTTCACGGATGACGTTATCCTCAGAGGAATTGCTGCGCTTGCTCGTGGGAGCGATTGCCATGCCATAGATGCAGTTGGCGGCATGATCCTTGTACTCTTCGGTGCTGTTGAGCTTCATTCCGTCAAGATTCTGCCCGTCAAACAGGAAGCAGAAGTCCATAGGTCTGCCAAGATATTCATCCTGTCCCCGTGAACCGGGACGAGGTGCCATGAAATGAAGGTCATACTTTTCAGGAAGAGTGCCATCATCCTTCATCAGGAAAGCATCGATTTCACGCACTGCCGCATAGGCGTTGCTTCTTAAGTTGTTGCGTTCACTCTGGGTCTTGATGACGCCGTTGAATATTTCCGGAAGGAGGAAGAAGCCTCTGATAATAGCAGAGCTCTGCTGCAGCTTGGTTGTGATGAAGTTTCTTATGTAGAGCGAAACAGGCAGAACCAAGCCGGAGCCAGTACCGCCGCAGAGAGAGCCCGCAACAATTACTCGTGGAGCCTGCACCGTCTTCTGTCCGTTTAGCTTATAGAGCTGCTCAATAGCTTCGTCCAGAGGAGCCATCTTTCCCTGCTGTATAGAGGAGTTAAGAGCAAGCCTTGAAACGGCACGCACCTGTCCTGCACCCTCCGTCAACGCCTTGCTGTTCAGGACTCTGTTCACCGGGAACCAATTATCCCTTGAGTAGTGATCACAATCGAGATATTCACCGACTGTGAGCTTGGTTGATATTTGCACCGTGCGGATCTGAGGCTCATGCTCCTCTATCTGCCGTAATTCGTTGACATCAGTATCAAAGATGACGAATGCAATATTCTTCCTCTGCTTGGGTGTTGCGAGATTGAACACTCTTCGGACAATATCAGAGCCTGCTCCTCCGAGTCCAACCAGTAAAGTAGGTGCTGCCATATTTCTTACCTCCATTTATTATTTCAATGTAACATAGAATTTACCGGTGCTTCTGTGATGCATAGCATCGTATGTTACTATTTCAAAGCCATTAAGGCTAAAATGTCTTTCCTTCACAGACTTGAGATCGGTGAATGTCTCACCGTCTATTTTTATCTTGTCGAGCGGAAGCTTCTTGTTTGTGATTACAAACGAGTATTTCTTTCCTACCGCTTTGATTTTCAGATTGGGACACCTGCACTCGAGATCAGGTTTATTGCATCTTATCGTCGCTTTCTCCGGAACATACGGCAGGATAACGCTGAGAGGCTGCTTCTTTATTTCCCTCTTTGAAACCGTTCCCTTATAGCTGCATACTGCCTCAACCTTTTTCCTGCTTGTACATATTCTCTTCTTTGAGAGGTACCCGATAAGAAGGAATATGATTATAGCCAGTGCAAGTAGTCTCGGCCAGATGAGCTTTAAGATGCTCAGGAAAGTCAGCGGGATAAGTTCGATTTCTCTTGTGCCTGAGCCGGAGTAGCTGTATTCGCCCAGGGTTCCCTCGCCGCTTATCGTTATGGTGACCGCTCCATTGCTTGTCGCCAAGGGATCTCCCAGGTAGTAGCCGGGAGTGAGAATCCATGTTCCCACGTCAGTGCCCTTCTCAAGGTCGAGTGATATTCTGCCGTCGGACGAGGCTTTGAGCTCCACTGTGTTCCATAGCTCCCCCGTCAGAAGCTCATATTCGCCTGTCTGAAGATTCTCAGAATAGACGGTGACTGTCAGCGATTCGGCATCGCTCATGTCATTCAGGTCATAGCTGCCTGAGGGGGCTGAAATATCTATCTTAAGATGGCTTCCTGCATATTCCTCAACGGTAACCGAGAAATTATCCGAGCCATATGCATACTGGTTGCCTATTTGATATTCAGCGGTCACCTGGAATGAAATAGTTCCCGGTTCTACACCGCTTATCCTGCCATTTTTCGAATAGGGAGTGAGCACCCACGTGCCGGCTTCCGAGCCCTTTTCCACATTCCATGTGATTCCCGAATTATCGGAAACTGTCAGCTCTGTGTTCTCCCACTCTTCCTCGCTGATGACAGAACCGGTTTCGGAATTCAGAGCAGTCACTGTCACGGTATCGGCATCATCACCCAAGGTTGCAGCGGTGTACGATGCAGATGGAAGATCATAGCTGAATTTAAGCTCTATCGGCTCGGGAAGAACTGTATAGTTCTTTGTGCTTGTCAGATAGACATTTCCCGGAAGCTCCACAGATGCTGCGATGTTAACGTCTCCCTCAACAAGGGTTACCGTGCCGTTCTGGGCATCTATCGTCTGAACCACATCATTATTTGTAACCACAAGCGAGAAAGACACTGCAGAAAGCAGGTCAGACTCAACCTCATCTCCTGTCAAAGGGTCTACAAATGTGATTTCAACCTCATACTCTCCGGCATAGAGATCATCGCTCGTTTTAACCTCCGTGCCGTTATAGAGCATTCCGACATTGACCGATACGCCAGGGCTGTAGTAATACTCCACCGTTGTTGCGTTGGCAACCTTTATCGAAAACTCGCCGCTCTCGAAAGGCTCCGTTCCTGAATCGAAGATTGCAACTACTCCCTTGAGGGACTTGTCCACAATAGCGCTTGAGTAGTTCGTAGGCAGGACATCGCTGTATTTGACGTTTTCAACCGAAGTCGCCGTAATCGTTTCTCCATTCAGAGAAAGCGAACCGACGGAAACATTATCTCCCTGGGCAAACACGATTATCTGTGTTGTCGGAATGTCGATTTCCAGCGAGACATTATTGCCGGAGGTGTTTATGTATTTGCTTGAAAGAACCTGGTGTTCAAAAATCTGGTTGGCAATGCTCGTAACCTTGCTGAGAACTGCGCTGCCATCCTTGGCTTTTTCGGCATAAAGACCGTTTGCGGTGTCACTTTTCAGCTCTGCGGCATCATCGCCGATTGCGAGATATACAACCTTTATTCCCTGAGCATTATAGCTTTCAAGAGTGCTCTGGACGGTTTCCGTCGGCGTGCTCTCAAATGCGCCATCAGTAATGACGATAAGCCATTTTTCATAGTCATCATCAGCCTTGATAAGATCATTCGCCGCAGACGTTACTGTTTTGAAGGGAGTGGTGCTGTATCTTGAATTCATGTTGTGTATTGTTGAAACTCTGTCGGGGTCGCTTCCGTACACAGTCAGACCCTTTGAGCCCTTTTCGCTCATCGGGAAGATATTCATGATGTCGTCTTCGCCAAGCATTGCGCAGAATACTTCCATCGCATATTTTGCCTGACTCCAGCGGGTTATCATCGTCCCATCATCAGAGACCATACTTCCCGAATCATCGTAGACGACATTGATGTATTTGCCCTTCGAGCCCGAGCCGGATGAAGTCGCATTAATCTCATGCGGAATCATCCCTGCAAGAAGAACGAAGACAATCGCAAACAGACAAAGCCTTCTGAATCTGACACGTAACATAAACGAACCCTTCCTCACTATTTTTACGTTTCAACGATAATCAATCGTAAGGTGAAAATAATTACACTCCATGTTATCAAACTTCACGATTTTTTCACACTATGTGAACATAATACCATGGTTTGTAGCTCAAGTCAAGTCTTTTTTCTACAACAAAATCCGATTTATCTTATTTTTCTTTATTCAAGTTGACAGTTCGGACTTTTGGCTGAAGGGCGCCTCCAGACATTTCCTAAAGTCCGGATTCCTCCCACTTATCCAGCACAAGCTTGCGTTCTTTCCAGTCGGGCATCAGCATTGTCAGAAAGCTATAGAACTGTTTTGAGTGGTTAGGATGTATGAAATGACAGTACTCATGCATCACAACATATTCGATGCAGTTCCGTGGAACCGCCAGCAAGCGTTTATTCAGCGTGATTATCCCCTTCCGAGGAAGGCAGGAGCCCCAACGTGTATTCATATTACGGATGCGGAGTGTAGGGTGAGGCACATTGTACTTGCGGAATATAGGATATATTTCCTCTATAATCTCGTTGAAAGTGCTTGTGCAACGGTCGTCCAAAAACCTGGTCACTATGCGTTCTTTTCTATCCCGGTCAGTGGCGTCCTTCACCTGTAAGTAGATATATACTCCATCAGACTGGATCTCATCTCTTTTTCCTTCGGAAACCTTGAGGCGCAGACCTCTCCCCAGGATATAAAACGTCTCTCCGCTTACATACTGCTTTGGATGAGGTTGATTCTGCATCAGCTCCCGGAACCGCTCCAGAGAAGCCAGTATATATGCTCCCTTGCTTATTACAAACTCGTCCACTACAGAAGCAGGCACACGCTCGTTTGCGGAAGCATAGACACTGCCGTCTTTTTTTATGCGGAGATTCACATTTTTGACCGGCTTACGCTCTAACTGATAGGTAATTTCATTGCCATCGAAAATAACCCTTCGCAAGGTTGAAGCTTGTGTCATTTTCCAAATCTCCTCATGCCGATAGTCTTTGAGTTCTCGATAATCTTATCTACAGTATCAAAAGAAATCCTGAAACCACGTGTCTTTTCATACCTGTAAAACAGGTCGTCGATTTCCTGTGCAATGCGATTATGGATTGGCTCGCTGTTGGTCCAGTCAACCTGGCTATGCGAAACGATAATCCTTTCGATTTCCTCCGAGATTTCGGCAACAAAATCAGGAGTGAGCTGTTCGTCCTCGACATCGTCAAAAATCGCACTCAGGACGCCATAAAACGCCTGTGCATGGACGTTATTCTTGATTCTGTCAGGGTAGCTGATAGTACATTTTCCGGCACGGTAATCCTCCATGATGGCTTTCATCTTTTCAAGATACTCAGCCTCTGAAATTACCTGTTCCTTATATAGATCCAGAGCCTCCTTGATCCTTTTCGAAAAGCTGTCGTAGTAAGCAGGGTTTTCATCACGCTTTTCGCTTATGCTTTTGGACATGCTGCTTCTGATTGCATCAGCCTTTGCACGAAGAGAGCCGAGCTCCTCGAGCTCCTTCTCAAAGCCATCCTTATCCAGAATATCAATCGGCTTGGTTATCTGCCTTAGTCCTGCAACCGACAGATGCGTATCAAGAAGGTTCTGCATCATCGGCTCATACTCGCTGTTGTCAAGGGCATCATGATAGCGAATCTTGACACTGCGGCGAACCTTGGAGAAGAAGATAAACGTATCCTGATATTTATTCCTTTCATCCTTTGGCATGGAATTATACGCCTGCTCAGAGTTCAAAATGATATTAAGCTTGCGCCCGAATTTGGAGAGAAGATCATAAAACTCTCCTCGCTTCTCGTCATCCGAAAGGGAAACCTCAACCGCTTCGGAATCGGTTATATCTCTGACTGATCTAAAGAGCTCCATCAGGCTGGAATAGGCGTCTCTTAACTCTCCGATGGCTGACATTATATCAAGCGCCACGCACTTCAGATCTCCGCCCTCGAAGTTCTCCAAGCCTGCACCACTGTACATGTCCACGGCGGTATCTATCTTCTCAATCAATCCCCGATAATCCACAATCAAGCCATATTCCTTGCCGTCATACAGACGATTCGTGCGTGCGATAGCCTGGAGCAGCGCATGCTCCTTGAGCTCCTTGTCGATATACATAACCTGACATACGGGCGCATCGAAGCCGGTGAGAAGCTTGCTGCAAACGATAAGTATGTCAATTTCGTCGTCACAGAATTTATTCTTTACAGCTTCCTCATACTTGTCGGCATTGCCATATTGCTTCATCATCCTGTTCCAATAGGAAATTACAAGGTCATCGGCTCCCTCATCGGCATCGTCAACTCCCTCTCGAATATCTGGTGGCGAGATGACGACAGCACAGCTGAGATCTCCGAATTTCTCGAAGCATTCGAGATAGCGAATTGCATCCCTCTTATAGTTGGTGGCAAGCATAGCCTTGAGCCCTGTGCCCTTGTAGCCCTCTGTGAAATGCTCATTGATGTCAAGTGCTATGCGCTTGATTCTGGCATCGGTTGAGGTCAGGCGGCTTATGCTGCTCCATTTCCTGCGCAGATCCTCCTTCTGAGGCTCGGTAAGCCTTTTTGTAATCTGCCTGAACCACAGGTCTATATTCTCCTCATCCACCTTCTGATCGACAAATCTGCCCTCATAGTAGAGCGGCACTATTGTGCCATCATCTACACCATCCTTGATGGTATATTTATGGATGAGTCCGCCGAACTTGGTCATTGTGTTCTTTTCGCTCTTCATCAAGGGAGTGCCTGTGAAGCCGATATAGCAGGCGTTCGGGAAGACGCTTCTCATCCTTGTTGCCATCAGACCATAGTTAGAGCGGTGGCTCTCATCCACGAGCACAAACACATCACGTGACAGGTTCTTTTCTTCCCTTTGCTCGACTGTATTGAACTTATTGATAATACTTGTGACGACATCCGCCTTATCGCTGTTTATAAGCTTCACGAGGTGTTGTCCGCTTGTCGCTCTTGCCGGAGTGAGGCTTGTATGCGCAAAGGTTGCTGTAATCTGGCTGTCAAGCTCCTTTCTGTCGGTCACGATTATTACTTTAGGATGGCAGGAAGCGAGCTCCATGAGGATATATTTTGCCAGTATAACCATAGTAAGGCTCTTGCCGCTGCCCTGCGTATGCCAGATAACGCCGCCACGGCGGTTGCCGCTTTCATCATTCTGCGAGATGGTCTTCATTATCTCCTTCACAGCGAAATACTGCTGATAGCGGCAGATTTTCTTGACATTGGCATCAAAGAGTACGAAATACCGGATAAGCTCATACACTCTTTCCGGGCTGAGAAGAGAAACGATATTCTCATCCTGCGTGGTTGTTTCACGGTCATGAATCAGTGAGCCGAGTCGTTCCTGCAGCCAGTCGGCATCCTGCTCACGCCACACGCTCCAGAACTTCTTTGGCGTGCCTGCCGTTGCATATCTGACCTCTGTCCTGTTTGTTGCCATTACAATCTGCGCATACTTGAAGAGCTGTGGGATATAGTCATCCTGCTGATTTCTTATCATCTGCTCAACAGCCTGCTCGACTCTCACCTGGGGAGCCTTGCACTCAATGACAGCGAACGGGATACCATTTATAAAGAGCACAATATCAGGGCGGGCATTACGCTCCTTGTCCCAGCTCTCAACAGAGAACTCCTCTGTCACATGGAACAGGTTATTTTCCGGCTTATCCCAGTCGATATACTTCATGTTGAAGCTCAGCATCTTGCCGTCGCCCACAGTTTCGAGATAGCTCCTTCCGAGGAGCAAAGCATCATAGATTTTTTCGCCTGCACTGCCGAGCCCTTCCGCCAGAGGCACATCAAGGTCCTCCATTGCACGCTCGATATTGGCGCTAGAGAACTCGTTCTCCACTCCCGCATAGGTATACCGGTTAATTTTTCTCAGCTGTCCCCGGAGCACATCCCGAAGCAGCACATTATACCGGTTCCCTCTCTGCATAGAGCAGTCCTCAGGAGAGATATAGGTATACCCCATAGCCTCAAGCAATTCAATCGCCGGCTGCTTGCTGATTTTAGTTTCCGAATAAATTTCGTTCATACCTCCGACTCCTTTCCCTCATCAACTCTGACAATCCCCATCAACAACACCTGCATCAACCCCTTCTTCAACCTCTTCATCTCATCAAGCTTATGCTGATGGAGGGAGATAAGCTCATCAAGAGTAGCAAAGAAAGTGCCGATTTGTTGTTGCTCGTGTAAACTCGGTACCAGAACATCTACATCATTTATTGTTGTTTTAGAAAGGCTCGGGACACCAGTTGATTCGTCTTTCTTCTTCCAATCTACGTTTTGGAAAATATCGAAGACAAAGTTCAAGTCAAATTTGTTCCTTGGAACGGCATAAAATAGAGTATCTACTGTCCAAAATGGTGCTTTCAGGATATAAGGCTTGTCAATCGTTCCTTTTCTGCCTATTCCTATTGCGTCCTCTGTATACGAAAGTGCCTCATTGACACTAAGCATATATCCGCCTGTTCCGTAAACGGGGATTTCGCCTTCTTGAAGGTGCTTGTAATCCATGCCGCCTCTGACATCTACAACTTCCCCTAACTTCCTCTGTTCCCAATCACCAGTAAACCCCGGAAACCTCACTTCGGGTACATCAGAGCCGTTTTTGGGGAACATCTTGTCTAAGCAGGCTTTCTTAAGCCTTTTTAGCTCGTCAAGCTTTGATTGCTGCAGGGCAATCAGTTGGTCTTGAGTGGTGAAGATCTCAGCTATTTTTTTGCGCTCACTAAGAGATGGCAACGGAAGTGAAAAGTTCATAAAGTCAGAAAAGTGAACTCTTTGCTTTTCAACAAGCGAGCCTGTAGAAACCTTGTTGTAGTACGTAATCATAGCATCACAGGTCAGGAAGTTGTCCATAAATGCTAAATCACTATCATGGACTGTAGTAAAAATATCGTAGTATCCGGAAACAGCAACAGGAAAGCTTCCTTTATGTCGTGCAACTGCACCAAAACGTATATTCATGGGATTATAAGCATAATCATTGGGTCTTACAATCTTGTATGCATTATTTTTCTTGACAAGATAGCTTCTCTCGTATTTCTCTGTTTTTGCTGTAATCCCGTCTTCGATGGTAAGACTATAAAGCGGGTATTGCGTCAGGTCGTCCGTGTAATCGCTGGTACTTGTAAATAGGGTACTGAATAGCGTGTCTTCCCACTCTGCAGGGACAATACCTATTTTCCCTTTTCTGTACCCCTCCGGCACTGTTCCGCTCTGAATCTCTGAGATTCTTTGTTTGATTTCTGGGGTCATAATATCACCATCCTATGCATTAATCTGTCTAAGCCAATCTCTGATGTTGAGTCCTACTCTTGAAATGTCGTACTCATCAAGCACGCCACTATGCATAATAACATTTCTAGACTTCTCAATGTTATCGAAAATTCCCCTTACCCAATCCTGAGAATCAACATACGATTCAAATAGTTTCCAGTTTTCCGAGGACAGCATAATTTTTGCTAAATCTCCAAATTCAAGATATGACATCATAGCATCTCCTCGGCTAACATGCCATCTGACCTTAGCTTCCTCCGCCTTCCGAGATTCAGCTTTAGTTCTAATACTAGATTGCACCCCTTTTGCCCACCAATCATTTTTATAGTGTTCAAGGAGAACTGAATATACAAACTCCCGAGTTGCGTTTTCAAAAGCAGTTATTGTGGCAAACACAGTCAACATTGCTTTCGACTGTTCCATGTATTTAGGGTCAATTTCATCAAAGTGAAGTTTTTTAGCTAATTCTTCAGAGAAAAAAGCTTCTTCAGTTGCATACTTTTTTCGACCAGCTCCGTCTAAGGCTTCCTCAGCTAGTATTCCGCGAAAAACAAACGAATACAAATCCTTACTCATAGAAGTGCCTCATTTCAGTGAGATGTGTTTTGCTAAGCTTGCAAATAAAGCATCATATACCGCCTGATCCCGCGTTGCTGGAAGATGAATATGAATATCATAATTCAAATCAAGCTCCGCCATTCTGGTAACAGGAGGTTGCTTTTCTGGTACATTTTCTTGACCATCATGTTCAATCGTGTCAAAGCCTCTCGCTTGATCATCAGAAGCAGTGGCATCCGTCCACTCAGCATAACTGCATAACGCTAAAAACGTCTTCGCCATCTGTACAATCGTATTTGAAGACTTTGAACCATTTGTCAGTGTTTTAAACTTGCCTTCTACATCTGCTTGTGTCATATTGTAAGCGGAGACGTTAAGATTAAATAAATCAACGTATGCTTCCTTCACTCCGATAGCTACCATTTTTTTGGAATTACTTTGATCCAGGAATTTGAAATACCTTTCAGTAGGAACTCCGCTTTCATCTATAAACCCAATAGATTTTAATACATTTACAAATAACCTGTCCGTTGAACTCGTAAATCCTAAATCCGCAAAAAACTTTTGAGTAAACTTATCCGGGGCTCTCGCCGTTAACAAAGTATCAAAATATTGAGGGATTTTACCGTAACCGCCGGTCATATAACTTGTAGGTAATGACATTTTAATATTTCCTTTCTGCTATTTTAACTTGACTTATGCGATTTTACTATTTAAGTAATATTAATATTTTATTTATTATGGCATATTTCTATTCGGTCATAATCCCAACTCCTTCATATACCGCTCCATCTGCGCCTGAACCTCGGTGATCTCTGCTTCAATGTCGGCAATACTTCTCTTCACCTCGTCGATGTCGATGATTTCTTCTTCCTCGAAGGCATCTACGTAGCGGGGGATGTTGAGGTTGTAGTCGTTAAGGCGGATCTCTTCACGGCTGGCAAGATGGCTGTATTTGTCGACATTCTCGGCTCTTGATTCATAGGTGCTGACAATGCGGTCAATGTCGCTGTCACGCAGAATGTTCTGGTTCTTGCCCTTCTCATAGTTCCCTTCGCCGGAAGCATCGATGAAAAGTACATCGTCACGGGTGCGACCTTTCCTGAATACAAGTATACATGCCGGGATGCCGGTGCCATAGAAGAGGTTGGCTGGCAAACCGATAACGGCATCCAGAAGGTTCATCTCAATCAACTGCTTGCGTATCTTGCCCTCGGAAGCTCCTCTGAACAGAACGCCATGAGGGAGAACTATAGCCATGCGACCGTTTTCTGCATCCAGGCTGTGAAGCATATGCAAAACAAACGCATAGTCACCTTTGGAGGATGGCGGCACGCCCCAATCAAAGCGCTTCCATGGGTCTAATGCAGGGGTCATTTTCTCCTGCTTTCTGCCCTTTTCGTCCAAACCGGCGTTTGAAAGGAAGCCGCTGTCCCACTTGTCAAGGCTGAAAGGAGGATTCGCCACAACTACCCGAAATTTCATCAGCTTGTCTCCCTCGATGTTCTGAGGATTCGAAAGAGTGTCGCCCTGCCATATGCGGGCATCATCCACACCGTGCAGGAACATGTTCATAGTGCAAAGAGCCCAAGTCTGAGCATTGAGCTCCTGACCGTAAACGGCAACCTTGCCGCTCGGAACCTGTTTGTAGGCCTTGAGCAGCAGACCGCCGCTTCCGCATGTCGGATCATAGATGCGGTCATTCTCCTGTGGAGCGACAAGACGTGCAACAAGCTCTGAAACCTGGCTCGGTGTGAAGAACTCCCCGCCCTTCTTGCCGGCATCTGAGGCGAAGTTTGCAATCATGTATTCGTAAGCATCACCGATAATATCTGCGGATCCCAGCTGGCTTGGACGCAGATCCAGGCTATGAAAATCCTCAAGCAGATTCCGCAGAGTGGTATTCTTTTCCTTGACATCGCCAAAGTCGACCTGCGAATTGAAGTCAATAGCTCTGAATACATTGCGAAGCTTGCCACTGTTGTGCTCTTCGATATGTGAGAGAGCGACATTGATTTTCTGTCCGATTTCACTGTCATTGCGGTTCTCATACAGATAGTCAAACGTGGATTCTTTATCAACTGAAAAGCGCTCACGATTCATGGCACGCTCCACACGTTGTTCATCGCCCTCATATTGTTCCATATACTGGGCTCGCTTTTCCTTGGTAACATCACTCAGGTATTTTACAAATAGCATCGAAAGGATATAATCCTTATAGCGTGAGCTGTCGATTTTTCCACGGAAGCTATCACACGCACTCCACAAAGCTCTTTCAATATCATTTCTTGTTGTCATAACTAATATCTCTCCTTATTTGTTTTTGTATTTCACTGATTGTATAGGCATAATATTTCTCTTTTTTCACCGACAGCTCTTTGAGCAATCTGCATTCTTTGTGTGCCAGAATATTCAGGGCTCCGATCTTCTCCTGACTTTCTGTCGGCAGAAGGCTCACTTCAAGGTCAGCAAAGAACCGTGGATTGATAGCGCTCAGCATGTTGCTGGTGGTGTTTTCGTATATCTGCCGATTAACCTCAACCGTATTCAGAAGCCAATAAAGATATTCCGGCAGAAGCACCCTGGCATCAGAACGGATCACCACAAAATTTGACGAAACGACCATTCCGGATACCGAGTCGTCAATCAGAACGGCTGTGTATGGCGCAGTAAGTCTTAAGACCACATCGCCTTTGCGTGTCAGATATTCCTGGCTCAGCGGTTCAACCGCATCATATACATCGACAAGCTCCTTTTCAATATAGCCATCAGGATTGATAGAGCGCAAATTGATAAGCTGATACCTATATTCGGTTGGCGTTTTTGAAAGCTTGCGTGACAACACCAGACCACTTCTTACCGAAGCAACTTCTCCGAGTTTCAGATTTAACATCCCCTTTGTCATGAGTAAAAAATAACAACTATGCTTCAAAATTAAGCCCTTATTCAAGGCTTAATTCATTATACACCATCCACCCGTAATTGTCAAGTGTTATTTTTTTGCCGTGACAAAAATATTGCATCACATACTGTTTGCAGATGCTATTATCTGACCGACTTCATGGATTATCATGCCGACAATGAACGATACAATACATGTCCATGTATTTATCCAGTGACAGCACTAAGGAGGCTACTATACAGATATAACCCACGCAGCAATTTTTATTTCATCAGTCGGGAAAATGATTATCCGAGCGACTATAAAGACAGAACACAAAAAGTTCCACAAAACGTTCGAAAGAAGGTCGCCAAAATGTATGAGCAACACATTATTGTAGATTTTGAGATGAATCCGGTTTCACAGAAATATCCTGAGCTATCAAAGCTTCTCTATCAGGAGATAATTGAAATAGGCGCAGTCAGGCTGAACAGCAAAGGAGAAGCTGTCGACACCTTCAGCTGCCTCGTCAAGCCTCAGTACAACACCGGCGTTTCGAAATTTGTAAACAGGCTGACGGGTATAAGATCGTGTGACGTAATGAATGCTCTTTCATTTGAAGAAGCCGTTGGCAGATTCAACGACTGGATCGGCAGCAAAAGGACACGCATCTACAGTTGGAGCGACAGCGATCTCAGGCAGTTGAAAGCTGAATGTGAAATCAAGAGTATAGAATTTCCGTCCAATATGAGAAGATGGATGGATTTCCAGCTGCTCTTCCCTCGCCTGATGAAAATTGAAACATCCAGGAATCAGATGTCGCTTGAAAACGCAGCTACATGGTATGGCATTGACTTCTCTGACGGCAAAGCTCACAGAGCAAAATACGATGCAGAGGTGACAGCGGAATTATTGCAGCCGGTACTGACCGGAGAGTACATAGCTCAGCGTGAAAATATCAACAGAAATGTTCACCTCAAGTCTGATGAACATACCGGTTTCAGGCTCGGAGATATTTATGCGGACGTATTCAATCAGCTGTTCAGCCAGCTGCAGTGCGAGCCAGAGCTTGCCAGATAAAATAGATAGTTACTTCCTCCAGCATAGCAAAGAAGCCCCGCAATACTACCTGCGGGGCTTCACAATTATTTATGACATACTTCATCTAAAATGAAATGCAATCTGGTACGCTTTTGTTACGCTTTTCTCAGAAAAGAAGCCGTAAACCCAGTGTTGATGCGGGTTTGCGGCATTTTTGTACTTATTCCCACTCGTTGCCCAAAGCGAAACTTAACGCTTTTTGTTTAGGAAATATGTTTCGTAGTCTTCAGGCTGTCTTGATTATCCGTATTATCTCCCGTGCGGGAGTTAAGTTATCATATTCCTATCGGTCTGATAAGTACGATGGTGTCTGTGGTGTGCTGGTTGAAATGTGCTATTTTCTTTGCTTGGATTATAACATATTTGCGGTTGGGGTGCAAGGGGTTTACAGAGCATATCGAAGAAATCTATTTTTTAATACCGTTTCTTTTCAGCCAACTGGTTCAACCATGGTTTTGATCATTCGGTAATTCTGAAAAGGCAGTAATTAAGTCATCGACACGCTGATACAACTCATCAAACGTTATTATTAATACATTGCTCAAACTATTACGAAAACTTTCAAAAGCTTCAACTTGTTCTGCGCTTAAAGAAGCCATTTTCCCTATGACTACAACACATTTGGGAGACATAGCTATAAACGGTTTTCCGTCCCTATGGCATAAAGAATAATACTCCTTAGTGACCTTATCTCTGTAGTTAAGTACCTGATTTACTACTCCGCTTAACTCGTTGCTAAAGCTGTATGTGCCCCTATACTCATTGCCAATATGTTCTGTACATGGTGTTTTAATCTCAATCAAAGCTACATTCCTAGATAAGCTATTTTGATAAATAAAGTCGCAAATATTTCCACCACTGTTACTGACCCCTTTGCCTCCTACATATGCTTTATCTTCAAAAATTGTGCAGGGACAGGCAAATATCTGTGCTAACACCCATTGATTCTCTTTGAATACAGTTGTTTGCCAAAATTCTTCACTGTCATTATCAAGATTATCATACATTAGTTTAGCAACTCTCTTAAGCTTCTCAATGTTTAAAGTTGCGGTCAAGCGTTGCAAACTATCGCTTTGAAGTTCCGAAAGACTTCTCTTTAACGAATCAAGAGACTCAGTTTGGGTAATCAACTGAAGGAGTACCTTCACAAGCTCATAGTTTCTTTCATCACCTATCATTTCAGCTGCTAAAGGATCATTTTGAATAATCGAAAGAAATTGGCGAAAACTGCTATCTACCCTGGTAAAGGTAGCTGAACCATATGGAATTTCACCAATATCATCGTACAATTCATATAACCGCTTCAAGCCTTGGCAAAGCTCAAAGGTCTCACTTGTATCCAAGCGCAGTTCCAACCAATTGCCGATTTTTACCGATTGGCGAGAAATCTTGTCTTCCGACTCTTTACTGTCAGTTGGAAAGAAATCATCACGTTTCCGCTTCTTCTCGTACACAAACCTACCCGAAACAGATTTTTGTGCCTCTTTGTCATTATTCACGAGTTTTGGGCAAAATTTAAATCTAATTTCATCCGTCTGCTTCAACACCACTGGAGAAACATTCGCTGTAACAGAAGAAGTAGATACAACGTCAATTGTATCATCTGTCATATCACGGACTTCCAAAAATGATAGTTCAATTTTCATGTCTAGTTTGCCTCCTATAATATGGTGTTTAATGTCAAGATGTTTGTAAACAACCTTCTATAATGATTTTTAACATATATTATCACCACAGTCTGCTATGGCGTAAAACAAGCAAGTTGATAGTTACAACTATTACTTGATACACCTATTCCTATAGTTCTCATTTCAAGTAAGAACACACTTTTACGAATTATTTTCCTCCCCCATCTGCTCCTCCAGTAACTTCTTCAAGTCCTCCTTACTTGGCAGGACGGTCTCGTATTTGCTCGCAAAAATCTGCGAATTATCCTCCGGCAGGGTCATCTCTACGACGGCATTATTTTTATCCTTGCAGAGAATAATACCTATCGTCGGGTTCTCGTCTGGGAGCTTCACCTTGCGGTCGTAGTAATTGACGTACATCTGCATCTGCCCGATGTCCTGATGCTTCAGCTCGCCAATTTTCAGATCGAAGAGGACGAAGCTTCGCAGAAGCCGGTTATAGAAGACCAAGTCCACGATGAAATGCTCCTCGTTGAAGGTGAAACGCTGCTGACGTCCGACAAACGTGAAGCCGGTGCCGAGTTCCAGAAGGAACTGTTGCAAATGGTCAATCAGACGGGTTTCAAGCTCCGTTTCCGAGTATTCCGGCAGTTCCGGCAATCCGAGAAATTCAAGGACATACGGGTCTTTGATTGCATCCTGTACCGTCTCGATTTTCTGACCTTCCGTTGACAGACGATAAACCTTGTCTTTATCGGTGCTCAAAGCAAGCCTCTCATACAGCGAGCTGTTATACTGGCGTTTCAGTTCCGACAGGCTCCAATCGTTCTTTACGGCTTCGATTTCGTAAAAATGCCGTTCGTCTGTGTTCTTGATTCTCATCAGCATTAGATAGTGCGACCAACTTAGGAAGAATTTCCGCCCGTCAACCGTTGCTGGAAGATTTTTGAATTGGCTAAACACTGTTTCGCCAATTTGGTCTTCGGAATAAACACGATAAAATTGACGTACATTTTTCAGATTGCCGACCGAAAAACCCTTGCCATAAATTCCCGTAAGATATTCTGACAGCTCTTTCAGAAGATATTTTCCATAGCTCGCCCTGTCGGCTCCGTTCTGTTCCTCCTCAACGATTCTCCGCCCGATTTCGTAATAGGCATAAACCATCGAAAGGTTGACGGCTGTCTTGGCGTTCTTCCTCGCGGAGGCGAGGACGTCGGAGATATTCTTAAGAAATTCTTCGTTTGTATGTCTTGTGTTTAGCGTCAACCCCTAATATGGCATTTACTTAAGCGATTATCGCACTTGATTGGGTATTTGTATAAAGCAAGTATAGCGCAGTCTTTTTTCTAAACGAGTTACACTTCATATAGCACAAATTATATAACTTATGGTAGTAACAAACCATAATAGTTAAAATGATGCGCGTTTTAAATTCTCAACTTTACTGTTTCGAGTATGCATACATTTTCAGGCTCTTTATCTCACACCATTTCTAAATTCTTTAAGTTAGACAACAAATAGGCATCCTTATCTACTTTTCTAGCTTCCAGATGACTAAGAACATATTGTTCTGTTTCAGGGCTCCAATATATTTTCAATTTTCGTTTTGCACGAGTAATCGCTGTATAAAATATGTTGTGAGTAATACGTTCTTCCATTTCACTAGTAATAATGATTTTTACAGAATCATACTCTAATCCTTGCGCCTTGTGGATTGATACAGCGTAAGCTACTTGAAATGGAACTACTGTTAAATCGTCACTCTTATCATCTTCATCAGAACTGCCATGCTTGTTAACACAGAAAGAAATAATTGATTTCCCTTCTTTTGAGACGTCCTTTAATTTAAAATCGTATTCCAACGCATCAATTTCGTTAACCGCTTCTTCAAGTTCAATATCAAAACAAATTTGTTGTTCATCTGCGTGAATAGCAACGATTTTTCCTTTGGAATTGTTGTGGATAAGTGGCGAAAAAGCATTTGTTTCGTTAAATAGTATTGGGTCGTCAACTTTATATGTGTTAATTTCCCACGTAAAAGGCTTATTAGGATTATTACTCTGAAGAAAACGATTTATGTTATTTATACCATACAATCCATCGTAATTAAGGCACAAAATAATTTCGTCTTTTTCATCGTGTTCAAAAATGGTATCGTCTAACCTAGATACACAATTATTTTTCACAAGAGGTTCTAATATTGAGTCGTCAAGTTTGCGAACTCGATCCCACACCGTTAGCAATTCTCTATTGGTGGTTCTAAACGGACGATCAAGTTTAAATACTGATGTTGAAGAAATGAATTTCTCGGCAATCTCAAACCAATTCCCAAAATAAATGGATTCTATCTGATATGTGTCACCAACCAAAACCAACAGTTTAAACTCTGCCTTTTCCAAAACCTTTCTCATATCACTATTACTTACCGTACTGCACTCATCAATGATGAGAATGTCACAACTAGTTGCCGAATTTCTATCTGACAAGAATCCTGCTATAGTATTGTATTCGCTTTTTTCAGCAACAACTTTTCTGCGCATATTATCAACCGCTGGATGTGTATTAGCAAGAAAAATCTTGTCTTTCTTTGCCCAAAAATCCGAAATATACTTGATTAAAGTTGATTTGCCGGTACCTGCAGCTCCATAAATCAAGGCAACATGAGATTTAGAAAACATTTGGCGAAGAGCATCCTTTTTGCTTTCATCGTCTATACTATGCAATTCTTTTGATAGCCACGAATCAACAGAAACTGTATACTGATTAACTCCAGTAGAAGACAGTTCCTTCAACCTTCTCATAATTGCAGTACAATCCTCTACATATTCTCCAATATAGATATAATCCTTATACTTTCTTAATTTTCTTCTTTCGTGCCTATGATATAGAGAGGAATTGTATGTATTAATCAAGCTATCTATATCTGTAAATCCTTCAATATCTTCTTTTGCGGTGAATAATTTGCCCTCAACCTCAGTATTATTTCTGATATATCTTGCAAAAAATTCATGCTCACGATTATTTGACGAAATGGAATCCATTAAATCTTGAAGTTTCGGATTATGGCGTACAAGTGATGTACAAAAAGGCATATTATCAAAAGGGATACAACCGAATTTGAGGAAAAGATTGGATAAATATTTGCATCTTTCGCTACCGCACTGTTCTTGAATAATCACATTATTCATTTTATAAAGCAAATAACGTAACACATTCTCTCCGGGTTTATTTTCTGTGATAATAGTGCGACATTGATCCAAAATATCATAAATTTTTACTGTTCGCCCATTTGCAATAATGCGCCGTTTAGTACTATTGTAGTAGTATTCATCACTGCATACAAGTTCCGTTAAAGACATCCCTGTCCGGGTGAGAAATGTCATCATTCCCTTGTATTCGTTTGAATTAACACTGTACTCAATTTTTGAACCGAAAATTTTTGATAAATTGCTCCATTCACACGGACGAATCGACACGTCATACCTATCAATAACAAGAATATTCATTTCCTTGCCAAAGATAGAGATAAAATCATTTCTAATGCGGAATTTAACCGCGTAGTTATCTACTATTTTTAGATTTGTAAAAGCTATCACACGGTCAAACTTGCTTGCATTAGAATTAACTGTAGTAAATGTAACCTCATAATATATCTTTTGATTTGTAAAAAACGGCTTAACTTTTTGTACATAACAGCGATCTGTATACTGAATATCATAACTTCTACTACTAGGAAAGTCAACTATCTCGGCAATCTTTTCGTGGTACTCGGACAATTCCTTGTCTGTATCAAGTGGAAAATCATTTATATTATCAAGGATTGACATCCCATATTTCTTCCAAAGAAAAAGCTTAATTTCATATAAATGCTCGTAATACTTAAGCATCAATCGCTCTGATCCATCCTTGTCAACAGTGTAGTGCGAAACTGATTTCTGTAGCATTTCGTGAAACCTATACAAAAAGCGAAAATTTCCATGACGTTGCATATAATTCATAGCTTCAGTATTCAGGCTATAGTCGTTTGGATTTATATCTTTACCATCCAAATAGACTTTTATAGCAACGTATTCGACTAAATTGCGAAGTTGACTCAGAATATTTTGGCTAAGGAGACCGCGATCAGTAGCATCAAAATGCTTAATGTTATCACATATAGCATCGTTTACATCGTATATGGACTTATCTATTTGCAACATATCATTTCACCTTAATTTCTTCCATTCAGTTCTTCATCTTCACTCCGCCTCCCGCAGGCTCTTATATATCTCATCTGTAAAGATTCCGAGGACTTCATGCTTCAGTTCCTCATTACTGAGAAGCAGTGAGAAGAAGTCCTGATTCTGGGACAAGCCTTCAATGAGGGCATCGTCAATGTCGTCGAAGTAGGAAAACTCAAAATCCTGAACCGTATTGTTCTTTGCGCTGGTCTTGAGGTGTTCCGATTTCATCAGAATGTCTTTAATCTGAAGCATGGCTTTGACTGCCACATCGTTGTTATAAGTTTTTCCGGTGCGGGCGTTGATTTCGTCGATAATCTCAGAAAGCCTTTGCTCCTTTGCTTCGGTAAGCCCGAAGCTCTCTGCAGTAGGTAACTTTGTGACAGGTTGCGCCACAAGTTTATTTTCCGTATGTTCCTCGGCTTTCTTATGGATAAAGTTCGTTGCCTTGATTTTGCCATCCAGGTCGTAACCACCGCCGGGATGTTTGATGTTTATGTACGAAAGCAGATATGTCATGAAGTTATACTTCTTGTGCAAATCTACATCCTCAAAACAGGACACCTGAAGCATGAACTCATAGAAGCGGATGAAACTGCGCATCAGAGACACAATCTCCATCTGCGTTTTGACATCGTAGGTCTCAATCATGTTCTTTGCACGCTTCAAGTAGAATGTCATGCTCTTCTTGTCTTTAGAAGAAATCGTGCCTTTATAAAGCAATTCGTTTACCTTTTCCACATCGTCAGGGTCTATTACGGTGTAGGCATCAATCTTTGCCTCAATGTCATATATAGCGGTCGGCGTGACGGAATTAGACAGCAAAGTTGTGGTGTAATAGGGTGCAAAAGCTTCAGTGATTTCTTCGTAGGTATTCACGAAATCAAGCACAAAGGTCTTTTTCTCAAACGGCGGACAGATTCGGTTCAGGCGTGACAAGGTCTGCACGGCAGAAACGCCTTTCAGCTTCTTCAGCACATACATGGCACAGAGCTTCGACTGGTCAAAGCCGGTCTGATACTTATTGGCTACCAACAAAACGTTATAATTCTCTTTATCGAATTTCTCTGTCAGCGCATCCTCGGAAAAAGCGTTCATTCCGGCTTCCGTGTACTCCTTATCATCATCTGGAAGAGTAACTTTTCCCGAAAACGCAACAAGGGCATGAATATCCGAGTAGCCCTTCTTTGTTATGTATTCCTCCAGAGCCTTGCGATATTTTACCGCACCCTGTCTTGACGCAGTCACTACCATTGCCTTGGCATTGCCACCAAGTTCGCTCATGACGCTTGTGCGGAAATGCTCAACGATTACTTCTATGCGCTGTGCTATATTCGTGTCGTGTAGTTCTACAAAACGAGCTATCTGCCGCTTGGCGTCAGATGTCTTGCAACGTGGATCTTCTTCGATTTCCTTGTTGATCTGATAGAAGGTCTTGTATGTCGTATAATTTGCGAGGACATCAAGAATAAAACCTTCCTCGATTGCCTGCTTCATCGAATACAGGTGGAACGCTTCTCTCTGACCCTTGGCGTTCAGTCTTCCAAAGAGCTGTAAAGTCGTAGGCTTCGGTGTGGCGGTGAAAGCGAACATTGAAACATTCGCCTGCTTGCCGTTGCGGCGGATTTCATCGGTAATCATGTCTTCCGCATCCATTTCGGTCTGCTCACCGGCACCGAGTGCTTGAGTGACAGCCGCCATATCTTTTCCTGCGGTGGATGAATGAGCCTCATCAATGATAACTGCAAAGTGCTTGTTTTTGAGACCTTTTACACTGTCTGCGATAAACGGGAACTTCTGAATCGTGGTTGCAATAATCTTTGTATTTCCTTCCAGAGCCTTGCCGAGGTCGGCGGAATTGCACTTTTCATCCATTACCCGAATCAAGCTGGACTTATGCTCCAAGCCCATGACAGCTTTCTGGAGCTGACGGTCAACGACAACACGGTCGGTGACAATAATCACGTTGTCAAAGATGATTTTATTATCCGCATCATGCAGTGAGGTCAGGCGATGTGCCAACCAAGCTATTGAATTAGTCTTGCCGGAGCCTGCGCTATGCTGAATCAGATAGTTCTGGGATGTCTTGTTCTTCTGCACGTCTGCAAGCAGTTTGCGGATTACATCCAACTGGTGATAGCGAGGGAAAATTATGCTCTCGGACACCTTTTTCTTGCCCGTCACTTCATCTGTTTTCTCTTTTGTCTCTATGAAGATAAACTTCGAGATAAGGTCAAGAATCGTATCCTTGGTGAGAATATCCTCCCACATATACGACACGCTATATTTATCCTTGAAAGTGGGATTGCCTGCTCCCGCATCAACGCCTTCACCTTTTCCCATATTGAACGGCAAAAAGTAGGTCTTATCTTCATCCAGTCTGGTAGTCATATAGACTTCATCAAGATCCATCGCAAAGTTTACAAGAACACCGGCTTTAAAAAGAAACAGTCTGGTCTTTGGATTACGCTGTTTGCGATACTGATAGATAGCATCCTGATATGACTGCCCCGCCATATTGCATTTAAGTTCAAAGCTCATGATGGCGAGACCGTTAAGGAAGATAACCAGGTCCACCCGTTCGTCATCGCTCGCCCAGACTTCCTCCATAACAGAAAAGATATTCTTCTCATACTTCGCCGTCAGGTCTTTATTGAAAGTGGTCGCAGGCTTGGTATACATCAGGTTCAGCTTCATATTGGAAATTTCGATACCATGCTTCAACACATCAAGAAGGCTCCCACGGGCTTTCGTTTCTTCCGCATTGATGAAATTGACGATAGTATCTTCCAAGTCGTCCTTATAAATCTTCCTTAGTTTCTCCATCACGTCCGGCTGGGTATCATTCAAAAACCTGAACAACAGCTCCCTGTCGCAAGCAAACCGACTGTCAAACTTCACAGCCTTGCGAACCTCATACCCATTATCCTTCTCCAACCGTTCCATAATATAATGCTGATATTCTTTTTCGGTTAAGATGTTATTCATTGTTAAGCTCCCTCCGTGAACTGGCAATAGTGTGATTCCCTATCCCTCTTGGAACAATGTTATTGATTTTCATTTTATCCAATGTTCCTTGCCACGTTTCACGCTTTGTATTTGCCTTGTTTTCAGTCCAATTAGTCATGACATCGTCAATAATCTGGTCATCTGTCGGCATATCGATTCCCTCAATAATAAAGTCATTCCATACCGCAAACAGAGTTGCAATTCGCTCTAATTGACTTGTTTTCATCGACTTAACAAAATCAATCAGCAGATTTATCTTAGATTCGTATTGAACAAAATGAGTACTATACCTCTCAACAAATTCATCATGATTATCACCTTTAACAAGTATATCAGCATTGCTATATGCTTTCTTATACCAACCATGTGTTACAAGTTCATCAATGTAGCTATCTAAATTGATGTCATACGGTCCATGCTTAAACCTATGATATGTCGTATTCTGATTAATCCCTATGTAGTAATCTAGTAGATACAGAATCTTTTGAACCTGAGTCTTTCCTCTAATACTAGCTCCTAGTTTATCAACGATAAAGCCATACAAAACAGCGTGTGGATCAATAACCACTGCAACGGTCATTGGCACTTCTTTCTTCCCTGTCACATACTCATAAATGAGCGACTTCTTGTACTCCGCAAGCGTATCAAGCTGTTTCTGCTTGTCCGCAATAATGCTTTCAATTTCAGCACATTTGCTGTCGAGATAGTCGGCTATGGCTTGCTGTTCGTCAAGTGGTGGTACAGGCAAGATAATATTTTTCATATCCTGCCAATTTGTTGTCCATAAATCATCCACAATGCCGTGTCCACAACGATAAAACTCATCTGAAAACAAACTACAGTGAAACAGCCAGTTGTAATAACTAGGGTTCATGTTCTCCCTCGGAGACATAACAGTATTAATCAATGATACTGAACCGTCATAAGGAGAAATTCCGCAAGAGCCCCTACGGTCAGAGCGACTATTTATTACAAAATCGCCTTTCTTAACAAGTTTTCTATTGTCTCCGTCGTTCGTTTTTGCAGCTGTTTCTAACTGAGGAAGTATGCCTTTCATAGTGACTGACAAAGGAGAATAATCTTTATCACTCACTTTTTCTACACGAAGACTGTACAAAGAGCCTATTCTGGTAAGTGCCCACTTAAACGGCAACATACCTATCCACTCTATCCCGCTATCCTTCATCTCCACATCCGGCTTCAATCCCTTGGTCACCGCCTCGGTAATCACACTCCGCTTGTACTGTTCCAAAGTTTCAATCTGCTTTTCAATATCAGTCACAAGATCGTCGATTTCGGAACATTTGCGGTCGAGGTAGGAGGCGATACGGTGTTGTTCGGCAATCGATGGCTCATAGACCATCAAATGTGAAAACTCAGCAAAGTTTAAACCTTGTCGAACACCGTTTCCCATATTGTAAAATACTTTTATTACATCATACGCATGAAGCAGATAATGGAAAAATGCAGTATTAAGAGACTTAACTGCTCTCAATGCAATGTACGCAGAAGTAATAATACCATGCTCAGAGCAAAGACCTGTTCTCAAACTGCGTTTGTCATTCTGCAAGTCTGTGGGACGAATTATAATGTCATTTGCCTCAATAATATTATAAGTATTAAAGCTTTCCGGCAACAATCCATTGCTTGTATTGATGTCTTTACGAATAACCCTGCCATAGCTAAGAGAAAGCAAATTACTTTCCAGCCCAAGACTGTTTCTATTTTTACGTTCGCCGAAGTAATAGTACAAAGGGTGTACATTCCACGATTTAGGTATCCTCCCAATCCACTCTATCCCGCTATCCTTCATTTCCCGCATATCTGCACCACCTTATTCAAACAGTCTTGCCACACGTTCTGAGACCGACTTTTCAAGCTCCATGAATTGCTTTTCAAGTTCCTCGCTCGGTGTGGGTTGTTGATATTTATAGAAATATCGGGTAAACGGAATCTCGGCGCCAGTGCGGATGATGGGTTGGTCTTTGGAGAGGTCTTCTTCAAAGAAAGCTTTTGCATCTGGGATGTGAGGGAGAACTTCGCGCGCCATGTAGTCGTCGATGCTTTCCTCGAATTTCACGATTTCCGTGTCCTTGGTTTCCTTGTCATAGAGAATGTTGCCCTTTTTGTCATGCTGAATCTCCGCAGACTTGTCCATCACCGAAAGACCGTCCGCGATTTTAGTGAGGAGCTTCTTGTCTGTGGTTACATTTTTCAGGACTGCCGCCAGAACAGGCTCAAAAGCAGTCGGGGAAAGATATATGTCGTCGGAAACGGATGCCTTCAAGGCCTCTATGATAGAATCGTATAACGGCTTGTTCTTCTCAAAGCCCTCAAACTTTTTCTGCTCCTTACCGGTAAGCTCCTCAGCATTTTCAAGCTCAGTTACCTTGGCTTCGTCGTAGAGATTGGAAAGTGAGCCTTTTGAGAGCATGGCGGCAATTCTGTCTTCGGTTATTGCATAACTGCGCTGAAGCGGTTGCATGACAACATACTCGCGATAGATAAATTCAGTGTTATTGTAAATCTTGCAGTATTCGTTCTCGGTGAAGTCGGAATAAAGACTCGTGATGAAAGAACGGTCTTCGGGAGAAATCTCATTTTTCTTGTCGCCCAAGGCTTTTCTCAGCTTGTGATAGATGCTTGTTGCATCAATCAGTTGCACCTTGCCCTTGCGCTTCTGCTCTTTGTTCTTGGACAACACCCAGATATAAGTGGCGATGCCCGTGTTGTAGAACAGGTCTGTGGGCAGAGCAATAATCGCTTCAATCAGGTCGCTTTCCAAGAGCCAACGACGAATCTGGCTCTCACCCGATGCCGTACTGCCGGAGAACAGAGGAGAACCGTTTTCTATTATGGCACAACGTCCGAGGTTATCATCCATTTTGTCAACTGCCGACTGCAAAAACAGCATCTGCATATCGCCGGCACCAGGCAGACCCGCACCCCAACGACCGCCGAAGCCTTTGGAGTATTCGGCTTTGACAGCCGCCTCAACGCCATCTGCGGCATCTTTTCCTCCCCAGGATGTTCCGAACGGAGGATTCTCCAGAACAAAACGCATCTTTGTGTCCTTGAAGCAGTCTGCTTTCATGGTGTCCTGATAGCAGATATTCTCCGCATTCTGACCCTTGATGAGCATTTCGGCAAGACACATGGAATATGATTCCGGGTTGATTTCCTGACCGAACAGGCGTACATCCGCAGCGGAATTATAATGCTTGATGAAGTTATAGCCGGTTGAAAGCATACCGCCGGTGCCACACGCCTGATCCAGAATCGTGATGACTTTACCCTCGTCAAAGATGTCGTTACAGCCCTCAGCCGTCAGAATGTTGACCATCAGCTTGATGATGTCCCTGCCGGTATAGTGGTCGCCGGCTTCGGCATTTTCGGAAAACTTCCGGATTAACTCCTCAAATATGTATCCCATCTTTATATTATCAATGGTTCGGGGATCCAAATCCAACTCGGAGAAAGCTTTGACGACGGACAAAAGTCGGTTGTTCTTGTCCATCTTGTCTATCTGCTTGAAGAAGTCCAAGCCTTTCTCATCCGAAATCAGAATTTCGCTTACATTGGGAGAAAAGTCGGCAATATAGCTTTTGAAATTTTCTGCAAGATGGTCGGTATCATTGCAAAGCTCCGCAAGGTCATATTCACTGGTATTATAGAACTGGAATCCGGAAATGCGATACATCGCCTTGGGCGGATATTTCGGATCCGCTTTGTATTTTTCAACAACAGCCCGTTTTGTCGGCGCAAGGGCACACTCGAAGCGGCGGATGATGACCATCGGAATGATAACATCCTTGTATTTGTCACTCTGATAGGTTCCACGCAACTTGTTTGCGATAGACCAGATGAAATTCACCTCTGTTGATACATCAACCGGAGAATCATCCCACATTGCATCTATTAGTGTTTTGTTAGACATTGATGTTACCTTCCTTTTAACTTCTGATTATAACACTTTCCAGTGACCGTATCTCTTGCCGCCTTCACGGACGATTTTGCCTTGTTCACGCAAAGCTTTGATTGTACGCTCAACAGTGCGCTTCGGCGAATCGCAATAGTTCGCTATTTCCAATACTGTCGCTTCTGGCAGTTCGACGATAGCATTCAATACTTTATCCGCCAATCCGCCATCTAATCCGCCATCTTGGCGGTTTAAAGTCTCATCTAAAGTATCATTTAAAGTGTCATCCTGACCCTTTAAAGCCGTAAACTTCACGGTAATATCGTTACCGAAAACTATATATTCCGGGTCGGGAGTGCCGAGTTCACGGCAGGAATCGCAGATTTTCTGGATGCCACGTCCCCACGCCTCAATATAACCGGCACGGTAGAAGACGTTTGCAATCGAAGGATTGAACGGCACCGACTTGTGCGGCTCCATAAGAGTTTCCGCCGTCCAGTTCAGAGGCAGAATGCACCTGTTGCTGATGTACATGGCGTCGTCCTCAATGCGAATCTGAATTGGAACGCTTCCAGCATAGTTGTTGTGACCCAAGGCGTTATAGACCGCTTCACGCACACCGTCGCGAGGGAACGGGAAAGTCTCAACCCGAACGTCATGCTCATAGGTAATGGCGGCTTTGAGGTATTTCGTGAAAATGAGGTCGATAACTCTGTCGGCAATGCTGAAAAGCGAGCCTTCGAGCAAGTCCTGATATTGGAGGTCTGCACCCTCACCGAACTTGCCGATTTTGACGTAACAGCCGGTAATGATTCTGCCGGGCTTTTTGTAGAAAAGCATGACCGCCGCACGCTTCAGTTTTCCGTCAACCAGGAGGTCGAGGTGATCCATAAGCTCCTCGTTCGAGATGTTTAGGTCTTCCTTGTCCATCCGCCTGTTACGGACTGCTTCACGGCGGAAAATGTCAATGCTGTTCTGGTCGAGGTCTTGAACTCCGATATTGTCAACGGGAACCGCATCCCAAAGCAAGCCGGTTTTCTCTCTTATAAATTCAGTCAGGGACGAACCTCTCAACTGTTGCAGAGTGCTTCCGCTCCGACGGTAGTATTCGCCCCGATAGTTCACGGGATAGGAACTCGGTGCTACAACGATTTCGATATATTCTTTGTCGTCTTCCGTCAGAAGATTCACGTCGGCGATAATACCGAGCGTCGTCTGAATCTTGTTCGGAATATCCTCCATAAGGCTTTTGCTGTCAGAAATCCCGACAATGGTGCCGTTGTCGCTTTTTCCGATATAAAGCCTGCCGCCCTGTGCATTTGCAAAGCCGCACACCCATTTGAGATATTCATCCCGCCAGGATTCTTTCCATTCTGTGTTTTGGTTTTCAGCCATCCCTTACTCCTCCGGCTCTAAAAATTTCTACACAAAGCTATTTTATATTATTATACAACACCGCTGAAAATAAAGCAAGACTTCAATGTTTTATGTTCACCTCGAATTATCCCTCATATGCCCTATTTCCCGCTCCCTGCCAAACAGATGCCACAAATTATTCCTCGAAATCACATCCTCATACATCCGAACCTTGCCCTGCAGTCGCTCGTTTTCTTTTTCCAACTCTTTCGTGTTCAGCCGATTGCGGACGGACTTATGTTTGAATAGCTCATCCTTGAGCGAGGAGTTTTCCGCTTTCAGGTCACCAACCGTCTTGTTTGACGAATCGAGTGCCTTCTGGAGCTTCAGTTCCTTCTTTTCTTGGGCATAGAGCTTCTTTGCGGCGGAGGAAAGAGTCTCGTAATCTTTCCTATCGAGAGACACCCTCGACGGCGAAAGCATGACCGGCTTGACCTCAATTTTGTCGATGCTGTCGATGTTGACCTTCTTCTGCTTGGTCTTCTCAATCTGCTTGTCAAGAGCCGCCGCTTCCGCCTCTTTTTGCTGAGTTTGCTCGGTCAGTTCCGCAAGTTCCTGCGTGCGCTGTTCACGCTTGTATTCAAGCACGCTGAGATGTTCCCTGTGTTCGCCTTTCTGCTCCCACTCGATGCCGTGGCTCCGCATAATCTCTGCGAGCTGTTCTTTCTCGGAACGAACCCACACCGCCCATTCCGTTTCACCTTTGCCCTTTCCGACAAAGCCCTCATTTGCAAGTGCCTGTTTCAGGGATATTCTCGTGTCAAGCCCTCGCTTGCTTCCTGTGGTGAACGGCACAAAGTCAATGTGCAAGTGCGGCGTTCCCTCGTCCATATGGAGATGAGCGGAGAAAACGTTTAGGTATGGATTGCGCTGTTGAAACCCAGAGTAGTATTCATCCAAAATGGTCTTTGCAAGTTCGGCGTTCTCACCGGTTGCGTTCATGTCTTCGCAGTTTCCAACCTGTATAATTACCTCGTGGAAAGGCTTTTCCTGTTTACCGGTGCGAATCTTTTCGTAGTAGTCGTCAATCCGGCGGTCAGCCCGTGTCTGCTTTTCGTTATAACGCTCAAGAGCTTCATCAAACATTTCGTGGTATACCTGCTTGATTGGCGTATAACAGTACTCAATGTTTCGGTCAGTGCGGTCAGCATCCACGTTCTCGGCGATGAATTTTCGCCTGTTATGATTGACGGAACCCTTTCCGACCATCACGCTGATTGTTCTTTTCAAAAATGTCATCTCCTTTCGAATTGCCGACAGGCAACGGTTTTGTTACTTTTGTCAAAAGTAACGCAAAAGCACTTTTGACAGTCGAGACCATCAAAAGTGCGACCTGCAAGCAGGTTTTGCGTTCTCCGAAGGGCAGAAAGCCGCCTTTGAAAAGGTACTCTCTGCACTCTCCCCTAAACTTCCGTGACGATCCGTGTCGATGGTGACGGTGTTTTTGACACCGCCCCCACTCCCAAAAACATCGACACGACCGTCACACATCGTCACGCTTGGCGTAGGATAGCCTTATCTTACGCCCATCGTGCAAGCGTTTGCTTTCATAGCGAATACCGTACTCATTGAGCAAACGTCCGGCATTTACATTCAGCTTCAGCGACAAGGCGTTAGCTTTCAGGTCAACGCCGAGAAAAGCGGCAAGCTCTGTGGGACTGCCGACCCATTTTGGTGTGTCAATCGTAATTCGTTTTGCTATTTCCTCAAGCACCGGTTCAGGCGGAGCTTTCCAGAGTTCCGTTTCCGTTCGCTCAAGCTCCCATGCAAGGGTTTCCTCATTTCTGACAAGATGAAGCTTCATGTCCTGTTGGTCCCTGCCTGAAACTTCAAGGACAGCGGTGTTGTTTGTGCGTTTTTCCTTGGTGAGAAGAAAGGCACCGTCAGCAGCTCCCAACAAGCCATTGGTGCCGGAAATCATGTCGAATTTGTCATCGGCATTCTGCTTTCTGGTGTGATGCACAAGTAACAAGCAGATACCGTTTGCATCCGCAAAGCTTTTCAATCTTGCAATAATCTGATAGTCGTTTGCATAACTATAGCTGTCACCGCCGACCTCTCGAACTTTTTGCAAAGTGTCGATGATTATGAGATTGGTATCAGGATGCTCACGCATAAATCTTGCAAGCTGTTCGTCAAGACCGTCGCCGAGCTTGTTTGCATCCACCGAGAAAAACAGACTGTCGCTTCCGTCCGCACCGACCATACGATATAGTCGCTTCTGCAGACGGCGGTAGTCATCTTCAAGTGCAAGGTACAAAACGGTTCCTTTTCGAACCTGATAGCCCCACAGTGGTGTTCCCGTACTTATGTGGTAGGCAAGTTGTTCCATAAGAAAGCTTTTGCCAAGCTTCGGTGCACCGACAAACAGATAAGTCCCAGTGTTCAGCAAGCCGTCAATCAGCGGCGGCTTGCTTATGTACACTGTTTCGTAAAGCTCAGTCATGGATACCGTTTTGAGATAACCGGGATTGAATACTCGCAACATTTCTCTGTCCCAATCATCCAAACTTTCGCCAAAGCTCTTGACTTCTGAACCCCAATCAGGTATACTTTCAGAAGAACATTTTTTGTATGACTTCCCCTCACCTACGGCAATAGGTGTATCAAGGGCGGTCATTTCTTTTTTGTAGATTTCATTCACCGGATTCACCTCCCTTCAAGCCGTTCATTGTGACGGCAATCAGGTTAATTGTATCCAGAAGCTCACTCTGGACATCTTCTCCGGCGGCAATCCGCTGAAGCTCCGCAAGAATAAACTCCATTTGCTTTCTCAGTGCCTTCTGCACTCTCGGATTCGGTTGAACAACCACTTCACGCTCCATACATCTGCGATAGCAATATTCCTGTTTCGGTAGCCCCGACAAAGCGACGGCTCTGTTCAACTCCTTATTTTCTTCGGGAGACACACGGAATCCTACGGTAATACTCCGGAAGCGATTCTTCCTATCTAAATTCTTAGCTGACATACTTCTCAATCTCCTTCCTTATTCAAAGAATCAAGTTGCCTTGCCATTTCCTGCTGTTGAGACGGGAACAGGTGAGCATAACGGTATGTAATCTCAATGCTTTCATGCCCTACCCTATCGGCAATAGCCACTGCCGAAAAGCCCATATCAATCAGCAAGCTGATGTGACTGTGCCGTAGGTCATGAATTCGGATACGTTTGACACTGGCTTCTTTTGCTCCTCTCTCCATTTCATGATGCAAATAATGCTTAGTCACAGTAAAGACACGGTCGGTTTCCTTCAATCCGTACTGCATCCTGATGAACTCCTGCATCTCCGTACAAAGAAATTCAGGCATCTGGATTGTACGATTGCTTTTCTTGGTCTTCGGAGACGTAATCATGTCTTGCCCGTCCAGACGCTGATAGGTTTTGTTGACCCTGACGGTTCCCTTTTCAAAGTCGAAGTCTGCCGGTGTCAATGCTAGAAGCTCACCCTCTCGCATTCCCGTCCAATAAAGCATCTGAAAAGCGTAATAGGACATTGGCTTGTCCATCATCACCTCAGAAAACTTCAAATACTCCTCTTTAGTCCAGAACAGCATTTCCTTTCGCACCTCAGTACCCATATTTCCGACTTTGGCGGCAGGGTTACTATGCAAATCATAGTTCTTCACAGCGTAATTGAAAATAGCAGATAGCTGATTGTGCAAAGTCTTGAGATAGGATGATGAGTACGGATTTCCGTTTTCATCACGATAGGCAAGCATCTCATTCTGCCAGGCTCTCACATCTTTTGCCGTAATTTCATTGAGCTTCTTTTTGCCGAAGTACGGCAAAATTCTGCCTTCAATAATATTTTTCTTCGTCTTCAAAGAACTTTTCTTAAGACGGTTTCCCATGTCCTTGCCATAGATTTCAACAAAGTCGGCAAAAGTCATATTCAGATTGCCGTCCCTCTGCATCTGGAATTTTCTCTCCCATTCAAGGGCTTCCCTCTTTGTGGAAAATCCACGCTTGCACTTCTGCTTGTGTTCTCCTGCAATTTCGGTGTAGTTGGTCATCACATACCAAGAACCGTTTTCCTTATTTCTGTACGCTGGCATTGTTCAACTTCCTTTCTCCGCCATAAATTCTTTCGTAAAAATACTGACGACTGATCCGACCGGAAACCGTGAGGAATCCCTTGGCATCCAGTTCTTCATTGAGTCCTCGGATGACTTTGTATGCGTAGGATTCGGAAATTCCCAACTCCTCCGCTACTTCGTCTACCTTCATAAATACGCTGTTTGACATCTTGGACGTCTCCTTTCAATTTTATTTTTTACATTGTAGACATAGTGTGTTATTTAGTGTCGGATTTCTTTCTGACCGCCATCCGATTTGCCCGGGCGGACACACCATTACTGTGATGTGCGACAGTTATTCTGTTCTACTTAAGCGATTTTGTTTAAGCTTATGTTCCTATTATACTAAGCAAAATCAGTTATGTCAAGAGGCTTTTGAGAAAAAACTTAAACTTTTTTGCTTGATTTCTCTTGACTTGTACTAAACGTATCTGCTATAATCATTGTATTATATATCAAGGAGTGAAGTACAATGGCAATCGGTGAAAGAATCCGCTTTTTCCGCAATCTGCGTGGCATGACACAAAAGAAGCTCGGTCAAGCCGTGGGTTTCTCACAAAAAACCGCTGACATTCGCATGGCGCAATATGAATCGGGGTCAAGAACTCCGAAAGATAACCTGATAACGGCACTCGCAAGAGTATTGGAGGTTTCCCCTTTGGCTCTGCAGGTTCCCGACATAGATTCTAATCTCGGCTTTATACATACGCTATTTGCTATTGAAGACCTGCATGGCGTTAAAGTCGAAAAGAACGATTACGAAGTGCATCTCATTTTCGACGGCACTAAGCGAACATTGGATGAGTCCGTTTTTACAATGCTTTCTGCTTGGGCTGAACAGGCTGAAAAGTACAGAAACGGCGAAATCACAAAAGAGCAATACGACCGTTGGCGTTACACATTCCCGGCAGAGGACAAATCACAAAGATGGGCAAGTGTGCCTTCACAGGAACTGAGCGACTTATTTGTAGACGCCTTCAAATAACGCAAAACAACAAACCCCGCACAGATGATTTTCATCCGTACGGGGTTTAATGACAATATGGATTTAGTGAGAGAAATTGTTCCTCACTCACAAGCCTCTTGATATTTATCCGATAATGACAAATCAAGAGTTCTTATCAAAACGTTATCAACGAGGGATTTATGGCTTCAAATACCGCATCCCTAAAGGGCTCTCGGCTCTTCAGCGATTATTCCCACTCAATAGTAGCCGGCGGCTTCGTAGTAATATCATACACTACCCTATTGATTCCGCTTGTCTCGTTTATGATTCTTGACGAGCAGCGCTCGAGGACGTCATATGGGATCCTGGCGAAGTCGGCGGTCATGAAATCTTGAGTTGTCACCGCTCTCAGTGCGAGGGTGTAGTCATATGTTCTGCCATCGCCCATCACTCCTACTGAGCGCATTGTCGTGAGTACTGCGAAGAACTGGCTCAGGTCCTTGTCGACGCCGCTCTTAGCGAGCTCATCTCTGAAGACCCAGTCGGCATCCTGGAGGATTCTCAGTCTCTCATCAGTAATTTCGCCAATTATTCTGATTGCAAGTCCCGGTCCCGGGAAAGGCTGGCGGTTGACGAGCTTTTCGGAAAGCCCGAGAGTTCTGCCTAGGGCTCTCACCTCGTCCTTGAAGAGCATTCTGAGCGGCTCGATAATCTCTTCAAAATCGACATAGTCGGGAAGACCGCCGACGTTATGGTGGCTCTTGATGACGGCTGCGTCGCCCGCTCCCGACTCGATGACATCGGGATATATTGTGCCCTGTGCGAGATACTCGACGTGACCTATCTTCTTAGCCTCGGCTTCGAAAACTCTGATAAACTCCTCGCCGATAATCTTGCGCTTCTGCTCGGGAGCCGAAACGCCGTTCAGCTTTGCCATGAAGCGGTCCTTGGCGTTGACTCTGACGAAATTGACCTCCCAATCGGCGAAAGCCTCCTCAACCTCGTCGCCCTCATTCTTTCTCATGAAGCCGTGGTCGACGAAAATGCAGGTCAGCTGGCTTCCGACAGCTTTCGAAAGAAGCGCTGCGCAAACGGAAGAGTCGACTCCTCCGGAAAGCGCAAGAAGCACTCTCTTGTCTCCGACCTTTTCTCTGAGCTGAGCTATCGCGGTTTCGGCATATCTCTCCATCGTCCAGTCGCCGTGGCATCCGCAGACGTCGTAGAGGAAGCTCTTAAGCATCGCAAAGCCGTTTTCAGTGTGGTTGACCTCCGGGTGGAACTGGACAGCATAGAGCTTTTTCTCCGGATTCTCCATAGCTGCAGTCGGGCAGACGGGGGTGTGGGCAGTCGTACTGAATCCTTCCGGAACACTCTTTATATAGTCGGTGTGGCTCATCCAGGTGATCGATTTTTCGGGGAGATTTTTAAAGAGAACCGACTCCGCCGAGAACTCGGTTTCGGTCTTGCCATACTCACTGACGGGGGCAGTTGCAACCTCTCCTCCAAGAAGATAAGCCATGAGCTGTGCGCCGTAGCAGATTCCCAAAACAGGGATTCCGAGCTCAAAAATCTCCTTGGAAACGGACGGCGAATCCTCCTTATAAACGCTCTTGGGACCGCCGGTGAAGATGATTCCGACAGGGCTTTCGGACCTTATCATGTCAATCGTCGCCTTGCGGTAGGGCACGACTTCGCAGTAGACGTTTGCCTCACGCACACGCCTTGCAATGAGCTGGTTATACTGCCCGCCGAAGTCGATTATTATTACTTTTTCATGCTGCATTATATTTCTGTCCTTTCCACGGCGAATTAAGCCGTTATATCATCAAGCCCAATCAATATAATTCGGCTGTTATTTTTTGCTTCTTCTATAAGCGAGTCACTGAAACCGCTCTTTGAGAAAAGCATATAATAGCCTGTTTTTACGTCCTTTGAAAACACAGTCGCACTCTCTTTGAGCTTATTGAGAACCGCTAGTGTCATAATCTCATTCCGCCATTTACATTCGCAGAAGATATAATCGATGCCATCACGTGCGATTAAATCGATCTCAACCTGGGTGTGAGTTTTTTCACTCGAGTGTCCCCACCATCTGCCAATAGACGTGAACATTATCGGAAGCTCGCCCAGAGAATTCTTTCTGAGAAGATACTCCATACAAATCCTCTCGAATACTATCCCCATATATTCGTTATAGCTTGGCACAAATCTTCTCTTGTAAACCGCCTCGCTCGCTCCGGTTTCGATAAGTGTCCTGTTCGGGAACACATATCTGTACCAGAATCTGAACATGAGGTCGGATATTCCGTAAATTGTTTTTCGGGAATTATCTTTTTCGCCAAATGGCGTTTCTTTGTAGAGAATTCCCAAATCACAGAGTATACTGATATATCTCAGGCACTTTGCGGGCTCCTCGCCTATCTTTGTGGCAATTTCATTGCTTTTTGTGGCTCCACTGGCGATAGCCTCGATAATGGAGCTGTAAACACCCGGCTCGACCACCTCCTGCCGAAGAAGCAACAGTGGCTCTTCATAGAGATAGGCAGTCGTTTTTAAGAATTCGTGCTTGATATTCTCCTCAAAAGATTTTGAATTGTCAATATGGGAAAGGTAAAGTGGAGTGCCGCCAAATGCTCCATAGAGCATAAGCTTCTCTTCATCGGAAAAGCCGTTCATATATTCAAGGCTGGTCTTATAGTCAAACGTTTTCATGTGGAGCTGACCTGTACGCCTGCCAAAAAGCGGACTTTTCGAGCCCAAAACCTCTTTCTCCATGAAGCCCATATAGCTCCCGCAGAGAACCAAAAAGAGCTTGCCATACTGAAGCTTGTGATCAATAAGATGCTGAAGCTCCGAAAGAAGAGACATATCTTTCCTGCAAAGATACGGAAACTCATCCAGCACCAGGACAAGCCGGTTATCGCCCTGCCGATTGTCGATATAGGTAATAGCATTTTCCCATGAGGAAAACGGCTCAAGAGTTGTCTCACCATAGTAGCTGAAAACGGTATCGGAAAACTTTTCAAGATTCAGCTTGCGATTGCTCTGCTCAGCCGAATAAAATATCGAAGGCTTATCCTTACAGAATTCATTTAAAAGCGTTGTTTTTCCGACTCGCCTGCGACCATAGAGGACAAACATCTGAAATTTATTCTCACGGTACAGTTCATTCAGGCTCGCAAGTTCTCTTTCTCTGCCTATGAATGTCATTGCCGGCACCTCCTAGCTAATTAAATCCGGATTTAATAAATCTAGGTTTAATTATACTGCGAGACAAAAGACTTGTCAAGAGTCATTTTCAGAAATTTCAGTTTCCTCTTCATCCACCACAAAATACATCACCCCGTCATCATCGAACTGCACGCCATAGCCTTCGCAGAGTTCATTCATGAGGTCGATTATCTGGCGGTATCTTGAGGAATATGTACCCTCGCCCTCAGCAAGAAGATAGACCTTATAGTTCTTGATGAAAAGTGGATTTATCGTGAGGGACTTGAAGCCGTCCTTATCGACGGTGATGTTGAAAATGCAGGTGAGCCCGTCGATGTCGTCGTCGACGTGCCAGAAGATGAGGTTGCCGATGCTATAGAAAATCGGCTTGCCATTATAGAATTCTATCGGCTGCAGAGTGTGCGAATGCCCGCCGATTACGATGTCTGCGCCGTTGTCGATGAGTGCACGCCCGAGCTCTTTCTGATAGGAGGTGACGTCGAAGGTCTCCTCCGTTCCGCAGTGCATGAAGACGATGAGAACATCGACCTCGGAGTCGTATTCAGCGATTTTCGCAAGGAAGTCTTGAGTCCGCTCGTCGTCCATGCTGTAGATCATGTTGATTCCGGCGTGATCTTCACTTGCGGCACAGCTTGACGAAAGATATACCTTATTGCATCCGACAAAGCCGATTGTGACGCCGTTTACCTCTTTTATGAGAAGACCCTCAGCCTCATCCTCATCGTTGCCGGCTCCGAAGTATTCGATTCCATATTCGGTGAGGTTCGAGAAGGTGTTCAGAAGCGCATCATAGCCGAAGTCACGGACGTGGTTGTTTGCAAGATTCACAATGTCGATTCCGGCATTCACAAAGCCCTCAAGCATTTCTGGAGGGGTGCGGAAGCCGTAGCCCTCTGGCTTCTCCGATTCGCCTGTGTCGCTGACGCAGGTTTCAAGGTTGACTATGGCAATATCAGCAGCATTGAATATGTCGCTGACCTCATTCCATGGATAGTCGACTCCCCACCTGTAGCATGCGTCGGCGAATTCAGAATCTATCGAGGTGTCGCCGCCAATGGCGATGACCACTTCGCCGCTTTCAGGCTCTTCTTCCTCAGGGATCTCTTCTGTAGTCGCCTCGGTGCTGACGGTTGTCGGAACGGTTGTGACCTCGGTAGCCGCAGTTGTGGCTTCCGTCACGGAGGTGACCTCCGGCTCGTCTTCAGTTGCAAGTGTAACGCCCGGTGAAGCCGTCTCCACCCCGTCATCCCGGAAAGCACTTATAGCAACCCCGGCAATGACAGCAAGCATGAAAGCAAGGGTGAATATGATAATTATGATGCGGTGGGTTTTGGACATGTTGGCTCCTATCTGAAGGCAAGCTGTCGCCTGCCGATAACTTTCTTTGTCCTATATTTTAGCACATCGTCGGCTGTTTGTCTATGCTTTTTCAATCAAAAAAGCCTCCCGAAAAAGGAGGCTTTGTAAAATCGTCTATTCTCCCTCAAAATGCACCGTAAACTCCGACTGGTAGTCGTAGTACTTTTCAAGGGTTATCTCGTTCCACTCGGCTTCGGTGCCCTCGTAATAGATGTCGGTGAGGTTCGGGCAATCGGAGAGTGAAAACTCGCCGATGGAGGTGACACTTTTCGGAATGGTGATACTTGTAAGGGTTTCGCATTTTTCAAAGGCATCTGCATCTATCGTCGTGACGCCGTCGGGGATTTCGTAATCCGTACCGGATTTACCTAGAGGATAGCAGATGAGCTCGGTTATGTCCTTGTCAAAGAGCACTCCGTCAACATCGGCATAGTTTGGGTTATTCTCATCAACCGTGATGCCGGTCAGGCTTTCGCAGTTGTAGAAGGCATAGTCACCAATCTCGGTTACGCTTGCGGGAATTGTCATCTCTTTAAGGCTGTAGCAATGCGCAAATGCACCTTCTCCTATACTCGTAATCTTATCCGAAATTTCGAATTCTTCAAGGCTTTTGCACATAGAGAACAAGTCCTCGGGTATCGCTGTAAAGTTGTCTGGAAGTGTGATAGATTTGAGACTTTCGCAGCTCGCAAACGCATTCTCTTCAATTACAGTAACACTGTCGGGAACTGTAATTTCCTCTATTGCGTAACAGGCATAGAAAGCCGAATTGCCTATCCGTGTCACGCTGTCTGGAATTTCAACTTCAGTAAGATTCATGCACCAGTAGAAAGCATAGCTTCCTATAGAATCCACGCCGTCCTGGATTTCAACCGAATAGATGAACTTCCTGTCGTTGAACCACGGTGCGTCGCCGTATTCATAATCTACCGGCTCAAAATTCTCATAGAGAATCAGAACTCCATCTGTGTTCTGCTCCCATGTGTCGTTATAGTTGCCATAGAAGAGATATGCCGTTCCGTCGCCGTTGTCGATTTTCTGATAGGCTGTTGTTGTGTATGGGGCGGCAGTAGCTCTGGTGGCTTCGGTTGTGGCTTCTGTAGTAGCTTCCGTGGTGTTTTCCTGGGTTTCAGATTTATCCGCGCAGGCGGTCAGCAGAAGCATAAACGCTAACAGAAGGCAAATCAGTGTTGATATTCTTTTCATAATTATTTCTCCATTCCCGCTTTTTCTATACTATACCACAGCCGTAATAAAATTTCAAGAACTTTAATAAAAAGCCTCCCGGAATCGAGAGGCTTTGCAATACTATGTTATTTCTTATCCGACCCTGACAGTCTCTGCTTTTCCTCTTCGAGGAGCTTGATGAGCTCGTCGATGCGGGAGGTGGTTGCCTGGGCGGGTTCGTTTGAATTCAGGGACCTTGCAACCTCGTCAAGCTTGCTAGTAGCCTCGGCTACTGTGGCTTCAGCGACTGTGGCTTCGGCTACTGTGGCTTCAGCGACTGTGGCTTCAGCGACTGTGGTTGCGGTAGCTGTCGGCGTTGGTGCAGGAGTCGGTGCTGATTTCTTAGCGGCAGGCTCGGTGTCGACAAGAGGACTCCAGAAGAACGGCTCTTCCTCGGGAGCTGTCTCCTCCTTCTTCGGAGTGCTGCTTCCGAATGAGAAGTCAAGATCGGAAAGGAGGCTGTCGCCGCTGTCGGTGTGAGAGTATTTAGGTGTGAAATCGTCGAAGGTGAAAAGCGGAGTGTCCTTGGGCTCTTCCCGCTTCTTCTCAGTGGTAAATCCGAAATCAAGGGCGGAATCGTCCATGACTCTGGTCTCTGCATTCAGGAACTGATTGTTGCGGTTTTCACTGAAAGCACCGGCATCGCTGAAGCTTCTGCCGTCGGTGGGCTTCTCTTCCACGGAAGTCTTTTTCTTTTTCATCGAGATGATGAGCATGATGACCTCATAGAGAATCAGGAGCGCACAAGGAACTATCACGATAACGAGCATGCCCACTTTTGAGGAGGCGAAGGTTATCACTCTTCCCATAAGCAGATCATACGATACGGCTCTTCCGATTATATCCTCAGCATCGACTGTCCACTGCTGGTCGGCAGAAGTGCTGTCATACTTGACGACATAGCTTGTAGTTACTGTTCCGTCCTCTGCGGTTGTCGACTGGGAGGCGACGTAGCCGACAAGTGCGAGCTTGCCGTCAATATTGCATAGAATTACGTTGCC
This sequence comes from Oscillospiraceae bacterium, assembly GCA_021200565.1. Taxonomy (GTDB): domain Bacteria; phylum Bacillota; class Clostridia; order Oscillospirales; family Ruminococcaceae; genus Faeciplasma. The sequence continues at coordinate 103,394 of JAJQGJ010000002.1, forward strand.
CTGACTTTCGGGGAGAGTTCCCTCCTCAACAAATACTGCTGCGCCCTGAGGGATTCTCGGCTCCATGCCGCTTCCGCTCATGATATATACACGTTTTCCGAACACCATAGGTGCGGAATTGGAATCCTTGAAAATTCCATACACGACAAATGTACTGACTATTGCCAGAGCGAGGAGGATAACAACAACTATCCCCACAATCTGCAACGGCTTGCGCTTCTTAACGGTTTCCTGAAACATGATACCCAACCTTTCAATCTATCTATCGGTGTGCAAATACGCTGTTAATTCGGCTATCACAGATAGTATATCACATTCGGCGGTCAATAGCAATTTGTTTTTTCAGAAAAGATGAAAAATTTTTTGCACTCTCAGTCGGCTTCGCCGAGCTATTTTCGCCTCCGGCGAAAATAGCACCCCTCAGGCACTTCGTGCCAGCTCCCCTTGACAGGGGAGCCATAAGTGCACCTAACAAAAAAGTCTCCCGACAGAGGAGACTTTGGAGCTAGTAGTCGGACTCGAACCGACGACCTGCGCATTACGAATGCGCTGCTCTACCAACTGAGCCATACTAGCGGATTGAGAACCTCATATATTATATACGTTGATTGCCGATTTGTCAACCAAATTCTCCGCAAAATTTTGGATTTCGCAGTTATGGCTCCCCTGTCAAGGGGAGCTGGCACGCGAAGCGTGACTGAGAGGTGCGCCGACCAACGGGAGGCGCGTCGCCGCAGGCGACACTTGACATCCCACACCAACAGGTCTATAATTAAGTGAGTTTGATATGAACAGGAGTACTGCACATTATGAATATCTTAAAAAGGCTTATTGCAGAGTGTTTCAGACCTGCCTCTGGATTGCTTTGCCGGTTCTTCCCTACAGGGAGCCGGAAATCATCAAAAGCATGCGGCTGATCCCGGAGACAATCAGGTCTAAAAATCTCACCCACCCGATTATCATCACAGACAAGGGCATTATGAGCCTGGGGCTCGTGAACCCGCTTATCGACGCTCTTAACCAGGCAAAGATGCCTTATTCCCTCTATGACGGCACCGTTGCGAACCCCACAACCAGGAACGTTGCCGAGGCACTTGAGCTCTATAAAAAAGACAAGTGCGACTGCATTATCGGCTTTGGCGGCGGCTCGAGCATGGACTGCGCAAAGGCTCTTGGAGCAAGATATGCCCGCCCGAAAAAGTCTCTCAATCAGATGAAAGGCATTTTAAAGGTCGGAAAGAAGATTCCACTTCTCATCGCCGTCCCGACAACTGCCGGAACCGGAAGCGAAACCACTCTGGCGGCTGTTATTGTAGATAGTGAAACCCGCCACAAATACGCCATCAACGACTTCCCGCTCATTCCGAAGTATGCAGTACTCGATCCTGAAACGACGCTGAGCCTGCCGAAATCCATCACCGCTTCAACCGGAATGGACGCACTGACGCACGCTGTTGAAGCCTATATCGGGCGCTCCACCACCAAACAGACAAGACAGGAGGCTCTGAAAGCCGTCAAGCTTATCTTTGAGAACCTTGACACCGCCTATTCCGACGGCAAAAATATCGAGGCAAGAAGAAATATGCTGACAGCCTCCTACTATGCTGGCTGCGCTTTCACAAAATCCTACGTCGGATATGTTCACGCTGTCGCTCACTCGTTGGGCGGAGAATATAACGTTCCGCATGGCTTGGCGAATGCGATTCTCCTGCCTCATATCTTGGAAGCCTACGGTCACACGATAGATAAGAAGCTCCATAAGCTTGCGATTGCCGCAAACCTGGCGACTGCGGAAACTCCCGATGAAGAGGCGGCGAAAGCTTTCATCCAGGCTATCAAAGACATGAAGCTAAGATTTGGCATCGGCGACAAAATTCCAGAAATCAGGAAAGAGGACATTCCGAAGCTTGCCAAGTATGCCGACAAAGAGGGAAATCCACTCTATCCGGTACCGGTTCTGATGGATGCCCAGGAGCTCGAACGTTTCTACTATGAAGTGATGGAATAAGAAAGGACAGACTATGGAAAAAACTGAAATCCAAAAGATTGTAGCCACTCAGCGGGAATACTTCATGTCCGGGAAGACCCTTGACGTGTCGGTCAGAATCTCCGCTCTCAAGGCTCTCAAAGTCAGCATCAAGAGGCACGAAGGCGAAATCAACAAGGCTCTTGAGATGGATCTTGGAAAGGGCGCATTCGAATCGTATATGTGCGAGACAGGAATGGTCTTAAGCGAGCTGAGCCACATGCTCTCCCACATCAAGGGCTATGCTAAAGAAAAGACGGTTGCGACTCCTCTGGCGCAGTTCCATGCACGTAGCTACAAAAAGCCGTCGCCCTATGGCGTCACGCTCATCATGAGCCCGTGGAACTATCCATTCTTACTCACGATCTCCCCTCTTATCGACTCGATTGCAGCCGGTAACACCGCTGTTATCAAGCCTAGCGCATATTCGCCATATACCAGCGAGGTTATAAAGAACATTCTGCAAGAAGCATTTAATGAAGAGTATGTCGCCGTCGTCACCGGTGGAAGAGCTGAGAACACAACGCTTCTCGAGGAGCACTTTGACTACATCTTCTTCACCGGAAGCCAGGCTGTCGGACGTGAGGTTATGAGAAAAGCTTCGGAGCACTTAACGCCCGTAACCCTCGAGCTTGGCGGCAAAAGCCCCTGCATAGTTGACAAAACCGCAAACCTACGGCTTGCGGCGAAGAGAATTGTATTCGGAAAATATCTTAACTGCGGGCAGACCTGTGTCGCACCCGACTATATCTATTGCGACGCGTCCATAAAAGACAAGCTCCTTGACGAGCTCAGAATCCAGATCAAAAAGCAGTTCGGCACCTCGCCGCTCATCAATCAAGACTACGGCAAAATTATCAACGAGAAGCACTATAAGAGGCTTTTAGGTCTCATGGATATGTATAAAGTTGCCATCGGCGGAAGGTCTGAGGACGACACCCTGAGAATAGAACCGACTGTCATGGAAAACGTGACATTCGATGATAAGGTCATGCAGGAGGAAATCTTCGGTCCAATTCTCCCGATTCTTACTTATGATACTCTCGACGAGGCTATCGCCCAGGTGAACAGCATGCCACATCCGCTTGCGCTCTACCTCTTCACGACGAACAAGAAGACTGTGAAGAGAGTGACCTCACAGATAGGCTATGGCGGAGGCTGCATCAACGACACCATCATTCATCTTGCCACAACCGAAATGGGCTTCGGCGGCTTCGGCGAAAGCGGCATGGGCGCATACCACGGCAAGACCGGCTTCGACACGTTCACCCACTACAAGAGCATTGTTGACAAGAAGCAGTGGATCGATTTGCCGATGAGGTATCAGCCGTATAGGAAGGTTTATGAGAAGATGGTTAGGATGTTTATGAGGTAATTGTCGGCTTCGCCGACGCTATTTTCGGCGTTGCCGAAAATAGCACCCCTCAGGCACTTCGTGCCAGCTCCCCTTGACAGGGGAGCCTTTTTATATTCTTTCAAAGCCTTCTGTAAGAGGCAGTTAAAGCCTCCCCCTGTCAAGGGGAGGGGGACCGCCGGCGAAGCCGGTGGTGGAGGGGTGCGCCGACCAAAGGGAGGCGCACTGCTGGAAGCGGCATCAGAGCCCAAAATGCTCTTTAATCAGCTTCGCTGCCTCTTCTGGTGGCATGTTTGAATTGTCGATTCTGAGATAGTTTTCATAAATCCCGTCCATTTCGCCCGGATAACTCACCATGCGATAGTTTTTGTCGTCATTGAGAAGACGGGCTTCGGAGGATTCCAAATCTCGCTTTGATGGCTTTGCCGCGAGGCGGGCTTCGGTTTTGTTGCGCTCGATTCTTATCTCAAGCGGAGCGTTCAGCTCGACAAAATAGACTTCAAGATCCTTGGCATTTTCCCGGCAGACTTCCTCGACGTGCCGAAGATATTCGTATTCCGACGGCAGATCGAAGGCGAACATGTAGGTGAAAATAAGCCCATACTTTCCGGACCTTGCATATTCACGGAAAACGACATCCCGGAATCCCTTGATGGCATCCCCGTTCCATTCGCCGAATATTTCGAGTACCGGTTCGATGGTCATGTGGTTGTGGAAGAGCCGGAGGTCGGTTATTTTCATGAGCTCCCGCCCAACCGTCATCTTCCCGACTGCAGCATCGCCGACAATAAATACAAGTTTCATACTTTACCTCCGGTGGTTAATTCTGTCTGAACCCCGCTGCGTTCCACATATCGCAGCCTCTTTCTTCGACAAGCTCGAAGTCCCGGGCTTTCATAACCTCGAAAACCTCATCTTTTCTGTTATCTATTATTCCCGAAAGAATCAGCGTGCCGCCGGGTGCTATCAGCTCCTTGAAAACGTCCGCCATCGCAATCAGCACATCGGCAACAATGTTTGCTGTGATGAGACTGTAGCCGCCGGGGCGGGAAATCTTACTGACAAGCGGCTTATCCGTAGTGACATCGCCGCAGAGGGCGGTGTATTTTTCGTCCGGGATTCCATTCTTTCTGGCGTTTTCGTGAGAGGTTTTCGCAGCGTCTGCTGAAATGTCCACAGCGACAGCTGTTCCTGCTCCAAGAAGCATCGCCGCAATGGAAATTATGCCGCTCCCGGCTCCTAAGTCACAGACGGTATCGCCGGTTTCAACGTACTTCTCCAAGAGCTCAAGACAAAGCCGGGTTGTGTGGTGCCTGCCGGTGCCGAAGCTGTTCTCGGGATCTAAGGTTATATTCACTCTGCCGGCGCTGTCGGGGACTTCTTCCCAGGACGGAGTGATAATCAGCTTTTCGCCAATCTCCATCGGCTTCCAGAACCGCTTCCAGCTGTTTGCCCAGTCCTCGTCGGCAACGGTTCCGAAGCGCATCTCGAGGCTTCCGACGTCGGTTCTCGATTTGAGAGAATCTACTGCGCCTCTGACAGCTTCAAAGGCAGCCGGATCGTCTTTGTCTAAGTAGACGGTGACAAAGGTGTCCTTCCCGCAGAGCTCCCAGACCTCCTCGCCGATATAATCCCAGCTTGCATTCTTGTTCCTCTCAAATTCCCTTATATCCTCCGGGTCGTTGATCATCAGCCCGTCGATTCCAGCAGCTATGAGCGCATTCGACAAAGGCTCAACGCCCTCATGAGTAGTGTATATTTTAATTTCAGTCCATTCCAAAGCGGTGACCTCCAAAGTTTTTGATGATTAGAGTATAGCATGTTTTTAGGGAGAATGCAAGCGGCTCCCCCCACCTTCACTAAATGTAGGGGCGGATATCATCCGCCCGAACAACATTGCGGTTACCATGCGGGCGGATAATATCCGCCCCTACAAAAAAAGCCTCCCCTGAAACGGGGAGGTTAAACTTACAAATTTCCGAGCTTATACTCAATATACAGCACAAACGCCGCTATAGTTAAGATTACAAACGCCGCTATGCCTACAACTGCTTTCACATTCACCCTGCCGGTACCCTTTTCGGGGAGCTCCGGGTTCAGGATGCTTGAAAGTCCGGTGTGCTTAAGCGGAACTCTGAGGGCGAGATAAAGCGGCACCGAAACCGCAACAGCTATCACTGCGTTTACGGAGGAAGTGATTAAGTTTGTTACCGTCGCGGTGACGGCGGTCTGAACCTCATAGCCTAAAATAATTTGAGTAAGATAAGTCTTTGCGAGATACAAAACTATATAAGTAATCTGTCCTAAGATGCCGCTTATGAGAACGCCGGTGGTCTTGCCGAGGGTTGTGCCCTTGTAGCGGGTTCTGAAATATGACGCCAGCTCTCCGCAGACATAGCCCATTGCGAATTTCGACAGGAACGTGAATGGCGCTGAGAAGATATATACAGGATCCAAGAGATCATAGAGCCCGGCGCCGATTCCGGATGCCAATCCCCCGCCGAAGCCGCCGAGGAGAAGACCCGACAGCAAGCACATCGAGTTGCCGAAGTGGATTCTCGTAATCAGCACGCCGTTCGGAATCTTTATCTGCAGATAGTTTCCGACAAAGCAGAGCGCCGCCATCATGCCGACCGACACCATAAAGTACAGTTTGTCATTTCTGGATTTAGTATTCATAACCGAAAGCCTCCAATTAGTTTCTGTCAACAATTCTATGCTAATTGAATCCAAATTGCAAATCGGCTCGAAATTATGCTTAAGCTTCTAAATTGTGCAGATTGCATAGTTCTGAAAAGCAGAAATCTCCGTAATAGTTGATTTTTCACAACAAATTCCGGAGATTTCGGGGTTGGTTTTTCTGGTTAAGAAAAGTTGCACAACACTCTAGCCTGTTTTGGGGCTTTAAAGTGGGCAATTTGCAAGAAAATTTGGGAGTTGACAAAAAGAGGCGTGCCTTATTGCAAGTTGCAAGTGTACACGCCTCTTTATTTTGATATTAAGCAGTTTTTCTCATTGAAGCCACAAATATCATCGCCAAAACCGCTATTGCAACGCCCGAAGCAACAAAGCAGACCGCCGTTCCCATTCCAGACAACGCCGACGACACAAGAAGCATCGCTATCTCCGGAAGGCTCCCGCCTCTGCTGAACACCGCTTTTCTGCCATTCATCGGTAAGGGCATTGCGAACACGGATAGAAAGAATCCGCTGATTAATCCACTCATCACTGTATCCCTTTTTCTGATAGGTTTCCAAGGCTCTGTCAATCGCCTGTTCCGGGTCTATCGTTTCTTCAATCCTTTCCGTTCCCACACGGGCAAGCCACAGCTTGAACGGTTCAGCCTTCGGTGATGGGATGGACTGAATAATACGCAAGAGTTGTTCGGTATTTGCAACATCGGTCAAACGCCGTTTGCCATCTGTTGCTTTCATTTTCAACTGCTGACAATTTGTCAGCAGTTGATCTGCTCCTTCTTCCTTCAGTCGCTGTTTCAGTTTTGCCCAATAATTGCTGGCGCCTCTCTGATTCGGCTGTTCTGTCAAAACGCCGACAACATCCACAATGGAAAAATACCATTCTTCCCGTTCTTCGTCCCAAGCGGTACGAATTGGCTGATCTTCATATAATTGAATTTTGTTATTATCGTTCATCGTGCATATCCTCCTGTATTTTCTCTACTTATTATCATTCTTATTTCCCGCACTCTTATACAAATATTATAATACTATCCGGCGGTGTTTTCAATACCCACGCCGGTAGGCGTCACGATAATTCATCTTTTACCTATATTTTACCTTGACAGATTGCACAAAAAATGATACTATATAATATTGGATATGTCTAAAATAAATATTTTATGGAGGAAACATCAATCATGAGCAGTTACAAGGATTTAAGAATTGTAGATAATTTCTACCAGACCTCGGCGTTCTTCCCGATGCCGACAATGATGATTGGCACCATTGCTGACGACGGAAGCACCACCTTCGGTCCCTACTCCCTCTGTTCGCCCTATTATGTTGCAGGCAAGGGATATTATGCAATGATCTTAAACTGCCGCAATTCTTCGAATACGGCGCAGAACATCTTGAAGAGAAAGAGATGCACTCTTAACTTCATCTATGACGACAAAAAGCTCTTCAAGGAGGCTGTCAGAATGGGCTGGCCCGGAGACACTCCCGAGGAGAAGATGAAGGACTGCAAGTTCACCCTCGAGGACGGTCTTCTCAAGGAAGCTGACCCGAACGGCACTTACCCGCAGGTCATCAAGGAGTGCTTCCAGGTGTTCGAGTGCGTCTGGATGGACACTCTTGACAACGCCCAGGACGACAAGCCGGGCGAGCTCCACGGCTATCCAGGACCTTATCACGATTTCAACGGCATCACCTCTGAATTCGGCGCACACTTCATCCTGAAGATCGAGAAGATTCTCATGAAGGAGAAGCACTACAACGCCATTATCAACGGCGTCAAGGCTTCCGGATTCCCGAAGGTTCCTGTCGACTACGGTTATCGTGATTCGAAGAACTTCTGGTACACCCACTTCAGCCGCCCGATTCCCGAGCTTCTGCCTATCCGTGAGGGCAACCTCGACTCGGTCAAGTACGCTGCAAAGAGAATCGACCCGGACGTTCAGTTCACCGACGAAGCCTGCATGAAGCTCATCAACGTTCCGAGAATCTTCCTCCCGACAGCTCTCAAGGGCTGTGTCGACTGGGCAAAGCAGAACGGCGTCACCCTCATCACTGAGGAGCACATGAACATCATCAACGACAAGCGCTCGAAAGAGAAGAACAAGTAACCAAAGAGGAGTAAGTGAAATGAAAGTAGTATTAGCAGGAGCTTATGGCAAGCTCGGCAGTGAAATCCTGAAGTCGCTAGTTTCGAGGAACATCGAGACCGTCGCGGCTGACATGGTAGAGCGTGACATTGAGGGACTTGACAAGTCTAAGTACACATTCAAGAAGCTCGACGTCACCAGCAAAGAAGCTCTCAAGGGCTTGTGCGACGGCGCAGACACGGTTATCACAACTGTCGGTCTGACCGCAACAAGCGCAACCCTCACGAATTATGATATTGATTACAACGGCAACCTGAATCTCTTGGAAGAGGCAAAGAGTGCCGGCGTCACGAAATTCGTGTACATCTCGGTCATCAAGGCTGACAAGGCTCCAGATGTCCCGATGCTCCACGCAAAGTATCTCTTTGAAGAGAAGCTCAAGGAAAGCGGCATCTCCTACGTCATCCACCGCCCGACAGGCTATTTCTACGACATAGTCAAGGTTTTCAGACCGATGATCGAAAACGGCAAGGTAACACTCTTAGGAAAAGAACCGGTTCACGCAAACGTCGTCCACACGACAGACTTCGCTGAGTTCATAGTAGATCACATCGGCGACAATAATGTCACCTACGATGTCGGCGGCAAGGAAACCTGGTCTTATGAAGAAATTGCGAGAATGTGCTTCGCAGCTGCCGGCAAGGAGCCGGTCATCAAGCGTGCTCCGGCATGGCTCTTCGACGTATTGGGAAGCCTTCCTAAGAACAAGAAGAACGGCAAGCAGGCAATCTTAAAGTTCTCGAAGTGGACTCTTACAGAAGAGATGGTCGGCGACACACATGTCGGCGAATCAAGCTTCAAGGAATATATTAACGAGAGCTTCAAGAAGGAGGGCTAAACTATGGGAATCTGGGCTTATGTCGGAATATTCTATCTCGTCAGCCTTATCTGCTGCGCAGTAGGATTCAAGAAGTATGTCTACTTCCTTTCTGTCGGTTACGGCTTCTCCGTAATCGGCTTGGGAATAGCCTACCTCGTTTCAGCGTTTGCAGGCGGCTACGCATGGAATATCGTCACAATTTTGCAGTGTGTTCTCTTCGTGGTTTACGGATGCCGGCTTTCAGGCTTCCTGATTGTCAGAGAGCTCAAAAACGGCAACTACCGCAAGGTTCTCAAAGAAGCAACCAAGGAAGACGAAAAGCCTATGCCAATCTTCGTCAAGATTGCAATCTGGCTCTGCGTCGGAATTCTCTACTTCGCTCAGACCTCGCCGGTATTCTTCAGAATCTATAACAGAGAGGGAACTGACGTCGTTTTGCCTCTTATCGGGGTTATAATCAGTGCATGCGGAATCATCTTAGAATCGATTTCCGACAAGCAGAAGAGTGCACAGAAAGCCGTCAACCCGAACATGGTTGCTACAAAGGGTCTTTTCAAGATGGTCAGATGCCCGAACTACCTGGGCGAAATCATCTTCTGGACTGGCGTGCTTGTAGGTTCGCTTAATGCACTTTCGGGAGTCGGACAGTGGCTGACAGCAGTTATCGGCTGGATTCTCATCGTCTTCATCATGTTCAACGGCGCACAGCGTCTTGACCGCCGCCAGGAAAAGAGATACGGCAACATGAAGGAATACAGAGACTATGCCGACCACACGCCGATTATCATACCGCTGATTCCGGTTTACCATGTAGGGAAGTATAAGTAATAATGTAGGGGCTGGATACACAGTTGGCTTTGCCAACTGCCCGCCCGAACCCCGCAATCTGCACCACAACGGGCGGATAATATCCGCCCCTACAGGTGCCAATTAACAACGTTAATTCGAAAGGAAAGAGAAATATGTCAGTTCAAATGGCTCTCGTTGATTACATTCCGGTTCTGATGTTTTTAGCAGCCGCTGTAACCCTGCAAAGAGACCTCTACAAAAGCATGAGCAAGGGTGCATTTGCACTCTTCTCCGCCGGCACCATCACAGTTTTCGTCGCCGGATTCTACAAGGCAACCTGGAAGCTCCTCTATGGCGCAGGAGTCTGCGACTTTGTGCCTCTAAACAAGTCCTTCTTCCCGATGCAGACAACCGGCTTCGTGCTCGCTGCACTCGGAATGCTCGCACTTCTTTGCCATAATCAGGGAGACGAGAATAAGCTCAATTCAGTAGCAATCATCCCGGCTCTGGGAGTTATCCTCACCGCCGCCGCTCCTGAAGAGTACTCCGGCACCATGATTTTCGTTATACTGATGGTTTTGGGCGTCCTCATCCTCGACGTCGGACTCATCATTATCTCAGCAAAGAATAAGCAGACCATCGCCGCAGTGATCTATGGAGTCTCGTTCGTCTTCGTAATGGGAATGGGCTACCTTTCGTCGAAGGATTTTAATGAGCCTTTGATGAACTGGATAGCCGAATTCACGAATATCATAGGACAAGGAACGTTCCTCTTAGCAACCTGGATGCTTCATAAAAACGTGTTTGCGAAGAAGTAAGTAGAGTTGACTTGATATGAATAACCCCACCGCATCTCTACGGTGGGGTTGATTTTTGCAGTAAAACAAAAATTGCAACGAAAAATGTAGCTATCGGCACATTTTTTCTACATTACTATATCCTGAGTCTCTGGCAACGGCAAATATGAATACTCTTCCGAAAAGACTACTTTCGACCAATCAGCTTTTCTTGCAAAGTAAACTATCTCGGAATACTTTTCTTCACTTATCTTCTTTCTGTATGTAACAATTACCCTAACATAATCGGAGACATTATTCCTTATGTCTTCTTTAAGCACGGTGTTAGGAATATACTCTCCGCTTTCTTCATCTTTAACAAATCCGACACATGCCTTAGTGCCGCCTGCGAGCTTCTCGGTATATAGCTTTGGACGCATTGAGCTGAAGTCGCCTACCATATTAGCCATCAGACTTTTGTTTATGATATATGGAAGAATATCAAGCTTCATTGTGGTGGTTCCCTTGTCTGAAAATTCAAAATCATCGGGGCTTAATCTGTGCGCCAGACAACGCTCGTAAAATTCTGCTGCCGAAAACGACATACTATCACTCCGATTATCCTTTGCGGGTCTTAAACCGGTCATATGCATATAACTGTAATCATGAAAGGTTACCTCAATATACGATAGCTGCTTATGCTTGTCCATGCAGACAAACAAGAGATTCCGATTATTCAGTTCGTCTTGATACTTTTCAGCACAACTCACAACTATGTCTATAGCATTTTTCTTGGAATACTGCATTTTATTCTCCAAAGATTAAAATAAAAGGAGACAGCCCACAATGCCGCAACATTGCTCGACTTTCTCCTTGATAACTGGTTTTTCTGTCGTCCGCCGACTCTCAGTTCCTTCCGGCAAAGCCGTTCTACTGCATCGCTACGGGTTTTCCGTTGCCCGCCAACTCTCCGGTCCAAAGCCCGGCATCACTTTCGGATTTTAGGTGCCAGTCGCACCGGTGGGATGTCGCCCACCTTCCTGTTTATATTATACCCAATGGTGAGTGAAAAAGCAATAAGAATCTTTGTAAATTTTCTATGAACGAAAATTTGCTGATTCCCGCTTTACTCTTCCCCCTCTTCCTCCGGCATATCCCAGTTATGGTACACCTGCTGGACATCGTCATTGTCGTCGAGGGCGTCGAGGAGAAGTCCCATGAACTTCAGCTGATTCTCATCAGTCAGGGTTGTATAGGTTGAGGGGATCATCGTGTCCTCTGCGGAAACGAGCTTATAGCCCATTCCGGAAAGGGCTTCCGAAATCTTATAGACCTCGTTCGGGTCTGTTGAAACCTCTATAACGTCTTCTTCGACGTTGAAATCATTCGCTCCGGCTTCGAAGCAATCTTCCATCAGCTTGTCTTCATCGACGCCGTCATTCTCAAGAACAATAACTCCCTTGCGGGTGAACATGAATGAAACGCAGCCGGTGGTTCCCATATTTCCGCCGAACTTGTCGAAGTAGTGACGGACATCAGCAGCAGTACGGTTCTTGTTGTCAGTGAGGCACTCGACGATGATTGCGACTCCGCCGGGACCATAGCCCTCATAGACCATCGTCTCATAGCTGTTCTTGTCGTTGTCGCCGGCAGCCTTCTTGATAACACGCTCGATATTGTCGTTCGGAACGTTATTAGCCTTAGCCTTGGCGATCAAATCTCTCAGCTTGGAGTTGGAGTTAGGGTCAGGACCTCCCTCCTTGACGCAGACGGTAATCTCTCTTCCCATACGTGTGAAGACCTTAGCCTTCGCACCGTCAGCGATTTCTTTCTTGCGCTTGATGTTGTTCCACTTTGAATGTCCTGACATACTAATCTCTCCAATTCATGTATAATGCGTAATTCGCAATGCGTAATGCGTAATTAATTTTGCGATTACGCTGATGTCCATATGATGTCAAATAATTCGTTGATCCGCTCCTTTTGTCCCGTCAGATATAAATACCCGAAAAGGCATTCGAGAGCGGTTGCTGTTCTGTATTCACGGACGCTTGAATGCTTGGGAGGAGTTATCCCTCCGGCATTCCTTCCTCTGCGGAAGATGTCCGATTCCTCTTCCGAAAGAAGAGGAAGTATTTTCTCGCTCGCAGCCGACTGGAACTCACAGCAGACGTATTTTACAGTCAGGCTGTGGAGCTTTCCGGCGGGCATATTTGCGCTTAAGATGAGCTTTTCTCTTACGAGCTGCTCATAGACGCTGTCGCCCATGAATGCGAGCGCAGTGGGACTGTATTGTCCCGCTTCCTTTTTATCTAAAGCCTTGAACGACATTTCATCCTCCAAAGCTATCTGACATAGTCAAATTCATATCCGCAGACGGAAACCGTGTCGCCGTCCGAAACTCCCTGATTTTCGAGCTCCTTGATTATTCCGCTCGACTGGAGAACCAGCTCGAAATGCTGGAGCGATTCATAGTCGTTCGGGTCGATCATGCGGATGATTCCTTCGAGCCAATCGGCTTCGACGAAGTAGACGCCATCTTCGACTGTGACCTCAAAGCTTCTGTCCTTAGCCAGCTCCTCAGGGTTCCACTCTGGCACCTCATCCGGCTCAAATACTTTGAGCGGCGGAAGCTTTGAAAGCTCTTCGGCGCAGTATGAAACCAGCTCTTTCGTGCCCATTGTTGTTGCTGCGGAAATTTCGAAAACCGGAAGTCCCAGTTCCTCGATATACTCTCTGAACCTAGCCATCTGCTCATCGGTAGCCATATCGCACTTGTTGGCAGCTACAACCTGCGGAGCGTTCGCAAGGTCTTCGCTGAAATTGGCAAGCTCCCTGTTGATGGCTTCGTAATCCTCGATGGGATCTCTTCCCTCGGAGCCTGAAACGTCCACAACGTGAACTATAAGCCGGCATCTCTCGACGTGCCTTAAGAACTCGTGACCGAGTCCAATGCCCTCGCTTGCGCCCTCGATAAGTCCCGGGATGTCAGCCATTACAAACGAATTGCCGTCGGCGACCTTTACCACTCCTAAAACCGGTGTGAGCGTTGTGAAGTGATAGTTCGCAATCTTCGGCTTCGCTGCAGAAACAACCGATATGAGAGTAGATTTCCCAACATTCGGGAAGCCAACCAAGCCGACATCGGCAAGAAGCTTCAGTTCAAGCTTGAGATCTAACTTCTGCCCCTTGAAGCCGGGCTTTGCAAACCTTGGGATCTGTCTTGTGGGGGTGGCAAAATGAGCATTTCCTCTGCCGCCCTTACCGCCTTTTGCGATGACAACCGGCTCGTCGCCGGAAAGGTCAGCAATGATTCTGCCGCTTTCACGCTCTCTGACAACCGTTCCTCTCGGAACCTTTATAACAAGGTCAGGAGCGCTCTTGCCGAAGCAGTTTCCCGAGCCTCCGTTACCGCCCTTTTCGGCGGAGAATTTTCTTTTGTAGCGGAAGTCGATAAGGGTGTTCATATTGTCGTCTACCTTGAAGACGATGTCGCCGCCCTTGCCGCCGTCGCCGCCGTCGGGACCGCCTGCCGCAATGTACTTTTCCCGATGGAAAGACACGCACCCGTCTCCACCGTCACCGGCTTCAACGGAAATATTTACTTCATCTACGAACACCTAAACACCTCCGATTTAATCCGCTCCCTGCGGTCGTGCCCTCTCAGTCAGCCACTTCGTGGCTGCCAGCTCTCCCAGAGGGAGAGCCAAGTTGCTGCCCTCTCACAAATTCTTGGCTCCCCCTTTGGGGGAGCTGTCGCCGAAGGCGACTGAGAGGGTTCCGAAAAAACGTCCCCAAACGGTGAGGTTCGGGGGCGATTTCAAGCAAGTTGCTTATTTTTCTACAGGATAAACGCTTACCTGCTTCCTGTCACGACCCAATCTTTCAAACCTTACTACACCGTCTACCTTTGCATAGAGGGTATCGTCTGAGCCGATGCCGACGTTGACGCCGGGATGGATATGCGTTCCTCTCTGGCGATAGAGGATGTTGCCTGCAGGTACAAACTGACCGTCAGCTCTCTTTGCGCCTAATCTTTTTGATTCAGACTCACGTCCGTTCTTAGTCGAGCTTGCTCCCTTTTTATGGGCGAAGAACTGCATACTTAATCTTAACATTTTATTTCACCGCTTTCTGAATTCGTTAGAAGTCCACCATTGCGACTACTTCGTCACAACAGTAATATTGTCGGGATACTCTTCACTCAGAGCCTCAAGGTGCTCCTTAAGAGCTCCTATAAGCCTGTCCGCATTCTCAGACTTCTTATTCACTGTGAACCTTACCGTGTCGTCGAATACTTCCGGCAGAGCGTCCACATTGAAGCCGTCAATGCATATGTTTACAGTCAGCATGACTGCTGAGGAAACGGCTGCGCACACTATGTCGCTTCCCGCCTCCGAATATCCCGAATGTCCCGAGACTGAAAAGCCCTTGTAGCCTCCATTCCCGGAAACCTTAAATAACGCCGTTATCATTATGCCTTGATGGCTTCGATTCTCACCTGGGTGTAGGGCTGTCTGTGACCCTGCTTCTTGTGAGAGGAACCCTTCTTGGGCTTGTAGGTGAAAACGGTGATCTTCTTAGCCTTGCCGTTCTTAAGAACCTTGGCATTTACGGTTGCGCCCTCAACATAGGGTGTACCAACAGAAGTTGTTTCGCCATCGGAGAGAACTACGACCTTGTCGAAGGTTACCTCATCCTCTGCCTCTACGGGAAGCTTCTCAACAAAGACGATGTCGCCCTCGTGAACCTGATACTGCTTTCCGCCTGTTTCAATTACTGCATACATTTCTCGGCACCTGCCTTTACTATAAAACTCGCTATGAGGCGGCGCAACAGCTCCTGCGGAGCTGAGCAGTTCCCGCGGAACTGCCAACCTCAAAAAAGCCATCAACTTGACAGCCGACCATAAGCGGCTTAAAAATTATACTACATTACGGGTCTAAATGCAACTGAAAAGAGGGATTGTTCACAGAAAATTTACAAATTGTGCACCCTCTCTGTCAGCCCGTTGGGCTGACATCTCCCCCGGAGGGGGAGACAAGATTTCCTCTTGCACAAATTTTTTAAGAACGACAACTTGGCTCTCCCTCTGGGAGAGCTGTCGCCGAAGGCGACTGAGAGGGTCCGAAGGGGCTACACCCCCACAACTACTAACTTTCCATCCTCAGCCGTCAAATTGATAGTACGGATTTTAATCTCCCCTGAATCCACAATCAGATTCGCTATCTTGTCTTCGACTTCACGGCGGATGATTCTTCTTATGTCACGTGCGCCGTATTGCTCAGATACTGCGATGTGGGCTATTGCTTCCTCTGCAGCTCTGTCGTAATTGAACATGATGAGCTTTTCGGAGAGGGGCGCAACCATTTCGCCAAGCATGAGGTGTGCGATGTCGGCATAATCCTTTTCCGAAAGCGGGTTGAAGACGACTATTTCGTCAACACGGCTGATAAATTCCGGTCTTAGGAACTCCCTGAGTCCCTTTATAGCTCTTTCCTTTGAGACCTGAGCCTGGGTTCTGTCGAAGCCGATACCGAAGCTCTTGTCGGTTGAGCCGGCATTACTGGTCATGATGATGACAGTGTGCTCGAACGAAACGCTTCTTCCCTGCGCATCGTTGACCTTACCCTCGTCTAAGATCTGCAGAAGTATATTCATAACATCCGGGTGCGCCTTTTCTATCTCATCAAAGAGGACTACCGAATATGGTCTTCTTCTGACCTTTTCTGTGAGCTGTCCTGCTTCGTCGTAGCCAACGTATCCCGGAGGCGAGCCGATGAGTCTTGAAACCGAGTGCTTCTCCATATATTCGGACATATCGATTCTGACAAGCGGCTCGGTGGCGTCAAATAGCTCCGATGCCAGAACTTTGGCAAGCTCTGTCTTTCCGACGCCGGTGGGACCGACGAATATGAACGATGCCGGTCTCTGGCGGGAGGTGAGCTGAACCCTTGAGCGCTTGATTGCGTTGCATACGAGGTCTACCGCCTCCGGCTGACCGACAATCTTCGCTGAAAGTGCGTCGTGAAGCCCACGGATCTTGTCATACTCCGATTCTACTATCTTATTAGCCGGGATTCCTGTCCAGAGCTCAATTACTCTTGAGAGGTCTTCTTCGCCAACATAGACCTTGTCGGCGGCATCACATGCCTCTTTGTAGTCGTTTTCGAGCTGCGAAAGTCCGGCTTTCGCTTCGGCTATCTTCTCATAATCGGGGTTCTCAGCCTGCTCAAGCCCGCTCAGCTCTTCTTTCATGGCTGTGAGCTGGTCATTAAGGTCTGCAACCCTTGAGATTTCCGGGCTGCGGATGCTGGCGCCGGCGCAGGCTTCATCAAGGAGGTCTATAGCCTTATCCGGCAAAAACCTGTCGTTGATGTATCTTTCCGACAGAACGGCGCACATTCTGAGTGCCGAGTCGGTTATCTTCACATGGTGGAAGTCCTCATAATACTTTCTGATGCCGAAGAGCACCTGGACGGTGTCTTCAACAGTCGGCTCGGTGACGGTTACCGGCTGGAAGCGGCGCTCGAGCGCACTGTCCTTCTCGATATACTTGCGGTATTCCTTGAAGGTGGTTGCACCGATGACCTGAACCTCTCCACGTGAGAGCGCAGGCTTCAGGATGTTTGCGGCGTTCATGGTACCTTCGTTATCGCCGGTTCCGACAAGCGTATGTACCTCGTCGATAAAGAGAATTACATTTCCTTCACGCTTGACCT
Source organism: Oscillospiraceae bacterium (assembly GCA_021200565.1). GTDB lineage: Bacteria > Bacillota > Clostridia > Oscillospirales > Ruminococcaceae > Faeciplasma. Next base: position 120,724 of record JAJQGJ010000002.1, read on the forward strand.
CTTCGATAAGACCCTTCATTCTTGACTCGAACTGACCACGGAACTGAGTTCCGGCAACCAGGGCAGTCAGATCAAGAAGATAGATCTGCTTGTTTCTGATGTTATAGGGAACGTCTCCGGAAACAATCTTCTGTGCAATTCCCTCGGCAATGGCGGTCTTTCCGACGCCGGGCTCGCCTATAAGACAGGGGTTATTCTTCTGTCTGCGGGAAAGAATCTGGATGACACGGTCAATCTCACGCTCTCTGCCGATGATGCGATCCAGTTTTCCGGAGGCTGCACGCTCGTTGAGGTTTGTGCAGTAGGTTCCTAAATATCTCAGTTCTTTCTTCTTTTGCTCTTTTTCGGCTTTTTTGGACTTCTTAGCTTCAGCTGCACTCTGCTGCGAGTTGTTTGGAAGGGCGTTATGTGCCTCCGCCTGGTTCTGCATATTGGGATTTATCTTTCCCATCAGATTGGCTATAAAGCTCGGCAGCGCATTGCTGATGCCGCCCATCTCGAATGAATCGCCGTCGGGGTTCATATCCTCTTCGGAAATTTCGCTCATTGCTTCGAGATCTTCGTCAGAAATACCCATCTGCTTCATATAGTCGTCAATCTGAGTAAGCCCCATCTCCTTGGCACAGACAAGGCAAATCCCTTCATTCTTTCTTTCATTGCCGTTCATAGTGGTGATAAACACCGAGGCTTGTCTTTTTTTACATCTTGTACAAATCATCTATACTTTTATCTCCATATCAATTTCAGCCCATGAGATTCAACTCATAGAAATACTTAAAGATATACGTCAGCTCTATTGTATCGGTATTGAGGAAGATGAGCGAATCGCCGCTGACGTTGACGATCAGCCTGAGAAGAAGTGCCAGTCCATATACCGTGATAAGACCCTCAACCGCACCTAAGACTGCGCCCAGAAGCACATTCACAGAGCCGATTATCGGGATCTTGTTTGCAAATTTGAACAGGTTCGAAACCGGATCTATAACCAGTCTCAGAACGAAAAGAAGTACTAAGAACACAACTATCTTGAGAGCCATCTCAATTATCGGTCTGACTATCTCCGCTTCAGCAGTCGCTGCTGTTTCTTCAGCGGAGCCGGTCAGGAAGACATTCACAACCTCCGACATGTCGCCGGTGGCGGCTCCAAGAGTTTCAAGTGCGTTTATGATGTAGTCGCTGAACAGGAAGCTCTTCACTTCACTTGTAACCGAGCTTTCAACTCCGGTGGCAATAGTGGTTTTCGAGTCCTGGGAGCCGTTTTCACGAAGCGTTTCGGCAAGCTCGTTGAAAATGTCGGACGCACCAGAAATAAGCTCGCTTATCTCGCCGTCGGAGACGGTTGTGCCATAGTCGCCGGACGTGAGAGCATTCGAAACCACCGTTACAGGGTTCTTTTCGCTTGCCGTCTCGGTGAGGGTGTCTATGACCGTTTCGTGGATGAAGCTGTCATAGATGAGTGGCGACAGAGCCTCTGCACCGAACCAGCTTATAAAGAACGCCGCAACAATCAGTATTGCATAGACTGCGCTCCGAAGGAAGCCTCTTTTCGAGCCCTGATAGAGTGCAATCAGGATAATGCCAGCTACGCAAATATCGTAGAATATATAAAGATAATCAGTCATCAGTTCTCCTTAAATCTCAATCGAGGGCGGTTTTTACGACGCTCCGATAATTCAGAAGTATTGCGTTGTCATTATAGATTACAAACGACGAGTATTCGGAGCCAAGAGCCGTTTCCGACTCGATTTCTCCTGAAGTGTTCAGCCTGTCAAGCTGTGACGCTGTGTTTAAGTACACCTCGTCATCCTCCACTAAGACATACTTGACCTCTTCATTATAAGTAATTTCAGCCGTTTCGTCAAGTCCTGCTTCAAAAATAGATACTGTATACTCATCGCTGCCCGGCTTGTCAAACGCTATTGCAGCAACGTCATCCTTGGCAGAAAAGCCGCTTATGTCATATGTATATTCGTATGAATAGCCTATGGTGCAGTCGTTGTTTAAAAGGTACAGTTCATCGCTTCCGACAAGCCAGATGCTGCCATTGTCGGTGAATTCTATTCCGAGAGGCAGAGTTTCAATAGCTGAAGACTTCGCCTGAATCTCGGTTGAACTGAAATCGAGGACATAGATGAGAGTCTTGAGGATTCCGCCTGAAGCGTATAAGCTCGCAACTGCACAGCCGGAGCCGGAGTCGTTGAGTGCGACAGCCATTATATAGTTTCCGTCAGCCCAATGGAAAATCTCAGTTCCGTTCTTGTCATAGATTGTGAGATAGGATGAGTATTTGTCGGTTGAGGTTATTACAGCTATGTTGCCCTTTTCGCCCAGCTTGGCAAAGAGAATCTGGTTGTCAAGCTTCTTCTCGAAAATCTCGTTGCGGCGGCTTATCACCATCAGGCTATAGCCGCCCATGTCGTATACAAGTGCTCTTGTCGAGGATGTCTCGACAGTCGGAGTGCCATAGGGCGCATAGACCGACTGAATTGTACTGCCTGAAAGGTCATAGGTTGTTATAGATGTGTCTGAGAACATGACCCAGCAGTCCTTCATCACGCCTATCGAGACGTTTGAACGGCTTGAGACGTCGAACGGGAAGTTTGACTCCTCTTCCTCTTCAAGGGTTGTCGAGGTTGCCGACTCATAGCCCTCCTCGAGGATATTCTCGAAATACGGAAGCCAGCTGTCGTGTGTGAGATATATTAAAAGCGCAACGGCGAGCACCGCCAGAATCGCTAAAAGTCTTCTTATAAGCCGCTTGGTTCTGCGGCTTCTGCGGATCTTTCTTATGTCGGTTTCATAGGAATTTATCGATGCCACAGCCGGCGCCTCCTCTCAGTAGAAAACTTTGTTTAAATAGAGCCCATGTGGGGGAACTGTTTTGCCGGCACGTGTTCTGTCGCATGCGGCAATAATTTTCGGTATCGAATCGTGGGGAAGCTTGTCATCGTTGATGAAAAGAAGCGTTCCGACCATAATTCTCACCATATTATATAGAAATCCGTCTCCGCTTACCTTGAATATGACGAGATCACCCTCTCGCCCCACAGAAAAGTCATAGATGGTTCTGACGGTTTCTTTCTTATCAGTATCTGTCGAACAAAACGATTTGAAATCATGTGTGCCGATGAAGTCCTTCGAGGCTATATTGAGCTTTTCTGCGTCGATAGGATACCAGCTTCGGAACCACAAATCCTCATGAAATGCAGAGCGGATTTCGGAATTATGGATAATATATTTATACTCTTTTCCCTTGCAGGAGTATCTTGCGTGGAAATCGTCTGCCGCTTTCTCGCACTTGAGAATCGCTATATCCTTAGGCAGAACGCCATTGAGCCCGAATATAATCCCTCTCTCGTCGATAGTGCTTTCAAGTGCCGCAGAAAAGACGTATTCATTTGCATGAACTCCAGCGTCGGTTCTTGAGCAGCCGTCGATGGAAACGGTTTCACCTAAGAGCTTATAGAAGCCCTGCTCGACTGTTCCCTGGATTGTGCGAAGCCTTAAGTTATCCGCCTGCTTCTGGAAGCCGTGATAGTTGGTCCCACGAAAGGATATTGTAACCTTATAGTTTGTCATATCGGAATAAATATGTTTGCAAGTATTATCAGTACCAAAAACAATACTGTTACTGCAAGTGCGATATAGTCGAGGTGTGTGGTCTTAAGCTGCTTCATCCTGGTTCTTCCCTCGCCGCCACGGTAGCAGCGGCATTCCATTGCGAGCGCTAATTCCTCAGCTCTTCTGAAAGCCGAAACGAAAAGAGGAATCAGAACAGGAATAAGAGCTTTCGCACGGTTGATGATCGAGCCCGATTCAAAGTCTGCGCCTCTTGCCTTCTGGGCGGACATGATCTTGTCCGTCTCTTCGATAAGAGTCGGAATGAAGCGGAGAGCTATTGTCATCATCATCGCTATCTCGTGCGCCGGGAAATGGAAGACCCGAAGCGGCGACAGAACTCTTTCGATAGCGTCGGTGAGGGCAATCGGCGAGGTGGTATATGTGAGAAGTGAGGTTCCGCAGATGAGGAAGATGATTCTCACCGCCATGAATATCATTGTCGAAAGACCGTCATCGGTGATTTTTATGAAGCCAAGACTGAATATCACGTCACCCGTACTGATAAAGAACAGGTTGAGTATTCCCGTGAATATGATGACAGGAAGTATCGGCTTGATGCCCTTTGCCATCATCCTGAGCGGAATTCCCGAAATTGCAAATGCGAATATCAGGAAGACTATGCCTATCCCAAGCCCGGTGAACCCGCTCGCTGAGAAGAGCATCACTATATATAAAACCGTCAGTAAGAGCTTGATTCTCGGGTCGAGTCTGTGCAAGACCGACTTTCCGGGAAAATACTGCCCTATAGTTATATCCTTTATCAAGTCTTATTTCTCCTTTTTCTCCTCAAGAAGCCTCATGACCAGCTTTTTGGCATACCCGGTTGAATAGACCTCATCGTCGAATTCGATTCCCGATTCCTTGAGCCTGTCGAACACCCTCGTTATCTGTGGAACTGTCAAGCCCATGCTGTCGAGCTCCCTGACACGTGCAAATACCTTTTCCGGCGTATCGAACATGAAAATCTTCGAGTCGTTGACAACGAGTATCTTTGAAACAGTGTTCGCAACATCCTCCATCGAGTGGGAGACGAGCATGACTGTCGACTTCTTCTCCTCGTGATACTCTTTTATCATGCCCAAGATTCTGTCCCGCCCATGCGGGTCAAGACCGGCTGTCGGCTCGTCTAAGATAAGAACCTTCGGCTCCATAGCCATAACTCCTGCAATGGCAACACGTCGCTTCTGTCCTCCCGACAGATCAAACGGTGACTTCTGCAAAAGCTCTTCTTTTAAGCCTACAAGCCTCATGGTTTCTCTGACTCTTCTGTCGATTTCAGCTTCGTCAAGACCCATATTCTTCGGTCCATAGGAGATGTCTTTATAGACAGTGTCCTCAAAAAGCTGATATTCGGGATACTGGAAAACGAGTCCAACCTTGAATCTGATGTCACGAAGCCTTGATTTGTCTTGAAAAAGCTCCTCGCCGTCGACATAAACCTTGCCGGTGGTGGCTTTTAAGAGCCCGTTGAAATGCTGAATAAGGGTTGACTTGCCGGAGCCGGTGTGACCGATAATTCCGATAAGCTCTCCCTCATCAATCTCTAAATTTATGTCATCCAAAGCCACTTTTCTAAAAGGCGTTCCCTCGCCGTAAACGTAGCTTAAGTGTTCAGTTTTGATTATACTCAAAATTCTGCCCTCTTCTATTTCAGAAGCTTATATAAAGCCTCATAGCATTCATCTTCATAAATAATATCTTCAGGAAGCTTCACGCCGCACTTTATCAGCTCGTGCGTGAGTTCCGTTACCTGCGGGACGTCGAGTCCGAGTGACTTCAGCTTCTCAACCTGCGAAAATACCTTTTTTGGGCAATCGTCCATAATGATGTTGCCATTGTCCATGACCACAACCCGCTTCGCTCTCGCCGCTTCGTCCATGTAGTGGGTTATTAAGACTATTGTGACGCCTGACCGGTTAAGTTCAGTTATCGTCGACATAATCTCCCGCCTGCCTATTGGGTCAAGCATGGCTGTCGGTTCATCGAGGACTATACAGTCGGGCTTCATGGCGAGTACTCCCGCTATTGCAACTCTCTGCTTCTGCCCGCCCGAAAGCTTCGACGGCGAATGCTCACGGTGGTCATACATTCCTACAGTCTTCAAAGCCTCGTCAACTCTTCTGCGGATCTCAGTTGGCTCAACGCCTATGTTTTCAAGAGCGAATGCCACATCCTCTTCAACAATAGTTGCGACAATCTGGTTGTCCGGGTTCTGGAAGACCATGCCGACAGTGCTTCGGATGTCGAAAAGCTTGCTTTCGTCAGCAGTGTCCATACCTGCGACCATCACTTTCCCCGAATCAGGAAGGTTTATGGCATTTAAGAGCTTTGCAAGAGTCGACTTTCCCGAGCCGTTATGCCCGAGAACTGCGACAAACTCGCCCTTCTCAACCGAGAGCGAAATCCCATGCAAAACCTCATTCTTCTCGACATTCCCGTTGTCATCCTCGGTTGTATATGTGAATGTAACGTTGTCAATATCTATAAAACTCATTTTTACCTCTTTCGAAACCCTCTCAGTCAGCCACTTCGTGGCTGCCAGCTCTCCCAAAGGGAGAGCCAAGTTACTGTCCCAGGCAAATTCTCGGCTCCCCCTCTGGGGGAGCTGTCGGCGAAGCCGGCTGAGAGGGTACTACCCCGCATACCAGATAGCTGTGCTCCCTGCCGGAAGTGTTAGTCCTGTCGACTCCACCGGAAGCCCTATCTCGTCACTATCGACTCTGCCGCCGAATTTCGGAATCAGGACGCTCGAGAGGATGTAGCCCATGACCGACGCCGAAAGCCCGGTTGTGTAGCTGTTCAGAACGAAGAAGAGCGGCTTCTGGCTCAAGACTCCTGCCGTGAGCTTAACCAAATCATAGACGCTGTCTTCAAGCTTCCAAATCTCGCCCTGCGGTCCTCTTCCGTAGCTTGGGGGATCCATGATGACGCCCTCATAGCGGCTTTCACGCTTTATTTCACGCCTGACGAACTTCTCGCAGTCGTCGACTATCCATCTTATCGGCTTCTCCGAAAGCCCCGACAATGCGGCGTTCTCCCTTGCCCACTGAACCATGCCCTTTGATGCGTCGACATGGCAGACCTCTGCTCCTGCACCTGAACAAGCAAGCGTTGCGCCGCCTGTGTAGGCGAAGAGATTCAGGACTCTTACCTTGCCGGTTTTCTTTCTTTCCGAGATAAGCTGCCCGGTTTTCTCCCAGTTTACAGCCTGCTCAGGGAAAAGTCCTGTGTGCTTGAAGCCTGTCGGGTGAACCTTGAATTTTAAGTTTCCGAAATACTCGGAGCTATATCCGACAGTCCAGCTCTCGGGAAGCTTTTTTAAATACTCCCACTGTCCGCCGCCTTTACTTGAGCGGTGGTAAACTGCATTGGCACTCTGCCAGAGTGAACTCTTTTCTGTTTTCCAGATGACCTGCGGGTCTGGTCTTATAAGCCGGATTCCGCTCCAGCTTTCAAGCCTTTCGCCGTCAGATGCATCAAGTAATCTATAGTCTTTCCAGCCGTCAGCTGTTCTCATTCTTGATCCAACTCTCCTATATGCTCCATGACCGTCTGTGCGGCAGCCTGTGCATACTGATAAATAATATCTTCATCCCTGCCCTCAGCCGTCACTCTTATAAGCGGCTCGGCAGTCGATTCTCTTATGTAAATTCTTCCGTCGCCTGCAAGCTTTTCGGAGCAGTAGTCGAGCATCTCCGTTATCTCGGGGACAGAATCCCACATGTTCTTGCATTCGTGCCTTATCTTAACGTCAACGTCGATAGTCGGATATGGAGTGAATATCCCGGCGATTTCCGAAAGCTTCCTGCCAGACTTCGCCATCACTTCGAGCATCTTGGCCGAAGCAAGCTCTCCATCTGCAGTGTCGGGAAGGTTTCCGAAGAGGAACTTTCCGCTTCCGTCAGCACCTAAGCTGTAGCCGTCGGTCATGAGACGCTCGTGAATACTTCTCTCCGAAACGCCTGATGCAGTCGACGTGACAATTCCGTTGTCCTTTGCCCACTTGAAGAAACCAAGGTTTGTGGCTCTCGTGACGACGCAGGTGTTCGCCGAAAGCGTCTTCTCCTGCTTCATGAAGTATGCAAGCGCCGCAAGCATCTTATCCGGGTCAACAGGCTCGCCTTTTTCGTCAACCATGAGGCAGCGTGAACCGTCGCCGTCAAGTGCGATTCCGCAGTGGGCTCTTGAATCTGTGACCGCCCGGCTTAAAACTGTCAAGTCCTCAGTTCCGCAGTCTGCGTTTATGTTGACGCCGTTCGGCTGTGTATTCAAAAACTTCGCATTGATTCCAAGACCACGGAAGAACTTGACAGCCGTCTCATAAGCGGCGCCGTTTGCGCAGTCGACAACTATTCTGAGGCGTCCTAAATCCGCCTGAATATCTCTTAAAAGGTATCTGACATAGTCCCATTCGGCATTCTTTTCGGTTAAGATGTCTCCAAGACTTCCTGAGTCGGCGTTCGGGACCTCCTCGGGAGAGTCAAGAACCAGCCGCTCTATTTCTGCTTCTATGGCATCGTTGAGCTTGTCGCCGGAGGCTGAGAAGATCCGGATGCCGTTGAATTCATAGCTGTTGTGGGAAGCGGAAACCATAATTCCGGCATCAGCGCCATACTTGACAGTGAGGTATGCAACCGCAGGCGTCGGAACGACTCCCAGAAGGTCGGCATCTCCTCCGGCTGCTAAGATTCCTGCAATAAGCGACGATTTAAGAATCTTGCAGGAGGAGCGGGTGTCCTTGCCGATAAGAATCTTTGCACGGCGATGGTTTTTCTTCGAGAGCTCATAAGCGCAGGCTCTGCCTATTGCCATAGCTAATTCACAGCTTATGTCAGTAAGAGCCTCACCCTTGACAGCACTGTCAGCACCGAATAATCTTCCCATAAAATCAGCCCCAGTCATTTTTTATAGCATAGTCTGACCATCACGCAGCAGCCCCAGGTGCTTATACGCCAGGTCTGTGGCGCAGCGTCCTCTCGGGGTTCTTGCGATAAAGCCAAGCTGCATTAAATACGGTTCGCAGACGTCTTCGAGCGTGACAGCCTCTTCTCCGATTGCAGAGGCGAGTGTTTCAAGCCCAACCGGTCCGCCGTTGTAGCCCTTTATAATCATGTTGAGCATCCGCTTGTCCATTGTGTCAAGCCCCAAGGAATCAATCTCCATCCTATCAAGAGCAATCTTTGCAATCTCAAGAGTTATTGTGCCGTTGCCCATGACATCGGCAAAATCTCTGACACGCTTTAAGAGCCTGTTTGCAATTCTCGGAGTTCCTCTTGAACGCTTTGCAATTTCCATTGCGCCGTCACGGTCGCAGATGACGCCCAAAATCGCTGCGGAGCGGATGATGATCTCGCAGAGCTCCTCATGAGTGTAAAGCTCGAGCCGCTGAGAGATTCCGAAGCGGTCACGAAGAGGTGATGTCAGCTGCCCTGCCCTTGTGGTTGCACCGATGAGGGTGAACCTTGGAACGTCGAGCCTTATAGTCCTCGCACCTGCGCCCTTGCCGATGATGATGTCTACTGCGAAATCCTCCATTGCGGGATAGAGAACCTCCTCAATCTCACGTGGGATTCTGTGAATCTCATCGATGAATAAGACGTCGCCCGCCTGAAGGTTCGTCAGAATTGCGACTATGTCGCCCGGCTTTGTGATAGCTGGACCGGAGGTTATGCGTATGTTGACGCCCATTTCGTGGGCGATAATTGCAGAAAGTGTTGTCTTTCCGAGTCCGGGAGGTCCATACAAGAGCACATGGTCGAGCGGCTCGCCACGCTTCTTAGCGGCGTCGATATAAATCTTCATGTTCTCCTTGACCTTTTCCTGACCGATATATTCGTTGAGGGTTTTTGGTCTCAGCGAAAGCTCCGCTTCGTCGGTGTCTTCCTCAAGAAGCTCAGTCCCGACAAGCCTTTTTTCGAGGTCAAATTCCTTTGATTCAATCATGCGCTCTCACCTCCTCAGAATCTGCCTGATGCCAGAGCTCTCAAGCTTCTCTTGATTATTTCGTCTGTTTCCAATCCCTCGGGGCATTTTGCGACAGCCTGAGCTGCCTCCGACTGGGTGTAGCCTAAGACCACAAGTGCTGCAATAGCCTCCGCCTTGTTGTTGTCGCCGACTGCTGCAGTGATTGCTCCGACTTCGCCGGTGCTGTCCAAGACTGCTCCCTTTGCGACCTTGTCTTTTAATTCCATCACGATTCTCTGAGCGATCTTAGCTCCGATGCCCTTTATCTTCGAAAATGCTTTTGTGTCGTCAGAAGCTATAGCCAGCGCAACCGAAGCGGGTGTTAAGCTTGAAAGAATCGCAAGAGCATACTTCGAGCCGACACCGCTGACTGACGTGAGAAGCTTGAAGCACTCAAGCTCATCTTTAGTAAAGAACCCGAACAGGTCGATGGCGTCTTCTCTCACTGCCATGTATGTATAGAGTGTGCAGGAGGTGAGGCTTGAAACCGCCGTTATCGTATTCATAGTGGTTTTGCAGGCATAGCCGACTCCTCCGCATTCGATAACGCAGAGGTCAGGCTCGGTGTGTATAATATTTCCGGTTAGGCTGTATATCATTTCAAAATTCCTTGCTGCCTGATGGCTTTAATTCAGTCCGAAAATACGTGAGCTGGCATAGTGACCGTGGGTGATGGCGAGCGCCAGTGCGTCCGCAGCGTCGTCCGGCTTCGGGATTTCCTTGAGCTTAAGGATTGACCGGGTCATCTCCTGAACCTGCTTCTTCTCCGCTCTTCCATATCCGACAACCGAATTCTTGACCTGAAGAGGAGTGTATTCATAAATCTTCACGTCGTGATTGTTTGCAGAAAGGAGAATGACTCCCCTCGCCTGCGCCACGTCGATCGCCGTCGTGTGGTTGGTGTTGAAATAGAGCTTCTCAAGGGAGATAGCGTCCGGCTTATAGGTTTCGATAAGCTCGTTCATGTCGTTATAGATAATTCCGAGACGGTTATCAAAATGTATTTCCGATGAAGTTGTGATGGCACCATAGCCCTTGACAGAGAAATCTCTTCCGTCATAATCCAACACCCCATAGCCTACAATCGCATAGCCGGGATCGATTCCAAGTATCCTCACATTACACCCCTATTCCAGAAAACGATACTACGCCATTTTCTACTTTCCTAAATAGTTATTATAGCTTGATTTGGCTGGGATGTCAAGCTCTGAACCCGGAATTCGCAATTCAGGAGAGGAAATTTGGATTTACTATTGCAATTCCAGTCAGCTTATGCTATACTGTTTCTATAAGTGTTAGTTTAGGCTAACTATAGTAAGCTTAAACTATCTGGTTTGCTATGGAGGTATTTCTTATGACTAATCAAAAAGCAGTTTCGCAGTCTTCTATCCGGCTCGGTACTCACGGAGAAAATTATGGAACGTGGATGTCCCATCCCGTGTTCTACATGATGGGCGGGTTTGCGCTTTTGGCGTTGATTCTTGCCGTTTTGTCGTTTGCAGTTTTCCACATTACCGTGCTTGGCATCATCTTTATTGTTGCCCTGATTGTACTGATAGCCTTTATCGGCTGGATGGAATGGATACGCAGGCAGTATGCTTTTGGCAAGGGCGGAATGATGGAAAAGGGACACGAAACCATGCTCTCGCTTCTTGACTATGACGGAAACGGCACACTGCTTGAAGTCGGTTGCGGTTCCGGTCCCTTAAGCATTCGTGCGGCTAAAACTTGGTCTCAGACGAAAGTAGTCGGAATTGATTACTGGGGCGCAATGTGGGACTACAGCAAGGCTCTCTGTGAGAAAAACGCTGCCTCTGAGGGTGTCGCCTCGCAATGCACCTTCCAGAAAGGTGACGCCAACAAGCTCGACTTTGCGGACGAAACCTTCGACGCCGTGATCAGCAACTATGTGTATCACAACATCATGGGCTCAGATGTTCATGAACTGATTATGGAGACATTGCGTGTCTTGAAAAAAGGCGGAGTTTTTGCCATCAACGACTGCATGAAGCCGAAAATGTACGGCGATATGGAAGCGTTTGCCCAGAAGCTTCGGGACATGGGCTATCAGGAAGTTAAACTTGTCAACATGTCGGAGCTCGTCTTTGGCTCTGAAAGCCGTGCAAACATGATGATGCTTGGAGATTCACGGATGCTGATTGGGAGAAAGTGATCTTGTGGCAGTAACTATAGTTTCCACCCTCATGCTGATGCTCGGCTATTTCCTGATGCTCTACGCTGCAGTCGGGTTCATTCAGGACAAGCGTCTTTTCTCGACTGCACCGAAAGAGAACTTAGCCGTGATTCCTGACAGGAAAGAGAGATTCAGGGGCGCACACATCGTCGGCTGGGCGATTGTCGTGTTCGCTGTGCTGCTGTTTATCGGTGCATTCGCCCTTGCTATCTGGGACGGCGCCCGAAACGACTTCGGTCCTCTTAAATTCTTCGCACGATTTATCACGATGCTCTATGCGATGGAGATTTACGACATCCTATTTTTCGACTGGTATCTCCTCTGCCGCTCGAACTTCTTTATTCATTTTTATCCGGAACTTAAAAGTGTCGACAGAAGCCGGTTCTTCGGGTATAACAAGAAGGAGCATATCATGCACTTTATAACTTATATTCCCGTCTGCGCTGTGCTGGCGCTGGGGCTTGGAGCTATATTCTCATAAAACCTTCAGGAGGAGTCAAAATGAAAAACACAATCTGTGAAAAGCTTATGTGGTCAGCGATGACGCCAACTATGTTCAGGTACATAAGCGAAAACTGTGGAGATGTCGATGTCCCCGTCGTCAGGAAAACAGCCCACAAAAATTACAAGGCAATGGTCGGGAGGACTCCCGACATCGGCAGCTTCATGAAAAATACGCTCCGTGTTTCGCTTGCCGGAGGCATCGTCTGGCTGTCTGTATATGACGCAATGGACGGGCATATGAGCCGTGAACAGTTCGGAGAAATGGTAAAGGTCACAATGCTGGCTCCACTGATTCAAAAAGCGTTCGGTGGTAAAAATCCTTTTGATTCTGAATACCAGAAGAAAAAAGTCGAAAAGGATAAAGTCGCCAACGCCATGAGCGACAGCGAATTCAACTGGATTACGGAGACGATTCCCGGCAGAAATGCTGATGAATACACGACGAATTATTATCGTTGCGGTTTGTGTGCACTCGGCAGGCAGGAGCACCACGAAGACCTGATTCCATATATGTGTGAAATGGATTTCATCTCCGTTGACCTGATGGGCGGTATGCTCCACAGAACCGGCACAATCGCCACAGGTGCGGAAATATGCGATTTTTACGTCTGCAAAAAGGGCTCGGAATGGGATAAGTGAGGGAGAGATACTATGAAATACTTTGATACACCCACAGGAATACAGAAAAAAAGAGAGCTGACAAATCGGCTGATACTCGGAATCTTTGCGTTTATATTGTTTATGATCGGCGACTGGCTGCTCGATATGAAAAGTGTGGGAAACGTGACGACAGGAATTGTGGAATCTGATTGGGTTTCCATGTCAATGTGGCGGTTTGAAGCGTCCATTTTACTGGCGGCTGCGGCAATGCCATTCTATTGGGTTGGCATACATGCGGCAAAGGAAATTGTAACCGAGGGACTGAGAAACGGCACAAAATGGGACAAGCGAATGTCCAAGATGTTTTGCATCGGCGCAAATGCAGGCTTAATATCATTTCTGTTTATTCATATTATGTGTTGCCTGTTCCCGATTGTTTTTAAGTGCATTTATGCAGAGACGGGAGATTCACTAATGGCTACGAATCTTGTGAATCGGTCAGCCGCCTATATCATGCTTCCGTTTGCCGCTTATTATGCCGTTGCGGACGGCTGTATCTCTGCCGGTTGGATTTATATGGCGTGGACGGGAAAGCTGAAACTAAAAAAATGGCAGGTTCTTTTCTGCCCGCTCTGTACGCTGCTTATCGGTTTTGTATTCAACCTGATTCCTGTACTGAAGCTGATTACCGGAGCCTTTGAATCGTTGGGGACTTTGCTGATTATGTGTGCCCTGTGCTATTCTGTTCGGAAAGCCGAGCCAACACGCTGATGCTCGGCAATTTTTGGGCTCTGTTTTCATAAAAAAGGAGAGATAGTATGAAATATTTTGGCATGCCCATGGGAATGTGGGCGCTGTTCGGGAAGTCTTTTGAACGAAACTTAGCCATATTCGGAATAGATGAAAATACAGCGAAAACAGTCAGGAAAAAGGCTAAATCCCGCTATAAAGAAATTATTGCGGGAGTGCCGGAGTTCGAGAAAGCGGACAGGTTCAAGATGAACATCGTCAACTGTGCCCTGCTCTGCGCATTCATTCTGAATATGCCCGAGCGTCCGGACGTGGGGCGGCTGACGGAATACTATAAGAATTCTATGATGACAAGCCCAATGAACTGGTTTTGCAGAATGAGCGGCAGGAACAAGTTCACCGACAAGGACATTTCTTCCCTTCGAGTTACTGAGAAGCTCCGTGCTGCCGACAGGAATCCATATTCCTGGAACATGGAGCTTTATCCCTACAGCGACGGCTCCGGCTACGAGGCAAGGTTCACCACCTGCGGCATCTGCACTCTTATGCGGGAGCTCGGGCTCTATGACTTAGTCCCCGCCATGTGCCGGCTTGACTACACCATGAGCGAAGCGAGCAGAGTATCGGACTTTGTGAGGGAATACACTTTAGCATCTGGCGGAGATTACTGCGACTGCGGGTATAAAAAGAGAAAGGGCGCATGAAAAATAAATACAAAATTCCCGCCCTGGGTCAGGACGGGATTTTTTATTTATGGGATAATTATTCATAGCAGAAGCAGATGCCATAGAAGCCTTCTGCCTGGGCTTCGCTGTCGAAAACTATCTTTATTTCGCTCCCCACAGTGCAGTTGTCGCTGACTATCAGGATGCGCCGCTGCGAGTAGCTGTTTGAATTCGTCACCGTCGGGGAGATGAAGAGCTCGCCGTCGACATAAATTCTTGCAATGTTCTGACCGCTCTGGCAGCTGTAGTCAATGCCGAGGATACCCGAAGCTGTTACATTTGCTGTGTAGGTGAGGGTGTTTTCTCTTGTAAATTCACTGACGCTGATGTAGTCGCAGTTTGTGAACTTTACGACGTCTTTATTAATGGGATCCAGATCATAATCGGGAAGACCTGTGCCAAGGGAAATCTGCTTAGTGATGACCTTCTCAATCGTTTCGGCATAGACAGCCTGACCTTCGTCGTTCGGATAGAGCCCGTCATCGGTGTAGAAATTATAATATTCAAGAGTCGGATCTATAGTGTCGGCAACCGGAATGGAATAGTACTCGCAGATTTCTTCAATAGTGAGAATCTTGTCGGTATAGCCCTTTTGCGACGACTCGAGAATCGAGATAATGGAGCATCTTTCATATCTGGAGCTTATAGCCTTGATTATCGTCTCATAATAGAGAGAAAAGTCGGATTCGCTGTCGTTCTGACCGTAGCAGACAATGGCGAGGTCATAATCCTTTCCGTCATCCAGAATCATCGTGCTGACATATCCCGCAAAGCTCGTATTGCCGCCAAGAGAAATGTTGTTGATTGTGACGCTCGAGCCGTAGGTGCTCTGAAGATAGGTTCCCAGAAGAACCGTCCACCTGTGGTCGGAATCGCTTGCGCCGGATGCCGCTCCGATGGAGTCTCCGACGATGAGGATATTCACATCATATCCGCCCTCAAGCTTTTCATAGACGCTCAGGTTCGACAGCTGCTCCTGAAGCTCCTGCTCCGCAGCTGCACGCTCCGATTCCTCCTCTTGCGAGATGGTTTCGAGCCGCTTCTCCTGCTCGGCGTTCTGAACGTAGACGACAGCAGCCATTACAACAAGGACGACAGCCAGCAAGCAGGAAAGAACCGCCATGGTTCTCTTGCCCTTTTTGGACGGATGACGGATCGATTCCTCAAGCTTTCTGAAGCGGGATTTTATTTTCGACCAGAGCCTGCTTTTGAAGCTTCTGCGGTGGTGATGATGGTGATGATGGTGATGATGCGAACTGCTGTGATGCGAGCTGCTCTGATTAGAATTTGTGTGGAGGGAATTATCGTTACTATCCATTTTTAACTCCGATTATGCTATGATACAATTCCGGCAAAACTGCCGGGCGCAGATTTATATATATCTGTTATAACTCTGACATAGCAAAAAAGCAACTATCATGAGAAAATTATTGTCCTTGATTTTCACCCCAATGCAACATCAAGTAGCATCATCGTTGCAAATCCGGAAAGAATTCCTGTTGTCGCAAAGTAGGGATGCGCCGACTGGTTTTTCTGGCATTCGGGGATCAGCTCGTGAACGGCGACCAGGATCATGGCGCCAGCTGCGAATGCAAGTGCGAACGGGAGTATCAGCTGAATCTTCACCGCCATAGCAGCACCTATGACGGCGGCTATCGGCTCGACTATTCCCGAAGCCTGACCGATGAGGAAGGCTTTTCCTCTCGAATATCCCTCACGCCTCAGGGGCAGAGAAACCGCTGCTCCCTCCGGAAAGTTCTGAAGCCCTATTCCGACTGCGAGGATTATCGCACTTGCAAGCGACTCGGCATTGTTCTCTCCTCCGGCTAAAGCTCCGAAAGCGACGCCGACCGCCAAGCCCTCTGGGATGTTGTGAAGCGTTATTGACAGAACAAGCATTATTATCCGGTTTGTGGCAGCTCCGCTCTCTTCACGGTTTTTGGAAAACTGAACCCTCTCATGGCTTACTATTCTGTCGGAAGCCCACATGAAGACTGCTCCCAGAAGAAACCCGGAGGTTGCAACTATCCATGCCGGAGTGTTGAGATACTCTTCAGCCTTTTCTATTGACGGCTGCAGCAGCGACCAGAAGCTCGCCGCAATCATAACTCCTGCTGCAAAGCCGAGCATCAGGTTCATAGCCTTCTGATTTGTCCTTCTAAAAAACAGCACCGTCGCCGCCCCAAGAGCAGTCACAAACCACGTTCCAAGAGTGGCGATCAACGCTGCGAAAATGTAGTTTATAGTAAAAGTATTCATAGTGTATTAGTCCTTTCGGATTATAGTATTCGGGAAGGGCTTTTATAGTTCCAGTTAGCAGAGGCTAACTGATAGTTATAGTATACACTATTCTTGAAGAGATGTCAAGTAGTTCGGCGAAGCCGAACTTGCCGACTTTGCAAAGTGAAGTCACATTGCAGAAGAACGGGCGGATAATATCCGCCCCTACAATTATTCGATTATCCCCGCCTCAATCTTCACCTCCAGGATTTTCAGAACGCTTTCCGCAATTCTCTCCTCCGAAATTTCGCCTGACTCGACAGCTTCTATTATTCCATCGGCGGCTTCTTCAAGGCTTTCCGGCATCAGAATGATGTCGACGCCTGCTTTGATTGCCAGGACGGCGGCTTCTGCGGAAGAATATCTGTCGGTGATGGCTTCCATCTGCATCGAGTCGGTGATTATAAGTCCTGTGAAGCCGAGATCGTTTCTGAGAATATCAATCATCGTGGCTGACAGCGACGCTGGCGTGTCGTCGCCGGTGACCTGCGGGACGGAGATGTGTCCGACCATCACAAGGTCTGCTCCGGCATTGATACCAGAGACAAACGGCACGAATTCCGTCTCCCAAAGTTCATATAGGCTCTTGTCGAGCTCGGTATAGCCAAGGTGGCTGTCGGTTGCGGTGTCGCCGTGACCGGGAAAGTGCTTGAGTGTGCATAGGATTCCGCTGTCGTTAAAGCCTTCAACCGCTGCGGCAACCATTTCTGCGGCGATGTCAGCTTCTGTCGAGAAAGCCCGGTTTCCGATGACGGTGTTGTCGGGATTAGAATCCACATCCGCCACCGGCGCAAAATCGAGATTGAAGCCGAGCTCCAGAATCTCAGTTCCGATAGTGTAGCCGACATTATAGGCAACGTCTCGGTCACCAGTGTTGCCAACAGTCTTCATGCTCGGGAATTTTGTCGTTCCCATCGATGAATTGTTTCCGATTCTTGAGACGCTGCCACCCTCCTCGTCGACGGCGATGAAGAGCCCGATGGTTGAGTAGGACTGCATGCTGGAAATCATCTCTATGGTTTGTTCCCTGTCGATGATATTCTCTGCGAACATTGCGATTCCGCCGACGGGATATTCACTGAGCCCCTCTTCAAAGTCGCTTCCGACTTCGGTCAGCTTTTCCGATGATCCGGTAATCTGCTCCGGGCGGACTATGAAGAGCTGATAGACCTGCTCCCGAAGAGACATGCTGTTAAGTATTTCAAGAGCCTGCTCTTCTGTTGTGGCTTCATGAGGCTCTTCGGCTTGGGTTGTTGCTTCGGCAGTCGCAGCGATTGTCGGTTCTGTCGTAGAGGCAACTGTGGCTTCTGTGGTTGCCACAGTTGTGGCTTCAGTCTCTGTGGCAACATTATCAATCTCCGTCGGGACAAGTCCACTGGCGACATAGACTAGCAGCAAAACTGCCGCAATAGCGAGAACTAATGCGGCAATGTTTGAGAATTTATTTTTGCGGGATTTTTTCATTATCTTTTGTGTGCGTGCAGCACTTTTCCGGAGGAATCCTTAAGGGTGAACGAATCCGGAGTGATGTCGGTGATGGTGTACTTCTTGTCGCCGGAGTTTATGACAACCTCGCCGAATTTGACAGCAACAGAACAGCTTGAATCCTCATCAAAACGCCAGTCGCCATCGCCAATAACGACAGCACTTGTGCCGATGTGGCTCTGGACATCCGCTTTTTCTTCTGGAGAAAGAACCCCCTCAGCGGGCTCCTCTACTCTGCCATAGATATAGCCGAGCGAAAGAGAGAGCAGGAAGAGAGTCATCGAAGACAGAACCTCCGAGAGCGAACCCTCCACAATATAGTAGATGCAGGTGATAAGAGCGGCAGCAGCCAGAATTCCAAACACAATCCGAGCCGCTATTGCGATTTTCTTCTTTGTTGACATGACATATTTCTCCTTTACATTATTCAGGAATAACATCCCAAAATTATTTTACAATATTTTTTGTGGATTGTCAAGGGCATTGTAGGGGCGGATATTATCCGCCCGGAAATCCTACGGCAGTCCGTAACGGGCGGGCAGTTAGCTTCGCTAACTGTATATCCAGCCCCTACACATGTTAGCTCCTACAATTCATGCACGCTTCTTATTCTTGAGTTCTATCACAGTAAACGGCGTGTACATAAGAACGAAAAGCAAAAGCAATATTATTATGTACCCGATCAGGAAGAGATTCTCGCCGAAAATTCCAGTGCAGAAGGAGGTGATGACGTTTCCACAGGGATCATTGATGAAGAAGAAGTTGGTGCCAAGGAGCTTGTTGATGGGATATATCACAATAAGCATGCCGGCAAGGACAGCTAAGACTTTGGGAAGCATCTTTATCTCCGGCTTGAAGCCGCCGCTGAGGAGCATTATGGGATAGCATACAAGAAGTATATGCAGCATTTCCGAATTGATGTGGCAGAAGTTTGCAATGGGAAGAGCGCACCAGGTCGGGCTCAGGAGCGCAACTGCCGCACCCGGAAGGCACAAGGCATAGAGGATATTTGCAGCGAGCTTATTCGGATGAATTCCATACCAGAGACTGATGAAGATGTTGACGCTGCAAAGGTGAAGCGGCAAAGTCTCCGCTCTCCACTGACCGGTCACGATGATGACTGTCTGTCGGGAAGCTTCAACCAGGAAGATGAGAATTGCCAATCCCAGCTCAAGCTTTCTTCTCATTCCGGGAGACGAACGGCGGTAAACGATGGCGACTGCTGCGCAGATGACCACGCACAGAACGAGCCAGAAGATGTGTGTCCCGCTGAAAAGCGTAAACGACTTGTAATTCTCGCCATACAGATCCTGCATGGTGTAGACGGTGTACCAGAATTCGGACATTGGGATGCTCCTTTCGAGGTTATGCGTGAACGTGCTTCTTCTTATAAAGGTTTATCACAACAAACGGCGTGTGCATTATGAACACTATTATGACAAGTAAAATCATGTACCCTAAGATGAACAGCTTTGTGCCGAAGATTGAGGTGCAAACGCATGTTATTGCGTTGCCATATGGGTCGGTGATGAAGAGGAAGTTTGTCCCAAGAAGGACATTCAGGGGATATATCACTGCGCAGAGGCAGAGAAGCCCGCCGATTATCTTCGGGACATATCTTATATCCGGCTTGAACCCGCCGGCAACCAGCATTATCGGGTATGTAACAAGAAGAATATGCGTCAGTTCACTGTCAATGTGCGAGAAGTTCCACATCGGGAGCATCATCCACGACGTGCTGAGGAGTGCAACCGCTGCACCGGGTATGCAGAGAGTGTAGAGGATGTTTCCGACAAGCTTGCTCGGGCGAATGCCATAGACCAGGCACAGAACGAGATTATAGCTGCAAAGATGAAGCGGCAGTGTTTCAGGGAGCCACTGTCCGGAGGCGATGACAAATATCTGCCTTGCGACTTCGCAGGTGACGACTGCAATTCCGAGTCCAAGCTCCATTTTCCGTCTCATTCCGGCAGACGCACGGCGATATGAATAGCAGATTGTGAAGATAAACAGCGCTGCAAGCCCGAGCCAGAACAGGTGCGTCCCGTCAAAAAGCTGAAAAGCCTGATAATCCTCACCCATAAGGGTGGTCATGGTGTTGTCGGTGTACCAGAATGTGGACATGGTGGTTGGCTCCTTTATACTTGATAATTGTCGCCCTGCGGGCAGACTTATTCGTTCTATGAAGGTCGCTACTGGCTCCCCTTACTAAGGGGAGCTGTCAGCCGTCAGGCTGACTGAGAGGTTCTTCGCAGAATTTCAAACGGCGCATACATTATCGCCATCACTATTACCAAAAGTATCGCATAGCCGATTACGAAGAAATTCTCGCCGAAGATTTCGGTGCACATGGTTGTTATCGGGTTGCCATATGGGTCGCCGAGGAAGAAGAAGTTGGTGTTATAGGCTTCGTTTATCGGTGTGACGATGAGGCACATGCCGACCAATATCGCCATCACCTTCGGAAGCTCCTTAAGCTCAGGCTTGAAGCCGCCGCTGAGAAGCATTATCGGATAGGAAAAGAGAACTATGTGACCAAGCTCCGAGTTCAGATGGTTGAAATTCCACAGCGGCAGCATCGTCCAGGACGGGCTGAGCATCGCCAAAGCTGCTCCGGGAAGCGAAAGAGCATAGAGAAGGTTTCCGGCAAGCTTATTTGGATGGATAGCGTGCCAGGTGCAGATGAAGACTCCTATGCTGCAGAGCTGTAGCGGAAGCGAGCTCACATGCCACTGGTCGGTTATGAGCTCCATTATTATCCTCGAAATCTCGAAGAGAAAGACAAACATCGCCATCGAAAGCCGGATACGGTTCCGGTTCTTTTCGGAAGCCTTTCTATATACTATGGAGATTGCCACCGTGAACACAGCGCAGGTTATCAGCCAGAACCAGTGGAGCCCGCCAAAGAGCTCAAACTCGGTGTGCCAGTAGCCGTAGACCTTACTCATCGTGTATTCGGTGTACCAGAATTCAGACATGATTCCCCCAATAAACACTTCTCCTGTGGGTGCTGGATATACAGTTAGCGTTGCCAACTGCTCGCCCGAAAATCCTACAGTGGTCCGCAACGGGCGGATAATATCCGCCCCTACTTAGTCCTGTTCAGAAGCGCATAAACTCCCCAGATGACCAGCGCCATCGAAGCGCAGGCAAGGATAATGGCGGCGGTGCCGCTTATGACTATGTAGAGCATGCAGATTATTCCCACTATCAGCGAAATGGACGCAACAGCGGTCACGACACGAGATGGCACAAACCGAATAAACAGCTTGAAGAGCTGCCCTAACGCCAGTATCAGTCCCGCAATAACCAAAACTACGGGAACTATGGCGATGAGCATTAAAATAACAAATGTCAGACTCGTCATTATGGTTCCCTGCTTTCTTTATATACCTTTTCCCTGAATCCAATTATAAATGTACAAAATCATTATACAACGTTTTGCAACTCTTTGCAACAATTATTTTAAATTTTGTTGGGAATCGGGGTAATACACAATAAAATATAACAAAATAAAATGCGCTGTGAGTATTCCCACAACGCAAATTACTGGAGCGGATTACGAGGCTCGAACTCGCTACCTCCACCTTGGCAAGGTGGCGCTCTACCAGATGAGCTAAATCCGCAGATTTTGGTGCCTCCGATCGGAATTGAACCAATGACACGGGGATTTTCAGTCCCCTGCTCTACCAACTGAGCTACAGAGGCATCGCTTCCCCGTTTGAAAAGGGAATGGCGACCCGAACCGGGCTCGAACCGGTGACCTCTAGCGTGACAGGCTAGCGTTCTAACCAACTGAACTACCGGGCCGTAAATGGTGGGAACAATAGGGCTCGAACCTATGACCCCCTGCTTGTAAGGCAGATGCTCTCCCAGCTGAGCTATGCTCCCGTCTGCTCACTTTCGTGAAGCAAGTTGCTTCTCTCGAAGCGACTTGTATATTATATATCGACTTCGAGGATTTGTCAAGCCCTTTTTTCAAATTTTTTTGAAATCTTTTTTCGGGAGAGCTTTCCGCCAAAAATGACGTACCTGTGCTGTTTTTTAGGGCTCACTTGCGCTTATCGCATCATAGAGACTCTGGAACATCGGGAGAAGCTCGTCAAAATTCTCCTGCATCTTCTCAAGCTTTGTGCCGCTCAGCTCCTGCGGCTGACGCATACCGATATAGAGCTCGTCTGGCATTGCCTCCCACCGGAGCTCCTCTCGTGTCAGAGCACAGTTGAGCCTGATTCCATACTCGGTCATGCATTCGTCATCGTAGCCTTCATCTTGGGTGAAGTCGTGAACCTCGAACTCAGTCGTGCCGTCGGAAATTATCATGATATTGTCGCCGGTCATAAGCTGAGTCATTATCTGAGCCTGAGCAGAGGTGGAGCTGGTTACATCCTCAAGGTCGCTGAGAACGATGTTGTAGACCAGAACGTGAGTATAGCCGTTGCCGTCAAGGTCTCCGCAGTATTGTTCAAGGAACGTTTCAACCTCTTCGGTTCTGGCATAGAGGGCATTATTGTCCATAACAACAAGAACAGTCATGTCAGCTTTCTCGCTCGTGACCTGGGAATAGACAATGTAGCCGCCCGCCACGACGCAGAAGACGACGAACAGGATTATCCACTTCGAGCGGTACCAGATGTTTTCAAGCGTTTCGCCGAAGGTGAGCTTTCTAGCCTCTTCGTGAACTTCCTTTATTGTGTCCGACTCCTCGATGACGCCAGTTTTGAGCTTCATGAGTTCTATCTTCTTTTCCTGGAGCTCCTTTTCGTGCTGAGCCCGAGCCGCCCGGTCTTTCCGGGAAGCCTCCTCACGAGCCTTTACCTCCTCGTCAAGGTATAGCATGACGTCGGTTTTCGGCTTGTCAGGCATTTCGGATGGGTGAACCTCGCCCTCGACAGGTGCTTCGACTGGCTCGCTGCTCTCGCTTAAAATCTTGCCTTTATCTTCATTTGACATTGGGTCCTCCTTGTCTCATTAGCTGTTCAGGCTATCTTCAATCGCTTCGGTTTCCTTAAGAAATCTGTCAAAATCGCTTTCATATATACGGTCTTGCGCCGTTCGGTACTTTTCGTACTCCGTCTCTGCAAATGATCTGGCAAATCACTGTTTGCCCTGCTCACAACTATTTCCGCCGCAGTCTGATGGGTCACTGCGAAATGAAGTTTATTTTGCACCGTTGCATAAAATTGCTTGGTCATCGGACTGTCAGCATCATAATCGGCACTGCATGACGCATAAATATCCGTTATTTTCTGATAAAACCGTCTTTCGCTTGCACGAATATCCCGGATTCTTTCGAGCTGTTCCTCAAAATAATCCTTCCCGAAGTAATTATCAGGGTCTCTGAGACGTTCATCATCCATGACATATCCCTTGATAATAAACTCTTTCAGTATCCGATTCGCCCAGATTCTGAACATCGTTGCCTTTTTCGAATTGATTCTGTACCCGATAGCAATTACTGCATCTAAATTGTAATACTTGACTAAGTACTGTTTTCCGTCGTCTGCAGTAGTTTTCATTACTGACATAACCGACTCTTCCTGCAATTCTCCGCTTTCAAAAATATTCTTCATGTGCTTCGAAATAGCAGCCTTTTGCACATCAAACAACTCGCCGATTTTTGCCTGTGTCAGCCAGATATTCTCTTCAAAAAGCAAGACCTCAATCTTTACATCTCCGTTACCGGTTTTGTAAAAAATGATTTCTCTATTCTCATATGGAGTGATTGAATGCTCAGCGTTCACAGCGAACCACCTATCCGTTTTTATTTATCAATAATCTATCTCCTGAGTTGTTTCCATTTTGGAAACAAGTTAAGCCGTAAACTATTCTCCCACTTCCCAATTAATCGGTGCCTCTCCATTCTCTGCCAGGAACTGGTTTGCCCTTGAGAACGGGCGGGAACCGAAGAAGCCGTTCCATGCTGAAAGCGGGCTTGGGTGGGCGGATTCTATTATCAGATGCTGAGGGTTCGTTATTAGGGCTTTCTTATCCCTGGCATTTGCGCCCCAGAGTATGAAAACTATTGGGCTTTCACGGTCATTGAGCTTTCTTATTATCTCATCCGTCAATATCTCCCAGCCTTTTCCCTTGTGGGAGTTCGCCTGCCCCTTACGGACGGTGAGAACGGTGTTGAGAAGAAGCACTCCCTGCTCAGCCCAGGATGTCAGATCCCCGGTTTTTGCCGGAAGAATTCCAAGATCCGTCTCAAGCTCCTTATAGATATTCTTGAGAGAAGGCGGCAGCGCAGTTCCGTCCTGAACGGAGAAGCAGAGCCCATGCGCCTGTCCCGGCTCGTGATAAGGGTCCTGCCCGAAAATGACAACCTTGACCGAATGATAGGGCGTGAGCTTCAGAGCGGTGAATATGTGATACATATCCGGATAGATTGTGTTTTGCGAGTACTCCGTCTTCAGAAACTCACGGAGCCCGAGGTAGTAGTCCTTCGAGAACTCCCCGCCGATGACCTCATCCCAGTCGTTACCAATTACGACCATATCAGATAAACAGGCTGTAGAGCGACGAGTAAACAATCGCCGCCAGCATCAGTACGACTATCAGAATAACGAATATTCTTGCGATGATGGGTTTCTTTTTCATTTTTTGGTCTCCTTAAATGTTGTGCCTGCGCACACCCTCTCAGTCACGCCTGCGGCGTGCCAGCTCTCCCAGAGGGAGAGCCAGGTTGTTGCTCTCGGGAAAGCTTTGTGTTGGCAGGAATCTTGGCTCCCCTTTGGGGGAGCTGTCGGCGAAGCCGACTGAGAGGGCGCACCGCAGGTGCGGAAACAAACTGCCGCCCGACGCAGAAAAACCGGTCGAGCGGCAACGTCAAATCAAATCTCAGTAGAGTCCGACTTAGCCTGCGAAGCGCGCTATAATGTTTACAACGATGCAGACTACATAAAGAAGTCCGACAACAATCTTGGTGACAAGATTAAGTCTTGCCACACGAGTGTTCTTGAGGTTTCTTCCATAGAAAGAATCGCTTCCTCCGCCGATAGCGGAGCTCATTCTCGCACTGTCAGTGTCGGTAAACATAATGATAAGAATTATCGCAATACTGCAAACGAGCAATATGATTCCACTTATTATATTAACAGCCGTCATTTCTTTGCCTCCAATCCGATAGAAATAGCATTCTAGGAAATTATAACATGTCCCGCAGGAAAATGCAATAGAGAAATTGAGAAAATTTTGTGGAAGCGCTCGCCCTTCGGGCACCCTCTCAGTCAGCTTCGCTGACAGCTCCCCCGGAGGGGGAGCCAAGAAATGCTCCCTGCGGACTACCTTGGCTCTCCCTTTGGGAGAGCTGTCGCCGCCAGGCGACTGAGAAGGCACGACCGCAGGGAGCGATTACGCATTACGAATTACGCATTACGCATTATTTACTAAGTCCCCAGATATTCTTCGCATAGTCATCAACAGAGCGGTCTGCGGAGAATCTGCCGGCGTTGGCAATGTTCATGAGAGACATTCTCTGCCATCTGAGAGTATCCTGATAGATCTTCGAAACCTCTGCCTGTGCGCTTCTGTAGGATTCGAAGTCTGCAAGAACCATGTAAGGATCAATGTGCTTGTAAGAAGAGACGACGTCGTCGAAACGGTTGCCGTTGATTCCGGAAGCAATCTTGTCTACTGCCGCCCTGATGACAGGATCGCAGTTATAGAGCTGCTCGGGACGATAGCCGGATCTCTTCAGAGCCTCGACCTCGTCGACGGTCATACCGAAGTTGATGATGTTGTCCTGTCCGGCAGCCTCACCTATCTCAATATTGGCTCCGTCTCTCGTGCCGAGAGTTACAGCACCATTGAGCATAAACTTCATGTTTCCGGTTCCGCTCGCCTCTGTTCCGGCAAGAGAAATCTGCTCGGAAACCTCTGATGCGGGCATAAGGAGTTCGGACAAGGTTACATTGTAATTCTCAAGGAAGACAACAGAGAGCTTCTCGTGAATCTTCGGGTTCTTCTTGATTTCCTCTCCCAGAGACCAGATAAGCTTGATGATCTGCTTTGCGAGATAGTAGCCGGGAGCCGCCTTTGCAGCGAAGATATAGGTCTTCGGCTGAACGTCGAGATCCGGGTTGTCGAGAAGTCTCAGATACTCGGAAACGATATTGAGGGCGTTGAGATGCTGTCTCTTATATTCGTGAAGTCTCTTGACCTGAACGTCAAAGAGGGTGTCGGGATTGATGACTATTCCGGTGTCAGCCTTGATGCGCTTGGCGAAGCTTGCCTTGTTCTTCTTCTTGACCTCAGCAAGGCGAGTGAGAACCTCTTCATCATCTGCAAACTTTTCAAGCTTCTTGAGCTGGTTTGCATCCTTGAGGTAGCCCTTGCCGATTGTGTCGTCAAGCAGCTTGCAGAGCTCAGGATTCGACTGATAGAGCCATCTGCGGTAGGCGATGCCGTTTGTGACGTTGGTGAACTTTTCGGGGGTGTTCTCATACTCGTTTGCGAAAACGTCACGCTTGATTATCTCAGAGTGAATCTGAGAAACACCGTTGACATGGTGGCAGACTGCAGCGCAGAGCTTAGCCATATGAACCTTGTTGTTCTGGATGATAGACATCGAGGTGACCTTCTGGTGGTCATGATACTTATCCCAGAGACCTGCACAGTAGCGGTTGTTGATCTCGACGATGATTGAGAAGATTCTCGGAATAACGGTCTTGATAAGGTCGCTGTCCCACTTCTCAAGAGCCTCAGCCATGACGGTGTGGTTGGTATATGCGAAGCAGCCCTGGACGATTCTGTAGGCGTCGTCCCAGGAATATCCGCAGTCGTCAAGGAGAATTCTCATCAGTTCGGGGATTGCAAGAGTCGGATGGGTGTCGTTTATCTGGATAGCTACTTTGTCTGCAAGATTATCAAGAGTTCCATAGGTAGCCATGTGGTGATTTACAATATCCGCTACCGAAGCCGCACACATGAAGTACTGCTGGCGGAGTCTTAAAGACTTGCCGTCGTTATGATTATCATTAGGATATAAAACCTTCGAGATAGCCTGAGCGGTGATGTTCTGACCGAGAGCCGCAGCATAGTTTCCGGAATTGAACTTGTTCATATCGAACGACGGGCTGATAGCCTTCCAGAGTCTGAGCTTTGAAACAGCGTCGCTGTCATAGCCGGAGACATAGAGGTCATAGGGCTCTGCGATAACGGTTGTATAATTTTCAAGATTTACGCGGTGATACTGATTGTCCCAATATTCCTTGAGAACGCCGTCGAAATGGATTTCGATCTGCGACTCGGAATGCTCAACGAGCCAGCACTTGCCGCCGGGAAGCCAGTTGTCGGGAAGCTCATCCTGCCAGCCGTGATCCAACTTCTGGCGGAAGATTCCATACTCATAAAGAATCGAATATCCGGTTGCCGGATAGCCGTCTGTTGCAAGACCGTCGAGGTAGCAGGCAGCGAGTCTGCCCAAGCCGCCGTTTCCAAGACCCGCATCAGGCTCCTGGTCATAGATTGCTTCAAGGTTTGCGCCCAGATCCTTCAAAGCTCCCTGAGCTGCCTTGACCATGCCTAAGTTATAGAGATTGGTCTTAAGCGACCTACCCATAAGGAATTCCATTGAAATGTAGTAAACCTGCTTCTTGCCCTCCGAATGAACCTTTGTGGTGTACTTATGACGCTTGTCGGAAAGCTCTCTTGTGATTATGAAGGCAAGTGCCTCATAAAGCTGCTTATCGGAAGCCAGTTCAGGGGAAATACCATACTTCACGTCCAGGACGTTGACGATTTCCTCTTTAAGACCATCCTTAGTGTAACGCTTGTTAATAGCCTTTGGCAAAATTATCCCTCCAAAATGATAGATTTTAATAACCTGACGGTAAACGAAAGCCGTAAAGCTCCCGTTCCCTTTGTTGAATTCTAATCGGATTATGCCTTGCTTATTATAATACATCAAAAGGGAGAATGTCAATAGTTATTTTGAAACACGACCTTTTCAAGGAAAATAAAAAAAGCCGTTGACAAAACGGCTCTCATGAGTTATAATAGATGACAGAGAAGCGGAACTGCTGCAACGGTTCCGTGTCGACCCCAAAATGTGCGGATAAGAATCCAACACTATAAGTGGAAAGTGACCGTCCCCTGTTTGCTAGTTTGCCGGGCGGTTATCTTTTTTTATTGTCTGACCAGATGTCAAACATCTTGAAAACAACCGTAAATATTAAACTAAGAAGTAGTAAAACTTCAGAAGTTGTCATATTTATCGTCCCCCTTATTTTATGTAGTCTCTGTGAAACAGAAACTGCCGGAGCAGTTAACTGCTCCACAGGAAAGGGTCGACCATATTGAATCACAAGCATGTATACCTACTTTTGACTCTCACTTCTCTGTCAACGTAATTGTACACGATAATTTGGTTTTTGTCAACATATTAACGCTAAAAAGCTGTCCAAAAGGGCAGCTTTTTAGCGTTTTATCACATTCAACCCTTTCCCCTCAATAATCCTCTCATAATCCTTATACGCCACATCCTGGTCAAGTCTTGAGGGATAGACGCCTTGCAGGACTTCCGAGGAGGAGTACTGCCAGATGCCTAAAATCGGGTGGGTGTAGAGGGCTTTTCGGCGTTCAAGACTTGTGTAGCATGCAAGCCAGACGTCGAAGTGCCTGAGTCTGTCCATATCGAGATAGTGCTTGATGAAGTTTGCGTAGGAATAGAGCATTGCATAGCAGCCGGCATCTTCGATTTCGGTTAAAAATCTCAGCGCAATGTCGGTGCACTTTTCCTTGCCCAGGACTTTCTGCGTTCCGTCCTCGATGTCGTAGACTATCGGATGAGTCAGCTTCTTGCCCTTTATCCAGGACAGCATCAGCTCCGCTTCCCTTGAAGCCTCTTCCTCGGTGGTGGCGTAGCTATATAGATATGCGCCGACTGAAAGTCCGGCAGCTCTGGCTTTCGAGTAGTGTGTGTCGAACGCTGAATCCTTGGCTTTCAGGCTTCCGGCTTTTGCAATTACGAAGCTGTAGCCGAGATCTTTAAGCTCTTCATAGTTCATTCTCATGGGCGACTGATATTTTGAAACGTCTATACCCTTGTATTCGCTCATTTGTAATCCTCCTGTTCGTCTGAATTATCTTTCTTAGCTGTAATGCTCTTTGAAATGGTTATCGCCGCCGTGAGGATTCCCTCAACTCCGCTGCAGCCCATAACGCAGGTGATGAGGGTGTCCGGCACGGCGTCTTTTATATAAAATGTCACAATCATCGCTATTGTGAATAGTCCCATAAAGCCTCCTAAGATGATGAGAATCCTGTCTATCGTCCCGAGAGGCTTTTTCTCACGCTTTTTCATCGTTATCTGTGCGCCTGCTGGTTGAGATACTTGTCAAGCTTGTCCTTTGCGGTGGTGACAGTGTGATTGGCTCCAAGCTGCCCGAGTCCGTCAAGGCATGCCGAAAGCGCAAAGCAGATGAGAGTGTTCTCTTCCTTGATTCTGAGTATTTCCGCCGCCTGCTTTTTCTGCCCGAGATACCACTTCACAACGGACACCGCTGCGCCAGCTGCAACAGCAAGCGCCGAAATAACAGATGCGGTTTTTATAATCATGTCAGCCATTTTGCCTCCTTAACTGTCAGTCGGCGACGGAGCGTTGAGAGTTATCTTCGCCCAGAGCCCGCTCTCGTCGAAGTGAATCGTCTGCGACGTGATGACAAATTCACCTATTTCGCTTCCGTCAGGCTTTTGGACAAGAACCCTATCGGACGGCTCCAGAGCCGGGTTGCATCTCGTCTTGAGCTCCAGCTCAAAGCGCTGATTTTTCGATTCATAATACTCCCCGGCGACAATCATCGAATAGCTTGAATCGATAAAGTCGTTTGTGAGAAACTCCGCTAAACAGCCTCTTGTGTAGGTTCCATAGGTTGCTCCGAAGGAAGCTCCGGGGTTCTCTCCCGTAATCTCGACATAGTCGACGTGGCTTGTGAGCTTGAGGCTCGAATAGCCAAGAACGCTTGCGGGCGTGATAGTCGCCGAATAGCCGGTCTTTCCCGCAATTCTCTCCATGTGAACAGAGCCGTCTCTTGCAACCCAGACGGACGCCATTCCGGCAGCCTGAGCCAAAAGCAGCAAGCAGTTTCTCTGCGAATCGGTTGTAGTCAGCATTGCAGGATAGACAGTCGCACCGAGAGTATCCTCATCGCAATAGACGTCCAGTCCGGAAAGTGCACCGGGAGCACGCTCAACAAGATATGACATGCTCATAGCAGCGCTGACATAAAGCCCGGTCAGATACTTGTCCATATAGGTTTTAACTCTGTCGGACGCAACTATGCTCACTGTCAGACCGAGGTCTTCTGTGTCGATCTCGTCGATATAGTATTTCCCGACAGAGACATATTCGCCGTTGATTCCTATGAACGCTTCGAACTGTGCTCCCACGTAATCGGTTTTGAGCGATGCAAAGGACAGTCCGAGACTGTCAACAGCCTTTAGCTTAAGAGACCTCGACGGAAAGCTTTCACAGGTTATGTCAAGGCTCTCGGTGAGCTCCATGCTTATAACGTCTTCAGCATCCATTTCAAGCCCGGAATAGCTTCCAAGAAAGCTTATCTTGACTCCAACCTTTCTCAGCTCAACATCGGGATCATAGGTTTCAGAACAGCTCTGCATTTACTCCACATCCTTTCCGGTTGCCGTGATTGCGACGGCGCACCAGGTGCAGACTCCGTCATCGTCAAATTCATACGCCTGAAGCTTAGGTATGTCAAAAAGAAAATCAGCCGTCACGCTTCCGGAAACGTCCGGATATGTGACGCTCATGAAGGGCGAACCTTCAATCATACTTATAAGTGCCGAAGCCATTTCTCTTGAAAGCCGCAGCTCTGTCACCCTAAGAGTCACCCTGCAGCCGATTACATCTAAAACCGTTCCGCCGTCAGATGCCGTGGCTACGCTTCCGATTCTCTCTTTTGTGATCACATAGTCTGTCCCGACAGGAAGAATTATCGTATCACTTCCGTCGGTTATCGTAAGCGAGCCGGAAACGGATGTCGAGCTGTAGTAATCAGCAGCTTCAAACTGCCGGAAAGAGAATGTAGCCATTTCGGGCGACTCGCCGGTGTCTTCGCCGGTAATCTCGAAGACCTCGCTGTCGGAAACCCGCCGGAAAATGTCTCCATAGCTTAAATTCACCTCAGGAGAAACAGTAAGCGTATACTTTCTTAAAAGCCTTGAATCCTCCTCAGAAGAGCTCACGAGGACAAGAGCGCCGGAAAACGTTTCTCCGTCAGTGAAGCTTGTCAGTGTGTTTCCGGAGGAATCAGACTCGGTTGTGACTGTGAGCTTTGTGAACTCCTCAGAAAATATATCTATAAGACTCATTACAGCTTCCTCCACCTGTTAAGCCTGCTCGAAAAGACCTTCTGCCAGGACGCCGATTCAGAGTCTTCCCTTTCGTAGGAATACCCTCCGAAGCTCTCTTTCTTGTAGGGCGACGGAGACGCCATATCTGAAGCCATATACTCTTCGATTTCTGCGCAGATCCCCAGGAAATCCTCAGGCGGATTCATAAGAGCAATGTCGCCGCTGAACTGCTCATCGGTGAGCGTGTCGTCGGGATAAAGGTGAACAGAATCGTTATACTTGCTTCCCCAGATGAGATAATAGCCGTCACGCATGAAGCCCGGGTCTGTCAAAGCTCCGCCCGATATGGTGAATATCCCATCATGGACCTCCGAGATAAAATAGTTCTTTATGTGTCTGCAAACAGCTTCAATCATGCTTTTCTCCTTTCAGTTTCATTCCCCGTGGGTGGGGATTTCTCCCCACCCGTCAGCCTTGTTATCAGGCAGTGCAGACGAGCACCGCAACCTGCGCCGGGTTTGTGACCTTTGCGCCGTAGACGTGAAGACCCTTTACAGCGTCGGCAAATCTCTTTTCGGGACGATAAGCCGTGGTTTCAAGAATCTGCTCCGCATAGGTGCAGGCAGAAGGAACCTGTGCCGTTACATAATAATTGGTTCCGTCATTGTAGCAGTTATTCGACTCGTAGATGTCAAAGCCCGCAATTCTTCCGATATAGCCGCTTCTTGTGGTCTCCTCGCCCATGCTGCCGGACCCTGTGAATCTCGAATCCTGCAGAAGCAGAGCATAAACATCAGGAGGAAGCACTATGGTTCTTCCCTCGTTAGGAACGCTGTTTTTGTCCATGATGAGTCTGAGCTGGACGATGTAGCTATAGACATTGTCGGCTGTCAGAGCTATAGGAGTGTCCATGCCGATGATGTTCTCATCGTTTGCACCCATTGCAAGCGTTTCGAGAACATATGCATCCGCAACATCATTGAGTGCATATGCGCTTCGTCTCATAGCCGTGTCCATGACGTCTCCTGCTGCCTGCGCTGCGTCGACATTCTCGATCTGGAAGTTGAAATACTTAGCCTCGGTGATGTCGAGGGTTGTGTCGGTTGTGGAGATGTCCTCCGGGTCGCCGATTTCAGAGCCTCTCTCATAGTTCGAAACGGTGATGTCGCCGATGGTGTTGATGTGAACAGAGCTGCCGCACTGCTTGATTTCTCCCTCATAGTCCCTGTTTACGAGGCTTCCCGCAACATGAACCTTTTCAAGTGCGTCAAGGAGTCTTGCGCTCCAGAGCTCCGGTATGAATGTAGATATTGCCATTATTTTTTCTTTCCTTTCTTTTAATCAGTCGTTGCTTTCAGCGATTGCTTTATCGCCTGGTAGTTTTCGTTTATTTCACGGGAAGACATTCTCCTTATGTCCTCGGGTGAATAGCCTCTTTCGGACGAATTTGCCGGCGGAGTCGCCATCTCTGCGCCAAAGGAGTATCTTTTCGGAATAAATCCCGCAAAGAGCTCCATAACGCCAGCTCTTACAGATTCTTCATCAAGAATTGCTCCATTCTCATCTAAAGCTATCTTTTCAAAATCCGTGACCTGTAAAATAGGCTTCACACACTCCTCCGGAATGTGAAGTTCCCTTAACATTTCAGTCACCGCCTGCCTTTTAGCCTGCATGGACTTCTCCTTTTCGAGAGCTTCGAATTTTCTCTGATAGTCGAGCATGGTGCTCTTGGCGTTATCAAGCTCACTATTAAGAGCAGTCAGTCTCTCAACCTCAGCTTTATAGCCCTTGAGAGCCTCAACCGTCTCAGCATGAGCCTTGATAATCTCCTCTGCATTCTCATCCGCAATGCCCATTTCCCTGAGCATCTTTCTTGTCAGTGCCATTTTTTCTTTCCTTTCTCGTATTGTTTCTTTGATACGATAATCCCGGCTCCCCTCTGGGGGAGCTGTCAGCCGTAAGGCTGACTGAGAGGGTATCCTTTATATTCCCAGTGCTTCCGCACAGAGAGTCTTGATTGTCTCATCGTCGAAGAGTCCCCGAAGCAGCAAAGCTGTCTCAACCCTTTCCCTTTCCGTCTGCGCTTTTTCATACTCGTTGACGATTGTATCACGCTTGAAGGTGCAGTTATCTTCGACTCCGATAAGATTCAGAAGCCCGTGAACGAACTTTAGAACCGCATACTCGAGCATATTCGAATAGAGATTCATCGGCTCGTATGCTGCCTTGATTGCCGTCGCCGTCGAGTTGCCGCCGGAAACGGTGTCGAGATTCAGAACCATGAAGTCCCGGTACATCTCGTTTTCAAGACGTGTTAGCATCGCTTCTCTGCTCGCATATGGAATTTCGGTTGTGTGGGACTCAGCCTGCGCTCCGTCGTCCTCGATGACAGCCGCTTTGACCGTCTTCATGTGCTCGATGAACCGTGCAAGGTCGATGTCGTCCATGCCGCCGGCGTTAGAGATTGTCCAGTAGATCATCGAGGCGTCGTCAATGTCGTTCGCAAAGCCAGATTCGATGAGGTCGTAGCAGTCAATCTGCCGCCTGAGCCCCACTATTCCCGACTGTTTTCTCGGAGAATAAAGCGGAACTATCGGAAGCTTCTCATAGTTCTCTTCAATCAGAGTATCATCCTGATAGTCAGATCTGATAACTATTTGCTTATAAGCCTTCTTAGGCTTCATGACGCTCAGCTCTTCGCCACGGCGCTTGATGTATTCGGTGTAGCCGTCAAGCTCAAAAAGCGTGAGCCTGAGCGGCTTGTCGATGTCAAGCTGCCAGAAGCGGATTCCGGCTTTCAGCTCGCCTGTTTCCTCATCGTAGAGCGACGCAAACTCCTCCGCTCCGAAAACCTCTACCCTGTCGTTATTCATGAACCCATAGGCAACGCCGCCATTGAGAGCATCCGTCAGAGCCTCCTGCAGCGCATGATCAAAGCTGTCTCCGCCCAAGAGCTTCTTCGTTCCGTCACCTTCAAACCGGGCGCCATACCCCAGAAGATACTGAACCGTCTGGGTGACGAACCGGAAATAAACATTGGATGCAAGCCGGAAGTTAGCCGAATAGTTATCCGGAACAGCTCTTCCCGAAACGGTATACAAGAGCTTCCGATATTTCGTAATAGTCGGGTTTTCGTTTCTCCAGTAGGCGAGGGCGTCGAGGGTGTCCCGATAGGTTTTCGACTGCTTGTAGTCAGAAACCGCACTTACAAGGAACCCTCAAGCTCCCGTTCCCCTTTCTTTGCCTTTTCCAGATCCTGATATGTATACACTTGTTTATATTTCCCCTTTCTCAGAGCAGCCTGAGATCACTCAGCCCCTGCTCTGTTCTTCTTTTTGCCAATATCGTCGACGAGAAGTATCTTATCTCGTCCATTGCGTGGTCATTCTCTTTCACTACTTTGTCGTTTCCTGACTTATCGTCCCAGCGATAGAGCGAGAATTCCCTGAGCGCATTCTTGCAGCTGCGGTGAATCTTAAGCTTTCCGGATTTTAAGAACCCAGCCGTCAGCCGGATGCCGTTCATAACGTCGTTGTCGGCTTTTTTCACTCTGAATTTTCCCTTCTTTCTGATAAGAGTTATAAAGCTTGACGCCGACGGATCGATGATGACATACCGAACCGGCAGGTCAGAAGCCAGAGCTTCAAGTGCCAGGTAGTAGTCTTCGTCGGTGAGCTGCTTCTTCTCGGCTCTTCCGTCATAGTAGTATTCGGAAATTCTTGTGGCGACGCCATTCGAAACGCACCACAGCCCCATCGAGCAGGGATTCATCGTCCCATAGTCGCAGGAGATGTAGTATTCGCCGTGAGCTGGAATTTCGTCTGTCAGGTACTCTTCGCTCATGTCATAAACCAATCCCTCCGCCAGAATCCATCTTCCCTCAATGTACCTTTCGTAGAAAGCACCAGAATAGTAGCTCTTGTAGCGCTCTATAATCTTTTTCGAAAGTGACGGGTTATCTTCGAGATTAAAGTGGAGATAAAGAACGTTTCTCTCATCAGCTTTCAGAATCCATTCCCGATAGAACCAGTGCTCCGGGGATTCCGGATTGCAGGAAAACCACAGCTTCGAGCCGTCAACCGAGCATCTCGCCACCGCCTGAGATACAAACGACTTCGGCATCAGTGCGACCTCGTCGATAAGTGCTCCTGCAAAGGTTCTTCCCTGAATCAGCATGAAGCTCGACTCATCCTTTCCTCCGAAAACCTCGAAAACGTTTCTGACACTGCCCTGAGAGACCTCCATGACTTTACTTGATGGCTTCCACCTGATGTGGTACTTCTTGTTTGAGTAGCTCATCGACATAAATGGAAGTATGATGTTCTTGATTGCGCCGTCAGCCGTCTTCCCGCAGATTCCGAACCGCTGCCCGGAAAAATTCGCCATCGCCCAGTCTACGAATGCAACCGTCATCACCGAAGTTTTTCCGGAACGGATTGCGCCATCGCAGATGAGCGCGTCATAATCCGACTCCGCAAACGCAAAAATCTTTTTCTGCTTCTCACTGAGCAATCTCCCACCTCCTTACTCAGACTTGTCGCTCTTAAGCTCCTTCAAAAGCTCGAAAATGCTCTTGCTCAAAGGATCATCCGCACAGCCACCGCTTTCACTCTCCGAAAGAAAGTTGTCCGACAGCGACGATATTGCTCCTGTCAGCTGTGAAACCGTTGCGCTCTGCAGTTTCTCCTCATCGTTGAGAATCTCAAGGCACTTTTCTATAATTTCACTCGCCATGAGCCTATTAGAATCGCTAATGTCCCGATTACCCATACTCATCCCTCCGAATTTCATATATTCCCAAAAAAAGTACTTGACAAATTGGAAAAAGCTTGATATAATACAGTTGTGTGTTTTTGATAACATTCATATTTTTATTTCTCCTTTTTTCTTTTCCAATCTTTGAAGCAAAGTCGTCCTTAGGGGCGGCTTTGTTCTTTGCGGCTTTGTTCTTTATGACGTAATTTCTGCCGCCATAACCGGAAATTTTGTTCTGAACTTTTGTTCTGTATTTTATGATACTCCAGAATTCCGATTTGTCAAGCACAAATTTCAAAAAAATCTCCCGCAGTCCGAATTTCAGGACTCCGGGAGGAAAACCAAATAAATTTGTGAAAAAGGGCTTGACATCTCATCAAAAATAGCGTATAATATCGTAGTTCGGTTGAGGAGTATCTCACGAACGTGTAAACCAGCAATGGAGAAGTCGCCTAGCCCGGTTTATGGCGCACGACTGGAACTCGTGTATGGGTTGATAGCTCATCGAGGGTTCGAATCCCTCCTTCTCCGCCACTAAAGAGCCCTGGATGGGGCTCTTTTTGTTATACGCAATTATTTCTCTTGCCTATTGCTTTTTACAAAATAATTGTGTATAATAGAAGTGTATCGAAGGTATAAGTCTATTTAAAAAGGAGATGATCATATGAGAAACGTAATTGATTTCGCTAAATACTTTATTAAAATCGGTGCCGACTCAGTTCCGAACACATATGATGGCAACATGAAATTGCAAAAGCTCCTTGCCTTTGCAAACATGATCAGTATAGCCGAATATGGCGTTCCTCTCTATAGTGAAAACGTTCTTGCTTTCAAGGACGGATTTGTCGTTGAAAAAATCAGACTCAGATACCAAAATGACTATGCTGGACTGAAAGCCGACAGTGATAGATTCGAGCCTGATTTTACAAGTGAGCAATACTCTGTTCTCATTATGACGCTTGGAATATTCGGTGACGTTCCTGCAAGACAGCTCTCCGATTTGAGCCATACATTCCAATCGTGGCAATCAACATATCCGAGAGGAATGTCAAACAGTGGCTACCATAGTAAAGAAAAATCCATTGTGGATTTCAATTCTTATCCTGAAGACATCCAAAGGATAAAAAAAGCTATTGATGCCTACAAACACTCCCAAGAATCAGCTGAGAAGACTGAAGTAATAAACGGCATCACTTTCTACTATGATGGCATGACTTTAACTCCGGAAATCTTCGATGAACTCGAGAAGTTTTCAAGAGTCTGCGATGACGATGCATATACTGTCTACATGGACGAAGGAAGGTTGGTTATCTATTGATGCGACTGTACTCTGTGGGACAGGCATTGCTCGGAAGAATCCGCTTTGCAGACGGTGGTTTGCCCGAATATGACAGACCATATCTGATTGTCAGCATAAATGAAGATAGCCTTGACGTGTTAAATATCTCATCGGTCAAAGGCAAAGAGCGAAAGCTGATTTTTCCGTCCAATTTAGAAATTATAAATTACAACCCGCCATTCAGAAAACCATCATTTGTAAAATTAGACTCACTGGTCACGATAGAAAAAAGTGTCGCCGACTCGATGATTCTTCTTGACAGCGGAAAGCCATTGAATTCATACGAGATGGTCAAAATTCTCGATGCTCTGAAAGAATTCAATGATTAATCAGGAGATCCACCATGCACACCCTAATAGTAATCGACATGCAAAACGACTTCATTGACGGAGCTTTGGGCACTGCGGAAGCTGTTTCAATCGTTCCGAACGTCAAAAAGAAAGTTTCTGAGTATCTCAGCTCCGGCGGGACGGTCATCTACACACGTGACACCCACACGTCCGAATATCTCTCCACTCAGGAGGGAAAGAATCTGCCCGTCATCCACTGTGTCAGGGGCACCGAGGGTTGGGAGATTGCCAACGGAGTTTATGCGGACGGCTGCAAAATCGTCGACAAACCCTCTTTCGGCTCAACCGAGCTTCCGGAAGTGCTTGCGGAAATCAAGGATCTTAAGTCAATCGAGCTCGTCGGGCTCTGCACCGACATCTGCGTCATCTCGAACGCCATGATCTTAAAAGCCGCTTTCCCGGAGATTCCGATAACGGTTAATTCATCCTGCTGCGCCGGCGTCACTCCCGAAAGCCACGAAAATGCCCTTAAGGCGATGGCGGTCTGCCAGATAAAAATCGTATAAGAAAAGCAAAATCCCGTGCCGGTCAGCCGCCAGCACGGGATATTTTTGTCATGAGAAGCCTGATTGTTATCACGAGGACAAGGGCATACATTGCTCCACTCGTGATGGCGGACAGCGTCAGCATGCTTTCAGCTCCGCCGTTCACCATGATCAGAGTATTCTGCAAGGACAGCACCGACACGATAGCGTCTATCAGGCTTATCGCCCGAAGCTCCGAGATAAGAATATTCCCGGAGCGTCTTTTCTTTTTGCTTCCGAAATTCACCAACGCCATGACTATCTTGTAGGTCGTGTACGCCGCCATCGCTATTGCCGGAATCATGCCGATGTTAACCGGCTTCTCGAACATCACCATAAGTGCTATCGGGCAGATAAGGGCGATATTGAGTATGAGAAGAAAGCAAGTGCTTATCTTTAATGTCCGAAGCCGAGCTTTATTTTTTCGCTCAGATATAAGAATTATCCCACGGATCAATGTAAGCAGTATGTAATAAATTGCAATGCTCCCGTGCCAGAGGGACAGCGAAGCTATCCCTAAGTAGCCGTTATACACAGCAAACAGCACGGTTATCCCAAGCGACAGCCATGCTCCTGCAAAAGTCCTGAATTCATAGTCGGTGCGGTATCTCTCGATGAAGCTATTTTTCATATCCGCTTTCCGTTCTTACGCATTCCTCGATGATACTTTCAATCGTATCAATGGAGTCTCTGCAATCAGTTGCCAGCCAACGCCTGATTATCGCCATAACACCGTTGATATAGTAGTCGATGTAATAGGCGTGGTGCTCTGCGGGAATATCAAATCTCGACATAATCGGCTCAAGGATGTACTTTTTCATATAGTCAAACCTGTCGTTTGCCCCGACCCCGCCTGGATTTCTGAATGACGCACGATAGACCGACTTGTTGTCCCTGATGAACTCAAGATAGGGCTTGAGGTAGCTCTCGGTGATGAGAACCAGCTCGCCGAGGTCTTTATTCTGGATGTTTCCGACAAAGCTCTCGCCGCTCTCAGAAAAGCACGCCCGAAACCTCCTGTCAATCATCTCAACCGTTTCATTCACCAGATCCCCGATAGTCTCATAGTGAAGATAAAAGGTCGAGCGATTCACGCCTGCTCTTTCGCATATCTCTTTGACGGTGATGAATTCGAGGTCTTTTCGCTCCAAGAGTTGAAGCAAAGCCTCGTCCATCAGAAGGGCGGTATTGAAATATTTGCTTTCCGATTTGTTCATATTGCCACCGCCCTTTCTAAAAACTTATTCTGCCTTGTCGCTTATCTCTTTTGCAAGCCTCAGGATGTCCGAAGCATATTGCTTCTTCCCACTCTCGAGAAGTCTCTTGTAGATGGGATAGTTGACGCTCACGCCGACAATTCCGATAACGCCGATGATAATTCCAATAACCATCATTAGTATCGTTCCGCCTCCGATAACTCCCATGGCAAGGCACATGCCGACACCTAAGACGAGAGTCATCAGCACCCCGAAGGTGTAACCAAACACCTCCGCCCTCGCCCGAGCCTTGTGATCAAGCTTCTTGAGGGCGACAATTTTACTTGTGTCCTTCGGCGCATAGTCCTTTGCTATTGATTCCGCAACAATTTTGTCTGTGTTCATTTCAAAAGTCTCCTAAACATTAATTTCAGCCTTGGCTGATGATTTTATTATAGAAGATTTCCAGGTAGAACTGAACAACACGGATTTATTTTTGTGTTGAGTTGAGATCCTGTATACACCCAAGATACGCCGCCGAAGCTCTTGAGAAGACCTGATACTTCTTCCAGACGAAGTATAGATCCGACTCCAATCTGGGGTGTACCGGCTTGAAGCAGAGCCCGCTGTCGCCCGACGTGTTTATGAGCCTGTCAAGCCCGATGAGATAGCCGAAGCCCGGTTTCACGAACTGCGAAGCATTATATATCAAATCATACTTCAGGACGATATTCAGCTCATCCTCGCTGCGTTTGAGCCAGCGGAACATCTCGCCGGTTTTTGAAGCCTGCTGCGAAACGATAAGCGGCTTGTCCCATAAATCCTCTGCGGTTATAAATTCTTTTCCGGAAAGCGGGCTGTCCTGCCGCATGAGAACTCCCCAGGTGTCCGTGGTCGGAAGTCGGATGTAGTTATACTTCTCGAACCCTGTCGGCTCAGCGACCAGAAGCCCGAAGTCGATAAGCCCCTTGTCGAGCTTTTCGGCAACCTGCTCGCCGTCGCCAGCGTAGATGTGATAATGGATATTCGGATACCTTTTCTGGAGCTCGCAGGCGGCGTCCGCCAAGAATGAAATCGCTTCCGACTCGCCACCGCCGATATAGACATCGCCGCTGATGTCATAATCGGAAGAAATCATCTCGTTTTTTGTCTTCTCCATCAGGTCTATAAGCTCCTCGGCACGTCCCCTGAGAAGCATTCCGTCATCCGTGAGAGTCACTTTCCGGCTGCCCCGGATAAACAGCTGCTTTCCGAGCTCGTCTTCAAGGTCCTTGATTGCCCTTGAAAGCGGCGGCTGGGTCATGTGAAGCGTCTCGGCAGCCCTTGAGATGCTCTCCTCCCGAGCCACTGCCAGAAAATATTGAAGCGAGCGTATGTCCATCTGCATCCCTCCTGCATCTATTCTATCACAATATCTCATACTTTTCAAGTATATCTTGCAATATAATATGCATATTTGATATTACGAGAACGGCGTGCTATAATAATATTGACCCAAAAATATTGATATGGAGGTAATAGCGATGAAGAAACTTGTTGCAATCCTGCTCTCAGCACTGATGCTCACTTCCTGCGGTGCGGAAGCCGCTTCAGAAGAGCAGACCGACGCAGTCACCAAAGCCACAACCACAACTCCCGAAGAAACCGGCTCCACAGAACCCGAGCCGGAAGCCGAATCTCCAGAAGCCTCCGGGAGCAAAATCCTTGTCGCCTATTTCTCCTGCACCAACACCACCGAGCAAATAGCCGAATGGATTGCCGATTATACCGGTGCCGATATTTATGAGATAATCGCCGCTGACCCGTATACCGATGAAGATCTCCAATACTACACCGGCGGACGTGCCGACCAGGAACAGAGCGACGATTCTGCTCGACCCGAAATTGATGGAACTGTCGAAAATATCGAAGATTACGACGTAATCTTCTTAGGCTACCCCATCTGGCACGGTCAGGCGCCAAAGATAGTCTATACTTTCCTTGAGAGCTATGATTTCGGAAATGTGACCATCATCCCGTTCTGCACCTCGCACAGTAGTGGCATCGGTTCAAGCGCTGAAAACCTGCATTCGCTCGTCTCTGATACAGTCTCATGGGACGACGGCAGACGGTTCTCGGGAGACGCTACAGAAAGCGATGTTACAGAATGGATTGAGAGTCTGGATTTACCCGAAAGTGAGGTCAGTGCAGTGTCCGAAGTGGGCGTATTCAACTTTGAAACAAAGACAGTTTTACTCAACAGCGGCTACGAGATGCCGATTATGGGGCTTGGAACCTACAGCCTTTCGGATGAAGAATGTGCCGTGTCGATAGCGGCTCTTCTTGAAGCCGGAGGAAGGCTCATCGACACCGCCTACATGTACGGCAACGAAGCCGCAGTCGGCGAGGCGATTCGCAACTCTGACGTCCCCAGAGAAGAGATTTTCGTCATCACGAAGCTCTATCCGACGCAGTATTCCTACGCCGCAGAGGCTATCGACGACGCTCTTGAGCGTATGGGGCTCGACTATATCGACATGATAATTCTGCATCATCCTGGCAACGGCGACGTAGAAGCATATCTTGCTCTCGAACAGGCGGTTGCCGACGGCAAGGTTCGCTCAATCGGACTTTCTAACTGGTATGTCGAAGAGCTTGAAGAGTTCCTCCCGCAGGTGAACATCACTCCCGCTCTCGTTCAGAACGAAATTCACCCATACTATCAGGAAAACGA
The DNA here is from genome assembly GCA_021200565.1 of Oscillospiraceae bacterium. Lineage (GTDB taxonomy): Bacteria > Bacillota > Clostridia > Oscillospirales > Ruminococcaceae > Faeciplasma. The sequence continues at coordinate 163,038 of JAJQGJ010000002.1, forward strand.
TGTAATTCCCTATATCCAGAGCCTCGGAATCGTAGTCCAGGGCTGGTATCCACTCGGCGGAAGAGGTCACACCTCTGAGCTTCTTAATGATGAAACAATAGTCGCCATTGCCGAAGCTCACGGAGTCTCATCTGCGCAGGTGATTCTCAGATGGAATCTCCAGAAAGGCGTTGTCGTAATCCCCGGTTCAAGCGACCCGGATCATATAAGAGAAAATCTCGACCTGTTCGATTTCGAGCTTACGGACGAGGAAATGGACGCCATCAACGCCCTCGACAGAAACGAAAAGCACGACTGGTATTGACGCATAGCACTCACTTTTGCTATAATAATATCAACAATAAATAACACGGAGGTATACACATGAACGATTTCATTTTCCACAATCCCGACAAGGTTTACTTCGGCAAGAGCCATCTTGGGAATCTGCCGGCAGAGCTCAAAGCTTTTGGAAGCAAGGTTCTTTTGGTCTACGGTGGCGGCTCTATCAAGCGTAACGGACTTTATGACGAGATTGTCACTCTCTGCAAGGATAACGGCATCGAGCTCTTCGAGCTTTCCGGAGTTGAGCCGAACCCACGTCACTCCACCGCCAACAAGGGCGCAGAGATATGCAAGCGTGAAGGCATCAACGTTGTCTTGGCAGCTGGCGGCGGCTCGACTATAGACTGTGCCAAGGGCGTTGCAGCAGCTGCTAAGACCCCCGACGGCGACGTCTGGAAGCTCGTTTCCGGCGGAGTCTGGGTCACAGAAGCTCTTCCTCTGGTTGCAATTCTCACAAACGCCGCAACCGGCTCCGAAATGGACGCCTGGGCGGTCATCTCCAATATGGACACCAACGAAAAAATCGGTCTCGGCGGCTCGGCACTCATCCCGAAAGTTGCCTTCGAGAATCCCGAATATAGCTACACTCTCCCGTCCTATCAGACCGCATGCGGAGCGTTCGACATCTTCAATCACGCCTTGGATAACTACTATCTCGCAGGCGATGCCACTTTTGATCTCTTGCTTGAAATGCAGGAGGCAGTAATGCGCACAGTCGTCAAGTGGGCACCGATTGCTATGAACGAGCCCGAGAATTACGAGGCAAGAGCGAATCTCATGTGGGCATCATCAATGGCTCTCAATACCATCCTCGATGGCGGAACGGTTCACGGCTGTGCCTGCCATGCAATGGAGCATGAGCTCTCCGCCTACTATGACATCACCCACGGTCACGGCTTGGCAATCCTCACTCCCCGCTGGCTCAGTTATATCCTGGATGAAGAGACCGCTCCCGCAATCTATCGTTTCGGCGTGACAGTTTTCGGAGTAGATTCAGGACTCGAACCGATGGACGGCGCAAAGAAAGCTATTGAAGCTTGTTCGAAATTCTGCTTCGAGACTCTGGGGCTCAAGCCGAACCTCAGTGACCTTGGAATCGACACCACACACTTTAAGGCAATGGCTTCCCACGCCTGTGCCGGCGGAGTCATCACCGGACTTAAGAACCTCTCCCCCGCAGATGTCGAAAAAATCTACGAGATGTGCCTGTAAAATAGTTTATTCCACCATAAACAAAAGCCGACCGAGATTAATCCCGGTCGGTCTTTTTCGCATTAGTTGTATCACTCAGATCCACCTCAAGTGGCTTATCAATCTCTCGCATAAGTCCGCCATATCCGCCATTTTTCTTTCTTTGCCGGACACATTCAGTCAGGAGATATTCAATCTGCCCGTTGAGGGAGCGGAAATCGTCTTCAGCCCATGCGGCAAGGTCGCTATAGAGCTTCTCCGAAATCCTTAAAGGTACTGCTTTTTTATCAGCCATCTATCCATCATCCTAATTTTAATACAAGCTGCCGGAATTCACAATCGGCTGTGCGTCGTGATTGCCGCAGAGGACGACCAGGAGATTCGAGACCATTGCCGCCTTTCTCTCGTCATCCAGGTTCACAAGCCCGCCTTCGTTGATTCTCTCAAGAGCCATCTCGACCATGCCGACAGCTCCGTCAACAATCATCTTTCTTGCGTCAATAATTGCAGATGCCTGCTGGCGCTGGAGCATAACAGCCGCAATCTCGGGAGCATAGGCTAAATAGGTGATTCTCGCCTCGACAATCTCAAGACCGGCATCGTCGACCCTCTGCTGAATTCTGTCCTTGATTCTTGCGGCGACAATCTCGCTCGAGCCTCTCAAGCTTCCCTCGTCGGCAATTCCGTCACCGGTAGTATCTACGTTCGGAGCAACGTCATAAGGATACATCTTGACAATTTCTCTGAGTGCCGAGTCGCACTGGAGTGAAAGATACTCTTTGTAGTTATCGACGTTGAAGACCGCCTTCGCCGTGTCAACAACTCTCCACATAACCGCAATTCCGATTTCAATCGGGTTTCCGAGGCAGTCGTTAATCTTCTGCCTTGAGTTATTGAGAGTCATAATCTTGAGCGAAATCTTCGTATCAGCAGTCAGATTGATCTCGCCTGCGGCGGCATTTACAAAAATCTGCGAAGCCGAAGCTCCGTGCGACCCTGCAACATCTCCCGACTGGCTGAGCTTGGTCTTCGCAGCCGGATTAAATGACACGCAAAACGGATTGACATAGTAGAATCCGTCGCCCTTGAGGGTTCCGACATACTTTCCGAAGAGAGTGAGAACCCGAGCTTCCTGAGGCTTAAGAACCTTAAGTCCCATAACCGGAATCCAGCCCAGGCAGCACCAGATGAGCCCGACAGTCAGTAGTACACCGCCAGGCACCATGCTTCCCTCTTCAAGGAGCACACCGCCGGCAATAATCACCAGCACCGACAAAACCATTTCGAAAATAGTCAGAAGCAAAACCGGCATACCTTTCTTCACATTCTTAACCGGAAACTCCTTCATTCCAACATTAATATTCGCCATAGTCATACATATTCTGTCCTTTCCTTGATTTACCTCGAAGCTGCATCAAAGTAATATCATTTTGATATTACTATCATATCATAAGAAAAGGCAGTTGTCAAGGGGTTATGCGGAATTACTTGAATTTCGCAGGAAAAATTTATGTAAAATCTTCGTTTAGTGAGTGTAGGGGCGGATATTATCCGCCCGTTGTGGCTCCAACTGTAGGGTTCGGGCTGGATGTAGAAGTTCGCAAGCGAACTTCGGAAGTTTGGCACAGCCAAACTTCTCCGCCCCTACAAAATCCCCGAAAAAACCCAAAGGCGCAAACACTCTTTCGAGCATCTGCGCCTTCGGTCAACAAAGGGGTCAAGAAAATGTCTTTATCAAGCGGTTGCGATAACAACGCCAGAGCCTACGGTTCTGCCGCCTTCACGGATAGCGAAGCGGAGTCCGTTCTCGATAGCAATCGGGGTGATGAGCTCAACGCTGATCTCAACGTTATCACCAGGCATGCACATTTCCTTTCCTTCAGGAAGGGTGATGGTGCCGGTAACGTCGGTGGTTCTGAAGTAGAACTGAGGACGATAGTTGGTGAAGAACGGAGTATGACGTCCGCCCTCTTCCTTCTTAAGAACGTAAACCTGTCCCTTGAACTTGGTCAGAGGATGGATGGATCCGGGCTTGCAGAGAACCTGTCCTCTTTCGATGTCCTTTCTCTGAACACCTCTGAGGAGTGCGCCGATGTTGTCGCCAGCTTCTGCATAATCGAGGGTCTTTCTGAACATTTCAAGACCGGTAACAACGGTCTTAGCTCTCTCCTCGGTGAGACCGATGATCTCAACTTCGTCGCCGAGCTTAACCTGTCCACGCTCAACTCTACCAGTTGCAACGGTACCACGTCCGGTGATGGTCATGGTGTCCTCAACAGGCATAAGGAACGGCATATCAGCCTTACGGTCAGGAGTAGGAATATAGGAGTCTACAGCGTCCATGAGTTCCTTGATGCAAGCATACTCAGGAGCGTTAGGATCGGTGGAAGTGGACTCGAGAGCCTGAAGAGCAGAGCCCTGGATGATCGGAATATCGTCGCCAGGGAAATCATAAGAGGTGAGAAGGTCACGGATGTCCATCTCAACGAGCTCAAGAAGCTCAGGGTCGTCAACCTGGTCAACCTTGTTCATGAAAACAACGATTGCAGGAACGCCAACCTGACGAGCAAGAAGGATATGCTCTCTGGTCTGAGCCATAGGTCCATCAGAAGCAGCAACAACGAGGATAGCGCCGTCCATCTGAGCAGCACCGGTGATCATGTTCTTTACATAGTCAGCATGACCGGGGCAGTCAACGTGAGCATAGTGACGGTTGTCAGTCTCATACTCTACGTGAGCGGTGTTGATGGTGATACCACGCTCTCTCTCCTCAGGAGCCTTATCGATCATATCGTAAGCCTCAAACTTTGCCTGACCCTTCATAGCCAGAACCTTGGTGATAGCTGCGGTTAAAGTGGTCTTGCCGTGGTCAACGTGTCCGATGGTGCCTACGTTAACGTGGGGCTTGTTTCTTTCAAATTTTTGCTTTGCCATTGGAATTTCCTCCCTTGAAATTTGTATTGGTACTCTAATATTACCAGATTAGCGACTGAAATGCAAGAGAATTTTGCATTTCGTCTCGAAAAAGTTTTGTGAAATTTAGTTTTAGTCGTTCGAATGCTTGCGTGAGCTCATAATGTTCTCAGCAACTGACTTCGGAACATCGGTGTAGCTGTGCGGCTCCATCGTGTACTGTCCTCTGCCCTGAGTCTTGGATCTCAGATCATTCGAATAACCGAACATCTCGGAAAGCGGAACCAGTGCGTCTATCTGAGCGACACCAGTGTTGATTTCCTGTCCTAAGATCTGTCCACGGCGTGAGTTGAGGTCGCCGATAGCGGTTCCCATATACTCTTCCGGAACGATGCAGGCTACCTTCATGATAGGCTCGAGAATAACCGGGTCTGCCTTCTTCATTGCATCCTTGAACGCCATAGAACCGGCAATCATGAATGCAGTTTCAGAGGAGTCGACCTCGTGGTAAGAACCGTCATAAAGCTCAACCTTGACGTCAACAACAGGATAACCAGCCAGAACGCCAGACTTCATAGCTCCCTGAATACCCTTGTCTACAGCCGGAATGAATTCCTTCGGAATAGCACCGCCGACGATAGCGTTGGTGAACTCGTAGCCCTTGCCCGATTCGTTCGGAGAAAGTCTGATCTTGACGTGACCATACTGTCCCTTACCACCAGACTGACGTGCATACTTGCACTCGACGTCTGAAAGCTTTCTGACAGTTTCCTTGTAAGCAACCTGAGGTGCACCAACATTTGCTTCAACCTTGAATTCACGGAGCATTCTGTCAACGATGATTTCGAGGTGCAGCTCGCCCATTCCGGCGATGATGGTCTGACCGGTTTCTTCATCCGTCCAGGTCTTGAAGGTCGGGTCTTCCTCGGCAAGCTTGTTAAGAGCTATAGCCATCTTTTCCTGACCAGCCTTGGTCTTCGGCTCGATAGCAAGCTGGATAACAGGATCCGGGAATTCCATAGATTCAAGAATGATCGGGTGCTTTGCGTCACAAAGTGTGTCACCAGTTGTTGTATTCTTGACGCCGACTACTGCATAGATGTCTCCAGCATAGCAGGTGTCGATGTCCTTACGGTGATTTGAGTGCATCTGAAGGACTCTACCCATTCTTTCGTTAGTGTCCTTTGTGCAGTTCAGAACCGTTTCGCCTGCGTTAAGTGTTCCCGAGTAAACTCTGAAGAAGCAGAGCTTTCCGACGAACGGGTCTGTAGCAATCTTGAAAGCGAGCGCTGCAAACGGAGCGTTGTCGTCAGAAGGTCTTGTCTCCTCCTCGCCGGTCTCGGGGTTGACGCCCTTGATGTCTTCGATGTCGGTAGGAGCCGGCATATAGTCTACAATCGCATCAAGGAGCTTCTGAACGCCCTTGTTCTTATAGGATGTTCCGCAGACAACGGGAACCATCTTGTTAGCGATTGTAGCCGCTCTGATTCCGGTCTTGAGCTCCTCTATAGTGAGCTCGCCGCCGTCTAGATACTTCTCCATAAGGTCGTCATTAAGCTCGGCTACCGACTCGATGAGCTGCTGATGATACTTCTCAGCCTCTTCTTTCATGTTCTCAGGAATTTCTTCAACCCTGATGTCGGTTCCGAGTTCGTTATAGTAAACATAAGCCTTCATCTCAAGGAGATCTATGATTCCCTTGAAGAAGGTTTCGCTTCCGATAGGAAGCTGTATTGGAACAGCGTTAGCCTTGAGACGCTGATGGATCATGTCGAGGACATGGTAGAAGTTCGCACCCATGATGTCCATCTTGTTGACGTAAATCATACGGGGAACATTATACTTGTCCGCCTGTCTCCAAACAGTTTCGGTCTGCGGCTCAACGCCTCCCTTGGCACACAAAACTGTTACTGCACCGTCAAGAACTCTTAAAGATCTCTCAACCTCAACAGTAAAGTCAACGTGACCGGGGGTGTCGATGATATTGATTCTATGACCCTTCCAGTATGCAGTGGTTGCAGCTGAGGTGATAGTGATACCTCTCTCCTGCTCCTGCTCCATCCAGTCCATCGTTGCGGCACCGTCGTGAACCTCGCCGAGCTTGTGGTTGATTCCCGTGTAGTAGAGAATACGCTCGGTTGTGGTTGTCTTGCCGGCATCGATATGAGCCATAATTCCGATGTTTCGGGTCATCGACAAAGATACATCTCTTGCCATACAAATCCTCCATGCCCCTTTGTGAGGGCGATTTTACCCCTGGCAATGCTATAAGCCTTGCCAGTGCAGTACTGTCTAACCCAAAAACAGACTGCCGAAAGAAAATACTTTTCTTAAAGATGACAATACGTACTTTCGCACGCCGTCGGAAATTACCAACGGAAATGAGCAAACGCCTTGTTTGCCTCAGCCATCTTGTGAGTGTCCTCACGCTTCTTGACAGCAGCACCTGTACCGTTCATGGCATCCATGATTTCGCCTGCAAGCTTTTCCTTCATGGTCTTCTCATGTCTGTCACGTGCATACTTTGTGAGCCATCTTAAGCCCAATGTCTGTCTTCTTGCCGGACGTACTTCCATAGGAACCTGGTAGGTAGCTCCTCCTACACGGCGAGCCTTAACCTCAAGGTTCGGCATTACGTTTTCCATAGCCTGCTCGAAAGCTTCGAGAGCCGGCTTGCCGGACTTTGTTTCTACAATTTCGAATGCGTCGTACACAATCTTCTGAGCTACGCCCTTCTTGCCGTCAACCATAATGTTGTTTATGAGACGAGTGACGAGCTTAGAATTATACACCGGATCTTCCAAAACATCACGTTTTGCAATATTACCTCTTCTTGGCACTTCGCTTCCCTCCTTCATTAAAAAATGTTATCATGGGTACTCGTTTTCACCCGAGAAAAGCTGTCGGAATTGCTGTCTTCAAGCTCTCCCGCAGTGACCCCGTCAGTCCAATAGAGATTAACTTACGAACGCCGTTCGTATATATATGTTAACCCCACAGACTGTGGTGGATTTTTACTTAGTTTTGCTTTTCAGCGTTTTCTGGCTTACTTCTTTGCAGCCTTCGGTCTCTTTGCACCGTACTTGGATCTTGCCTGCATTCTCTTGGCAACGCCCTGAGTATCAAGAGTTCCTCTGATGATGTGGTAACGAACACCAGGGAGGTCCTTAACTCTGCCGCCTCTGATGAGAACTACACTGTGCTCCTGAAGGTTGTGTCCGATTCCGGGGATGTAAGCAGTGACTTCTGTGCCGTTTGTAAGGCGGACTCTTGCGATCTTTCTCATAGCAGAGTTAGGCTTCTTAGGAGTCTGGGCCTTTACAGCAGTGCAGACGCCTCTCTTCTGAGGGCAGGACAAATCGACGCTGACTTTCTTCTTGGAGTTGTAAATCTTCTGAAGTGCGGGAGCAGTGGACTTGTAGACAGAAACTTCTCTTCCCTTGCGAACCAACTGGTTAAAGGTAGGCATGTTTTCTCTCCTTTCATAAAAATTTGGTTGTGGACATAAACCGGAAGTTGCAAAGCAACTTCTTAGATGGCTACGCCAGTAGCCATCTGTCCGCACACTATTTCATTATAATTGTTGACTAAGCAAATGTCAAGAAAAATTTTTCAGAAAAAAGCGACGAATTTGCGCTCAGCAAACCCATCATTACTGGTGGTTTTGTGCAAATAAAATGCAAAAGCGGAATATAAGATATAAAATGAAGAAGACGCCAAAAGGCGTCTTCTTCAGCAGCTCGCTTGCGAGCTGTGGTGCCGGTGACCGGGGTCGAACCGGTACGGTATCTCTACCACTGGATTTTGAGTCCAGCACGTCTGCCAATTCCATCACACCGGCAGGCACAGATTAAAGTATATCACAAGAACCAGAGGTTGTCAAGCGTTTTTTGAGACAAAATAGCGGCGTTCGCTATCTCCTCCCAAACCTGTCCCCAAACACCTTTCCAAGGACAATTCCCAGCAATGTTGCAAGCATGATGAGTATGACATATATCCACGCTGTCGAGTTGAAGAAAATACTGACGCAGGGAATGAATGCGCAGCCGGATTCGAGGGCGACGAGCCATTCGCTGCCGTGGTTTCTTCCGTAGAAGAAGCCGACAATCAAACCGCAGCAGAGGTCAAACATCGGGAGCATGTTATAGATTGAGCCTATTGCTGCACTGTACTCCTCGCCGACATTCGAGACAACAGCTATCAGAATTATCGGCATAGCGTAGAAAAATACTATCATCGTGATAAAATAAGGAAGCGTTCTTTCAAATCTTTCCATGCTGAGCCTACTTTCTGTCTGATTTGAGAGCCTCAACCGTCTCCTCGTCGGGAGTGACATAGAGGGTCTTCTGGTTGGTGAAGATTACCATTCCCGGCTTGCCGCCGGACGGCTTTTTGACGTAACGGACAAGGGTATAGTCCACCGGAACTAGAGAAGAATTCCGTGCAGACGAGTTATAAGCCGCAATAAGTGCCGCCTCCTCGATGGTCCTTTCCGGAACGTCTCCGCCGTGCGCCGAAATTATGACATGCGAGCCGGTGAAGTCCTTCGTGTGGAGCCAGATGTCCGTCTTCTCGGCAGTTTTGAGAGTGAGCTGGTCGTTCTGGCGGTTGTTTCTTCCAACCTGAATCCTGAATCCGTCTGAAGAGCGGTACTCGATAGGAGGAAGCGGCTTTGAAGCCTTCCCTTTCGAGCGTGCCAGTCTCACGTATCCCTCAGAAGCGAGTTCCGCCTTTATTTCAGCCAGTTCTCCTTCGGAAGAGGCACGGCTCAGCGAATCGAAAACCGATTCGAGATATTTTATCTCGCTCTCGCCGGATGCTATCAGCTCACGGAGCTTGCGGTCTGCGGTGTCGGCTTTTCTGTATTCCCTATAGTACTGCTGCGCATTCTGAGCCGGAGTCAGCCTGCGGTCAAGCGAAATAGTGACCTCCGGGCAATTCTCATCATAGAAATTTTCAAGAACTGCGCTTCCGTCGCCCTTTTCGATCCGATACAGGTTCGCCATAATGAGGTCGCCCTTGATTCTGAGCTCATCCCGGTTCTCGCAGTCTTTCAATTCAAGCTTCTGCGCCGCAACTCTGCGCTCTGTTCTCTCGCTCAGGCTCATAACAAGCTTGAATAGGTCCTGTGCACGCTGCCTCGTCTGAAGTGCGGTATCACGTTCACGATAGAAGCTGTCCAAAAGCTCCGACGGGCTGTCATATTCTCTCGAAATCATCAGATTTCCATACTGATGGATGTCCACGAAACAGAAATCCTTCATAAGCCCGCTTTTGTCTTTCAGGATCACATACTTGTTCCTGCCAGCTTCGATGTCGCTTGCAGTGTTATTTAAGTAGAAGAGAAGCCGCCCCATCTCGTCATCCGAAAATTCGCTTGCCGGCTTCTCGCCGCCACGAAGGGCATAGAAAACCGCTTCCCTTGCAAAAACAGGCGAGATTCCCTCGATTATCTTTACGAGTGTTTTCGACGGGTCTTTTTGTGAAGACGAGCGCATACCAAGCTCGAGCGCAGTCTTATCTATTTCGAAAAGGCTCATCCTCTCATCTCTTGGCGGAAGCGAATAGGCAATTCCCGGCAAAACAAGCCTAACGCTCGACATGTCCTCGCTGACACGCTTTATCGAGTCGATGACTCTTCCGTCCTGATTTACGAGAACGACGTTTGAGCATCTGCCCATAATCTCAGCGGTAAGGGTCAGTGTAACCCTGTCACCGAACTCGTCAGTCGCCTCGAAATCGAAATTGAGGATTCTCTCAAACCCATCCTGCCGGATGTCGATAAGCTTCGCCGAGCCGAGGTGCTTCCGGAGGAGCATACAAAACATCGGCGGAGTTTTTGGGTTTTCAAGCTCGCTGTGGCTGAGGTGAACCCTCGCAGTACCAGCATTCGCCGAAAGGAGAACCTTCTTTGTTCCCTCAGACAGCGTCCGAAAGCTTATTATTAAATTGTCCCGTGATGGCTGATGGATCTTGTCCACCCGTGCCCCAATGAGGCTTGCCATCTCTTTTCTAAGAAGACTTAAATAAACACCATCTAAAGCCAAATTAAAACCTCCGGTTTATACCGTTTTTGCCAAAAAGCTCTCTAACGAAACCACAAACTCAACATCCGTAAACTTCTTACTTAAAACTTCCTTCAGATACTCCATCGCTATGGTTTCAGTCTCAAAGTGCCCGGCGTCGATGAGGGTGATGCCGAGGCGCTCAGCTTCGATGAAGTTATCCTGCTTCACGTCTCCCGAAATATAGGCGTCGCAGCCCATTTCATATGCGTTTCCAAGATACGAGCCGCCAGCTCCGGAAATCATGCCGACGGTTTTTATATTCCGGTTGCCAGCTACGTACTTGATAGCTATGCAGCCAAACCTCTCCTTGCAGAGCTTTGCGAGCTCATCAGGAGTCATCTCTTTGTCAGTCTCACCAACTGCACCATAGCCTACTACCCGACCTGTCACCGGGTCATTACGGTTTATATCTACTATCTTGTGAAGATTCTTAAGCCCAAGCTTATCCACCATCATGTCGCTGATGCCATATTCGGCACTGTCTAAGTTGGTGTGGGACGAGATGCAAGCTATGCCTTTTCTGAACATCAGAGCTGCCGGAACTGTAGGATCAAGGCTCTTGAGCGGGTGGAAGATAACCGGATGATGGGTTAAAATCAGCTGGCAGCCGAGTTTTTCGGCTTCCAGAATTGCAGGAATCGAAGCGTCGAGGGCACAAAGAGCCTTTGTGACCGGTTCATCACCGTCACCGACCAGCAGCCCCGAATTGTCCCAGCTGTCCTGCGTGCGGTATGGCGCAAAGCTGTCTATATAATTGTAAATATCTCTTACTGTAGTCATTTTTCAGCCTCCCCGAGGAGCCTTTCCAGCTCATCAGCCGTCGATTCAAGCTCACTCACTTCATCAATATCCGGATTTAACGCCTTTTTCATGCCGTTTGCAGCATCTCTCAGGCGTTTTACCTGCGCCGCCAGATATTCTCTCGAAATTTCTTCGCCGAGATCAAGTCCCGAAGCCAGGCATTCCGCCTGGGCAAGAATTTTCACTTCGCCGGAATACTTCGCATTTATCACGGGATAGGTAAACTTCCCGTCGGCAACGGCTTTCTGCTCCGAAATCTCAAAGCCGTTCCGTGAAAGCCAGTCAATCAGCTCCCAGGAGCGGGTGTTCGGCTGCAGAATCAGGTTGGCTCTTTCAGCCTTGTCCTTATCATTTGCAAGAATATCCCTTATCATCTCGCCGCCCATTCCGGCGATGACGATGTCCGAAATGCTGTCGTCCGAAAGCTTTGTGAGCCCGTCCGAAAGAACCGTCTCAATCCTGTTTTCAAGCCCGGCAGCTGCAATATTCTTCTTTGCAAAGGAAAGCGGACCCTCGGCAATGTCGCAGGCATAAGCCCGGTCACATCTTCTGGAACTGACAAGATAAATCGGAAGCCAGGCATGGTCAGTCCCGATGTCAGCTACCACTCTGCCGCAAACCATTTCCGAGCAGCACAAAAGCCTCTTACTCAGCATTGTTTTGTTCCGCTTCGGGAGAATGCTCCGCAAAATATGCTTTCAGCTCCTCAAGAAAGTCGTCGGTGTCGACTCCATGCACAGCACAAGCCTCGTCAACAGTCTCAAACAGAGCCGCCGGGCAGCTGAAGCAGTGCATCCCGATCTCCATAAACAAATCCGCACACCCACTGTCATAGGCGACGATGTCATATATCATGGTGTCTTTTGTGATTTCCATCCTATGTACCTCCTGAAAACTTGCGCTCCCTGCGGTTGAACCCTCTCAGAGCAATTTTGTAGGGGCGGATATTATCCGCCCGAAACCCGCAATCGGCACTACAGCGGGCGGATAATATCCGCCCCTACACATTTATTTTATTATACGCCATTTCTCCGCCCATTTCAACCCCAAAAGAAAAATCGGCGGAGAATCTCCGCCGACGAAAGTTTCTTAGTAAGCCACTTTTTAGTGCTGTCTCTGCTTTGCAAAGCAATCGCTGCAATATACAGGGCGGTCATCATGGGGCTTGAAAGGAACTCTTGCTTCTTTACCGCAAGATGCGCAAACAGCTGTGTAATACTGCTTGCCCTCGTCCTTCTTGGCTCTTCTGCAATCCTTGCACATCTTAGGCTCGTTCTCAAAGCCCTTCTCTGCATAGAATTCCTGCTCACCGGCTGTAAAAACGAATTCTTTTCCGCAATTACGGCATACCAACTTCTTGTCTTCGAACATATAATTCCCTCACTTCATAGTATTTGCCGTGCGGACTAAACCAGCAATCAGTGCGTAAAACAATCTTTGCGAATTAGTTAACATGGCTTGTTTTATTATAGAACCCTGGGATTGGGTTTCTACCGAAAAAATCACTGAGGTCTATCCTCAGCCCCGAAGCTTACGCCTGATTCTCTGAAGAGCATTGTCGACAGATTTCGGAGTTATCTTAAGCTCCCTGGCTGTCTCAGAATGGCTCTTCCCCTCGAGATAGCACCTGAAAACCTTGCCCTCCAGCTCTGAAAGCCGGCTTTCGGCAAGCTGTCTGAGCTCGTCCGTTTCCTCGCTCGACATGAGAATGCTTTCGGGAGAGCCCTGGTCTGCAATCTCAAGCTCGTCCATCGGCTCTTCGCTGCCCATGATCCTCTTAGAACGGCGGATAGAATTTATCATCCGGTTATTTATGCAAGAGTATGCATAAGTCCCGAACGATGCACCCTTCCCCTCGTCGAACGTTCCAACGGCGTTCATAAGACCGATAAGACCCTCTGAGCAGAGGTCGTCATAATCAAATCCTCCTGCCGAATAGATTCCGGCAAGGCGCCTCACCGTTTCAAGATGTCTCGATATAAGCTCCGAATAAGCGTGCTCGTCGCCCCTGACAATAGTCAGAAGCTCACGTTCGGTCATAGCCTGGTACTCCTCTTGCCTCAACCGAACCACCTCGCACTTCGTTTCATCCACTATAATAACATTGCTAAGTGAAAAAGTCAAGTAGTAAGAGAAGTATTTGTGAAATTTTTTGAGACAAAAATCCCCGGCAACCAATAGCTGCCAGGGATTGAATGTCAGATCATTACTTAAAGAACTCTCTCCACATGCTGTCGTAGAAGGAGCCGTTATCCTCGGATGAATCCTTTGCAGGTTCTTCGCTCTGGGCTTCCGGCTTTTCCTCGCTTTCCTCTTCGGGAACAGCATAGGTGTCGAAATCGGATGCGATGACGATGATGTCGATGGTGTCGGAAAGATTCTCGTTGAAGTCGGCACCGAAGATGAGGTCGACATCTTCAGCGGCAGCCTTGGTGATGGTGTCGGTGAGTTCACTGACGTCGCCGGTTCCGATGTCCTCGCTCATGGTGATGTTGATAAGGAGTCTCTTTGCGCCCTTGATAGAGGTCTCAAGCAGCGGGCTTGCGATGACCTGCTGAACAGCGTCCGCAACCTTGTCCTTGCCTTCGCCGTGACCGATTGCCATGTGGGCATAGCCTGCATTCGACATAATCGACTTGACGTCCGCAAAGTCGACGTTGATTTCGCCGTGACGGAGAATAAGCTCGGTTACACTCAGAACTGCAGTCTTGAGAATATCATCAGCCAAGCCGAACGACTGGCGCATTGTGAGGTTCTCTCTGCCTGTCAAAAGCTTCTGGTTCGGGATGACGACCAAGGAGTCTACGTTCTTGACGAGAGCCTCGATTCCCTTTTCAGCGGATGCAGCCTTCTTCTTTCCTTCAAAGCTGAAAGGCTTTGTAACGACTGCAACGGTGAGGATGCCCATGTCACGGGCAATCTCAGCTACTACGGGAGCAGCACCTGTTCCGGTTCCGCCGCCCATACCGGCTGTGATGAATATCATATCTGCACCCTTAAGGGTGTCCTGGATTTCGTCCTTTGATTCCTGAGCGGCTGCTTCGCCAACCTCAGGCTTTCCGCCTGCTCCAAGACCGTGGGTCAGCTTCTGACCGATCTGAATCTTAGAAGTCGCCTTAGAATTCTTGAGAGCCTGTGCATCGGTGTTAATAGAAATGTACTCAACATTCTGAATTCCCGTCGCTACAATGCAGTTCAAAGCATTTCCTCCGCCGCCTCCGACTCCGACGACTTTGATTTTTGCAAGGTCAATGCCTTCATTTTCCATGATAAAGCCCATTTCTACTTCCTCCAATAGTCTATAGTTAATCCCGAGGGATAATGTTCTTACTGTAATCCGCCCGTGTGTTGAACACCACGTTGGTCGGGCAGATAATATCCGCCCCTACATCTATTCTATATTATTGTATCATGAATTTTCCGGTTTGGCAATAGTTTTGTGAGATTATTTCTCGATATTTTTTATGGCTCTGTCTCTTCTGAGGCTTCAGTCTCTGAGACTTCGTTTCCTGCCATGTCTGCTACCTTGTCTTTACTCTGTTCAAGCTCCTCGAGTCCCTCATCGGGTATAAACGACACTCCCGAGGAGGAGCTTATATAGATAAGCTCGCCGCTTGCATCGGCATCAAGATTTGCCTCGATGATTGTGATGAGATACCTCATCTTGTATTCATAGTCAAGTGAGCTTCCGAAATCTATTATGATTCTCCCGCCGCCATAGCTCATCGTTATGTCGGTACGGTCGGTAATGTCGATATAGTCAATCTTTCCAGGGCAGATGTCGTCGATGACGTCAAGAAGGTTCATGATAATAGACTTCTTGTTTTCATCAGAGGACGTGAATTCGTCCCCCAGAGAAACGTCGATAAGGTCGAGCCCGTAAATCTGCAGAAGCTCCTCGTTCGGCTCAGCCTGCTCGGTTGAAAGGTATCTTCCACTCCGGCTGATGACGGCGTATCGGTTCCCTTCATACTGGCAGCAGGCGAACTCCTCAGCCTCGGTTATCTCAATGACGATAGTGTCAGGCAGCTCTCTTGAAACGCTGACATCGTCGATATATATGAGTGCCTTTTTGATTCTCTGCCCAGTCGCACTGAGGTCGATGTTATAGAGGTTTTCACTGTCCCCGAGTCCTGCCGCTGCAAGGATTTCGGAGTTTGAATAGCGTGAGTTTCCCGAAATCTCGTAGTTCTCGACCTTGAAGAAAACCGTTCTTGAAAGGATATAGAGGATAATAACTGCGACAACAAACAGCAAAAGATAGTAAAGCGACATGTTGCCACGACGTCTGCGCCTTTTTTTGCGTCTGCGCTGACCAGACTGTGGATTTGTCTTTACAACGTCCTGCACTTTGCCGTCCTCCTCTCAAGATTTGTCTGTCATATTCTCCTTATATCCGCTCCGACTGATGATAAAGCCGTTTCGATGCTTTCATAGCCACGGTCTATATAGTGTACGTTTGAAATTTCCGACTGTCCCTCTGCACCAAGTGCCGCAACAACCAGCGCCGCACCAGCTCTCAGGTCAAAAGCTCTGACCTTGGCGCCGCAAAGGCTCTTTACTCCCTCGATGACCGCAACCTTTCCCTCAGCCTTGATGTTTGCACCCATCCGTCTCAGCTCCGGAGCCGCCATGAAGCGGTTTTCGAAGATGTTTTCAACAATCACGCTCGTTCCCGCCGATTTACTCAGCGCTGCCATCACAATCGGCTGGCAGTCGGTTGGAAATCCCGGATACGGCATCGTGCGAATGGTTCTCACCGCCGTTATCGGCTTGCGTGCGCTGATAAAAATCTTGTCGTCATACGGATAAACTCCGCATCCCATCTCCGAGAAGACTGACATGCAGGAATACATATCCGATGGTCGGACACCCTTAAGCATCAGCTCGCCATGCGTGACAGCAGCCGCACCCATATAGGTTGCCGCCTCGATTCTGTCCGGCATGACCGAATATTCGCAGCCGTGAAGCTCGGGGACGCCGTTTATAACAAGCGTCGACGTTCCTTGACCGGAGATTTCAGCCCCGCATTTTGTGAGATACCCTGCCAGGTCTGCTATTTCCGGCTCCCGGGCAGCATTGCGGATGACCGTTTCGCCCGCTCCCAGTGCCGAATAGAGCATTATATTCTCAGTCGCTCCGACTGACGGAAGCGAAAGCGTTATATCTGCATTTGCAGGACGGACTCCCGCAGTGCAGTCCAATATTCCGTGATCAACTGTTATCCTGACGCCGAGCCGTCTTAGTGCTTCCAGATGCAGATCTATCGGTCTCGGTCCAAGCTCGCACCCGCCTGGAAATGACAGTCTGCAGTGCCCTACTCTTCCCAGAATTGCGCCCAAAAACACAATCGAAGAACGCATCTCGTGCATAAGCCCGTCGGAAACAGTATCTCCGTTGGCATCAGCTGAATTCACAGTCACGGTGCTCCCCTCATGCGAAATTTCACAGCCAAGAGACCTGAGAATCCGCATAGCGGCAAAGGCATCGGAAAGGGATGCACTATTATGTACTACGCTTATATTTCCGCATAAAAGCGTCGCCGCAAGTATCGGCAATACGCTGTTCTTCGCTCCGTGAACTCTGATTTCGCCCGTGAGTCTCCTGCCGCCCTCAACCAAAAGCCTGCTACTCTCCATCTCAACCGCTCCCAAAACATGATGTTATAGAGCATAATATGATGGAATGGGGGAATGGGTGATTTGTAGGGCTCCTGCGAGAGATTCGAGCGGATAATATCCGCCCCTACATATTCAATACTTCCTCAATAACTGCCCCGACCCTGTCCGGCGTATCCTTGATATAAAGCTTAGCTGCGTTAGCCGACAGCTCTTCAAGCCTCTTCGGGTCATGAATCAGCTCGCTGACCGTCTGGATAAGAAGCTCGCTCGTCAGATCCTTCTGCTCGAACATGATAGCGGCACCGGCATCGGAAAGAACCTTTCCGTTATAGAACTGATGGTTCTCTGCCACTATCGGCGACGGAACCAGGATTGAGCCGCAGCCGACGGCTTCAATTTCTGTAAGAGCCCCCGCACCGCAGCGGCTGATGATGAGGTCAGCAGCCTCCATGCAGGTGGACATGTTGTCGATGTACTCTTTGACGATGAAGTTCGGGTGCTCCGATAGATTCACGCCGTTGGTCTGAAGCGACGCCGCAAAGCTTCCTCTGCCGTTTTTGCCGTAGGAATGGATGTGGCTTATCTTGATATTATTCTCGCAGTACCATGCGATCAGGTCTGAAACCGTTTCGTTGATTCTTCCGGCTCCGAGGCTTCCTCCTGTTGAAAGGATGCAGAGCTGATCTGTCGGCAGCCCGAGAGCTTTCTTGGCTTCGGTTTTTGAGAGCCTGTCCACAAAGCCGTGTCTCACGGGAAGACCGGTCACAATGCACTTCTCACTCTCTTTTATATATTCCTTTGCACGCTCGACTGTGAGCATGACCCTGTCGGCTTTTTTCGCAAGAATCTTGGTGGTAACTCCCGGAAAAGCGTTCTGCTCGTGGATGACCGTCTTGATTCCCATTGCCGCCGCCTTGTGAACAATAGGCTCGCAGGCATAGCCGCCGGTTCCGATGACGATGTCCGGCTTGAAGTCGTCAATAATCTTCTTCGCCTTGTGCCCGGATTCTAAGAAATACTTCGTTGCGACGGCATTTCTCTTGATATTATTAAGGCTAATCTTTCTCTGAAATCCCGCAACCTCCATCGAAACGAATCGGATTCCCTCCTGCTCGACAAGCTTTTTCTCGATTCCGTTGGGAGTACCGACATATAAAAATTCGGCGTCGGGATGATGAGCTTTAATTATCTCATAGATGGCAATGGCGGGGTTGACGTGCCCCGCTGTTCCTCCGCCGGAAAGTATCACTTTTAGCATAATATTTCTCCAATCCTAAATATTTTCGCACTGCCGGGAAACTCCCAATATTACTCCCATCTCGACAAGCTGAATCATCAAAGCCGAGCCGCCGTAGCTGAAGAACGGGAGAGTAACGCCGGTGTTCGGAAAAGCATTGCAGGCTACACCTATATTGAGTATCGCCTGAAGCCCTATCTGAAACGTTATCCCGGCTGTGATGAGCATTCCGAACTTGTCGGGAGCCTTCCTTGCTATCCGGAAGCCACGATATATAAACAGTGCAAAGAGAATTACAACAACCAATCCGCCGATGTAGCCTAATTCTTCGACTATTACGGCAATAATCATATCGTTCTGAGCTTCAGGAAGCCAGAGATATTTCTGCCTCGATTCGCCGAAGCCTAAGCCAAACCATCCGCCAGAGCCTATTGCAATGAGCGACTGCATCGTCTGCCAGTTGTCGTCGTCAATGACTCCTTCTTCGATTGTGTCCATACTGTTAAGTCGGTCAGAGATATATGAGAGTCCGCCCTCTCTTGTCGCAGCATAGACGAGCAGCACCGCAATTCCTCCGACAGCGACAATCATGAACATCTTGAAGACGTCCCTATAGGGTATTCCCGAAAGCAGCACCACGCAGAACCAAAGCGTTCCCATGATGAGAAGTCCGGAAATATGCCTCTGCAGAACCATATTGAGGCAGACGGCTGCCAACGATGCAAGAAGCGGCGTGTATTTTTTCAGGAACGGCTTGTTCACCTGCTTCGGGTTTTCGACAAGCCGGACGCTGAGAAACGCAGTAAAGATGATGAGAACCGGCTTCATAGCCTCCGACGGCTGGAATGAAAATGAGCCTATCTCAATCCATCGCCTTGCACCGGCGTTTTCCGTTCCGAATAACGAGGTATACGAGAGCAGCACAAACATAGCGAGGTAGCCTAGGGCGATGACGTTTGAATTCGAGAGAATATGGTAGTCGAAAAACGACACAAACAGCATCACGACAACTCCGATGATAGCCGCAATTCCCTGGGTTCTGACAAATCTGTAGCCGTCGTCGTAGTAGGTAAGTCCTTCGATATAGCTCGCCGAGAAGACCATGATGAGCCCATATACGAGCATGACGATAACAATGACAAAGAAGACGGGATCCATGCTGCCGTCGATGAGCCTTAGCTTCGGCTCACGAATCTTCTTCGCCTTCTTAGCTTCCTTTTTAGCCTTCCTGCCCGTGCCTTTGGTAACGGTAATAGTCCTCGAAGAGCCATCAACGCCCGAGCCGATTATGTAGTTTGTTCTTTTTTCAGCCAAAGCGTTCGCCTCCCCCCTAATTACGCATTACGAATTACGAATTACGAATTGAAAGATATGTTGCCAATATCCCCAGCGCCCCAGCAGCCAATGTCACCCCCGAGAACACCCAGAGTATCTTATATTCGCTCCAGCCGCAGAGCTCGAAGTGGTGGTGAATCGGTGCCATTTTGAAGACACGCTTGTGCCTTATCTTGAAGCTTAAAATCTGGATGACGTCGGAGAGCATTTCCACGACATAGATGATTCCGACGAGCGGCATAAGGAGCTCGAGCCCCGATGCCATTCCCATTGCGACAACTGCGCCGCCAAGGAACATCGAGCCGGTGTCGCCCATGAAGACCTTTGCGGGGTGCAGGTTCCAGATAAGAAATCCTAAGCATCCTCCCGCAACCGCCATCGAAAATGCGCTCATCTCCCAATTATCAAGGAGCACAAATATAAGTACAAACGCAAGAGAATATACAGTCGTGACCGAGCCAAGAAGCCCGTCGACGCCGTCAGTGAAGTTGACGGCATTCACCAAAAGATAGATGCACACGCCCATCAGCGGATAGTAGAACCAGCCGAAGTTGACTTCCCCGATGAACGGGAATACAACCGAGGTTGTGTTGCCCAAGAAATAGAGAGCCACAAGATACCCGACAACTATCACAACCTGCATGACAGTCTTCGCCTTGACGCTAAGTCCCAGATTTCTCTTCTTGACTACCTTGATATAGTCGTCAATGAAGCCAACCAGCATGAAAAGCATCGCAATGCCGACGGCAAGCAACAGCTTCCAGCCCGCATTTTCGGGAGTGTCTATCATGTGAGCTGAGCGGTATGCCTTTATAATCAGGTAACCGATCCATGTGCATATCGGAACTGACACGATAAACATGAACCCGCCCATAAGAGGAGTTCCCTCTTTGGACTTATGCCAGGCAGGACCTATATCGAGTATATGTGACCCCGCTTTGAGCTTTCTGAGATATGGAATCAATATGACCCCCAGCGCCCCGGCAATAATGCAGGACAGAATTCCGACTATAATGTTAATCCAATATGGCATGATTTTTCATCCTTCTTGTAGAGCTTCCGCTACAACTTCCCTCTCATCAAAATGTATCTTCCCAGTGGAAAGAATCTGATAGTCCTCATGACCCTTGCCGCAGAGGACTATGACATCGTCCTTTCTGGCGTTGTGAATTGCCCAGAAGATGGCGTCACGGCGGTTGTCTATTTCAATATATTCCCGGAATTCCGGCGAAAGACCGGCTATTATGTCCTCGATTATTGCGTGCGGCTCTTCGCTTCGGGGGTTATCCGATGTTATAACCAGAAAATCCGCTCCCTGCTCCGCAGCTTTCGCCATCAACGGGCGCTTCTTTGCATCCCTGTCTCCGCCGCAGCCAAAGAGGCAGACGATTCTTCTATGGTCTCCTGCACTTTCACGGACATTCTTAAGAATATTCGTGATAGCATCGGGCGAATGGGCATAGTCGATGATGACTGTGAAGTCTCTTCCAGTGGGGACAACCTCGCATCTTCCTCTAACTCCCTGAATCTTAGAGATAAGCGGCACTGTCTTCTCAGCGCCGATTCCGGCAAGCTCCAGAACCGCAATAGCAGTCATAGTGTTCGAAACGTTGTAGCTTCCAGGAAGCGGAATCTCGACTTTATAGCTCTTCAAAGCATTCGAATACCAGTATGTCGACTGATGAGCCGAAAGCTTTATCATATCGGCATAGAAATCAGCTTCCTTGCGGATCGAAAGAGTGTATTTCGGGCAATCGATCTCATTAAAGAGCCGCTCGCCATAGGGATCATCGATGTCGATAACGGCGTTTTTGCTCCTCTGGAAGAGAAGCTTTTTCGCCTGATAGTAGTTTTCCATGCTGCCATGGACGTCAAGGTGATCCTGAGTGAGGTTAAGAAAAGCCGAAACCTCAAAGACACACTTTCCGAGCCTCTCCTGCTCAAGACCCTGGGAGGAAGCCTCCATTACGGCATATTCGCAGCCGGCATCGACCATCTCGCTTAAGAGCTCAAAGAACTCATTCGGCATAGGTGTTGTATTCTCAGCGTGAATAAACCGACTGCAGACTTCATTTCCACATGTCCCGATAAGCCCAGCCTTGATTCCCAATGCGTCAAGAAGCCGCTTGATAACTGTAGTTGTGGTGGTCTTTCCGTTGGTGCCGGTGATGCCGATGAGCTTGAGCTTTCTCTCAGGATTATGATACCAGTTCGCCCATAAAGTCGACAAAGCAAGGCGGGTGTCACGGACGACAATCTGGTGCTCCACTCCGCAGTCATGCTCGACAACAAAGACCTGAACGCCCTTCTTGCTGATCTCCGGCACAGCATCATGCGCATCAAACTTAGCGCCCTTGAGAGCGACAAAGAGCGTAGACTCAGACATCTCTTCCCTTGAATCGGAAGAGATTTTATCAATTTCGATGTTGGGAATATCTTCGGGAGTGACCGTGCATATTCCAGCTAATAGGTCGTATAACTTCAAATTTAACACCAGCTTTCATGTGGTAGATGTCGCCTGGCGGCGACCGTGCTTCGCACACCCTCTCAGTCTGCGCCTGACGGCGCAGCCAGCTCTCCCAGAGGGAGAGCCGAGTTACTGCTCTATCAAAGATTTTGTAAGGGCGAAATTCTTGGCTCCCCCTCTGGGGGAGCTGTCAGCGAAGCTGACTGAGGGGGTGCGTCTCCGCAGGAGGTGCGGGCGGATAATATCCGCCCCTACATCGGGTCATCATCCCGAATCCTCATTTACAACAAAGTACGCTTCAATAACAGTTCCAACCTCTACTGTCGTTCCGACGGTGTAGTTTGATGTGCCGGAGCATACGGCGCCGCTCTTTTCGGCGGCTCCTCCCAATGGCAGAAGGTTCAGACCTGCTTTTGTCAGCAATCTGTTTGCCTCCGTAAGCGAGCAGCCGGATATATCGGGTACAGTTGTGTACTGAACGTCATAGTCCTCATCGGTATAGACGACAACTGTGCAGCCGGTTGGCATGGTGCTTCCGCTTGCAGGAACCTGCCTGATGACTGTGTCTCCCTCGCCTATGACCTCAATCTCAAGTCCGAGGGCTTCAAGAGTCGATGTCGCCTGTGAAACCGTCGAGCCTCTTATATAAGGAACTGAAACGTCCATGTCCTCAAGGTCTTCCTCGGTATACTCTGCGTAATATCCCAGATATGGGAGTATTTCGGTCAATGCTTCAACAACAACCGGTGCCGCAACTGCGGAGCCATAGTAAAGACCGTTTGTCGGCTCGTCAACCATGACAAGCATTATTATCTCCGGATCGTCGGCGGGATAGAATGCGACGTACGAGGAAACGTAGGTGGTACCGGATGAATCCTCATCAAGCTTCTGTGATGTTCCTGATTTTCCGCCGATTGAGTAGCCCTTGATGTAGGCGTTGCTGCCGGAGTTTGTGTTTACAACAGTTTCGAGAACCTCACGCATGGTTTCCGAAGTCTCCTCCGAAATAACCTGACGCTTGATGGTGGTCTCGTTCTGCATGATTATATTTCCCTCGCTGTCGACTACCTTGTCGACGACGTATGGGGTGAGCAAATATCCGCCGTTGATGACTGCTGCATAGGCGCAGAGCATCTGGATTGGGGTTATCTTATTAGCCTGACCGAACGAGCTCGATGCCAGGTTTACAAGCGTCATGCTGTCCGAGTCGATATAAAGGCTGTTCGACTCTGCTGGAAGGTCGATTCCCGTCTTTTCAGTAAGACCGAAAGCCTCGAAGTATTTGCAGAAAGCCTGGGCTCCGAGCATCTGTCCGATGATTACGAATGCCGGGTTGCAGGAGTTGGTCATAGCCTCAACAAAGGTCTGCTTTCCATGCGAGCCGGAGGTAGAAACGCTCCAGCAGTGGTATGTAGTATCCATAACGGTGATGGCGCCGGAGCATGTGAAGGTGTCGCTCAAGGTTATAGCTCCCTCTTCAAGAGCCGCCGAACCGGTTACAACCTTGAAAACCGAGCCCGGGAAGTAGAGACCGGAAATAGCCTTGTTGTTCCACTGGGTGTTCCACGCCTCCGCAAGAGCCGCATTATACACTTCATCTGTGACTGTTCCGTCAAGACCGGCTAAATATTCGGAAAGCGACTCATCGGTGATGACCGAAGGCTCGTTCAGGTTATATGTCGGCGAAGAAGCCATTGCATAGATAGCTCCCGTCTTGCAGTTCATGACAATAGCGCATGCGCCGTCTTCAGGGTCATTCGCAGCGACTGCGTTCGCAAGTGCCTCTTCGACGTAATACTGGATTGTCGCATCAAGTGTTGAATAGACCGAGTAGCCGTCGACAGCGTCATAGCTCTGCTTATATTTATACTGAATCTCAGAGCCGTTTGCATCGATAGCGGTGACGATAGCGCCATCCGTGCCGGTGAGATAGTCGTCATAGGACGCTTCTATTCCATAAATTCCGTATCCGTCATAATGCAGGTGACCTATAACGTTTGCCGCCAGGTCATCCTGAGGGTAATACCTTTCGGTTGTAGCCGTCGCTCCGACTGATGTGATTCCGGCTTCGCTCATAATTGTCAGGATTTCTGTCGCCGTCGTCTTGTCGACTTCGGTTGCCAAGACCTGATAGGCGTTATTCTTCGAGAGCTTTTCTTCTATTACGTCCTCATCGATGCCGAGGTATTCTGAAAGAGTCTCGACGATGAGGTCTTCCTGCTCGGTGTCTCTGTCTCTGAATGTCGTCGGGTCGACGAAAACGGTGTAGACAGTGACGCTCTGCGCCAGAACCTGACCATTCGTGTCATAGATTGTTCCTCTGGTTGAGCTGATTGTCGTCGTTTTAAACTGCTGTTCGTTGGCGAGCGCCTGATACGTTTCACTGTCGACGATTGCAACCTGATACATGCTGTAGGTGACATACGCAAGCGCAATCATCATGACCGCTAAAAAAGGTATCAGTAGCCGCCGCTTCATTTTTGGAGTCGTTTTTTTATTCTCTGCCATTCTAACTCCTTCCTCCAAAAAATCCCACGTTCCGACTTTTTGCCTCTTATTGAAGAAAGCTAAGTTTACCCTTCAATATTCAAGAAGGCAAAACTTAACTCCCTCGTACTCTATCACATTTACTATACTATTTACTCAGAACCCGAGATATTCGAATATGTCACTGAACCAGTTCTTGAGGATTACGAAAATGTTCGAGCTTTCCGTCTCGACAACCTCGATGACGGTGTCTGCCTCGACCTCGACATATTCAATCTGAGATTTGTCCAGCTTTTCGAGTCCTAAAACGTTCTGCGCATATTCCTCAACGCTCTTGAGCGATGTTTTCGATTCATACTCAGCGGCTAAGCTTGCGTTGTCGCTTTCGATTTCTGCGAGGCTCGACTCAAGGGAGCTTATCTCGCTGAAAAGACGGTTTGTCTCGACCTTGCCATAAAGAAGTGCAAACATGACCGCCAGTACAACAGCCGCTGTCACAAAAATCGTGAACAGATTCTGAGGAAGCGCAACGGTGTTCCGCCTTATCTCTATGCGAGGCTTAGCCTTCGGCTCTGCCTTGGGCTGCGGCTTCGGCACAACATTGCTCTTCGGCTCATAAACCGATATGTCATAAGCTAAATTGTCATCACGATATGCCATGATTTCACGTCCTTTTCGTACCCTCTCCGTCTGTGTCTGCGGCACATCCACCTCTCCCAAAGGGAGAGGCAAGAGTTCGTTCTTTGCAAATCTTGGCTCCCCCTCTGGGGGAGCTGTCAGCGAAGCTGACTGAGAGGGTCTACAGCTTCTCTATTATCCTAAGCTTAGCCGAATGACTGCGATTATTGCTCGCAAGCTCCGCTTCGCTCGGCTCAATAGGCTTCTTTGTTATTATCTTTCCTCTCGGGGTTCTGCCGCATACGCATACAGGAAACTCCGGTGGGCAGATGCAGCCCTGGGCGAAGCTTAAAAACCTCTGCTTGACCATTCTGTCTTCAAGCGAATGGAATGTTATTACGCAGAGTCTTCCTCCCGGCTTGAGCCGCTCAAAGCCCTTGTCCAACGCTTCGGAAAGTTCTCCGAACTCGTTATTTACTTCTATTCTTATCGCCTGGAAGGTCTTTTTGCAGGGATTTTTATCCCTTTTCACCTTTGCAGGAACCGATTCTCTTATTATATCCGCAAGATCTCCGACGGTTCTTATCTCGCCCTTTTCCCGCTCACGTACGATGTTTGAAGCAATGCTTTTCGCAAATCTCTCCTCGCCATATTCAAAAAGAATCCGGGTTAAATCTTCATACGAATAAGTGTTGACAACGTCCTTAGCACTCAGCCCGCTCTCGCTCATTCTCATGTCGAGATCTGAGTCTTCTGAGTGATAGGAAAACCCCCTGTCCGGGTTGTCAAGCTGATAGGAGCTTACGCCAATATCGAGGAGCAGCCCATCAATGCCGTCAATCTCAAGTTCGTCCAAAATCTTATCGACGTTTCCGAAGGTGCCCTGAACGACTGTGGCATTCAGCCCGAAAAGCCGCTCTCTTGCAACTTCAACCGCTTCGGGATCTCTGTCAATCGCTATGAGCATACCGCTTATAAGCTTTTTTGCTATTGCCCTTGAGTGACCGGCACCGCCTGCGGTTCCGTCAACATAAATTCCGTCAGGCTTTATTGCAAGCCCATCTATACATTCATCTAAAAGAACCGGTATATGCCGAAATTCCATGAAACTATCCTTTATCAGAGGTCTTCAAGAGCCGCATAGAGGTCGTCGGGAGAGATGGACTGGGTGAACTCTTCATAGGTCGACTTGTCCCATATTTCCGCCGTTTCGATAGCACCGACAACATAAACGTCCTTAAGAAGCCTTGCGTATTCTCTCAGAGCCTGTGGCACCAGAATTCTTCCGAGCTTATCCGTTTCAACCGGAATAGCGCCCTTGATATAAATCTGCTTGAGGATTTCCTTGTTTTTGCCCTCACGCATGAGCGAAATCTTGTCACGAAGCTCGTTCCATTGCTTTTCCGAGTAGGCAACAAGCCGATGGTCGGCACCACGGGTCAGTATGAATCTGTCGCCCAAGACATCACGAAACCTCTGTGGAAAGCTCATTCTGCCTTTCACATCAATAGTATAAGGGAGCTCACCGCTCATTTTCATCTCGTCCGGCATCAGATTCACCTCACTTTTTGCCACCTTTTAACACTCGATACCACTCAGTACACCAATTATAGCATTATCTTCTGCAAAATGCAATAGGGAATTTCGATTCTCGGGAATTTTTTGAAGGGGTAGCGGCGCCGCCTGCGGCGGCGCACCTCTCAGTCAGCCTTCGGCTGACAGCTCCCCTTGACAGGGGAGCCATAATTGCGCATAAAAGGCTCCCCTTTTTAAGGGGAGCTGTCGAGCAAAGCGAGACTGAGAGGTTCCGCAAAAATAACTATTGCAAAAAAACTGCATATGATGTATAATACACTTTGGGATGTAAACATCCCGAAGCGGGAAGTTGCTACGCAACTTCCACTCTAATTTCGGGAGATTAATATATGAAGATAAAAGTAGGTATTATCGGCGCAACAGGTTATGCCGGCGCAGAGTTAGTAAGACTGCTGAAGCAGCGTGATGATATAGAAATAGTGAGCTTAGGCTCTAGAAGCTACACCGGAACGCCTCTTTCAAATGAATACGGCGCACTCAGGGGCTATGAAGACGATGAATGCTGCGGCGAGGACATGCTTGAAATGTCGAAGAATGTCGACGTCATATTCACCGCCACTCCTCAGGGCTTCTGCGCTTCACAGCTTTCGGAGGAGATTCTATCGAACTGCAAGGTCATCGACCTCAGTGCAGATTTCAGAATAACCGATGTGAATATTTATGAAGAGTGGTACAAGATTCACCACCCCTGCCCGGAGTTTATTAAAGAGGCGGTCTATGGCTTGCCTGAAATCAATCGGGAGAAGATAAAGCCGGCAAGGCTTATAGCCAACCCCGGCTGCTATCCGACATGCTCATTCCTTAGCATCTATCCGCTTCTCAAAGTCGGCTACATAGATCCCGAATCGATTATAATTGACGCCAAGAGCGGCACAACAGGCGCCGGAAGAGGTGCGAAAACCGCAAACCTCTTCTGCGAGGTCAATGAGTCTATAAAGGCTTATTCTGTTGCCGCACACCGGCATGTCCCGGAAATTGAGGAGCAGCTTTCAAACGTTTCTGGACGTGACATAAAAATCAGCTTCACTCCGCACCTCGTTCCCATGCAAAGAGGAATTTTGGTGACTGCATATGCAAGTTTGACTAAATCAGTAACTCCCGAAGAGCTTCATGCGGCATACGTAGACTGCTATAAAGATGAATATTTCGTCCGTGCCCTCCCCTATGGCACTCCTCCGGAGACGAGATGGGTCAGAGGTTCGAACCTTTGCGACGTTTCCTGCAAGCTGGATCAGCGCACAAACAGAGTTATTATGATGGGCGCTATCGACAACATGGTCAAGGGCGCCGCAGGACAGGCGATACAGAACATGAACCTGATGTTCGGGCTGCCGGAGACTAAAGGGATTGAGCAGCTACCGCTGTAATGCGCCCTGGCAGGGCGCACCCCTCCACCACCGCCTTTGGCGGCGGTCCCCCTCCCCTTGACAGGGGAGGCATTACCCTCAGAAGAGAGGTCACATAATGAATAAAACTTCCAGCGCCACCCTGCGCCCCATGACAATAGAAGACTATCCCGAGGTGTTTTCTCTCTGGGAAAGCATTGAAGGATTTGCAATCCGCAGTATTGACGACTCGTATGACGGCGTGAAGCGGTTTCTGGCACGCAATCCGGGACTCAGCGTTGTAGCAGAGATAGGTGGCAAGCTCGTCGGGACTATTCTCTGCGGAAGCGACGGCAGAACCGGCTATTTCTACCACGTCTGCGTCGAAAGAAGCCACCGCAACAAAGGCATCGGAACCGAAATGGCAAGGTTCTGCACAAACGCCCTCAAAGCCGACGGCGTGAATAAAATAAGCCTCATCGCATTCAAGCAGAATCGCCTCGGAAACAGCTTCTGGCAGTCGACTGGCTGGTCACCGAGGGAAGACGTGAATGTCTATGATTTGGTTCTCAATGATGAAAATAAAATAAAAAGAAATATGTAGGGGCGGATATTATCCGCCCGCATCGCCTACGATAATTTCTCGGGCGGATAATATCCGCCCCTACACAAGCCTGTACAACCAATACAGAATTCTGGAGGAATAAATATGCCAACAAAAATCGAAAAAATATCCGGCGGCGTAACTGCCGCTATCGGCTTTTCTGCCGGGGCTTATGCCGCAGGAATCAAATATCAGGGCAGAGACGATATAGCTATGATTTATAGCGAAGTCCCTGCCACCACTGCCGGAACCTTCACTACTAATCTTGTAAAGGCGGCACCCGTTCTCTTCGACAAGGAGATTGTCGAAAACTTCGAGACTTCTCAGGCTGTCGTCATCAATTCAGGGGTTGCAAACGCCTGCACCGGGCGTGAGGGCTTCGAGTGCTGCGAGGCGGTTTCGGATGAAGCGAAATCGGTTCTCGGGCTCGGCGAGGGCTCAGTCCTGGTCGCATCAACCGGAGTTATCGGCAAGCAGCTTCCGATTGAGAAGCTCAAAGCCGGCGTCAAGGCGCTTTCCGAAAGGCTTGGGGACGATGAAGCCCACGGCACTGCGGCTGAAAAAGCCATCATGACGACTGATACCAAGCCGAAAGAGGCTGCAGTCAGATTCACTCTCGGCGGCAGGACGGTCACCCTGGGCGGCATGTGCAAGGGCTCGGGAATGATTCACCCGAACATGTGCACAATGCTCTGCTTCATAACCTCTGACATTGCAATTTCGAAAGAGCTGCTCACAAAGGCTCTCAAATCCGACATTCAGGATACATTCAACATGATTTCTGTCGACGGCGACACCTCCACAAACGACACTGTAATTTTAATGGCGAACGGTCTTGCGGGCAACCCCAAGATTACCGAAGAGGGCGAGGATTATGAGCTCTTCTGCAAAGCTCTTCGCATAGTGACTGAAACTCTGGCAAAGAAGATTGCCGGCGACGGCGAGGGCTGCACAGCTCTTCTTGAGGTAAAAGTCGTCAACGCATCTGATAAAGAAACAGCCAGAATTCTTGCAAAGTCTGTTGTCTGCTCGAGCCTCACGAAGGCTGCAATCTATGGTCACGACGCAAACTGGGGAAGAATCCTCTGCGCACTTGGCTATTCGGGAGCGAAATTTGATCCCGACAAAACGGATCTGTACTTCATAAGCGCCGCCGGAAAGCTACGGGTTGTCGAAAACGGAATGGCTACCGACTACTCGGAGGAATTCGCCACAAAGATTCTTTCAGAGCCGGAAGTGACGGTCATCGCCGATGTTCACGACGGAAAAGCAACCGCCACCGCCTGGGGCTGCGATCTCACATATGACTACGTTAAAATAAACGCCGATTACCGCTCTTAAAAGATGTACACAGTTGCCCTTGGCAACTGAAGTACAATGTACAATGATATATGAAGGAGAAATTACGAATGACAGAGAATATAACAAGTGTCCCTGATATTGATGTAATGCAAAAGGCGCAGGTGCTGATTGAAGCTCTGCCCTACATACAACGGTTCAACCGCAAAATTATCGTCGTCAAGTACGGCGGGAGCGCAATGGTCGACGAAAAACTGAAGCTTTCGGTCATCCAGGACGTCGTGCTTTTGAAGCTCGTCGGGTTCAAGCCGATAATCGTTCACGGCGGCGGCAAGGAGATAAGCCGCTGGGTCGGAAAGGTAGGAATGGAGCCGCATTTTGTGAACGGCTTGAGAGTTACCGACGAACCGACGATGGAAATAGCCGAAATGGTTCTGAACCGTGTCAACAAGAGCCTTGTGCAGCTTGTAAACGAGCTCGGAGTCAAGGCTGTCGGCATCAGCGGCAAGGACGGAATGCTCTTAAAGTGCGAGAAGAAGCTTTCAGGCGGCGAAGACATCGGCTTTGTCGGCGAGATTACCGAGGTCAACCCGAAGATTATCTATGATCTTCTTGAGAAAGACTTCCTTCCCATCATCTGCCCCATCGGCTTCGACAACGATTTCTACAGCTACAACATCAACGCCGACGATGCGGCTTGCGCCATTGCAAGAGCTGTAAGCGCAGAAAAGCTTGCTTTCCTGACCGACGTCGAGGGCGTTTACAGAGACTTCAACGACAAGTCGACTCTCATTTCCGAAATGACCGTTTCGGAGGCTCAGGAATTTGTCCAGAGCGGCGGCTTGGGCGGCGGAATGCTCCCGAAGCTCCAGAACTGCATCGACGCCATCAACCACGGCGTCAACCGTGTTCATATCCTGGACGGACGAATCGCCCACTGCCTCCTCCTCGAAATCTTCACCAACAAAGGAATCGGTACCGCCATTATAAGAGATGGTGGGGAAAGGTATTATAAGGGATAACTGTTATGCAAACATATATTGACCGTGCTGAAAGCACGCTTTACAAAACCTACTCCCGCTTCCCTGTTGTGTTTGAACGGGGAGAGGGCGTGAGATTATACGATGACAAGGGTAATGAATACCTCGATTTCGGAGCCGGAATCGCTGTTATGGGTCTTGGGTATCACTATCCCGGGGTTGACGAGGCGGCAAAGGCTCAGATCGACAAGCTCGTTCACACTTCCAACCTCTTTTACAACATTCCCGCAACCGAGGCTGCCGAAAAGCTGTTGAAAATTTCCGGGATGGACAGGGTCTTCTTCACCAATAGCGGCACCGAAGCCATTGAGGGCGCTCTGAAGATTGCGAAGCGTCACGCCTATAACCGTGGGCTTCCCTCCGATTACGAGATAATCGCCATGGAGCACTCCTTCCACGGAAGAAGCCTTGGCGCACTTTCCGTCACCGGAAACGCTCACTATCGTGATCCCTTCGCCCCGCTGATTCCGAATATCAGGTTTGCAGAGTACAATAATCTTGACAGCGTGAAGTCGCTTTTCTCGGACAAGACCGTTGCCGTCATCATGGAGACCATCCAGGGCGAAGGCGGAATCTATCCGGCAACGGAAGAATTCTTAAGAGGTGTCCGTGAGCTCTGTGACAAGACGGGTGCTCTTCTTATCCTCGATGAAATCCAGTGTGGAATGGCAAGAAGCGGCAGCATGTTCGCATGGCAATATTACGGCGTCAAGCCGGATGTCATGACCGTTGCAAAAGCTCTCGGAAACGGCTTCCCGATTGGAGCTTTCCTGGCGCAGGGCGAAGCCGCAAACGCAATGACCGTCGGCGACCACGGCTCGACCTACGGTGGCAATCCTCTCGTCTGCGCCGTCGCTTCAAAGGTATTGGACATTTATAAAGAAAAAGACATTCCCGGACATGTCAAGTCTGTCGGAGAATATCTTTTCGATAAGCTTGAAGAGCTGATGAACTCTTCCGATAAAATTGTTGCCCATAGAGGCAGAGGCTTGATTCAGGGACTTGAATTGGGCGTCCCGGTTGCGGACATAGTAAAGTCTGCGCTTCTTGACGAGCACCTGGTCCTCATTTCAGCAGGAAAGAATGTCATAAGATTCGTCCCGCCGCTGATTATTACGGAAAGCGATGTGGATGAGATGGTGGAAAAGCTTGGAAGAGTAATTGCCTGACGGCGATGCGCTCGCTACGCTCGCACCCCTCCACCGGCTTCGCCGGTCCCCTCCCCTTGACAGGGGAGGCTTTTTATTTTCCTAACAAACTTTTGGAAGAGCAAAAATAGGCTCCCCTTTTTAAGGGGAGCTGGCTGCGCCGTAGGCGCAGACTGAGAGGTGCCGCGAGCCGCAGGCAAGCGGCGTCGGTGCCGAAGGCACCGACTAATTCAGCAAAGCGACTATTCCCCCAATCCCTCAGCCACACCCATAACGAGTATACCCGCCATGACAATGGCGATGGCTACATACTGCTTCAGGGTCAGCTTTTCTTTCAGGAAGATTCTTGAGAGCACTATTGAAACTATGCTGTATGCCGAGATGAGCGGGGCGGCGACGATGGCGTTGCCACTCATGGCGTAGACGTAGAAATACTGTCCGGCTGTCTCGAAGATTGCGGCGGCGACCTTGTTTCCCTGCTTCGGGAGGGCTATCTTTTCTTTCTTGATAACAAGAACATAGAAAAGAAGAATCAGCGCAGCGATGAGGAACGTCAGCATATAGGAGATGTTCGCAACATCCTCGATGTTCTCTTCGGTGACGCTTACGAGCGGAGTGAGCTCAATATCGAGATAAAACGCATCAAAGAACGTTCCCAAAGCGTCCAAAACCGCATAGACAAGCGGGAAGATGAGCGCCACAAAGCCGTTTATATACTTCTTGTCAACATCCTTGACCTCGCCGACTTCCTGTCTCTCAAGGATTCCGATGTAGACAACGCCGACGGTAACCAGGATTACCGATACTGCCGACATGAGGTCTAAGCTCTGCCCGAGGAAGATGATGCAGAGAATGGTTACAACTGCTCCAGACGAATTCTCAACCGGCGAGCAGATGGAAAGCTCAAGGTATCTCAAGCCCGCATAGCCGACAACCATCGAAATTATGTACATGAGCGAGGTCGGCAGATAGTAGATAAGGTTCAGCGGGTTGTAGTCAAACCCACTTGCTATAAGCATCACTATCGCCTGGATGCCCATGATGAGACCGACTGCTATTGCGGTCAGATAGTGACTGTATTTTTCCGATTCGTCTGCGCCCTTCTTATAGAACAGGTCGGCGGCGCCCCAGAGAAACGTCGTCAGAAGCGTGAATAAAAACCACATATAATAATCCCCTAACTAATAATAGTTTTCAAAGAAGTGCAAGTTTGCACGATTTGAAAGTATATCATAGTTGGGGGAAGTTGTCAAGATTCAATTTGAAATTCGGAATAAAGATTGTAGGGGCGGATATTATCCGCCCGTTGTGGTGCCAGATGCTTCGGTTCGGGTGGATAATATCCGCCTGTTTTTTCAATATTCGTCCGAATTGATTGCCGATGGGTATGCGGGCGGATATTACCCGCCCCTACTTTTTAAACGCCTTTTTTATTCTCTCCAAAATCCCCGACCTGTGCTTAATTTCTTCTGAAAGCTGCAGCTCCTCCCGCTGGAAGACCTCCTGGCAGCTGCGGGGGCTCGAATTGTCCTTGATGCGGTGATAAGTGCCGTCCGAAGCCATAGCCCGGGCTTTCACGTTGTCGAGCTGAAGCTCGTCTATGATGTGGAGGAGGCGTTTGCGGGTTTCTTTATCTGTGACCGGGCAAGCCACTTCCACACGGCGCTCAGTGTTTCTGGTCATGAAGTCGGCGGAGGCAATATAGAGCTTTGAATCGTTTCCACGCCCGAAGCAGTAGATTCTTGAGTGCTCAAGATACCGCCCGACAATCGAGAACACTCTGATATTCTCCGTCAAGCCCTCGATTCCGGGAAGCAGGCAGCAGATGCCACGGATATTCATAACAACCTCGACTCCCGCATGCGAAGCCTCGGCAAGCTTGTCGATAAGCTCCCTGTCGGTGAGGGAATTGAGCTTCAGGAAGATATATCCGTCCGACTTTTTCTTTATCTCCTCGTCGATAAGTTCAATTACCCGCTCCTTGAGGCTAAAAGGCGAAACCAAGAGATGCTGATACTTGCCGTCAAGGTTCGCTGTCGCCATGTTCTGGAAGAGAAGCGCTGCATCCTCGCCTATCTCCTGATTGGCGGTCATAAGCGAGAGGTCGGTATACTGCCTGGCGGTCTTTTCGTTGTAGTTTCCTGTGCCAATCTGGGTGATGTATCTGACGTTGCTGCTACCACGGTGGTTTCTTTCCCTCTTCGTTATAAGGCAGATTTTCGAGTGAACCTTGATTCCCTCGAAGCCATAGAGAATGGTGCAGCCTGCTTCCTCGAGCCGCTCCGCCCAGTAGATGTTATTCTGCTCATCAAACCGGGCTCTTAATTCCATCAGAACTACAACATGCTTGCCGTTCTCGGCTGCAGCACAGAGGTATTCAACAAGCCTGGCACCGGCTGAGAGCCTGTAGATGGTTATCTTGATAGAAAGCACGCTCGGGTCGACAGATGCTTCCGCAATCATCCTGAGAAACGGCTCCATCGACTCGTAGGGATAGAACATCAGAACGTCATGCTTCTCAACCTGCGGAATAATCTTCTCGTTTTTGTTTAAGTACGGAGTGAACTGCGGCTTGTAGACCGGATCGCAAAGGGTTGCAACGCTTTCTTTTGGAAGCAGGTCGCTCAATGAGAAGAGATAGTCAAGGTGAATCGGATATTTCATCGTGAAGACCTGCTCACGGGTAAGCGTCAGTGTCTTGCAGAGCGTCCCGATAAGCTTTTCACTTAAGCTTCCCTCGATTTCGAGCCGGACAGGCGCCAGACGGCGACGTTTTTTCACTATCTTCTGCATGAGCCGCCTGAAATCCGTCTCGACGTCATAAGCCTCATCCTCCGGCGAGATGTCGGCATTTCTGGCGACGGAAATTACCGCCTTCTCTGTGATTTCATATTCTGAGAAAATAGTTCCGACCAGTTCACATAGTATATCCTCAGTCAGGATAAAATGAACTCCACGCTCCTCAAGCCGAAGGAATTTTGGCAACGCCTGCGGGACAGGAAGAATCCCGATGAGCTCCTGACCGTCACGCCTCAGGCTCATGATAATATTGAGCCCCTTGTTCGGCAGATGCGGAAACGGATTATGCATGTCGACTATCTGCGGCGAAAGAATCGGTCTTGCTTCGTCCTCAAACCAGGCTAAAACCTGCTTTTTCGCCTTTTCACTTAAATCTCCATAGGAAAGCCTGCATATATTGCACGCCCGGCAGAGTGATTCTAATTCCGCCATCACTTTATCTCTCTTTTTATAAAGAGGAATAAGCGCCTTAAAGATTGCCGAAAGCTGCTCTGATGGCGTCTTCCCCGTCTTGTTGTCGACGTGGGTGTGTTCCTCCTTCAGTAAACTCATATCGTGAAGAGAACCGACACGAACCATAAAGAATTCGTCAAGATTCGACGTAAAAATAGCCGCAAACTTGAGCCGTTCCATCAGCGGCACACTCTCATCCTTGGCTTCTTCCAAGACTCTTTCGTTAAACCGAAGCCAGGATAATTCCCTGTCCTGCGTATACCGTAAATCTTTCTCAATACTCATACTTTCCTCCTTGGCTATTCGCACCCTCTCAGTCAGCCCCTGCGGGTCTGCCAGCTCTCCCAGAGGGAGAGCCAGGATTGTCTTGTGCCGCAAAACTCGGCTCCCCCTCCGGGGGAGCTGTCGCCAAAGGCGACTGAGAGGGCGCACCGCAGGCACGAATCACATGCTTGATAAGATACCCCTCTCTCACGCCGCACATGCTGACCGTTATCTCTTCAGCGTTCAGTGCTTTCGAGATGGTTTCGAGGACTATGAGCCCTGGAATTATGGTGTGGATTCTGTCGGGAACTATCTTTAAGAGCTCGTGGATGTTATCGCTGTCCGGCTTCTTGATTCGCTTCAGAAGCATTTTGAGCTCTTCGACTGAGATTATGTTGTAGTCATCAGAGCGGCAGAAGAAGTGGTTTGCAACCTGTGAAGCCGCCCTGATTGTCCCTCCGACTCCGCAGATGTGCGCCGCCGGGCTCAGATCGACGTTTGCCCTTTCAAGCTCCTCCTCGACAGCTTTGTGAATCTTCTTTCGCTCCTCCTCCGTCGGATAGAAGCCGTTGACGTAGCGGTTGAAGAGGTTCAGAGACCCAATCGGCAGGCTGTAGGTCGAAAGAATTTTCCCGTCCTCGTTTTCAAGGACGTTCTCATATCGGAGTATTTCAGTTGAGCCGCCGCCTAAGTCTATCATTACGCCTTGCTTGTGAGTGATTCCAAGAGTCGCTCCGGTGAAACTGAGAACAGCTTCCTCCTCGCCGGAAATGACGTCCACGGAAATACCCGTCTCCTCAAGTATACTCTCTACAACCTCCTCGGTATTCGAAATGTTTCTTAAAGGTGCAGTCGCAAACACATGCATCTCGGGGATGTCGAGATTAGTGAGGAGCTTTTTATACTCCAGCAGCGTCTTGCAGATAATTCTGATTCCCTCCGACGGAAGCCGCCCAGATTTGATGTAGCTTGCAACTCCAGCCATGGTCTTTCTGTGCATTAAAAGCCGGTTCTCCCCACCCTCGCATTTGTAAACCGACAGCCTTATGGTGTTGGACCCAATGTCCACAATTCCGCAAATCATCCTATAATTATCCCCCATTACTAGTAATCATATTCGGGTTTATTATAAGGGATGATGTGTAAAGTCTGATAGCGTTAGGTGGTTAAGTGTGGTTTAATTCTAACTGTAGGGACGGATATTATCCGCCCGCACCAGGACGACACCTTAAAAAACGGGCGGATAATATCCGCCCCTACAATTATCCCGTCGAAAGTAAATATTACCCTCAGTATACCCTAACTCTTGAAAATAAAGAATGTTGAAAACTCTGTGAGTTTGTTGAAAAGAAAAGCCCGAAATCAAGGGGTTCTCAACATTTTCAACAGAGTTTTCAACAAAAATCCGATGAATACCGATTGTAAATGAAAAAATATAGGACTAAAACCCAAAAAAGCCCGAATAAATTTCGGAGAAGATTGGGGATTTCAACCTGAAATTTTTTGCAGTTTCGACGAAAAAGCCCGCCACTCGGGTTGCCGGGTGACGGGACTTTCCATTTTACAATTACCTCGTCGCCAACCAATCGTGTGCGAGGTCTATAGCCTCGAAGAGGCTTTTCTTTTCGGTTGTCTTGGTGATGCGCTCCATGGCGGGGACGTTCTCATCGGTCAGCATTCTGTAAACCCTGACCTTCGTTGCGACATCAACGTCGCCCTTCTTCTCAGAAGCCGCTATCTGCATATAGACAACCTCCTTATCCCCCATGCTGCCATAATAGAGCTCGTTGCCCTTGCGGACAAGCGGCATGCCTTTATATTCAAAAAACTGTTCTGCCATTATATTCATCCTTCCTGAATTGATATAAGCCTCCCCTGTCAAGGGGAGGGGGACCGGCGAAGCCGGTGGAGGGGTGCGACCTCCGAAGAGGGTCGCATCTGTAGGGGCGGATATTATCCGCCCGATGTTATGCTGCCGAGAGGTACGGGCGGATAATATCCGCCCCTACAATCAGCCTATGGCTTTACCACGCCATCGTAATATCATCGCTCGTGCCGCCTGCTATAAACGTCTCGACGTTTGTCTTAAGCGTCTGGATGTAGCTTATCGGCTGGCTGAATGAGGTGATGCCGTTCATCTTTATCGTGACACGGTTGTTGCCGTCGTCATAGAATTCGAGTACATCTCCTCCGGTTTCGGTTATAATCTCCATCTTGCAGACGAGCTTTGCATCTTCATCCGGATCTTCAAGACACAGATCATCTATAGGACACTTCAGAATGAACTGATAGAGCACCTTAAAGGTGTCGATGTCTACAAACTCGTTCTGATAGGTTGCGACAAGATAATCCTCATCCTCATCGGCGGTGATGTCGAAATAGTAGGCGGTGGTCTCATCTCCATCGTAGAACTCGATGTTGATATAGTCGATTCTGTAGATATAGTTCGAGGTCATCAGGCTCGACATGATGTCAATAGGCATGAATGTGACCCATGGGAGGTCGTCAACCGAGAAGGTATAGACGCAGTCGATTCCCTCATAGTAGCCATAGTAGTATGCCGGCTCGCTGGTGTCGTTTCCTGAGCTGTCGGTGACATAGGATGCGACGTTTCCGATTATGAGTGAGTAGGTCTGAAGCTCCGCCTCGATGTAGACGGTGCAGTAGGGATCGGAAAGACCGTAGTAGTCCATATCCTCATCAGTCGGGAACGGACAGACAGCGTCGGTTGCAGTCAGTCCCCACATGCCATAGATAACGTCGTTCGAGTTGGTTATATCAAGATATGCGTAAACCGGCGAGGTCATGACCTGAGACGATGCCATCGAGACTTCATCCGTCGCATAGTTCTTGGTGTCGTCCTCGAAGGTGACATCATAGTCGAGATCCTTTCTCATGACTATCATATGGTCTATTGTCGGAGATGTGCTGGTTGAAGTCAGCTCGCTCAAGATTATGAGGCTTATAAAGTCCTCTTTTGCGTAGTAGAAGTATCTTGAGGAGTTCGACAGAACTGTGTATACGTCGTTCGAGTCGCCGAGACGGA
The DNA here is from genome assembly GCA_021200565.1 of Oscillospiraceae bacterium. Classification (GTDB taxonomy): domain Bacteria; phylum Bacillota; class Clostridia; order Oscillospirales; family Ruminococcaceae; genus Faeciplasma. The sequence continues at coordinate 201,674 of JAJQGJ010000002.1, forward strand.
CATAGACAGTCGAACTGGTCGAATCTGCCGAGTCGATTCCGTAGTAAACGGTGTAGACTGTTCCGTCATTCAGAGTAACTGTGACCTTTGCTGTCGGGTCGTCATCCGAAAGACCATACTTTTCAAGGTTTTCTGCGTTCTCCTCAACAAGCGACTGTGCCGTGATGGATGAAATGCAGTTTCCGGCAGCTGCAAGAGTTGTGGAATTCTGGTTCAAGCCCTCAAGCTCGTCGATGGTGAAGGTTCCATCCGAATCCTGAGTGACAGTGTATTCGCCGTATTCGTTTGAGATGACCATTGTAGAGATGTCGTCACGGCTTCCGCTGTAGACATAGGTTGTTGTGTCGACGGTGTCGTCGTCAGAGGAAACGCTGACGTCAACCTGCGTCAGGAGAAGAATTCCAAGAACGACAAGCATACATAGAACGAAAACAGCAACGATTATAAGGCTTTTTTTCTTGGAAGTCATTATCTGTGTCTCCTCCTCAGCCATACGGCGATGCCGATTACTATTGTGATGACAGGGATAACTATTGCGAATGCGACGTTAAGCCCGTTCTCAACAGATTTGCTGACCACAACTCCACTAGACTGAACCGTCTTCGAGGTGATTGTGATGCCCTCGGTCTTTTCTGTTATCTCATTGAGTAAGCTCAGGAAGAAGTCGCCGTTATTGAACTGCGAGCTCGACATGAGTGTGCTTGTGAGCATGATGTCAGAACCGACTGCTATAACGTGAGTATAGCCGGAAATGTGGGTGTCCTGGTTGAGAACCTTGTAAACTCCCATCGCAACTGAATAGAAGCTTCCTCTTTCAGTAGCGTCGCTGGTTGTCCAGTCGTCAGAGGTGTCGTACATGTCCTTGAGGACCGCATTTTCAGAGGTCTGAACGAGAATCTGGCAGGTATAATACCCGTCGCCATCGTCAAATCTCGTGGAAACTGCTCTTGAATTCGGAACATAGAGTGAAAGATACGGGTTCGCAATATCGTCCGAGTAGTCCTCCGAAACCATAGTCTGGAAGGTGTAGTTCTGGTTGCCGGAATAGTAGCTTGTGTCCGTCTCGTAGATGACCTTATACTCAACTGTCAGACCGTACTTATAGAGAAGTGCGTCAAGGTTCGGCGTTTCAGCCTGCTCGACAGATGCGACATAGAGCAGATCCTTCTCAAGCTGACCGTTATTATTGAGCCAGGTTTCAATCTTTGAGATTTCCGAAGTGGTGTAGTCGATCTTCGGAGCCGGGATTATGATGAGATCAACATCCTCGGGGATGTCTTCGGTCTGGATATTGATTTCAGTAATGATGTAGCCGTTCTTGTCAAGAAGGTCTGTAAGCCCCGTCACATCCGACTCGTCAGCACCCGGGAATGTGAGCGTTGCAACGGTTATCGGGTTGGCATCGGTTACTGTCATGATGGCGCTCGTTATCGCTTGCTCAGCGCAGGAGCCGGTTACAAGACCATAGGTGACGTACATCTGATGAGTATAGAGCGCACCATATGATGCCGCCATTGTGCTCACATAGCTCTCATAGCCCTCCGAAACCTCGATTATGTCGGCAAGGGAGACAACCTTGACTCTCGTGTGGTCGCCGTCGCCGAGCTCGATTATGATGTCGCCGGTTTCAAGCGCCTGAGAATAGTTCGCAACGAAATCAGGGTTTGAATTGAGGTCCTTATAGGTGACTACTATAAGAGGGTTGTACTGTGTATACTTGTCCAGCAGCTCTGCGCACTGAACCGAATAGTCGCTCACAGAGCGGTATTCATCCTCTGTCGCCATAACGGTTATCGAAACAGGGACATCGATGCCCTCGATATACTCGATAGTCTCATCCGAAACGGAATAGATGCTGTCGCCGGTCAGGTCGAGTGTAATCGGGAACCTGTCGAAAAGCATCGTCATTATAACATTGACGAGTACAACTGCGGCAACGAAAAGCACCGTCATAGCTGTTGCGAACGAGCCATGCTTGAGCTTTCGCTTGTTAAGAGGCTTTCTCTCACGCTTCGGCTTGACCACGGTTCCCGCAGTCTCATTAGCTTCCTGCTTTTTTAAAGATAGTTTCATAAAATCGCCCTCCTTAGCTCCAACGGCGTCTTTCAATAACACGGACGGTCAGGAATAAGAACACAACCACCATGCTTACAAAGAAGAGGACGTTTGAAAAGTCGAATAATCCGTAGGTGAAATAGGTGTATCTCGAAACGACAGAAAGCTCATAGAGGATGTTCGAAATCCAGGTTACGTTGATGACAGAAGCTATTGACGAGATGAGATACATGACCAAAATTGCCGCAAATCCGCCAACAGCGGCTATAACCTGGTTCTCGGTCAGTGAAGACACGAACATGCATATCGCTATGAACGCAGCGCCGATGAGAAGGAGCCCGACAATGTTTCCGATAACCTCGAGCCACTGAACCTCAACAAAGAAGTTGAGAACTATTGCATAAACAAGTGTTATAGCGACTCCCATCGAATAGACTAAGAACGCCGCCAGATACTTTCCGACTACAAGCGAGCCAAGGCTTACGGGAGCCGTCAGCAGACACTGGTCGGTCTTGTTCTTCATGTCCTCCGAAATGGTTCTCATCGTTAAAATAGGAATCAGAACCATCAGGACATAGAATAAAAGCGCAAACATTGTCGACATGTCGCTCGTGAGATACAGAAGCCCGTCCAACGAGCTTGTCGAAACAGCGGATATGCAGAAGAGTACTCCCGACGCAGCATAGAAAGCCGTCAGGAAGATGTAGCCGATGAGCGAGGTGAAATATGAATTCAGCTCACGTTTGAATATTGCTTTCATGCCTTTTTCGCCTCCCCATGGTTGTCGAGTGACTCAGCTTTCTGATTTATGAACTCGTCGACGCTTTCGCCCATCGTGAGTCTTAAGAAGATGTCTTCAAGCGTCAGCTCACTGGGTCTTAGTCCCATGATGTACCAGTTTCTCTGGGAAAGACGCTTGTTGAGCTCCCGCCTTATGTCAGTTCCCTCAACAGCTTCGATGTTATATTCCCAGACGCCCTTTTCACGCTGCATGTCGGCTAAAACCGAAACAACTCCGGGAATTGCGCTTATGACCTTTATGACCTCGTCTCTCGGTCCGTCGATTCGGGCTATAAGCTTGTGGTCGGCGGTAAGCGTGTTCGAAAGATTGTCGGCTGTGTCGTCTGCTATAATCCTGCCATTATTTATGATTACGATTCTGTCGCAGACAGCCTGGACCTCGCTTAGGATATGCGATGAAAGAATTACTGTGTGGTTCTTTCCAAGCTTCTTGATAAGAGTTCTTATCTCGATAATCTGCTTCGGGTCAAGTCCTACCGTCGGTTCGTCAAGGATAAGGACGTTAGGGTTTCCGACAAGCGCCTGAGCCAAGCCGACACGCTGTTTATAGCCCTTTGAAAGGTTCTTGATGAGTCGGTCATAGACCTCCTCAATCTTGACAAGCTCGCATATTTCCTGCAGATGAGTGTTCCGAGGGATCTTGCACCCCTTGAGCTCATACATGAAATTCAGGTACTCTTTGACGGTCATGTCAAGATACAAAGGCGGGAATTCGGGAAGATAGCCTATCTCCTTCTTTGCAAGAAGCGGCTCTTCAAGGATTTCTCTGCCGTTTATATACGCCTCTCCGCTTGTGGAGGAGAGATAACCCGTCAGGATGTTCATTGTCGTGGATTTTCCTGCGCCGTTCGGTCCCAAGAAGCCTAAGATCTCACCGTTGTGAGCCTCGAAGCTTATGTTGTCGACCGCCAGTTTGTCGCCGTAGGATTTACAAAGGTTTTTTACCTCAATCATCGGGTATTACGTCCTTTCCGGAAAATTCCGAATCTAGTCTTACACATTGTACACCCGTTTTGTGTACTCTCTGTGACTCTTTGAAGAAATACACTATCCGAGCATTTCGAGCGAACGGTGAATTCTCTTAAGCGTCTCATCACGCCCGATAATTTCGGCAATCTCGAACGCTCCGCCTGGAGTGAACTGCTTTCCGCTGATGGCAACACGAAGCGACCAGAGTACAACGCCATTCTTGACGCCCATCTCTGCAATAAGCTCGAAAAGCCTGTCGTGAAGTGTGTCAAAGTTCCACTCACTCTCTGGGATAGCTTCAAGTACAGGAAGAACACGGTTAAGAGCATCTTTGGCTATCTCACAGTTGGTCTTCTGCTTTTTGTTTTCATAGAGACTGAGGTCATAGTCGGGCATCTCGTCGATAAAGTCGACCTGCTCGGGGATTTCAGAGAGCACCTCGGTTCTCTTCTGCAAAAGCTCCGAAATCTTCGAAATGTCGACATCCTTCTTGACTACGCTTCTGATATACGGCTCTGCCAGCTCGGCAAACTTCTCAGGAGAAAGTGCACGGATATATTCGCCGTTGATAGCTTTTAGCTTCAGCGGATCGAAAATAGCCGGAGACTTTGAAAGCCCGTCAATCTCGAACTCTTCAATAAGTTCAGGGAGAGAGAATATCTCTCTTTCGCCCTTCGGAGCCCAGCCGAGGAGCGCAATATAGTTGATGATAGCTTCGCTTAAGTATCCCTTTGCAACCAGGTCTTCAAACGATGCGTCGCCGTTGCGCTTTGAAAGCTTATTGTGCTTGTCCTTCATGATGGGTGCGACGTGGATATACTTCGGAACCTCCCAGCCGAAAGCCTCATAAAGAAGGTTATATTTCGGAGCTGAAGCTAAGTATTCATTGCCTCTTACTACATGTGTAATGCCCATCAGGTGGTCGTCGACTACGTTTGCAAAGTTGTATGTCGGCATTCCATCAGCCTTCAGAAGGATCTGGTCGTCAAGAGTAGAATTCTCGACAGTGATGTCGCCGAAGAGCTCATCGTGGAATGTGGTTGTGCCCTCAAGAGGAATCTTCTGGCGGATGACGTAGGGTGTTCCCGCATCCAATTTAGCCTGAATCTCTTCAGGGGAAAGATTGCGGCAGTGCCTGTCATACATCGGGCTTATTCCGGCTGCTTCCTGGACGGCTTTCAATTCCGTCAGTCTGTCCTTATCGCAGAAGCAGTAGTATGCTCCGCCCTTTTCAACAAGCTCAAGAGCATATTTCTTGAAAATGCCCATTCTTTCCGACTGTACATAAGGTCCATAATCTCCGCCGACATCGGGACCTTCGTCCCAGTTAAGACCAACTGCCTTCAGTGTGCGATAAATTGTATCGACTGCACCCTCGACATATCTCTCCTGGTCGGTGTCCTCGATTCTAAGTATAAACTTTCCTCCATACTTCTTGGCTATGATGTAGGTATAAAGTGCCGTACGAAGATTACCTATGTGCATATAGCCGGTTGGTGATGGCGCAAACCTCGTTCTTACTTCACTCATTTCAGGTTGACCGATTGACTGTCAATCAGTCTTCCTCCCTTCTTTTATCTATGTCTTTATTGATAGTAGCCGTCAGTTCTCCGACAGATGAAAATCTCTTTTCATCCCGATAGAACTTCTTTAGCTCCACTTTTATTTCCTTGCCATACAGATCGCCGACGTCGCCCAAAATGTGCGTCTCAAGACCGATTTCTCCCGAAGCACTCACAGTCGGCTTGACTCCGACGTTTGAAATGCCCTTGTATTTCTCGCCGGTTGAAAGAACGGTAACGTCGCTCGAGTAGACCCCGAATCTTGGAACGACTTTCTTTGGTGTGAGCGGGATATTGACAGTTCTTATTCCCATCTCACGCCCCATGCTCATTCCGTGGGTGACCAAGCCTTCGAAGAAGTACTTATATCCAAGGAGCTTGTCAGCCTCAGCCATCTCGCCATTCTCTATAAGAGCCCGGATTCTCGTTGTCGAAACCGTCTCGCCGTCACAGCTTAAGAGCTTGACAATTTCCGACTTCATTCCGAAGCTTCCGGAAAGGCTTTCAAGAAGCCTCGAATCGCCCGAAGCCTCTTTTCCGAACCGGAAATTCTCGCCGCAGAGCACTATATCGGCATTGAACTCATCCCTGAGAGTTTTCCTGACAAAATCCTCGGGACTGGTGTCACGGACGCTCGCAAAGTCGGCAAAATAAACCCTGTCAGCTCCGTATTCCAGTAGCTTCTTCGCTTTCTCATCATCTGTCAGAACAAAGCTGCGATGCCCTTTGGTGTCCACTTCGGATGAGCGGAAGGTGTAGACAAGCTTTTCATCCGCATTTGTGTCCCGAAGAGCCCGGAGAGCCGCCTGATGCCCGATGTGGACTCCGTCGAAGAGCCCGAGTAAAACCGCCCTATTTACAACTTTATCTATACTAATCACCAGAAATTCTTGACTATTCTAATTTCGCCGTTTTGAACCTTGCAGAGCCCTAAGAATTCACTTCCGAAGATTCTATAAGTCTCGCCCTCTTTAGCTCCCCTGACACGTCCGGCATCAAGCTTCACACCGTTTTTATACATCCTGGTCTGAGCTTCGGAAAGCCTGAGCGCCTTGTAGCATTCAAAAAGCTTATCCACAGGGATAATTCTTCCGGAAGCCACTTCGAAAGCGTTTTCGCTCGCTCTGAGCTCTTCAAGAGAAATGCAGTCTTCAATCTTAAAGCCGTGCGCCGAGATGCGCCGGAGCGAAGTCATGCAGCCGCCGACGCCCAAGGCATCTCCCAGGTCGTTTATAAGGGTGCGGATATATGTGCCTTTTGAGCAGGAGATGAGAAGAGTTCCCGTTCTTTCGGCTTCGTTGTAGGCTTCGAGCCTGAGTTCATATATCGTGATTTCTCTTGGCTTTCTCTCGACGTCAATTCCCTGCCGGGCGAGGTCATAGAGCCGCTTGCCGCCTACAGACACAGCCGAATACATCGGCGGGAGCTGCTGGATACTTCCACGGAATTCTGGCAGCTTCTCCGAAATCTCAGCCTCCGAAACCGGTTTATCCGATTGAGACAGAACCTTTCCCGTAATATCCTGAGTGTCGGTGGTTTTACCGAGGGCGAAATCCGCACGATATGACTTTTCATCAACCGGCAGGATGTCGCAGGCACCTGTCGCCTTGCCGACAAGAACCGGCAGAACGCCAGTCGCCATCGGGTCTAAAGTCCCGGTGTGACCAAGGCGCTTTTCGTGAAGAATACCACGAAGAACTGCGATAACGTCAAAGGAGGTATACCCCGAAGGCTTGTCTATCAGCAGGATACCGTTCGGAACTGTCACAGATATTTCCTTGTGACTTCGAGGAGCTTTGCCAGAACCTCTCTCGCCTTGCCTTCGATGGTGCAGCCGGCAGCTCTTAAGTGCCCGCCGCCTCCGAACTCACCGCAGATTGCTGCGGCATCGGCATCTGTAGTCCTCAAAGATACCTTGAACAGCTGCGGCTTGTCCTCCTGCTGCTTGAGGGTGTAGCCAAATCTGACGCCCTCGATTGTGAGAGGAATCTGCGCAAATGCGTCAAGCTCCGCTCTGTCGATAAGAAATTCGCTTACAATCTGGTTTGTTACGGTCATGAAGCCGATGCTTCCGTCCTCGAAGAAGCGCATGTCGCTGATGAGCTTCTGCTCCGCCATAATTCTGCTGCGGGACTTGATGTCGAACATTTTTCTGTTGATGTGCTCAAAATCGACGCCCATTTCCATAAGCTTTGCAGCTGCGATGTGAGCCGATGGAGTCGTATTCTGGAACTTGAAGCAACCGGTGTCGGTTGCAAGACCGGTGTAGAGATTTGTCGCCATCGGAAGGGTGATTTCTGCTCCCATATGCTCGAGGAGCTCGAAAATGATGAGGCATGCAGCGGATGCTGAAGCGTCGACATATGACTTCTTCGCAAAGAACCTGTTTGAACCGTGATGGTCGATGCAAAGGTCAATCTTATCGGCATATCCCATGAGCTCGTCTCCCAAGAGCGAGGTGTCGGAGATGTCGACTGAAATGACGAACTTCTCATCAAAAGCTTCCGGCTGGTAGTCTCCTATCATGAAGTCATATCTTGCCGGGAAGCCGTCAGAATTGACAACGTTTGCGTGCTTTCCCTGTGACCTTAAGTAGAGGCAAAGCCCCATTCCCGCACCGATGCAGTCGCCATCCGGGCTCTTGTGGGTGAGAATGGTGACATTGTCGCAGCCCTGCAGTATCTCAGCCACCTCATCGTAGCTTTTTAGTTTCATATTTTCCATCTTAGTTGTCGTCCTCCTTAATGTCCATTTCCCTCAGCAGCTTGGAAATGTGTGCGGAATATTCGCTCGAATCGTCCGCTATAAACTTGAGCTCGGGAGCCTTTCTTATATGGAGGCTGTCGGAGATTCTGCGCTTTATCATCCCCGATGCGCTCTCCAAGCCCTTAACAGCCTCCCTGGCTTCTTCAATACCATTTAAACTTGAAACGTAAACTCTTGCACTTGAACGATCTCTCGTGACCTCGCAACGTACAACGGTGAGCATCCGATCCTTGATTCGGGGGTCTTTTAATTCCCCGAGCATAGTGCTCATTATCCTCTGCAGGTCAGAAGAGAATCGCTCTGATTTATGGTCTGGCATTTATTTTCTCCTTTGGATTACTTTGCTCGCCTTCGGCTCGCACCCTCTCAGTCAGCTTCGCTGACAGCTCTCCCAGAGGGAGAGCCGAGTTTTTGACCCCGGAAAGCTTTGCGTAAACGGAAATCTTGGCTCCCCCTTTGGGGGAGCTGGCGCCGCAGGCGACTGAGAGGGCGCCGGCGAAGCCGGTGGTGGAGGGGTTATTCCGTCTCATTCAGCTGATACGCCTCAAACACGTCTCCCTCCTTGAAGTCGGTGAACTTCTCGAGGGTGATGCCGCATTCGTAGCCCTGGGCGACGTCACGGACGTTATCTTTGAAGCGCTTCAGGCTCGACATCTTGTCTTCGGCTATTACTATGCCGTCACGGACAACTCTGACCAAATCGTTTCTTGAAATCTTTCCTGAAAGGACATAGCAGCCCGCAACCTGACCGACGCCGGTTATCTTGTAAACCTGTCTTACTTCGACACGTGCGGTGTCCGTTTCGACGAACTTCGGAGCGAGCATGCCCTTCATGGCAGCTTCGATCTCTTCAATAGCCTCATAGATGACTCTGTAGGTCTTGAGTTCAACTCCGTCACGCTCGGCATTCTCTTTGGCAACCGGATCCGGTCTGACATTGAAGCCGACGATGATAGCTCCTGATGCGCCTGCAAGCATGACATCCGACTCGGAAATAGCTCCGACGCCGCCGTGGATTACACTAACCTTTACCTCGTCGTTAGAAATCTTTTCAAGCGACTGCTTTACAGCCTCGACTGAGCCCTGGACATCCGCCTTGACGATGATAGGAAGCTCCTTCATTTCGCCTTCGTTTATCTGGCTGAAGAGGTTGTCGAGAGTTACCTTCTGATTCTGCTTGAATACCTCTTCCTTTGCTTCCTGCTTTCTCTTTTCTACCAATTCTCTTGCAAGCTTTTCGTCGGCAACAGCGTTGAATACGTCACCCGCTGCCGGAACCTCTGCAAGACCGGTTATCTCAACAGGAACTGAAGGTCCTGCATCGTTGACAGTTCTTCCCTTATCGTCGGTCATCGTTCTGACACGTCCGACAGCAGTTCCTGCGATGATAACGTCGCCAGAATGAAGAGTACCGTTCTGAACCAAAACTGTCGCAACCGGTCCACGTCCCTTGTCGAGTCTTGCTTCAATAACCGAGCCCTTCGCAGCTCTGTTCGGATTAGCCTTGAGCTCCAGAACGTCAGCAACAAGAATTATGTCCTCAAGGAGCTCATCTATACCCTTGCCTGTCTTAGCTGAAACGGGAACGCACATGACATCGCCGCCCCAGGCTTCGACAACCAGGTTGTGCTCGGTGAGCTGCTGCATGATTCTGTCAGGGTTTGCGCCCTCTTTATCCATCTTGTTGATGGCGACGATGATGGAAACTCCCGCAGCCTTTGCGTGGTTGATAGCCTCAACCGTCTGCGGCATGATTCCGTCGTCGGCGGCGACAACAAGGATTGCAATATCTGTGACCATTGCGCCTCTGAGTCTCATGGCGGTGAACGCCTCGTGACCGGGGGTGTCGAGGAATGTGATGTCTCTGCCACCAATGGAAACCCTGTAAGCGCCGATGTGCTGGGTGATGCCGCCCGCTTCGGTGGCAGTGACATTTGCATGGCGGATCTTGTCAAGAAGCGAAGTCTTTCCGTGGTCGACGTGACCCATTACGACTACAACAGGATCTCTCGGCTGCAGGCTCTCTTCTGTGTCCTCTTCGTCGACAATAAGCCGCTCTTCGATGGTGACAACTACTTCCTTCTCGACTTTAGCGCCCATTTCCTCTGCAACGAGTGCAGCGGTGTCGAAGTCGATGACCTCGTTCTGGGAAGCCATGACGCCCAAGCCGATGAGCTTCTTTATTACGTCGGAAACGGTGGCCTTGAGCCTGGTTGCGAGCTCTGATACTGTGATCTCATCCGGAATCTGAACTCTGACCTTCAGCTTTCTTGCACGCTCAAGCTCCATGCGCTTCATTCTCTCGGCTTCCGACTCACGCTTTGTTGAAAGCTTCTCCTTCTTCTGCTGGCGTGACTTCTGGGTGAGCTTCTGCTTCTTCTGATAGTTGTCGCCGCCACGGTTCTTAGAGTCAGCTAAGTTGTCATAGTGCTCATTATACTTGTCGATATTGACATAGCTTCCCCTCGTGTCGACAACGTGGGTCTTCTCACGCTGGGCATAAGTGGTGCTCTCGCTCTTTCCGGTGACAAGCTGGATTCTTTCGCCACGCTCCTTCTTCTTTGCGGGCTTCTTGTCATCACGGCGCTTTTCTTTCTTCTCTTCAACCGGCTTAGCCTCTTCCTTGGGAGCGGTCTTCTCGACAGTCTCCGGCTTCACTTCCGGCTTCGGAGCTTCCTTAACCGGCTCAGCGGGCTTTTCAGCCGACTTCGGCTCTTCGGCTTTCGGAGCCTCCGGCTTCTTAGCCTGCTCCTGCTTGGGGGCTTCAGCCTTCGGAGCCTTAGGCTTTCTTACCGGCTTGTAGGAGAAGTAGTCATCAAAGCTACTCACCTGATTCTTTCCGGTGAACACTTCAAAAACATAGTTGATCTCCTCAGGACCTAAAATTGTCGAGCCCTTCTTGACTCCAAAAAGCGGAGTCAGGCAATCGATGACATCGTTGACCGGGATGCTCAGGTCTTTGGCAAGATTGGATAATTTATATTTCGTAATCATAGGCAAATCTCCTTATTTGGGACTGGTTCCTTGTAGCCTCTTTACGGCGGCTTTTGCAAAACCCGCATCGGTTACGGACATGATTCCGTAGACCTTTCCAAGAGCTGACCCAACGTCATACAATGTCTCGGGGATCTGATAAATCGGGGTTTCATACTCCTCACAGACACGGGTGATTTCGCTCAAGGAGCGTTCCGCCAGGTCGCTGGTCACAAGGACGATATATGCTTTTCCGGAGCGAACAGAGCCTTTCACTTCGTCCATTCCGAGGGTGAGCTTGCCGGCTTTCCGGCAGATGCTCATTAAATTCATTATATCAGCCATTTCCGCCGCCTTCCTCCGATTGTGATTCAACCGCTGCTATGTCAAGTGAAAGCCTTTCGTAAATCTCACCGGGGATTTCACATTCAAGGCTTCTCTCAAGGCTCCTCTTTTTGCGAGCCTTTCCGAGACATTCTGACTTCGGGCAGATATATGCGCCTCTTCCCGACTTCTTTCCTGTCGGGTCGACTAGTATCTCGCCGTCTGGCGTTCTCACAATTCTCACAAGCGACTTCTTCTCCCTCGGCTCACCGCAGCCAAGGCAGGTTCTTATCGGCTTTTTCTTCAGCTTTTGCATACTATTCCTCTGTTGTGGAAGAAGACTCGTCAGAGGCTTCTTCCCTAGCTACGTTAGCAGCTAGTGCGCTAGGCGAGAGGATGTCGATCTTGTAGCCGGTGAGTCTGGCTGCAAGCTTTGCATTCTGACCACGGTTTCCTATTGCAAGTGAAAGCTGCGATTCAGGAACGACAACTCTTGCCGACTTTATCTCATCGCTTTCGATGGTGACGCTTAAGACCTCTGCAGGAGAAAGAGCCTGCTTGATGAATTCTGCGTCGTCGTCCGAGTACTTGATGAGGTCTATCTTCTCGCCGCCGAGCTCCGAGACGATAGCGCCGATTCTTGAACGGCGGTTGCCGATGCAAGCTCCGATGGCGTCAACGTTCTCATCATTTGAGGAAACAGCAATCTTGCTGCGTGAGCCGGGCTCGCGGGCGATGGATTTTATCTCTACAATTCCTTCATATATTTCCGGAACCTCGAGTTCAAACAGCCTTCTTACAAAGTCACGGTGAGTTCTTGAGACCTTGACCGACGGCTTTCTGTCAGGATTAAGTATTCCGACGACGTAGACCTTGATGATGTCGCCGGGTCTGAGCTCCTCTCCGGGAATCTGTTCTCCCTTCGGGAAGTAGATTTCGTCTTTATCAATAGAGAGGATTGCGTTGCCGGTTGCCGGCTCGACCTTCTGGACTGTTGCGGAGACAATCTCGTGCTCCTTGTCCTTATACTGCGAAACAAGTCTGTCTCTCTCGAACTGCTTTAAGTCTGAACGGATTGACTGCTTCGCAGACGATGCCGCAACTCTTCCGAACGCCGACGGTGAAACAGGAATCTCAACAGTTCCGCCGACGAATGCGCCGGTGTCGATGGTTCTTGCCTGCTCAAGGGTGATTTCGTTTGCGCTGTCCTCCGGCTCGCCCTCGACAACCGTCTTCAGGATATGAATTTCAAACTTCTTTGTCTCGGGATCGAGGTCAACTCTGACGTTCTCGTTTCCGGGATAGTCTCTTTTGACTGCCTTGAGGATGCCCTGCTTTATCTTTTCGAGTAGCTCAGAAATCTCAATTCCGCTCTCCTCCTGCAAACCGTCGATAGCACCGAACAGCTCGTCTAAATTAAGCTCATGAGTCTGAGCCGCCTTAGTTTTTCTTCTCATATTGTTTTAACCAGTCCTTTCTGTGGTTAGTGATTATTATTGTTGCATATTATTCTACGTTGACACGCCGACTGCGTCGGCGCCCTCTCAGTCAGCCACTTTGTGGCTGCCAGCTCCCCCAAAGGGGGAGCCGAGATTTGTGACCGCCGCTACTTCTTGGCTCTCCCTCTGGGAGAGCTGTCGCCGAAGGCAACTGAGAGGGTGCACGGCAGATGCGAATTACGCATCAAATACATCCTCGTCATCGAAAAGTGTGATTTTGGCGCACTCTTCGAATTCGATTCTCTCTTCGTTTTCGTTTTCATCTATAACGGTGATGCCGTCCTTATCATAGCCGGTGAGAACTCTTAAAATCTCCTTTTCTCCGTCACGAGGACGAATGAAGCGGATTCTTACCGGGTCATTCAGGCAGACCTCGAAGTGGTCGAGCCGCCTTAGCTCTCTCCCAAGCCCCGGGCTTGACACCTCGAAGATGTAGGACTGCTTAATCGGGTCCAATTCGTCAAGCTTGTCGCTAAGCGGTCTATGCAGCGCCTCGCAGTCGTTCATGTCAACTCCGCCGTCCTTGTCGATGATGATCCGAAGGTACCACGAAGCTCCCTCTTTTTCATACCGTACATCCCAGAGATAGAGCCCCAATTCATCGCACATTGGCTCGGCAATCTCCCGGACTTTACTGACTGTCGGGCTGTCAGATTTAATTACAGACATACTTTCACCCCTTTCAAGGTCATCCAAAACAAAAGACCGGAACGAGATTCCAGCCTTTCATAAGAGTTATTAAATATAGTATACCACAGATTTTTGAAAATGCAAGAGGGAAATGAAAATTTGTTGAGAAAATCGAAAATCAAAGCGTCAACACAGCGAATTATTCTGTTGACACATCAGGAAACATATGGTATAATGTCGATAGCAAGAGAGTGAAAAAGCGGCTTGATCTTCGATAAAACTAGGGGAGGTGGCTGTATGACGATTTTCGAGATAATCTCAACGATTATTTCTTTGATAAATCTGATTGCGGACATTTTCTTTAGAATCCTCGGCTTAAAATCCGGGGATAAAAAGAAATAGCCGCGATCTAAACTAATAGGGACGGCTGATTTCCAAATTTGGTGCAGGCTCTGTATCTGCACATTTTAGATCAAGCATGAACTGTTAGGGCAGTTCCGCTCTCTTGCTATTACTATTATACCCCAAAGCCGCCCGATTGTCAACAGCTTTTTATTTTTTCAGAAGCCTTTCAAACTCCTCTTTAGTGCAGAATGTCGTTCCGTCATGGGAGATTGCTCCCGCTGCTGCGGTTACTGCATACTTGAGAACCGTTTCGAGAGGCTGATTCTCTGTGAGAGCCAGAATCGCTCCGGCAAGCATATTGTCTCCGGCGCCTGAGGTACTTCTCACCGGGACTTTTACAGCTTCGCAGCTATAGCACTCGTTTTCGGAAACTATGACCGCTCCGTCTTCGCCTCGGGACACAAGAGCTATCTGCACGCCGTAATCGGAGATGAGCTTTCTTGCAGCCGAAACTATCTCGCTTTCGGAAGAAATCTTCCCGACAACCGTTTCAAGCTCGTAAATGTTCGGCTTTATCATGAACGGCTTGGCTTTTAGCCCTTCAAGAAGCAGCTCGCCCTGTGCGTCGAGGATGACTTTTCCACTCGAAAGCTCGCCGAGTGCACGATAGATGCCGCTTCCGACGCCCTTCGGGACGCTTCCGGCAAGGACTATGAACTCGCTGTCCTTGGAAGACTCTATAATCGAAGCCTTCAGCACTTCGATGCTTTCAGAACTGACTTCCGGGTTCGACTCGTTTATCTCAACCGTCCGCCCGAGATCAGTCTCCATAATCTTCAGGTTCGTTCTGAGACATCCCGGACATTCAGTAAACCGGCACTCAACGCCCTCGATTTCAAGAGTTTCGGGGATAGCCTCGCCACCGGAAAAGTTAAACCCAATCGCCCGGCTCGTTACTCCCAATCTCGAAAGAGCCCGGCTGACATTGATCCCCTTGCCGCCAATGTCAAGACTGACCTGCTCAACCCGGTTCATAGAATCCAGATCCAATTTCCCGGTCTTCACCGTTTTATCTAAACAAGGACTAAGCGTAACTGTGGTTATCATAATAAAACCTCCGGTAGAATGCAAATGGCTCCCCTGCTAAGGGGAGCTGTCAGCGAAGCTGACTGAGAGGTGCGCTGACCAACGGGAGGCGTGTCGCCGCAGGCGACATCATGCCTTCGCCACTTTCTTCGCCGGTTTATCTGCATCCGGATCAATCTCCCCTGCCTTCTTAAGCGCTATCTTGGTAAGCGTCGGTCCTACCAATTCGTAAACCATGACCGAGAAGAGAACTACATTTCTTATGAGCGCACCGTCCTGCAGATTCGCAGCAGTTGTCGCCATTCCGAGCGCAACGCCTGCCTGAGGGAGAAGAGTGATTCCCAAATATTTCTGAATTTCCGCACTGCAGCCGGTCATTTTGGTAGAGCTGAACGCTCCGAAAATCTTTCCGGCAGAACGGAAGACGATATAGGTTATACCGACAAGCAGAACGAGCGGCTGTGTCAGAATGCTGAGATCCAATTCCGCACCGGAAATTACGAAGAAGAGGACGTTTACAGCGGATGTCCACCGGTCGTCGTTCTCCATAACTGTGCCCGAAAGCTCACTTGTGTTGCAGAAGATTGCGCCGGTTATCATGCATGTGAGTAAGAGCGAGAAGCCGATCTTCACTCCGCCTATTTCAAATTCCGACATCGAAACGGCAGCAGCCAGGATAACAATTCCTATCGAGATAGACATTCTGTTTGCCCTTGACTTGAAGAATTTCTCGAACCATCTGAGAATAAGTCCCATAACAATGCCCAAAACTATCGAAAGTACAATCTCAATAACCGGCTCTAAGATGATGTTCACAACCGAAACTCTTCCCTGCTCGAGAGCGTCTGCAATTCCATAGGAAACGGAGAAGAGAACCAAGCCCACTGCGTCATCGATTGCTACTACCATCAGTAGCAGCTTTGTGAGCGGTCCGTGCGCTTTATACTGGTTGACGACCATCAACGTTGCCGCAGGAGCGGTTGCGGAAGCGATTGCTCCGAGAGTGATAGCCGCCGGAAGAGATATAGCATCCGGGAAGATGAAATGAAGTGCAACAAGCCCGATGTCGACGACAACGGTTGTGACAACAGCCTGCAGAATTCCGACTGTTATTGCCTGCTTGCCCATCGATTTGAGCTCGCTGACCTTGAATTCGTTTCCGATAAGGAACGCTATAAATGCCAGAGCTACCTGTGAAATAATAGAAAAGCTGTCGACTTCCTCAAGCGACGTAAAGCCCAGACCCTCAATTCCGAGAGCACCCAGGCAGAACGGACCCAAAAGTATACCTGTAACGAGATAAGCCGTAACGGCGGGAAGATGCACCAGCTTTGCAAGTCTTGTCATCAGAAGCCCGCAAATCATTGCGAGTGCCAGACATATCAGAATTTCCTCCATTTTTGACCCACTTCTTTCCTGAAAATAATCGAGATATTCTGATCAGTTACTAAGTATAGCACAATGTGCCGGCTAAATCAAAGTATTTTTTGCACAATCTTATTGTGCGGAAAAGGGAGGAAATTGGCGATACTGCTCGCCCTACGGGCTCGCAGACCCCTCAGTCAGCCTACGGCTGACAGCTCCCCTTAATAAGGGGAGCCAATAGCAACCTATCCGAGAATACAAAAGGCTCCCCTGTCAAGGGGAGCTGGCGCCCGAAGGGCGCCTGAGAGGTGGAAGTTCGGCAGCGCCGAACTTCCGCAGTTGCCCGTAGGGCAACTGCTATACATCCACCGCCCGTCTCGACTCAATCTTCTGCTCCCCCACAATCGCATAGAGCTCCTCTTTCGTCGCAGAGTTGTCGTAGGTCATATACCTAACATGCAGGATGTCGCCTTCTCTTAAGGTGTTGTCGCCATGGCTGTCTACCTCGGCTCCGGCGAGCTCGCCGTGCTTGACCGAAAGGACAAAGAGGTTCTGAGGCCAGAAGATGTCTCTTATCTGCTTTCCGACGGCGAAGGTGTTCACGCCAACGGTGACGAACGTGTCGATGACCTTCGGAACCTTGCCATAGTTTATCTCTCTGATTCTGCCGGAAACAACCTCTTCATTGATGGATTCTGCGCCGAACGCTTCGGTCACTATATATGACAGCGCAGCCGCAAGTATTACCGGGAGGATATTTCCCGAGCAGCCAAGAGCTTCAATCGAGAAGACCATCGCCGTCAGCGGGCACTTCATCATACCACTGATTCCGGCGGTAATACCAAGAACAACAATGGTGCTGTAGTACTCAGAGCCGATAAGCCCGGCGCTGATTGTAACATCGGCAACGAGCGATGCGACAAGCGCACTCAGCACAATAATCGGGACGAACATACCGCCGTTGATGCCGGTGTTGTTCGCAGCAAGCAGCATTGTAGCACGGTACAGAAGTATCGCAAGGATTATATACCAGATGACCTTTCCCTCAAGCAAGCTGTCGACAAGGTCGTGACCGGTTGAGATGAAGTCATAGGAAATGAGCCCGAATGCGAATGTCAGCATGAAGACGATGAATATCTTGAGCCTCAGGCTCATTGCAGAAAGAGTCTCGCCGATGAATCTTCTCATCACCATGAAATAGTGGAGGAATGCAACCGACATCAGCCCGACAATCAGTGCGCAGACGGCAATAACCCAGAGCTGCGAAAGCCCCAATTCCTTGACGTATTCTGAGATGCCCGGGAACATGTCGGCGTCCATTCCAAGAAGCGGACAGAGCCCACGGACGGTTATCGACGAAAAAAGAACCGACGAAAAAGCCGTCATTATAATCATCGGGCTGATTCTCTGGTGAGCCTCTTCTATTGCGAACATGATTCCGGAGATTGGCGCATTTGTCGCCGCAGTGAATCCAGCGCACGCTCCGCCGGTCATGACATACCTGTCCCAAGCCTGGTTCTTTCCGGCAAGGGTCTTGACCGTTCCACGTCCTATAGCTGTTCCTATCTGGACGCTCGGTCCTTCGCTGCCTAAAGGCACTCCGACAAAGAAGCTTGAAAGCGATGCCAGGGTTACTCCGACAAGGTTTTTGAGCCAGTTGAAGCGGATTCCACCACGGAGGATTCCTATTGCCGTCGGAATTCCGCCGCCCTTTAAGTTTGGTGTCTGCTTGTAGACGAATGCAAGCACTGCCGCCATACAACCTAAAATCAGAATTGCAGGTAGAACCAGCACCGGCTTGCTTCTGACTGCAGAGTAGACAGTTTCGGACAGATTTATAACCTTACCGGCAGCAAATCTATATAAAACGATAAAAGCTCCAGTAATGGTACCCGCAATAAAGCTGAATATAAGCGCCGGCAAGGCGATATTTTTGACGTAATTTAAATTGCGTTTGAACATTTGCGATTAATGAACCCCTTTTGTTATGCTAAACTTGTAGGGGCGGATATTATCCGCCCGTTGTAGTGCTGACCATCTTGGTCGGGCTATTTCTTAAAGAACAATACCCCAAGACAATTCGGTCCGCAATGGCAGGAGACGGTGCAGCCGGCATAGGTCTCAAGGATATTCTCATCCTCAAACGGCTGCAGCTCCTTGACGAGCAAGCGCACCTTGGTGACTATGTCGTCCGGAACATGCGAATGGGTGATGAAAATCCTTCCGGTGTCGATGTCTGTTCTTCCCGCAAGCCTGCCTCGGACGTAGTCAAGGATCGACTTTTCCATCGATCCACGGTACTTCTTCCCGACAATCATTGTGCCTTCCGAAACGACTATCTCAGGTCTTAGCTTCAGAAGATTCGCCCCGAAAGCGACAACTCCGCTGCATCTGCCGCCTTTCTGGAGATAGTCAAGCGTCTGCAAAACGAAGCTGACGTCGAGTTTCTCCTTCATCTCATTGAGCTTTTCGGCAATTTCAGAAGCCGATAGCCCGTCGTTTGCAAGCTCCCTTGCCTTGATTGCAAGGTGCCCCGAGCCGGTTGAAAGATTTCTTGAATCGACGGGATAGACATGCCCGAGATCGGATGCTGCGATGCAGGCGTTCTGGTAGCAGGAGGAGAACTCGCTTGAGATGTTGATGTGAACAATCTCGCAGCCCTCGTCGACAAACGGTTTGAAAACGTCCTCATACTCGGAGACCGAAACGGCAGACGTCTTCGGAAGGACGCCAGTACGCCCGACGTAATCAAAGATCTCAAGCGGCGTGACATCCACTCCATCCCGCCTCATCTCCTCGCCCAGGATCGTCCCAAGCGGAAGGGGCTTAATCTCATACTTTCGATAAAGCTCCGGACTCAGATCACATGTCGAGTCGCAGGTTACGATTATTTTGCTCATGTAGGTACTCCTTTCGAATTTAGTATTCATTATGTAGAACTTGTAGGGGCGGATATTATCCGCCCGCCATACGATGACGGCGAACCATATTCGGGCGGATAATATCCGCCCCTACATTTTACCACCACCTACTCGGCAGCTCCGCCTCCAATATCCTTTCCTTTGGGTACGGCGTGAACTGGACATAGCTGTCCGAAAGCTCATCATACTTAAGAGCTGAATTCTTTGCGGCGTCTCTCAGATACACCTCCGAAATCACTTCACCTTCGGCATCTCTAAGAGTGACCGTCTCGAATTCGCTGAAATTGAAGCTCAGCTGAACCAAGCCGACGGAATCGTCACGGAGATAGTTCTTGCAGACCAGCTTGAGCTCCTCGCCGGAAGCAAGGGCTCCCGAAGTTATTGTGTATGAATATGTACCGTCGGAAACGCTCAGCCCGACGAGGCTGACTGTCTCTTCGCCGTAATTTTTAATCGTTACGTAGTCCTGATAGCTGCCCTTGTAGCAGACCTCCGAAATCCGGAGCCCGGCTGTGTCGCAGCTCGTCACGAGGCTGATTTTTATATTGTCGCCGTAGAGTTCACCCGAAATCTCGACTTCCTCGTCATAGACCTTCTCGCCGTTGATCTCCCAGTACTCAAACCGGTAGCCTTCAACCGGCTGGCAGGAAAGAATCTGTGAAGTGCCATCAAAATAGTAGCCGCTGAATGTGTATTCGTCACCCGGGTCAATTCTGGCTGTATTATATGTTATTTCGGCGTGGTCGGAAGCCACGATTCGGACAAAATAGGTTGATTTTGAATCGTATTCCGGGAAAATAGCGCTAATCTGCGTCTTGGCGGAGTAGGGTCTGCCCTCGATCCAGTCTTTTGCATTCTCAAGCTCGCTCGAAATGCTCCAGGTTGAGGTCGTTCCCGCCTCGCCGGCTTTGACAATCTCGTGAAGTCGTTCTGTGTTGAGGCTGTCGAGGACGTCCGAAACCTTGTCTGAATCACAGTACCAGTTCATGATGTCGCACAAAATGTTGACAAACCGCTCTTTGATGTCGTCCCGCTTGCAAAGCGAGATGAGAAGGTCGCTTCGGGTGTATTTTTCGCCGTCGTCGTGGACGTCGTCATACCAGTCCTCCGGCATGAGCCCGAAATACTCCTCATCGAAGAGATCCTTGATGTTATACTCGAAGAAGCTTGAGCCATAGAGACCAAGTGCGAAGTCGTTGTCGTAGATGAGGAACCGCCACTTGCCGTCGAAGACTTCATCTTCAGAGGAAAGTGAAGTATCCCCCGAAACAAATCTATACACTTTGTAATTATTATTGGGCCAGTCGCCGTTGCCTACGTAGGCGCACATGGCGTAGTAGGTCAGCATGTTGTCGATGTCGACAAGCTCCTCGAACTCGGCAAAAATGGCATCATCAGTGAGATCCTTGTAGGCATATGCCTGAACCGCTTCCCAGTCGCTCTTTGCTTCCTCAAACCGGTCATCATTATTACCATCTGTAATCATGTACTCGCAGCCCTCAAGTATGTCCCAGGTTCCCTGCTCGACGGCATACTGGTGGTCGAGCCAGTCCTCCGAATAGGTGTCCTGAACCCAGGCGAAGCCGTAGTACTCGCCGTTGAGGAAGACAGCCGCAGCCCGGCAATTCTTGGCGTCCAGCCCGGCGTCCGCTGCGAGCGTCGAGACAACCTCATCCCTCTCGAAGAGATAGCCGTTGTCGTTTGCGCCGGCACGGAGGGAAATCTTGTTGTAGGACTTGATCTTGTCGCCGTTGACGTCCGTTTCGTCGGTGAAGAATTCGTATCTGAAGCGGTCATTTTCCGAGTCATACTCCTCCCGGGCATAGAGCCGGAGGTTTTTCTGGCTGTTAGAGCGGCTCCATCCGCCGTAAATTCTCAAGCCGCACGCCTGTGAGATGACGCAGCTGCCGTCGTACTCATAGACCTCGACATAGGCTGGGCGCTCACCCTCCATTCCGCTCTGGTTCCAGTTGGCGGGATCAGTCGGAACGATTTCGCCCTCTGGGTCGGTTGCCAGGTAGTCATCCCGCATCTTTCCGGCGATGAAAATTCCGTCCTCATAGTTATAAAGGTAGTCCGGGTCGATTGAAATTGAGAAAACGAGGCAGTCGAACCGCTCGCTGATGTTCGCTCCAAGGAAGTAGCTCCGGGTGACGGTCTCCGAAAAGCTCCCGTCAGAGTAGACGGCGCAGGCACGGATGGTGTAAAGAATGCACTCTTCGCTGTCCTTGACCTGCATCGTGATTCCGCCTGAGTAGCTTTCGCCGGAGGTCTGCGGCTCCGAGCCGTCAGTAGTATATAAAATGTCCGTCACTTCAAGATTTCCGGCGGCTGATGAGCTGAGATAGAGGTGCTGAGTGCTCGAATAGAACCCGCAGTCGATAGAAAACCTCACCGGCTCCTGGTCAGTCGAACCGACGCTGTCCGTAACGAGCGACGAAGTCGTGATCTGAGAAGCATGAAAGCTCACCCAGTTCTGCGCAAGAATTGTAACGACAATGAGCACCGCCAGAAAGACCGCCACCGCCGCCGTGAGAATCACCTTATATTTTGCCTTGCCATTAGTACCGTTCATTTTAATCTCCCGCAAAACCCGCATAAAATCAAAAATCTGCTACCTTATATGATAGCAGATTTGAGGGGAAATGTAAAGACCAAAAAAACTATTGACAAAGCAATAGCAATGGGGTATAATAATAGCAAGAGAGCTGAACTGAAGTCACTCAGTTCGGGTTCAACCTTATATGTACTGCTGAGTAACAGTACTAAATTCGGAAATTGACCGTCCCCTTGTGTCTTAGGCTAGGCGGTTATTTCTTTTTATCCCCGGATTTTAAGCCGAGGATGCCAAGTACTATGTCCGCCATCAGATTAATTACAGATATTACCGTCGTAATAACTTCGAAAATCGTCATAGCAGCCACCTCCTTAGTTTTATCGAAGGTCAAACCGCAACAATCGCCGCATGCAAGCAATTATCCTCTCTTGCTGCCAGTATTATATCATAGGTTCATAATGCTTGTCAACAAGATTATTTGCTAATTTTAAAATAAAACCGCACCTGATTGATTCAGTGCGGCATTCCGTAAGATAGTCATTGATTATCGGAAAGAGTGACCGCTACTTGAATTGCCGTTCAGGTAGCCTCTCACCATCTACATTATACCCCACCGCTATTGATTTGTCAATAGCTTTTTTTATTGTAGGGGCGGATATTATCCGCCCGAAAACCCCGACGACTCGTGGTATTTCCCGCAAAAATGCGCCGTCGCAAAGCGGCGGATGATGTTCGCCCAAAGCCGAGACGATGCACAACAGCGGGCGGGCAGGTTACGAAGCAAACTGTATATCCAGCCCCTACATTTTATACTATGCAACTTTTGTTTGAATTTTGTTGACATGGGGTGGTGGATGTGGCATAATGTCGACAGCAAGAGAGGATAATTGCTTGCATGCGGCGATTGTTGCGGTTTGACCTTCGATAAAACTAAGGAGGTGGCTGCTATGACGATTTTCGAAGTTATTACGACGGTAATATCTGTAATTAATCTGATGGCGGACATAGTACTTGGCATCCTCGGCTTAAAATCCGGGGATAAAAAGAAATAACCGCCCCAACTTAGCGTCATAAAGGAACGGTCGATTCTCAAATTTAGTGCCACTCCTCAGCTTATTCCACTAAGTTGAGTTAAGAGCACATATTGGGTCGAACCGGAACTGAGTGTGATCAGTTCGGCTCTCTTGCTTATATTATACCCCACCGCTATTGATTTGTCAATAGCTTTTTTTATTGTAGGGGCTGGATATACAGTTTGCTTCGTAACCTGCCCGCCCGCTGTAGTGCAAGTTGTGGGTTCGGGAGGTACCCCCAAAAAAACTCCCCCGTCTGTCTGCATCAGGCGGGGGAATCTGAATTTTAATTATCCTTCGTTAACAGGAGGAAATTATCTTCTCTTAGAAGCAACAGCAGCAGCTGCAGCTACAGCCATAGGAACGAGAGCCAGAACGATACCAGTGGTAGGGTTGGTCTCAGCAGCAGGCTCCTCATCAACAACAGAGAGGTCCTCGCCGTCGTCTTCAGTCTCAGTCTCGCCTTCCTCAACAGGCTGCTCGGTATCAACAGTTGTCTCGTCAACAGGCATGTTGATAAGGAGGTAAGCACCGCCGTCAGCGGAAACCTTCAAAGCAGCACCAGAATCCCACCAGTTCTTGTTGGTGTAAACATCGCTGCTGGAAATAGTAGCGGTTACGAGCTGATGAACATAGAATGTGCCATTGTAGATACCATAAGTGGTATTGTAAAGGAGGCTAGGATCTACGTCGAAGGTGAGCTTATCGGTAGAACCATTGAGTACATAGGTGCCAGCAACCTTGTTGTAGAAGCCCAAAGAGCTAGCAGAAGAATACCAGAGTGTGCTGTTGGAGTTGTCCAAGCTGGTGCTGTCAACGTTAGCATAGAGGGTGTAAACAGCCAAGCCAGAAACATAACCAGTTCCGTAGGTGGAGAGGTCGATAACAACCTGAGCAGTTGCGCCTTCAGTAGCAGCAGCAGTAGCTACGATAGCTCTGTTAGCAAGGGTGTGATCCCAGTAGAGAGCAGAACCAGTTACGTCAGTACCGGTAGTGTCGGAAATGATGGTAACAGTGCTAGCGCTGGAAGAAGAAGCGTCGTCCTTGGTTACAGAACCGAAGTCTACGATGTCCTTAGCGTTGATAGTAGAAGGTGTGGAACCGTCAACAGGAGTGTAGGTGATCTTCATAGAAGAACCATAGTTAGAGCTGTCATAGTTAGCAACTCTTACAGTGTAGTCAGTGGAATCGTCGATAATGACCTCATCTGCGAAGAAGCCGTCGCCATCGGTATCAACAGTAGTGTCAACGAGCATAGCAGTTACATTAGCGTTGTCGCTAACCCAAGCATCGAATGCACCGGGCATCCAACCAGAGTATGCGCCGTAGCCAGAAACACCGAGAAGGCTGTCAGCATCAACATAGGAGATAACGTCATTGCAAGCATCCAAATAGCTGGTGCTCTGAGCAGTAACAGTAGCAGTGATGGTTACAGGGGTGTTCTCAGAAACCAAAGTGGACTGAGGAATCTGTGCGTTGCCAACAGTGCCATAGTTTCTTGCGAAGTATCCAACATCAACATACTGAGTGTATACACTGTAGTTGTAGCCGAGCCAGTAAACATAGCCATTAGCATCAGTAAGAGCTGCGTTTACGTCAGTTGTATAAGTTGTAGTATCAGTACCATCAACATAGATAGGAGATACATCAGTAGAAGCATCAACGCCCTTAAGGGAAACGGTTACGCCGTTAACAGTAAGGGTGTATGCGATGTCATAAGCTGCGAAGCTACCATAAGCTGCCAAGTTAGTAGGCAAGATAACCTCGAGCTGGTCACCATTGTTGAGGTAACCGAAGATTGCATAAGCGGGAACGGTCCAAGTCATGGTAGCTGAATAGCTATAGCTGGTACCATTAGTGAGCGGGATCTTGATTGTCTCGTACTCAGTAGCGAATGCAGAGAGAGCCATTGCAGAGATGGCGAGCGTGACTGCCAAAACGACAGCCAAGAGCTTTCTCATTTTCATGATAAATTTCCTCCTTAAAGAAATTATTTTTATCCCTATAAACGGGTATAGAGATTCGAGTTTTGGGCATAATATTTGCCCGATTTGTTCGGAATAACCCGACACACCGACATTATAGCACCGAGGTGAGGTCTTGTCAAGTACTTTTTTAAATATTTGATGATCACTAGCACTCCTGCGGAGTGCGCCCTCTCTGTCAGCTTCGCTGACATCTCCCCCAAAGGGGGGAGACAAGTTTTCACCTCATCCACGCTCTTGGCTCTCCCTCTGGGAGAGCTGTCGCCACAAGGCGACTGAGAGGGCGACGGCGAAGCCGTCGTCGCCGCAAGGCGAATTAGAGGTCAATATCGGTCTCTCGGAATTAGCCTTCCGCTGTTTAAGTAGTGTCAAAAAGGGCGCAAAAAGTTGCAAAAAGTTTTGAAAAAATTATTTTTGGGCAAGATGCATAATTTGCGAATGATTTTGAGACAGCTGATGAGCATAGTGCACAATGTAGGGGCGGATATTATCCGCCCGCTGTTGTGCCATCGTCTCGGCTTGGGGCGAACATCATCCGCCCGAACCCAAGCATAACGTATCCTCGCACAATTATGGCTCCCCTACGCTTAGGGGAGCTGTCGCCGCAGGCGACTGAGGGGTGCGACCCCGCAGGGGTCGCTCGGCAAGGCGGCTTCAGCCGCCGCAGACGATTTATCCAGCCCCTACACTTAAATACAATTAAAATAAAACAGAGCTATTGACAAAACAGCCTTTTAGGGGTATAATAAAAGCAAGAGAGCGGGGCTGCTGTAACAGCCTCGGCTCAACCAAAATGTGCAACTTCAGGGTTACACTAAAAGTGGAATTGGTCGAGGACTTGCTAACCTAGCTCTCGGCTATTTCTTTTTGTTCCCGGATTTTAAGCCGAGAACGCCAAGTACTATGCCCGCAATCAGATCTATCAGTGAAATCACGATGGAGATCACGTCAGAAATCGTCATAACGACCACCTCCTCAGTTTTATCCAAGTTCAAGCCGTTTTTTCGCTCTCTCGCTGCCGACATTATAACATATATTCGGTACGCTGTCAACGATTTTCAAACAAAAGTTGCATAGCGCAAAAAAGGCTATTGACAAAATAGCTCAGGTGGGGTATAATAAAAGAGGTGAGAGGGTTGCCAGAAGTGAGAATTCAGGCAACGATCACTCTTTCCAAAATTCGATGAATTTAGTTCTAAGTAACCGCGCTGAAATGCTCAGGCGCGGTTATTTCTTTCGGCGTTCGCCAAGGTCGAGACCTAATCTGATGGCTGTCAATACAAGAAGTATCAACTGGATGGTTTGTGCGATGTCCATTGAGGCTCCACCTCCCTTCGCAGGGAAAGAGCGACCATCCTCTCACCATCGACATTATAACACATATTTCATGCACTGTCAACAAACATCAAACAAAAGTTGCATAGCGTAAAATGTAGGGGCGGATATTATCCGCCCGTCTTTTCACCCAATCTCCTCCACATCATAAGGCGTGGTCTGATATACAAAGTAGTTCAGCCAGTTCGAGAACAGGAGGTTCGCATGCGCACGCCATCTGACAATCGGCGGCTGAGTCGGGTCATCGTTTGGGAAATAGTTTTGCGGGACTTCTATCGGAAGCCCTTTTTCTTTGTCCCGGAAATACTCCCGGGCGAGGGTCATGGGGTCATATTCCGAGTGACCGGTGACAAAAATCTGCTTGCCCTCAGCGGTCATGCAGGCGTAGAGCCCGGCTTCTTCGCTCGAGGCTAATATCTTAAGCTCCGGAATCTTCTCAACGTCCTTGGTGTCGATTGTCGAATTTCTCGAATGTGGGGCATAGAAAACGTCGTCGAAGCCACGGAAGAGGATCGGGTTTTTGTAGCTCACACGGTGTGGGAACACCCCGAAAAGCTTTGCGGGAAGCTGTTTTTTCTTGATTCCGAAGTGATAATAGAGTCCTGCCTGCGCCGCCCAGCAGATGTGAAAGGTCGAGTGGACGTGGGTTTTCGACCATTCGAAAATCCGGCAGAGCTCGCCCCAATACTCAACCTCCTCATAGTCCATATGCTCAACCGGCGCACCCGTTATGACCATTCCGTCATAGCGGTGATTTTTTATCTCGTCGAAGGTCTTGTAGAAGGAGATGAGATGCTCAGCCGAAGTGTTCTTCGACTGGTGCGAAACGGTGTGCATCAGTTCAAGCTCAACCTGAAGCGGTGTGTTCCCGAGGAGGCGTGCAAACTGGGTTTCAGTCTCGATTTTAGTCGGCATAAGATTCAGAAGGAGAATCCGGAGCGGACGGATGTCCTGCGTCGCCGCCCTTGTTTCCGGCATAATGAATATGTTCTCATCCTGCAGCGTCTTAGCCGCCGGCAGCGAATTCGGGATTCTGATTGGCATCAGATTCCTCCTTTCTTAGTGGTTGTCGCCTGACGGCGACGCGCCTCCTGCGGAGGCGCACCTCTCAGTCAGCTTCGCTGACAGCTCCCCTTAAAAAGGGGAGCCGTAACTGCGCTAAACTAAGGCTCCCCTGTCAAGGGGAGCTGGCTGCACCGCAGGTGCAGACTGAGAGGTGCTATTTCAGGCTCCGCCTGAAATAGCAAGTTTGCGAAGCAAACTTCAATTATATATCAGATATTATCTAACGCCTGCCTAATATCCCCGATCAGATCCTCCGCACTCTCAAGTCCGCAGGAGAATCTGACGAGATCTGAAGGCACGCCTGCTGCGATGAGCTCTTCCTCATTCATCTGACGGTGGGTTGTGCTTGCCGGGTGGAGGCAGCAGGTTCTTGCGTCGGCAACGTGGGTTTCGATTGCCGCAAGCTTCAGATTGCGCATGAAGCTCTCGGCGGCAGCTCTTCCTCCCTTAACTCCGAAGCTGATGACGCCGCATGAGCCGTTAGGGAGATATTTCCGGCAAAGCTCGTAATCTGCGTCACCCTCAAGGTCTGGGTATATTATCCAGGAGATGCGGTCATCGGTCTGGAGGTACCTTGCAACCGCCATAGCGTTCTCACAGTGCCTCTTCATTCTGACATGGAGGCTCTCAAGCCCTAAATTCAGAAGATATGCGCTCTGGGGCGCAGGGGTGGAGCCGAAGTCTCTCATAAGCTGAGCAGTAGCCTTGGTGATGAATGCGCCCTCTTTGCCGAAGCGTTCAGCATAGGTGATGCCGTGGTAGCTTTCGTCGGGAGTTGTGAGCCCGGGGAACTTGTCGGCATGCGCCATCCAGTCGAAGTTTCCGGAGTCTACGATGCATCCTCCGACAGCAGAGCCGTGACCGTCCATATATTTTGTGGTCGAATGGGTTACGATGTCCGCGCCCCACTCGAAGGGTCTGCAATTAACCGGAGTCGCAAAAGTGTTGTCGACGATGAGCGGAACTCCATGCCGGTGGGCAGCGTCTGCAAATCTCTCAATGTCAAGAACCCGGAGCGCCGGATTGGCGATAGTCTCGCCGAAAACAGCCTTGGTGTTCGGCTTGAAAGCCGCTTCGAGCTCCTCATCCGAGCAGTCGGGAGCAACGAAGGTGAAATCTATGCCCATTCTCTTCATAGTGACCGAGAAGAGGTTGAAGGTTCCGCCATAGATAGAGGATTCCGCAACGACATGGTCGCCCTGAGAAGCGATGTTGAAGACAGAGAAGAAGCTTGCCGCCTGACCGGAGGAGGTCAGCATTGCAGCCGTTCCGCCCTCAAGCTCGCATATCTTCGCAGCGACGCTGTCACAGGTCGGGTTCTGAAGCCGTGAGTAGAAGTAGCCGTTCGCCTCAAGGTCGAAAAGCTTTCCCATATCCTCGCCGGTGTTATATTTAAATGTAGTAGACTGTATGATAGGAATCTGTCTCGGCTCCCCGTTCCCCGGCGTATACCCGCCCTGAACGCAGGAGGTTTCGATCCCACGGGTTCTTTTAGTCATGTAGTTCTCCTTTCGCTCGCCTCCGGCTCACACCCTCTCAGTCAGCTACGCTGACAGCTCCCCCAGAGGGGGAGCCGAGAACTGCGCTTACACAAAGCTTCCAAGGGGCGTAAACTTGGCTCTCCCTCTGGGAGAGCTGGCTGCCCGAAGGGCAGACTGAGAGGGCGCACCGCAGGTGCGAATTACGATTAAACCTTCTGTCTCCAGCCTCTCGGGTCATCAAGCTTTCCGCTCTGAATGCCGGTGATTTCGTCATAGAGACGCTGGGTGAGCTCGCCGATTCCGCCTCCACCGATTTCGAAGACTTCGTCAACATATCTGAGTTTTCCGACAGGGGAAATTACAGCCGCAGTACCGGTGCCGAAGACCTCTTCAAGCTTGCCGGTGTGTGCGTCTTCAATGAGCTCGTCGACAGAAACCTTTCTCTCCTCAACCTCATAACCCCAGTCCTTGCAAAGGGTCAGTACGGAATTACGTGTGATGCCGGGAAGAATAGAACCGTTGAGTATAGGAGTTACAACCTTGCCATCGATCTTGAAGAAGATGTTCATAGAACCTACTTCTTCGATATACTTTCTCTCAACGCCGTCAAGCCAGAGAACCTGTGCGAATCCGTCGTCATGGGCCTTGACCTGAGCCGCCAATGATGCTGCATAGTTGCCGCCTGTCTTTGCAAATCCCATGCCGCCTCTTACTGCTCTTACATACTCGTCCTCAATCCAAATTCCAACTGGAGCCAAGCCGCTCTCGTAGTAAGCGCCTGACGGAGAAAGAATTACCATGAAGAGATAGCTCTTTGAGGGGGCAACTCCAAGATGAGCCTCAGTTGAGATTACGAAAGGTCTGATGTAGAGCGAAGTTCCCTCATCCTCGGGGATCCATGCTCTGTCGATGTCGACAACAGCCTTGATAGCCTGAACGAAATCCTCTTCGGGGATCTCAGGGATGCAGAGACGGTCATTCGAGGTGTTGGCACGCTTGGCGTTCATGTCAGGTCTGAAAAGATAGACCTCGCCATCTGCGCCCTTATAAGCCTTCAAGCCCTCAAACATAGTCTGACCATAGTGGAAGACCATAGCGGACGGGTCGAGAGACAGATTCTGATAAGGAACGACTCTTGCGTCGTGCCAGCCCTGACCTTCGTCATAGTTCATGATGAACATGTGGTCGGTAAATATGTGTCCGAACCCCAAAGGCTCACCTTTTGCAGGAATTCTCTTTGGCGTTGTAGTTTTTTCGATTCTAATATTTAGCATCAGTATCCACTCCTTAGTATGATGTGCTATTTGATTAAATTGTAGCACAGAGAGATTAAGTTGTCAATAGTTTTGTTAATGTCTGCACACCAGCAGCAGTTTGCTTCGCAAACTGCGCTATTTTCGGCGTTGCCGAAAATAGCACCCCTCAGTCGCCTTTGGCGCCAGCTCCCCTTAGCAGGGGAGCCAATAAATTCGCTTTGCGAACTTAGAAAGAACGGTGAAGCGTTCTTTTTTTGATCTCTCGAAGTTTTGATAAACTTCTAAAGCCTCCCCTGTCAAGGGGAGGGGGACCGCCGCACGAAGTGCGGTGGTGGAGGGGTGCGCCCCGTAGGGGCGCTCGGCAAGCTGACTGAGAGGTTCACCTCTGAACAAACGCAATATTCAGATCCACATTCCCACTTATTCCATCCACAGTTCCGCTTGACGAATATTGCCACATCTGCAGATCGTAGTAGAGGGTCGGGGTGTCTGAGTAGCCGGCGAACCACATCATATAGTCATCAACCCGGCTTAAGTCGTACTTCCAGACGGCTGTCTTCTTGTTGGCATAGATTCCGGCGGTGTAGCCGTCAATCTCTACTCTTGCGGCGAATGTTAAGAAGTTGTCGGTCAGCTGCTGAGGGTCTATGTAGGCGGTTCTTGCAGTGTCGCCGTCAGCGTCGATGACAACCTCCCAGTCAAAGAAGATGGGATAGTCGAGCTCGTACCCGTCAACCAGGTCGAGGCAGAATTCAGCCTCTTCAAGAGCCTCTTCAACATCAAGTGCCTGCGAGAAGAAGTAGACTCCGACTTTGAGCCCTGCTTCCTTTGCTCCCTTGATATTTGCTCTGAAATTGGCATCCTCGTTGACCGTTCCGGTGACATAGCCACGGTAGCCGCAGCGGATAATCACAAATTCAACTCCAGCTTCTTTCACGGCATCCCAGTCGATGTCGCCCTGGTAGACCGACACGTCAATTCCCATTATTGAGTAAGTCTCGCCATCGTCATATGTAATGTATCCGGTCTCCTCGTCGACGGTGAAGCACTCTTCGTCATACTCATTCTTACCGACGTTCTGCAAAGCATACATTAATATAGTACCATAGTTCGAGTCGCTGAGTGTGAACGTGTCTTCCCCAAGCTCATGGTCATATTCGCTTGTCGGGTCGATAGCTATGTACTCGGTGACGATTGTCGGAATCTCGACAGTCTGAATCTCGGTGACAATAGTTCCCTGCTCGGTGATCCAGCCGACAGAAACAACGATAACAGCCACCGCCAGCAGCGCAACCACTGCGCACATAACTCCCAAGATAGTCTTGTAGGTTCTCACCTCAGAAGCGTTCTTCCGCTCGTTCGAGCTTCTGTACATCTCGAGCATTTCGTTCGGAGTCTGCTCATCGCCTGTAATCTCGGCTAAAGCCTTTTCCCTCTCCTCAGCCGTCAAAGTTCTTTCGTCCATGTTTCCTCCTTTAAAATAGTTCCAATCCTAATTGTTTTCGACATCTTTCGACACGAAAGATAATAATAGTCTACCATACTTTCAGGAGTTTGTAAAGGTGGGAATTATTAAGATTTGGGCATAAGAAAAACCGCACCTGATTAAACATCGAGTGCAGTTACCTTTACATCGTTATTTTGACTTTGGAGAGAGTGACCGCGCCTGAATGCCACTTCAGGTACCTCTCACCATCTACATATATTATACCCCGTCACTGTTGATTTGTCAACAGTTTTTTTATTCATTCTTCGCCATTACAACCATCCCAAGCATCAGAACCAACACGGCGGTTACCGCCGCACCTATGGTGTTGTAGTAGTGGATTCCATAAATCAATGGGGAGATTGAAACAAGGACAGCCAAGGCGTTCACAACAATGGTTGCGGTTCTGAGCTTTCTGCCTCCTGCTTTTATAAAGCCGACTACCACCATAATAAGAATCGCAATAGTCATAATTCCCGTAATCAGTGGCGCAAAGTTGGCGTATCCGAATGGCGTCAGGCTAAAATAGGAATAAGTCGAGACAATCCCGCTTCCGCTACCGTCGGAAAATATCAGCACCGCTCCGCCTGGCAAAGCTTCTAAGATTATAGCAATCACAGCTAAAACCATAGCCGAAATCGCCCCGATTTTAAAACTTGCGGTACGTTTCATGTTCAGTTTCCCTTTCTTGTAAGTTTGTGCGAATGTTTCCGAAAGAAGCCTCTACATTGCGAATAATTTTATTGACAAATATGCGAAACAAATGCTATAATGCTTGTAGCAAGAGAGCACGGCTTGACCTTGGATAAAACTGAGGAGGTGGTCGTTATGACGATTTCTGACGTGATTTCCATCGTGATTTCACTGATAGATCTGATTGCGGGCATAGTACTTGACGTTCTCGGCTTAAAATCCGGGGACAAAAAGAAATAGCCGCGGACTAAACTAATAGCGACGGCCAATTTCCAATCTTCACCTTAGATTGAGTCGGAACTGTTGGGGCAGTTCGGCTCTCTTGCTTTTATTATACCCCGCCTGAGCTATTTTGTCAATAGCCTTTTTTATTGTAGGGGCGGATATTATCCGCCCGAAAGATTGCCGATAATACACGGGCGGATAATATCCGCCCCTACATTACCTTTTGAAAACAGAGCTTATTCCGCTTCCACAACCTCTGCGTCCGGAGCGTTTCTGCGGATGCTGTCAATGCCGTTCATACAGCCAGCCTTTGCCTTGTAACCTTCGCCGGTGGCGATTATCTCGCCGTTGCGAGCCTTGAGGCGGAATCTGAACTCTCCAGCCTTGTCGGTGTAGACTTCGAACTTCGGGTTCGGAACAACAACACAGTTTTCCGAGGTCTGGTCTTCAAGATTAGCCGCAACTGCGTTCTTCTTGACACTCTCAATGCCGTTTTTGCAGGAATCCTCGCTCGAATAAACCTGGCTCACTGCGATGACCTGACCGTTGTCAGCCTTGAGGTTGAAAACATAGCCGGTGTTGGTTTCCTTGACAACGAACTTTCCCATTACAATACCTCCAAAAAATTTGATATAACCCCGCAAGGATTACTTCTTTCCGAACAGCTTTCCGATGCCGCTTGAAAGGTTGTCTAAGTTGACCTTGGCGGTGATGCCGTCGGTGAGGGTCTTGAGCTGGTCGGAAGGAATCTCAACTCCGACGAGATCCTTTATAACACCTGTAGGGTCGCTCTTGAACTTTTTAAGAAGCTCTTCATCGGAAGTGATCTTCTTGACAAGCTCGTCCACTTTAGCCTTGATGTCCATAGCCTTTTCTCCTTTCCCCGATATTAAGTCACAAAAGCCGAAGCTTTCTTGAGGTTATTGTAATTATAGCACATATTTTTTAAGAATACAATACTATTTTTAGCGGATTGGGAGAAAATTTTTAGGGAGGCATAATTGCTCCTGGAGATCGGGCGGATAATATCCGCCCCTACAATAAAAAGGCTCCCCTTAGTAAGGGTGAGCGTATTAGTTCGGCTTTGCCGAACTAAGAGAGTTGCTTCGCAACTCTGACTGAGGGGTGTTATTTTCGCCAAAGGCGAAAATAACGTGGCTCGCCTTTAGCGAGCCACAAATTCCATATCACACCGTCGTATCATTCCCGTTCAGCACATCATGCAGCTCTTCGATATTCTCAAGGAGCTTTCCTGCGCCGTCGACTACGCAGTCAAGCGGTCTTTCGGCGATATAGACGGGAATGCCGGTTTCTTCATTGATGAGCCTATCAAGTCCTCTGAGCAAAGCTCCGCCACCGGCTAAAGTGATGCCGGAGTCGATGATGTCAGCCGAAAGCTCCGGAGGAGTTCTCTCAAGAGTCGTCTTGACGGCGTCGATGATGTTTGCAAGCGGGTCGGCAAGAGCTTCACGGATCTCTTCCGAATTTATCGTGATGTTCTCAGGCAAACCTGTGAGAAGATTTCTGCCCTTGATTTCGAGCTCTATCTCTTCCTCAAGCGGATAAGCCGAGCCGATGGAAATCTTGATGTGCTCAGCGGTTCTGTCGCCGATGAGGAGGTTATACTTCTTCTTGATGAAATTGATGATCGAAAGGTCGAATTCGTCGCCGGCAACTCTGACAGAGCGGCTTGTAACAATTCCGCAGAGGGAGATAACCGCCACTTCGCTGGTTCCGCCGCCGATGTCGACTATCATTGAGCCAGTAGGCTCTTCAACCGGAAGCCCTGCTCCGATAGCGGCAGCCATAGGTTCTTCAACGATTGAAACTCTCTTTGCGCCTGCGCCCTCGGCAGCTTCCTTGACGGCACGTCTCTCAACAGCCGTAACTCCCGACGGAATGCAGATGACGACACGAGCCTTCACAAACGGATTCGAGCCGATAGCCTTTCTTATAAACTCCTGAAGCATAACTGTGCACATGTCGAAATCGGCAATGACGCCATCCTTTAGAGGACGAACCGCACGGATAGAGCCAGGAGTACGCCCGATGATATTCTTTGCATCCTGACCGACATACTTGACAGCATCTGTCTTTGTATCAACCGCCACAACCGACGGCTCTCTTATAATAATGCCCTTGCCCTTGACGCAAACAAGAGTGTTCGCAGTTCCAAGGTCTATTCCTATATCTTTTTTAAACATAATTGCCCTACCTTTCTCACTCTGAGAATAATCAAGTAAAGTATAGCACAGTTTTCACGGTTGTACAAGTGGTTTTTCAAAAAAGTGCGTCCAGAATCTCTCCCGCCTTGCCATGCAATGTATAGTCGGCTCTGGGGTTGGTGACTTCCGGATTCTTTTCGATGAAGACGAGCTTACTTCCACGGTAGTAGTTTATGAAGCCGGCAGCCGGGTATACAGCGAGGGATGTTCCGGCAACTATCAGGACGTCGGCATTCTGGATATAGTAAAGAGCCTTGGTGACGACGTCGTTGTCGAGTGGCTCTTCATAGAGAACCGCTCCCGAACGGACAATTTTATTGCAATCAGGGCAGCGGAAGATGCCGGTTTTAAGCATGATGTCTTTCATCGTGAATATCTTGCCGCACTTCGGGCAGTAGTTACGGTCAGCGGAGCCGTGGAGCTCGAGAACCTCATGTGAACCGGCTTTCTGGTGAAGCCCGTCGATATTCTGGGTGATGACAGCCTTAAGCTTTCCTTCCCTCTCCCACTCAGCAAGCTTCAGGTGCCCCTTGTTCGGCTTCGCATCGACCATCGGACCGATGGTTTTGTCACGATAGAATTCATAGAAGACATCCGGGTGGTTTTCAAAGAAAGAGTGGCTGAGTATTGTCTCCGGCGGATAGGCATACTTCTGGTTATAGAGCCCGTCGACAGACCGGAAATCCGGAACACCACTCTCGGTTGACATCCCTGCCCCGCCAAAGAAAACGATGTTGTCCGTTGCAGCGATAATCTCCTTAACCTTGTCAAAAACTACCTGTTCCGATGGCATGATCATAGACATATTAAAGCTCCTCCCGGGTTGTACTATTTTGATTATAGCACGGATTTAAGAAGATGGCAAGTGGCTTGCCAAAAGCAAGCCACAATTACGCATTACGAATTAAGAATTACGCATTAAATTCACGCCGCCGACGCAGATGAGGATCTGTCCACCGCCCTTTTCCGCATGGTGAATGTGCCAGTTATTCCGGCAACCCGGCTCGAAGGTGACGTTGAAGATGCCGACCTGCTCGGTTGAAACTGGCGCCAGGTAGCTTTGCCCGCTGAAATACTGAGCGAACCCATCGTTCGGCTCACCTATCGGGAAGATCATAGAACTGCGTGGGCGGATTTGCCGGTGCCTGCAGTTTGTACTATTTTTGACATGGTGATTCCTCCTCTGTTATTTCAAATACTTCCTCAAAAATTCCTCAATCTTATCAAACGGAATAATGTCCTTATTGTCATACAGATCTGTATGCACAGCACCCGGGATGATGAGGAGCTCCTTGTTGTCGCCTTTGAGCTTCTTGAACTCATCCTTCGTGAAGTAGCAGGAGTGCGCCTTTTCACCATGAACCATCAGGACGGCGCTGCGGATTTCCGATGAGCGCCAGGCGGTCGGGAGATTGACAAAGCCTAAGCTTCCGGTTTCGGCTCTGCCTTCGTTTGAATTGGCACTTCTTGGGTGGTAGCCTCGAGGAGTCTTGTAGTAGTCGTGATAATCCTTGAAGTACCAGGGTGCATCCTCCGGCATCGGGTCGGCAACGCCGCCGGGATAATTCGTTGTGCCGTTGCGGTAATCGTCGGTTCTCTGAGCGTTCAGGTGCTCGAGCATCGCATATCTTCCGTCCTCATCCATCGTGTCGAAATAGTCGTTGGCACTGACACGGGACATGTTGTACATGGTGGAGGTGACAGTCGCCTTGATTCTGGTGTCCATCGAGGCTACATTCAGAGCCATTCCTCCCCAGCCGCAGATGCCGATGATTCCGATTCTCTCCGGGTCGACGTTCGGCTGAATCGAGAGAAAATCAACTGCGGCGGAGAAATCCTCGGTATTGATGTCAACAGAGGTCATATTTCTTGGCTCGCCGGAGGATTCGCCCATGAATGACGGATCGAAAGCGATAGTAAGGAAGCCCCTTACCGCCATCTCCTGAGCGTAAAGCCCAGCTGCCTGTTCCTTGCAGGCGCCGAAAGGTCCGCAGACCGCCAGACCGGGAAGCCTACCTACATAGCTCTTCGGCTCGTAAAGGTCAGCGGCGAGGGTGAAGCCATAGTGGTTTCTAAAAGTCACTTTGCGGTGGTTGACCTCAGGGCTCTTCGGAAAAGTCTTGTCCCATTCAGTTGTCATTTTCAGTTCTTCCATGAATAATCCTTCTTTCTTAATTGTAGTACGGGCTCTTGACAGCCGTCTTTTTATGTGGTATAATCATTATAATACCTGAACCTGACTTTAGGCCAAGCCTTTTTGCGAAAAATTTGAAAGAAGAATGAAAATATGAGCGACAATTCAACCTACACCATCGGGCAGGTCTCCAAGATGTGGGGGCTTCCGATTTCGACACTAAGATACTACGACAAAGAGGGCTTGTTCCCGAATCTTGAAAGAAAATCCGGCATCCGGAAGTTCACGGAGACCGAGATAGAAACTCTCCGTGTCATCGACTGCCTCAAAAAGTCCGGGCTCGAGATAAAGGACATCAGGCTTTTCATGGATCTCTGCGCCCGTGGGAGCGAGACATTTGCGGAGCGGAAGGAGCTCTTTGAGAACCAGAAAAGAGCCGTCGAAGCGGAAATATCCCGTCTTCAGTCGACTCTTGACATGCTGAACTATAAATGCTGGTATTACGAAAGCGCAATGGCAATAGGCGAAGAAGCCACAAAAGCCATGAAGCCGGAGGATATGCCGGAGGATGTGATGATGGCGTTTGAAAGGACGCACGAATCAAAGTAATTTTTGCTCTGCAAAAAAATATTTCAAAAAACGCTTGACAAAAGTCGCAGGATGTGTTATTATATCATACGTTGTTGCAGTGCTTGCTGGTGTAGCTCAGTTGGTAGAGCAGCTGATTTGTAATCAGCAGGTCGGGGGTTCAAGTCCGTCCACCAGCTCCAACGAAAAATTTAATATGGGAGAGTTCCCGAGTGGCCAAAGGGGGCAGACTGTAAATCTGTTGCTTTCAGCTTCGATGGTCCGAATCCATCCTCTCCCACCAAAAAAAGAAGTGTCCAAGTGGGCGCTTCTTTTTTATTGACAAGCATAAAGAACATATGCTATAATACAGAAAGCAAGAGAGTAGCGGTTTGACCTTTACTTCGGTGAAGGAGGTGACTGCCATGACGATTTATGAGGCGATTTCCACCGTGATTTCACTGCTGGATCTGATTGCGGTCATTGTTCTTGGGATTCTCGGTCTTACGACTGGGAACAAAAAGAAATAACCGCCCGAATTAATCCATAAAGGGACGGTCAATCTCCAAAATTAGTGCTATTAGCAGTAGCACATATCAGGTTGAACCGAAACTGAGTGCGATCAGTTCAGCTCTCTTGCTACTATTATACCCCGCTGTTGCCAATTTGTCAACAGCTTTTTTCTTAAAAAGCACGATGCGGGGCACTTGCTAACCCCGCACCGCAATTTATCAGAGAAAAAGAATTTACAGGATCATTTCTCACCAGGTTGTGTGCCCGGAGTAGCTCGATTCAATCAGGTCTGCCGAACCGATTATCGACACTGAGCTCTCACCTACCGACAGAGCATACACCCTGCCGTCGCTCATGACATAGAGGATGCCGTTTGAAAGCTCCGCTTTTCCGAATTCAAATGCGCTGTCGACCTCGTGGGTCTCGACTGTTCCGACCAGGGTGAAACCAGATGACCCAAGCTTATAGATGGCGTAGGTGCAGCAGTAGTCGTAACCGTCAAAGTATTTGTATGGGACTCCGATAAGACCGTTTGCCGAGTCTAAATAAAGTATTCTGTTGTCTGAAAGAGCCGGGCTGTCGCAGTCTTCAGTTGAGACCACTGTTTCAGCCGAAAGCACGAGCTCCCCCAAAGAATCTATCGTGAGATAGTCGAGCATCATATAGCCATTTTCGTCCTCAGTCAGAGTTACGAAACCGTCACCGAAGCCCTGGAAGCAGAGTGTGAAGTCGACGCTGTCACCGTTCTCAATGATCATCGGACTCAGCGGGTCTGAGAAGTCAGCCACAGAAATGTCATCGCCGCTGCCGAGCTTCACGGTCAAGCCTTCGAAGCTGACCGACTGGTATGCCGACGGGAAATCGACCTCGGAAAGAAGATTCAGGTTCTCATCAAACGAATAAACCGCTGTGATATATCCGCTGTCGGAGCTTCTTAAAGCTGCGACCAGAAGTGTTCCGTCGCTACAGGTCATTCCGCCGGAGAGGGCAACTCCCTCGATTGTGGCTGAATAGCTGAATGCAGCCGTTCCTCCGGAAAGTGTGAGCTTTTCAACAGAAGTCTCCTCGTTTCCTGAGTAGCCGAAGACATAGACCGCATCATCTGACACAAGAATCTTTCCCTCAGAGCCCAAGACAGCCTGGACGGAAACCGGAGTCGACGGCAGAGCCGCAGCAATTCCTCCAACAACGGTGTAGTCAAGAGTCGAAACGGTTGCGGGAATCAGGATGTTTGTCGCCTCAATATAGAGCTTCTCGCCGTTGACAGTGTACGAAGGAACGTAGCTGTCGAGGTTGTCGCCGGTAAGCGGCATGCTCTGATACTTATCATAGCTCGTTACGATATAGACATAGCCGTCGTCGAAAACGGAATCGAGATAGCTTCCGCTCTGGGTGATGACAGAGGCACGTGTGATGCTTCCGTCGGAGCCGATGTCGTAGACAACGACCTCAGCAGAGTAGCTTATTATTGTGATTTCTTCGTCCGAGTAGACGCTGCTAAGAATGTCCTCAACAGTGGAGCTTTCGGAAACGCCTGTTGTGTCGGCGGGAATGGAAACCGGCTCTTCGGTTGTGACCGAGTAGACAGCCACGAGTCTCGAATCGACTGCATATATCTCTTCAAGAACTCTGGTCTCGAAAAGACCGTTCTCGGGAACAGCGTCGCCGATGTATTCAAGGGTTCCCGAATTGGAAAGGATAACCTTGACGGTGCTGCCGTCCTTTATATAAATAATGTCGTTGCAAATCAGATAATTATCCGTGAGCTCTCCCTCGGCAACGCTCGGAAGACGGATTCCCTCATTCAGGGTTACATCCGGCTCAGGCTCAGCTTCAACAGTTGCCTCGACGCTTTCGGAAGCGCCCTCCTGAGTGGGACTTGTATCCTCAGTCTCGGCTTCAGAGGTGGTGACGCTTGGCTGCTGTTCCGTTTCTGATGCTTCGGAGTCAATAGAGCTTGTGTCGCCGGTGCTCTCGGAGCCGGACTCGTTATAGGAATTTTCAATTTCAGCGATAGCGGAATCAAGTGTTACCTTATCCTCATCGTCGGCATAATATTTGCGGAAGGTCTTGTGGAGCTCGTCATAATCTGTAGCGTAGCTCGAGCCCTTCGAGTCAGTCTCGACTGTCTCAACCTCTCCAAGATCAAAGTATCTCACGCAGCCAAGAGCCAGCGCTGCACATGCCGCCAGCGAAGCGACAGTACGATAGATTCTTGTGCGCCTCGAAGCCTGGGTGACAGTAATCCTTCTCTCCGGCTTCTTTTCATTATCCACAGAGGTCGGGACTTCGTTTGTAGTCAAGACAATCTCAGGTCGCTTCGCATCAGCAGCTTGCATCTGATGTGCTTCAAGAAGCTTGACAATATTATCCGGTTCAAGTCTCTCCGGAACAGAAATATTCTGCATCATTTCCCAGTAAATACTGTTCTTATTAGCCAATCCCGACACTCCTTTCTCTTGAAAATTGTTGTTGCTTCTCAGCAACCGCGCTCGCTTCGCTCGCGCACCTCTCAGTCAGCCTGCGGCTGACAGCTCCCATTGATAAGGGGAGCCAAATAGTACTCCTCGCAAATCATAATTCCGCATTACGCATTACGAATTACGCATTTATCTAATCACTGAGCGCTTTTCTGAGCTTCTGCTTCGCTCTCGCTATATATGTCCGCACAGTGGCGGCATTGATTTCAGTTATTTTACTCACTTCATCGCTGGTGTAGCCGTAGATGGCGTTCAGTGTGAAGCAGAGCTTTTCGTTGTGGCTTAAGCCCTCGATGTGCTCAAGCAGCTCTATTCCCTCATATTTTGCCTCGTTGACGGGGATGTCATTCATCTCGCCCTCTTCGGCGCCGTTATAGTCCGAGGTGGTGGAGCTGATATATTCCCGCTGACTGATATATTCCGCCTGTTTTCTCTTTATCTTTGCGGTCAGGATTCTGACCATCCAGCCTTGGAATGCATCCTCGTTCTTTAAGTTTTTGATGCCCTGGAAGGCATCTAACACCGCATCGCTCACAGCATCCGCTGCATCGTCTGAATTATTCAGGTTGCAAAGAGCATAGTAATAAAGGTCTTTATAGATTGCGGAATAAAGCTCGCCGAACGCAGAAGCATCTCCCCGCCTTGCACGGGTCACAAGCTCCTTGAAATCGGATTTCATATATCAGTCTCACCTCGATTCGCTGCAAGATATTATATTACCACTATCCACACAG
Source organism: Oscillospiraceae bacterium (assembly GCA_021200565.1). GTDB lineage: Bacteria > Bacillota > Clostridia > Oscillospirales > Ruminococcaceae > Faeciplasma. The sequence continues at coordinate 242,779 of JAJQGJ010000002.1, forward strand.
CCATCAAGGCATAAGCTTGCTGCTCAAGCTTCTGTATAAATAGTGTCTAAAAAAGCTGATTTTGTTTCAAACGGATTCAAAAAATTTTTTTGAAATAGCACCCCTCAGTCGCCTACGGCGCCAGCTCCCCTTGACAGGGGAGCCATAACAGTTCCTGCCACAAGCTCCTGTGAGAAAATCAACTTGCCTCTCCCCCTGGGAGAGGTGGACGCACCATAGGTGCGGACGGAGAGGGTACGCTCATTCCTGTATTATACTCTAATTCCCTCCCAATTACAAGACGCTATGACAAAATTCATCACTTTCTACAACCAGTTTCGGCAGTTTCCGGGAAAAGAGAAAGCCGGCACGAAGCCGGCTTCCCCTCATCAATTAAAAATATTCTATAAACCGTCAGCGTTACTTGGCAGTTACAGACATATAGCTGCAGGCCTTGAGGGCAGTTGTGAGAGTTCCGGAGTAAGGAACTGCAACAACTCTTACCTTATAGGTAGTGCCGGATGTAAGACCTGTAATGGTGGTGGAAGTGCCGCTTGTCACTGTTGCCTTGCACTTGTAGGTGGAGCTTGAGCCCTCAGCAACATAGACCTTGTAGCTTGTAGCTCCCGAAACAGCAGTCCAGGAAACGGTGATAGCACCGCTTGAGGAGCTGGTTACCGACTTGAGGCTGGTGGTCGTCGAGGACGATGCAACAGGATCAGTAGCGGTTACGGTTGAAGCTGAAGTTGAGCAAGTGATGGTAGCGGTTCCAGAGCTGTAGCCAGTGTTGGAAACGATGTAGAAGTCGTAGCTTACACCATTGTTAAGACCGGAGATGTTGACAGCAGTCTTCTTGACAGTTCCTGCCTTCTTCCACTCGGTAGCGGTTGAACGCTTCCAGTAAACGGTGTAGGAAGAAGCGTCGTCAGCAGCAGTCCATGAGAGAGCAATCTTTCCGCTTGTTCCGGAAGTAGCCTTGAAGCTGGTCGGATAAACGGATGCGCTCGAAGAAGAAGAGCTGGAGCCTGAGCTGGATGAGCCCGAAGAAGATGTGCTCGAGCCGGGAACATACTGAATGTAGCCGACAGGAGTGCTTCCCGACGAAGTCAATGCATAGACATAAGCTATGAACGAAGTGTTCTTACCATAAGGAATGGTGTAGCTGTTTGTAAGAGTAGCATAGGTGTTGTCGGAGGAGCTGCCGCTTGAAAGCGAGTAGGTTACATAGTAGTAGGTAGCTCCGCTTACTGCATCCCAGGTGATGGTGGTGCTGGTAGAGGTGCTCGAGGAGATCGAAACCTTATAGGAAATGGTCGAAGAGCTTGAAGAAGAGGAGCTTGAAGAGCTTGAAGAGGTGCTTGTTGCTGCAACAGTAGCATAAGCAGTCAAGCCAAGTGAGGTTCCGGTTGAGTCATAAGCTACAACATAGATTGAAGCAGATGATGTATTTGCAATCGGAAGAACAGTGCTGTTGGAGTAAACCTGTACGCTGGTTCCGGTGGTGTCGGAGCCTACAAAGTAGGTTACAACGTAGTAGTAAGCACTGGAATTAGCGGTCCATGTAACGGTCTTTGAGCTTGTGCCGGAGACTACAGTGCAGTTGGTGCCGGTAGTAGTCGAGGTGGTGGAAGACGAAGCAGTCGAAGAGGAGGTTCCTGCAACGATTGTGGTCGATCCAACCAAGGTTCCGTTAATGGTGTAGACCTCGACAGTATAGGTGGTTCCTGTAGCCAGTGCACTGAGGGTTACGCTTCCGGAGGTTGTAACGCCTTGAACGGAGCCGTTCAGATATACAATATAGGAGGTGCTTGAAGAAGCAGTCCAGTAGAAGGTGTAGCTATAGTAGCCGGTGGTTACAAGACCGTTATTTGTGTAGGTGATAGTTGAAGTCGAAGATGAGCTTCCGGGAACGATGTAAGCATAGCCGACAGAGGTTCCGGTGTTGGAGGTAACGGTGATGTAGTAGGTATAACCGCTTGTGAGATAAAGGGTTGTGTAGTTGGTGGTAGCAGTGGTGGTGCTGGTAGAGCCATTAGCAGTTACGCTCAGGGTGTAGGAAGTAGCACCGGAAACTGCAGTCCAGGAAAGGGTGTAAGGATACAGACCATAGCTGTTAACGCCAGTTGTCGAATAGGTGATACCGCTTGAGTAGCTCGAGCCGGTTGTAGTGCCAGCAGTTATAGAAGCAGTACCAACGCTCTTGACAAATGTGCCCATTGAAGAGTAGCTTGTGCCAGTGTAAGCACGTACAACAAAGCTATAGGTATAGCCGCCAGTCAGGGTGATTGTAGCAGAATTGCTGGTTACATAGGTATATCCGCCGTAAGAAGAGCCCTGAGTAGAAGTGTAGTAGATGTAATATCCACCCGCTCCACTGACCGCAGACCAGCTGAGGGTGTAGCTGTAGTAACCAGTAGTGGTAGTTCCATTGTAAGTATAAGTTACACCAGAGGAGCTGGAAGAGCTGGATGAATTAGTCCAGGTGCCGGAAGTAGCAGCGGTAGCTGATGTTACTGTTTCATAAGCATAGATGGTAACGGTCTTCAACGAAGAATATGCTACAGCAATCGCGAAGTTAGCACTGGTCTGTCTGTCTATAGTGCCTGTAGTACCTGATGTAGTGGTGTAGGAAGCACTGTAGTAGCTGTATGCAGTTCCCTTCCAAGTAGCTGTCGACGAAGAAGAGTTGCCCGTTACAGTGACAGTACCAGCTGAGTTAGTGCTCGATGAAGTGTAGGTGGCAGCGACGGTAGTGCTTGCGTAATCCAACATTTCTGAGCTGGAGTTATACGCTGTTACAGTAATCTGATAAGTACCAGAGGTAGTATAAGCCTTGGATACAGAACCGGTTGTATTTCTGGTGCTGGAAACCAGTGTGGCTTGTGTAGTCAGGTTGGTGATTGAATAGTAGTAGTGGGACAAATCTGAACCGCTGTATGACCATTCAAAATTCAGCGTGTTGCTGCTTGCAGTGGCGGTGGTGAATGAGACAGTACCACTTGCAAACACCGACAAATTGAGCATGGAGACTGCCAGAATGAGGGCGGTTGCTAATGCTAAAAGTCTTTTAGTCATTTTTATGACGCTCCTTTTTTCAAAAGATTTTTTGATTTCCCCCTTAGGTTCAGAAGCGAAGCTTCTGTCCTATAGGATACCGAATATATTATAACATCTTTTTTCCCAGTTGTAAACCCCGAATTATTAATTTTCACAAGGAGAAAATTAATTTTTCAGTCTGTGGGTGCAACTCGAGGGTTGCAATTCTTCCGAAAAGGTGTTACACTTATAATACAAATCAAGGCACGCATTTATTGCACCTAAGAAAAATATTTTTTTGAAATTTTCTGAAAGGACTTGAAAACCTATGACAACTGTAACAAAAAGAGATTTCGGCTGCCTCTCAACCGGCGAATCGGTCTCGCTCTATGAGCTCAAGAACTCGATGGGCGCATATGTCGAAATTATCACCTACGGCGGAGCTATCCGCTCGATAAACGTCCCGGACAAGAACGGCTATATCGCCGATGTCGCTCTCGGATATGACGACATTTCCGGATATGAGACACAGGACAAGTACATCGGCGCACTCATTGGTCGCCACGGCAACAGAATCGAGGACGCTAAGTTCAAGCTCGGAAGAAAGGTTTATACCTTGGGTAAGAACGACGGCAGAAACAACCTCCACGGCGGCTTCGAGGGCTTCAACAAGAAGATCTGGGATGCCAGTGTCGACGGCGAGAAGCTGGTTCTTAACTACACCTCCCCCGACGGCGAAGAGGGCTTCCCGGGAACTCTCCACGTAACAGTCAAGTATTCGTTTGACGACGATTGCGCACTTAAGATCGACTACAGCGCAGTTGCTGAGAGCGACACCATCTGCAATCTTACCAATCACTGCTACTTCAACCTTGACGGTCAGGGCACAGGCTCGATCGAGAAGCACTCTCTCAAGATCAACGCCACCCACTTCACAGTCGGAAATTCAGAATGCTTGCCCACTGGATACGTAGCAAAAGTAGAGGGCACACCGCTCGACTTCACCGACTTCCACGTAATCGGCGAGAGAATCAATCAAAAGCACGAGCAGCTGGTATTTGCCGGCGGCTATGACCACAACTGGTGCCCGGACGGCGAGGGCTTTAGGCACATGGCAACCCTCAAAGCGGCTAGCACCGGACGCACGATGGAAGTATGGTCGGACACTCCCGGCATGCAGTTCTATTCCGGAAACTTCCTCGACGGCACCGCACCCTATGGCAAGAACGGCAAGCCGGTTGAGAAGAGAGACGGACTCTGCCTTGAAACCCAGTTCTACCCGAACGCAATGAGATTTGATAACTTCGAAAAGCCGATCTTAAAGGCTGGAGAGAAGTATCATCATGTGACGGTGTACAAATTTGGTGTAAACTGATTGTAGGGGCGGAGAAGTTTGGCTTTGCCAAACTTCTCCGCCCGAACCAAGACAGCATTGAAAAGCGGGCGGATAATATCCGCCCCTACTTTTGTCGCACTTCGTGCGACGCCGCTCCCGTTGGTTGCGGAACCTCTCAGCCAGAGTTGCGAAGCAACTCTCTTAGTTCGGCAAAGCCGAACTAATGCGCTCACCCTTGACAGGGGAGCCTTTTTACGTTCTGGGAAGGTTTGCTATTGGCTCCCCTTATTAAGGGGAGCTGGCGCCGAAGGCGACTGAGAGGTGCGCCGACCGAAGGGAGGCGCTCGGCAAGACGACGCAGCCGTCGTAGCCGACAATGGGTTTGCATGAAGCGCTTTCCTCCCGCATATGCTTTAACAGCATATACGAGAGGATGTTTGTTATGACCCGTTCGCAAATTAAGCTCCGAAAACAAAACCTCCTTGCTATCGAGTCGGACATCAAGGAGATTTCTTTGGCTATGAAGACTGCTGAGAGCTGCTTTAATGAGACTACTGACGATGATCTTCTCAGTGCCCTCATCTATGACCGGGCGGCTCTCGAGTCAAGGTATAACTATTTGATAAGGCAGCTCAAGGCTCTTGAGGCGCTCGAAGAGCGGTCTATTCGATAAACCTGCCGATGCGCTTGCGGACGGCTTCCGCCATCGGTCCTATCGTCAGCGCCATCAGGACTGTCACAATTCCGACTGTTCCGCCAATGAGGTAGCCTAAAACCGCATAGAAGCTGTCCCAGAGGATTCTTATAACCCGGAAAGGAAGCTTCTTCTGAGCTTTGAAGATGATCTCCGGAATCGAGTCGTAGGGCGAAGCCCCAAGCCCGACGGAGGTGTAGACCGCAACCGAGAAGACGAATATGAACAGAATCACGACGCAGGCTATAATTTTCTCAACCCAGCCTGTGAATGTGAATTCCGGGATGAGCTTTTCCCGCAGCCAGGTCATGAAGTCGCAGGAATAGCCGACTATGAACATGTTGCAGACGGTGCCGATGCCGATGTTCTCTCTTCCCTTCCAGAGGACAAGGAGGAAGAGAACGCAGTTGATGAGCGCCTGCCAGCTGCCGAAGCTCATGTCTAAGATGTCCGCCATCGCAAGGTTGAAGACCGAGCAAGGGTCGGTTCCCCACGCCAGTAGATTCAGCCAGGACACGCAGAAGCCCATCAGCGTCACGCCAATGACGCAGAATATAACCCGCCGCAGCATATGCGGCTTGTGGAAGATGGATTTTAAGAAGGATTTCATATTTTTACCCCTGTATTATGTACTATACTGTAGTCAGTTCTTTTGACTTCTGGAACTCTTTCAGCCGTTCCAAGAGCAGATCTATATCCGTGCAATAATTCGGACGAAATCCGTTTTCATATGCAGTGAGATAGGATTGACATTCGGCAGTTATTCTTTCTTCATTTTTATCAATTATTGCCTTCGTCTGATAGCTGAATCTTTTTTCAAACGAACGACATTTATGAGTATACGTCCACTCAACGGGAATCATCTTTATGTAGTGAATGCCGTGACGGTTTCCTTTTCTCGTGGTTTTTCTCGGAGGCAGTGCAAAGAACTGCTCTTTAGAAGCAGAATGCGGAATATTAGAACGCAGCGGGACAGCAAAAGTCTGTTGCTTACCCTTATAAATCAGTTCCACCAATAACACACATGGTCTGCTACTTTTGTACAGCACCTGTTCATCTTCGGCAAAAGCCTTTAAAAGCTCTTCATCAACCGTAACCAGTCTCACTTATAATCCCCTGCCTTTCACAAAATCAGAGCCCACCAATAAGGTAGGCTCGATTTTTCATACAAGTGGGTAATATTCTACGCAATCAAAAGATTGCATCCCGTTACCCGCGGAGATATTATCAGTTACGGAGTAACTGATTCACACAAGTGAGTGATATTCTACACAGCCCGACAAAGCGGACCGGCTTGCAAGCAAACCGTTCCCCGTCACTCACGGAGGCTAAACATGACTACACCCAAAAGGGGAGCCGTACAAGGATGATATTTTACGTGGTTTGAAGCAACCGCACCCCGTCACCTACGGAGGCTAAACATATTCGCAAGCGAATTGTGTTTACTGTGGAATGTTCCATCCCACACTGTTATTATACACTATGTGTCTGAAAAATGCAATACCCGATTCAAAAAATATTGCAATCACACATGTGCCAGTGTCCCCGCCATAACCGCCTTGATAGTATGCATGCGGTTCTCCGCTTCCTGGAAAACTGCCGAGCGGGGGCTTTCGAAGACCTCGTCGGTGACCTCCATGCAGTCAAGACCGAACTTCTCGTTTATGAGCTTGCCGGTGGTGGTCTTCAGGTCGTGGAAGGACGGCAGGCAATGCATGAATATTGCGTTGTCGGTGGCGTTCATAAGGGTTGAGTTGACCTGATATGGCGACAGATCAGCGATTCTTTCCGCCCAGACTTCGTCCGGCTCGCCCATTGAGACCCAGACATCGGTGTAGACAACGTTCTGACCCTTGGCAGCTTCAGCAGGATTCTCGCAGAGAGTGATGCTTCCGCCGCTCTCTTTAGCCAGCTCTTCACAAGTCTTTACGAGCTCAGCATTCGGGAAATACTTTTTCGGCGCACATGCAGTGAAATTAAGCCCCATCTTTGCGCAGCCGACCATCAGGGAATTGCCCATGTTGTATCTGGCGTCGCCCATATAGAGGAAGTTGATGCCCTTGAGGCGTCCGTAAATCTCCTTGATCGTAAGAAAATCGGCTAAGATCTGTGTCGGGTGGAATTCGTTAGTAAGACCGTTCCAGACCGGAACGCTTGAGTATTCAGCCAGCTCCTCAACAATCTCCTGACCATAGCCACGGTATTCGATTCCGTCGAACATCGAGCTCAAAACTCTCGCTGTATCAGCGATGCTTTCTTTCTTGCCAATCTGGGAGCCGGAAGGATCAAGATAAGTGCAGCCCATGCCCAAATCATGCGCCGCCACTTCGAACGAGCAGCGGGTGCGGGTGCTGGTTTTCTCAAAGATGAGTGCAATATTCTTGCCCTCGCAGAGGCGGTGCGCAACTCCCGCCTTTTTCTTTGCCTTGAGAGTTGCAGCAAGGTCTATAAGACCCTCTATTTCATCGGGAGTGAAGTCCATAAGCTTCAGAAAATCCCGTCCGTAAAGATTCATTTTTGTTCAATTCCTTTCCTGAGTTCACTTAGCCTGTCTTTTGCGTCAGAAATCTGCTTTTCAACTGAGCCCACCGAGGTTCCGCCCTCGCTGATTCTCTTGTCGACGCAGTTCTTAAGGTCGATTTCCTGATACAAATCGTCTTCGAAAAGCTCGCTGAACTCTTTATATTCGGATAAGTCCATCGTTTCGAGTACTTTTCCCGTATCGATGCAATGTGCGACTATTCTGCCGCTAATCTTATATGCGCTTCTGAACGGCAAGCCCTTTCTCACAAGGTAGTCAGCAAGGTCTGTGGCGTTGATAAAGCCCTTCTGAGCCGCAGTCATCATGTTTTCCCGGTTGGCTTTCATAGTGGAGACCATGCCGGTAAACACATCGATGCACATCTTGACTGTGTCGATTCCGTCGAAGAGGCATTCTTTATCTTCTTGCATATCTTTGTTGTAGGCAAGAGGAAGACCCTTCAAGACAGTCAGAATCGTAATCAAATCGCCGTAAACTCTTCCGGTTTTGCCTCTGACTAACTCCGCCATGTCGGGGTTTTTCTTTTGCGGCATGATTGACGAGCCGGTGGTGAAGCTGTCGGAAAGCTCCACGAATTTGAACTCCCAGCTCGACCAGAGAACTATTTCCTCCGAGAATCTCGAAAGGTGCATCATTATGATTGATAGATCACTCAGCGTCTCGCAGACGAAATCCCTGTCAGAAACGCCGTCAATGCTGTTCCTTGAGACCGAGTCGAAGCCTAATTTCCGGGCTTCATAGCCTCTGTCGGTTTCGTATGTAGTTCCCGCAAGCGCACAGCTTCCGATTGGAGAGACGTTGACCCGGGCTTTTGCATCCTCAAGCCTTGAAATATCTCTTCCCAGCATCTCGACATAGCACATAAGCTGATGCCCGAAGGTAATCGGCTGCGCTCTCTGGAGGTGGGTGTATCCCGGCATGACATAGTCTTTATACTCCTCAGCCTTTGCGACAACTGCGTCGGACAAATCAAGAAGCTTTTCCTGAATCGAGGCTATCTCAGTTCTCGTATACATTCTCGTGTCGAGAGCAACCTGGTCATTGCGGCTGCGGGCAGTATGCAGCTTCTTCCCGACGTCGCCGAGCCGTGAAGTGAGAACCTCCTCGACGAACATGTGAATATCCTCGCAGTCGGGGTTTATCTTAAGCTTCCCTGAATCAAGATCCGAAAGGATCCCCGCAAGCCCGTCGATAAGCTGATTCGCTTCATCCTCGGTGATAATCCCGGTCGCTCCGAGCATTCCTGCATGCGCCATGCTGCCGGTTATGTCCTCACGATACATCCGGCTGTCGAAGCGGATAGAAGAGTTGAAGTCGTCAGCCAAGGTGCTTGTGACACCCTCAGTGCGCCCAGCCCACATTTTTGACATAGTTGTTGTACCTCCAAAGTTATATAGAAGAAGTAAAGGCTCCCCTGAAAGGGGAGCGCATCAGTTCGGCATTGCCGAACTGAGAGAGTTGCTTCGCAACTCTGACTGAGGGGTTTACTTCAGCCCATTCTTCGCTTTCATCTTCGCATAAACCTTGGTCGGAAGACCATAGCAGTTGATGAATCCTCCTGCATCCTTCTGATCATAGACCTCATCCTCATCGAATGTTGCGATTTCGGGATCGTAGAGGGAATATGGAGATGTTACACCTGCGTTGATGATATTGCCCTTGTAGAGCTTCAATGTTACGTCGCCGGTGACAGTCTTCTGGGTCGACTTCACGAATGCCAAGATTGCCTCGGTAAGAGGAGTGAACCACTGAGCATTGTATACGAGCTCAGCAAGCTTCTGAGCAACGAGCGACTTATAGTGAGCTGTTTCTTTATCAAGAGTGATGGTCTCGAGAGTCTCGTGAGCGTGATAGAGGATAGCTCCGCCGGGAGTCTCATAAACTCCTCTGCTCTTCATGCCGACAAGGCGGTTCTCGACGATGTCAAGAAGTCCGATGCCGTTCTCTCCGCCAAGCTTATTGAGCTCAGTAACGAGCTCAGTAGCGTTCATCTCTACGCCATTAACGGAAGTAGGAACACCCTCAACAAAGTGAAGCTTCACATACGACGGCTCATCGGGAGCCATTTCGGGAGAAACGCCCATCTCGAGGAAGCCGGGCTTGTTGTACTGCGGCTCATTTGCCGGGTCTTCAAGGTCGAGTCCCTCGTGGGAAAGATGCCAGAGGTTCTTATCTTTAGAGTAGTTGGTTTCACGGCTTATCTTAAGGGGCACATTGTGAGCCTCGGCATAGTCGATCTCCTCGTCACGGGACTTGATGCTCCACTCTCTCCAGGGAGCGATGATCGGGATGTCGGGAGCGAAAGCCTTGATTGCAACTTCGAAACGAACCTGGTCGTTGCCCTTTCCGGTGCAGCCGTGGCAGATGGCGTCTGCGCCTTCCTTCAGAGCAATCTCAGCAATACGTCTTGCAATCGGAGGACGTGCGAAAGCGGTTCCGAGTAAGTACTCTTCATACTTCGCACCAGCCTGAACGCACGGGAAAACGAATTCGGTCAGGAATTCTTCTGTCAGGTCTTCGATATAGAGCTTCGAAGCACCGGTCTTGAGAGCCTTCTCCTCAAGCCCGTCGAGCTCAGTTCCCTGTCCGACGTTAGCTGAAACAGCAATGATCTCGGGATCGTTATAATTTTCCTTGAGCCAAGGAATGATAATCGAAGTGTCGAGTCCGCCCGAATAGGCAAGGACTATTTTTTTGATGTTTTCTTTTTTTATACTCATGTTTGGTTCCTCCAATGGTTTATTGTAGGGGCGGATATTATCCGCCCGCGCTTATCGCAAGGGATTTTCGGGCGGATATTATCCGCCCCTACATTTTGCGGTTCGCCCTATTATAGCACTACTTGCATAATTATGCAAGCCTTTTGAATAAAAATTCAAAAATAATTACGCATTACGCATTACGAATTACGCATTGCCTTGACTGCCGCTTCAAACATCCGGATGTCGTAGTTGCCGGGGACGTTTTTGTAAAGTCCTGAGCCGGTGCGCTCTGAATGTCCCATTTTGCCGAAGACTCTGCCGTCGGGGGAGGTTATGCCTTCGACTGCGAAGAGTGAGCCGTTCGGGTTGTAGCGGACATCCATCGAGGGGTTACCGTCGAGATCGACATACTGAGTAGCAATCTGACCGTTTTCGGCAAGCTCTCTTATAAGCTCCTCGCTTGCAAGGAATCTGCCCTCGCCGTGAGAGATTGGAACGTTCACGATGTCGCCGACGTTCATGAGCGAGAGCCAGGGCGACTTGTTTGAAGCGATGCGGGTTCTCACTATCTTCGACTGGTGCCGGTTGATGACGTTGAATGTTAAGGTCGGGCAGCTTGAGTCAGTGTCAATGATCTTTCCATACGGCAAAAGCCCTAATTTGATGAGAGCCTGGAAGCCGTTGCAGATTCCCGCCATAAGACCGCCACGGTTATCAAGAAGGTCGTGAACTCCGTCCTTTATCTCAGCATTCCTGAAGAACGCAGTGATGAACTTTCCGCTTCCCTCCGGCTCATCTCCTCCCGAGAATCCTCCGGGAATGAACACCATCTGTGCGGTCTTAAGCTTTTCGGCAAATGCTTCAACACTTCTTGAAATGCCTTCTGCCGAAAGATTGTTGATAACGAGGATTTCGGGTTCAGCACCAGCATCTGCAAATGCCTTTGCAGAGTCACATTCGCAGTTGGTGCCAGGGAAAGCAGGAATCAAGACTTTGGGTGCGACCACTCCACCGGCTATCGCCGGTCCCCCTCTCCTAAGCTTAGGAGAGGCAATATCTTCACTGTCAGGCTCCCCAACGCCTTGGGGAGCTGTCAGCCGAAGGCTGACTGAGGGGTCTGCGGTGCCAATGTTACAACTATACACAGATTCGAGTTTGTTCTCATACGGAGTTAAGAGCTCCGCAAGTGTAATGCTCTCATCACCGTAGGTAATAGCCTCTTCTTCGATGGTCTCACCAAGAAGCTCTGCATCCAGATCCTCAGTGGCTTCCAAGATAAATGCGCCGTAGTTATATCCGAATATATTGGGAGTTCCGTTGAACTTGAAGCCGATGTCGTTTCCGATTCCCATCTTGAAGATGGCTTCTGCGATGCCGCCTGATGTGGGGGTGTATGCCGCAACAATCTTGCCCGCTCTCATCCATTCAGTGACTTTCGCATACACTTCGAGAAGAGAAGAGGTTATCGGGAGATTGTTTTCGTCATAATCGGGTCTGATGAAATAGACCTTATGTCCGGCACTCTTAAATTCAGGGCTGATTATATTGTCGGTCTTTGAAGTGGTGACTGCAAATGAGACCAAGGTCGGTGGAACGTCGATGTCTTCGAAGGTTCCACTCATCGAGTCCTTGCCGCCGATTGCGCCAATTTTCAGCTCAAGCTGTGCCTTGAATGCGCCAAGGAGTGCCGCAAGCGGCTTGCCCCAGCGCTTCGGGTCCTTGTTCGGGTGCTCAAAGTATTCCTGGAACGTGAGGTATACCTCTTCGTCATCGAACCTGGCGCCAGTTGCGACAAGCTTTGAAACCGATTCGATAACCGCAAGGTATGCTCCGTGATAGGGCGACTTCTCGGTGATGTATGGGTTGTAGCCGTATGCCATCAGCGAGCATGTGTCGGTGTGCTTTTTCTCAACGGAGACCTTCTGCACCATCGCCTGAATGGGCGTCAGCTGGTTCTTGCCGCCGAACGGCATCAGAACTGTTCCCGCACCGATGGTCGAGTCAAATCTCTCAGACAAACCACGCTTCGAGCAGATGTTGAGGTCTCCTGCGAGCTTCAGATAATTCTCTCTGAAATCTCCCGAAACTGTCTTTCTGTAGTCGCTGACCTTAGCGGGAGCTGCATCAATATGCTTCTCAGCGCCGTTGGAATTGAGGAACTCACGGCTTAAGTTTACAATAGCCTTGCCGTTCCAGTTCATAACGAGTCTCGGTTCAGCCTTGACCTCGGCTACTTTGCATGCCTGCAGGTTCTCTGAGTGTGCAATTTCAAGGAATCTTTCAAGGTTCTCCGGCTCAATTACAACAGCCATTCTCTCCTGAGATTCGCTGATTGCAAGCTCTGTGCCGTCGAGTCCCTCATATTTTTTCGGGACAGCATTCAAATCAATTTCCAAGCCGTCTGCAAGCTCTCCGATTGCGACTGAAACGCCGCCTGCACCGAAGTCGTTGCAGCGCTTTATCATGAGCGAGGCTTCACGATTTCTGAAGAGCCTCTGGAGCTTTCTTTCCTCGGGCGCATTTCCCTTCTGGACCTCTGCGCCACAGGTTTCAAGTGAAGTCAGTGTATGCGATTTCGATGAACCGGTTGCGCCGCCGCAGCCGTCACGTCCGGTGCTTCCACCGAGGAGGATTACAATATCTCCCGGAGCCGGAACTTCTCTTCGGACATTCTCTTCGGGAGTTGCAGCGATGACTGCGCCGATTTCCATTCTCTTTGCGGCATAGCCGGGGTGATAGATTTCGTCGACAATGCCGGTTGCCAAGCCAATCTGGTTGCCATATGAAGAATATCCTGCAGCAGCAGTGGTGACAATCTTTCTCTGCGGCAATTTGCCCTTGATGGTTTCGCTGACGGGAACTGTCGGGTCAGCAGCGCCTGTGACTCTCATAGCGCCATAGACATAAGCTCTTCCTGAAAGCGGGTCTCTGATAGCTCCGCCTATGCAGGTTGCAGCGCCGCCGAAAGGCTCGATCTCTGTCGGGTGATTGTGGGTTTCGTTCTTGAATAAGAGCAGCCACGGCTCGGTTTTCCCGTCGACATCTATATTCATCTTGACTGTGCAGGCGTTGATTTCCTCCGACTCGTCAAGGTGCATGAGCTTGCCGGTTTTTCTTAAATACTTGACCGCAAGCGTCGCTATGTCCATCAGGCAGACCGGCTTTGTTCTGCCCAAGTACTCTCTTGTTTTGATATACTCGTCATAGGCGTCCTGCAAAAGCTTGTCTTCAAAAGTTACGTTGTCGATAACAGTTAAGAACGTTGTGTGGCGGCAGTGGTCAGACCAGTAGGTGTCGATCATGCGGATTTCGGTGAGTGTGGGATCACGCTTTTCCGAGCGGAAATAGCTCTGGCAGAAAGCGATGTCGTCGTCATCCATAGCCAAGCCATAGCTCTTTACGAACTTATCGAGACCCTTTTCGTCAAGCTCATTGAAGCCGGTGAGGGTTTTGACCTCGGTCGGAATTTCATAGTTCATGTTGAGGGTTTCCGGCTTGGAAAGTGAGGCTTCCCTCGCCTCAACCGGGTTGATGACGTATTTCTTTATCTTAGCAATATCCTCATCCGTCAGCTCGCCATAGAGGCAATAGATCTTTGCGGTTCTTATAAGAGGGCGCTCGCCCTGGGAGATAATCTGAATGCACTGCGAAGCCGAATCTGCTCTCTGGTCGAACTGACCGGGAAGATACTCGACCGCAAAGACATAAGCTCCCTCAGTGTCAATCTCATCAGAAACAATATCCAGCTGCGGCTCAGAAAATACCGTTTTCTTCGCATAATCAAACAGCTCCGGCGTTATGTTTTCGGCGTCATACCGGTTAACAAGCCGGACATCGGTGAGACCCTTAACGCCAAGAAGCGACTTAGCCTCATCCAGAAGCCCCTTCGCCTCTGCCGCCAGCTCTTTTCTTTTCTCGGAATATACTCTGTAAACCATGGTGTTCTCCTTTCGTGGAAGCCCCTCACGCTCCCTGCGGTCGCACCCTCTCAGTCACGCCTACGGCGCGCCAGCTCTCCCAGAGGGAGAGCCGAGATTTGCGGAGGGCTAACTTCTTGGCTCCCCCTTTGGGGGAGCTGTCGGCGAAGCCGACTGAGAGGGCGCACCGGAGGTGCAAATTACGCTTTCAACGCCCTCTGCCCAATATCACTTCTCATATACTGATTCCCAAAATGAATCTTTTCAGTCAGCTTATATGCCTTTTCAATCGCCTCAGCGAGATTATCAGCTGTCGCAGTGACTCCCAGGACTCTTCCTCCGGAGGTGACAAGCTTTCCGTCCTTCAGAGCAGCACCGGCTACATAGACATTCTTGGCGACTTCGTCAGAAATAGTGATTTCATAGCCCTTTTCATACGAAACCGGGTAGCCCTTTGACGCCATCACAACGCAGCAGGCGCTTCCCTGAGAGAATTCGACTTCCGTTTCGCTGAGAGTTCCGTTTGTGCACGCCTGCATGATTGTGAGAAGATCGCTCTTAAGTAGAGGCAGTACAACCTGGGTTTCCGGATCGCCGAAGCGGCAGTTATATTCGATTACCTTCGGTCCATCCGGAGTGAGCATCAGCCCGAAATAGAGGCAGCCCTTAAAGGTTCTTCCCTCTTTATTCATGGCGTCTATTGTCGGGAGGAAAATTTTCTCCATGCATTCAGCGGCTACTTCTTCGGTGTAATACGGATTCGGGGCGATAGTCCCCATGCCGCCGGTGTTGAGCCCGGTGTCGCCGTCGCCGGCACGCTTGTGATCCATGGACGAGACCATCGGCTTCACGACTTTTCCGTCTGTAAACGAGAGAACCGAGACTTCAGGACCGGTGAGAAACTCTTCAACGACAATCTCGTCTCCGCTTGCGCCGAACTTCTTATCAACCATGATGGTCCTGACGGCGTCCAACGCCTCTTCACGTGTCATGCAAACGAGTGCTCCCTTTCCAAGAGCCAATCCATCAGCCTTGACAACAGTCGGAATCGGTGCGGTCTCAAGGTACTTAAGTGCCTTTTCTGCATCGTCAAATACTTCATACCCGGCAGTCGGGATGCCGTATTTTTTCATAAGATTTTTCGAGAACACCTTGCTGCCCTCGATGATGGCGGCGTTCTTGGCGGGTCCGAAGCAGGGAATCCCCGCCTCGTTCAGCGCATCAACGCACCCCAAAACCAACGGATCATCCGGAGTGACAACAGCGTAGTCGATCTGATTTTCCGTTGCAAACTTCACAATCCCCGGAATATCGGTAGCCGAAACGTTGACGCACTCAGCATCCCTGGCGATGCCCCCATTTCCGGGCAAAGCGTAAATCTTAGTAACGTCTTTATTTTCAAGTAGCTTTTTGATAACGGCGTGTTCTCTGCCGCCAGAGCCGATGACTAATAGGTTCATGGTATCTTCTCCTTAATGATGGAACAATCTCATCCCCGTAAACGCCATAACCATCCCATATTTATTGCACCTTTCGATGCAGACGTCATCTCTGATAGAGCCGCCGGGTTCGGCGACGTACATGACGCCGCTGCGGTGGGCTCTTTCGATGTTGTCGTCGAATGGGAAGAATGCATCCGAGCCGCAGCTGACTCCTGTGATGCTGTCTAAGTACTCTCTTGCTTCCTCGTCGGTCAGAGGCTCAGGCTTGCAGGTGAAATATTTTTCCCATACTCCGTCGGCTGTGACGTCTTCTTCATTCTTATTGATATATCCGTCGATGACGTTGTCACGGTCGGGTCTGCCTAAGGTGTCCTTGAACGGAAGATTAAGAACCTTGTCGTGCTGCCTTAAGAACCATGTGTCAGCCTTGCCGCCGGCAAGACGTGTGCAGTGGATTCTTGACTGCTGACCGGCTCCGACGCCTATAGCCTGTCCATCATAAGCATAGCAGACGGAATTTGATTGTGTATACTTGAGAGTTATAAGCGATATAATCAGATCTCTCGCAGCTTCGTCGGGAAGGTCTTTATTTTCGGTGACTATATTTGAGAGAAGCTCTTTATTGATTTCGAAGTTGTTTCTTCCCTGCTCAAAAGTGATGCCGAATACCTGCTTGTGCTCAACCGGGTCGGGAACGTAGTCGGGATCAATCTTTACAACATTATAGTTGCCCTTTTTCTTTGACTTGAGGATTTCAAGAGCCTCGGGCTCATAGCCGGGAGCTATGATGCCGTCGGAGACTTCACGCTTCACAAGAAGTGCGGTCTTCACGTCGCATACATCCGACAAAGCAACCCAGTCTCCGAAGGAGCACATTCTGTCGGTTCCTCTTGCTCTTGCATATGCGCAGGCAAGCGGAGATTCGTCCAAGCCTTCAATGTCGTCGACAAAGCAAGCCTTCTTGAGCTTCTCCGGCAAAGGAAGACCGACAGCCGCACTTGTCGGGCTTACATGCTTGAAGGATGCAGCGGCAGGGAGCCCGAGAGCTTCTTTCAGCTCTTTGACGAGCTGCCAGGAATTGAATGCATCAAGGAAGTTTATGTATCCCGGTCTGCCGTTGAGGATTTCTATAGGGAGCTCGCTCCCGTTGTGCATGAATATCTTAGACGGCTTCTGGTTCGGGTTGCAGCCATATTTGAGTTCAAATTCTTTCATCTTGGAGTCTCCTCTCACTTTTCGTTCTTGTTTATAATGCGGAATTCGCTCATCTGGGTCTTGAGATTTATGTATTCGACATAGAGGGAAATCTTATTTGCCTCGTCAAGACCTGTCCATATCTGGTCTGCGAACTCCTCGATGCTGTCGGGGATTATGATTCTCTCCGGCTCGCCCTGGAATGTGGGAATCGGATTTCCGTCAGTCACATAGGTGTGGATGAAGTGCCCGAGCCCCGGCTTTGCGGGATATGAATATGTATACCGGGCGCAGTCTGTTCCCTCGGCGTCGATGCTCTTTAAGATACTCATATGATAGGAATAGTGCTTTCCGAGCTCAAGCATTGCGCTGATTCTGGGAGTGAAGTTAGGAGAATCGGGCTCAAACTCCCTTGACTCAAGGGCTTTAGAAAAGCTCTTCCCAGCTTTCAAGCCGTCGATGATGGTGTCGGTCTGGTCGCCGTTTGTGACGACGACTTTATTCTGAAAGCTTCTTACAGCCGCATAGATGATTAAGCTCGGGTCTTCGACAAGCGAAGCATCGAACGGCTCGGTGAAGAGCTCGCCATCACGGATTGTGAAGACACGATTTCTGGAATTCTTGCTTCTTCCCATGATGAAATAGGCAAAAGCTGCGTTCTCGCCGTTTTCCGACAATCCGACGCAGATTCCTCTTCCCACATACGGGTTGCCGGCTATACGGTCATAGATTGATTTCTTTTCGTAGATGTCCATTACTTGCACTCCTTACTGTCCATAATCTCTTTTGAAACAAGCTCAGCCGCCTCGGGAAGAAGCTTCCATTCGGCTTCCTGCATAACCCGAAGCTGCAGGCTCTTCGGCGTATCATCCGGATTTATGTATACGGCTTTCTGGAGAATTATCTCCCCGCCGTCGGGAATCTCGTTGACGAAATGAACCGTCGCACCGGTCACCTTGACGCCACGCTCAAGAGCCGCTTCGTGAACCTTAAGCCCATAGTATCCCTGCCCGCAGAAGGACGGGATGAGCGACGGATGGATGTTGATGATTCTTCTCGGGTACTTCTTGGTGAAATCCTCCGAAAGAATACTTAAGAATCCCGCAAGAATTATAATCTCAGCTCCCGTCTCGTCCAAGAGCTCTATAATTCTCGCCTCGAACTCAGCCTGGGTCATCTCTTTTTTCGGGACAGCCTCAGCTCTGATTCCGGCTTTTCTGGCACGCTCCAAGGCATAGGCTTCCCGGTTGCTGGCGATTACTATAACGATCTCGCCGCTTTTTATAACAGACCCTTCGGCGTCGATAAGTGCCTGCAGATTCGTGCCTCCCCCGGAAACAAGAACCGCAATCTTAGTCTTTTCAGCTCCAAGTGGCATCAGACTACCTCAATCTTTCTTTCGGACTTAACGATCTTTCCGATGACATAAGCGTCTTCGCCGGCTTCGTTCAGGATTCTCAACGCCTCGCCTTCGTCCTCCTTCGAGACAACGATGCTCATTCCGACGCCCATGTTGAAGGTGTTGAACATGTCTCTCTCCGAAATTCTGCCCTTTTCGGCGATGAGATCGAATATAGGAGGAATCTTTACGGCAGACTTCTCAATCAGTGCGCAAAGCCCGTCCGGAATGCTCCTCGGGATATTCTCATAGAATCCGCCGCCGGTGATATGGGAAATGCCCTTGACCCTGACGCTCTCAAGGAGCTTGAGAACCGGCTTGACGTAAATTTTTGTTGGAGTCAAGAGAGTCTCGCCGATGGATTTGCCGCCCAATTCTTCAAGAGGCGTTTTTATATCGGCAGTCTCGACGTTGAGAACCTTTCTCACGAGCGAGAAGCCGTTCGAATGAACGCCGCTTGACGCAAGTGCGATGATAACGTCGCCCTCAGCCATTGTAGAACGGTCAATAATCTTCTCTTTGTCTACAATTCCGACTGCGAAGCCGGCTAAATCATATTCGTAAGCCTTGTAGAAGCCGGGCATTTCGGCAGTTTCGCCGCCGATAAGAGCCGCATCCGACTGAACGCAGCCGTCGCAGATGCCGCCGACGATGGAGGCGATCTTTTCGGGATAGTTCTTTCCGCATGCGATATAATCAAGGAAGAAGAGCGGCTTTGCTCCGCAGCAGATAATGTCGTTGACGCACATGGCGACGCAGTCGATGCCGACAGTATCGTGCTTGTCCATAAGAAATGCAATCTTGAGTTTTGTTCCGACACCGTCGGTACCACTCACGAGAACCGGGTGCTTCATTCCCTCGGTGTTGAGCTCAAACAGCCCGCCAAAATCCCCGATACCCGAGCAAACGCCCTCGGTAACGGTTCTTGCAATGTGCTTTTTCATAAGCTCGACTGCCTTATATCCAGCGGTAATGTCCACACCAGCAGCAGCATAGCTTTCGGAACGTGATAAGTCGTTCATAATTTTGTCTCCTTCTATAATTTTATTGTCAGTTATCTCCGTCGGCAATTACGAATTACGCATTACGAATTACGAATTATTCTTTGCCATCCCAGCAATAAGTGCAAATCTCATCTCTCGGAATCCCTATTGCCTCGCACAGCCCATCCAATGTCTGGAACTCAAGCGTCGAGAAGTGGAGCTTGTCGCAGACAGCCTGGCGGAAGCTCTTGCCTCGCTCTGTGGTCGGGTCGCTGTATTCCTCGAGGTGATTGAAGCCCTCCTCGCCCTCAAGCTCCATTATCGTTGAGCGGGTGATGAGCTCCATGTCGCTTGTCGAGCGGGAGAATGCCAGGTATTTGCAGCCGTACATGATAGGCGGGCAGGCGGAGCGCATGTGGACGCTCTTGGCACCGTTGGCATAGAGAAACTCGACTGTTTCCCGAAGCTGAGTGCCACGGACAATCGAATCGTCGACGAAGAGCAAATCCTTGCCACGGATAAGCTCATGAACCGGAATCTGCTTCATCTTGGCGACTGTGTTTCTCTCCGACTGCTCCGAGGGCATGAAGCTTCGGGGCCAGGTCGGTGTGTATTTAATGAAAGGTCTTGCGAACGGGACGCCGCTTTCTCTGGCATAGCCGATAGCGTGAGGAGTTCCCGAATCGGGAACGCCTCCGACATAATCGATGTCGGGAAGCTTGCCGCTTTTCCGGTCATTATCCGCCATGATCTCGCCGTTACGGTATCTCATCACCTCGACATTGACGCCCTCATAGGAGGATGTCGGGTAGCCGTAGTATGACCATAGGAATGCGCATATTCTCTTTTTCATTTCGAGGGTCTTCAGGACCTCGACGCCGCTGTGGGTTATCTCAACAATCTCGCCGGGACCTAATTCCCTCAGCTTAGTGTACCCAAGCTTCATGTAGGCGAAATCTTCAAAAGAAACGCAGTAGCCGTGAGGGTTCTGACCGATGGAGATAGGAAGCCTGCCATATTTATCCCTTGCCGCAATTATGTTGCCGCCGTCTTTCAGGATAAGTATTGAAGCCGTTCCGCTGATCTCGCTCTGGGCGAACGCTATGCCCTCAGGAAATGATGACTTCTGGTTTATGAGAGCCGCAATCAGCTCGGTTGAATTTATCTTTCCGCCGGTCATTGCGTTGAACTGACCGCTGGTGTTCGAGAAGTATTTGTCCATAATGTCGTCGATATTGTTGATGATGCCGACGATGCAGATGGCGTATGTTCCCAATTTCGAGCGGATGAGAAGCGGCTGAGGGTCGCTGTCGTTTATGCAGCCGATGGCAGACGTGCCCTTCATCTCGCTGAAAACATGCTCAAACTTAGTCCGGAAAGGTGAATTTCCGATGTGGTGAATGCTTCTCTGAAGACCGATCCCCTGGTCATACGCCGCTATGCCGCCGCTTTTTGTACCAAGATGTGAGTGGTAGTCGGTTCCATAAAATACATCCTCAAGTGCGTATTCGTTTCCGATAGCTCCGAAAAATCCGCCCATAGGCAATGGCTCCTTTCTATCTTAAAGCAGCTTCTCCTGAACTGCTGCATCTTTCTCTAAAACTTTCTTTCTGTCGGCTTCTCTTTTAGCTTTTAATTTTGCGGACAACCCTTCATCAGAAAGCGCCAGCATCTCAGCCGCCAGAAGTGCCGCATTCGCTCCTCCCCCGATTGCAACAGTCGCAACCGGGATGCCAGAAGGCATCATGACAGTTGACAGAAGCGCATCCATCCCGTCAAGAACGCTCGACTTGCAGGGAACGCCGATAACCGGAAGCGTGGTGTTGGCGGCGATAACGCCTCCGAGGTGCGCCGCCATTCCTGCAACGGAAATGATGACTCCGAAGCCGCTAGTCTCTGCATTAACTGCAAAAGCAGTTGCTTCATCGGGAGTTCTGTGCGCCGAATAAACATGCGCTTCATAAGGGATTTCCAATTCCTTGAGGACCGCAACAGCCTTTTCAACTACAGGCAGATCGCTGTCGCTGCCCATTACTATGGCTACTTTTTTCATTTTGTGTACCTCCTATTTTGTAGGGGCGGATATTATCCGCCCGAACCCACGGATCGTCGCTACAACGGGCGGATAATATCCGCCCCTACAGTTATTCTGCACGGGTTTCGCAATAAACGCACCTATAAATACCGTTCTCCTTATCCGTCAGCTTGAACTGCTGCGGGAGTTCCTGCTCTACTGAGGTTATGCAGCGTGAATTTCTGCAGGTGAATTTATCGGTGATTATTTCCTCGCCTGCTTCCTGCGGCTCGTTGACGTCGTTCTCGATGAGCCCTAAGAGCTTCATTATAAGCGCCATGCGGATGTATCTTCCGTTTCTCGCCTGCTTGAAATAGCACGCTCTCGGGTCATCGTCGACGGCAACCGAAATCTCGTTGACTCTCGGGAGCGGGTGAAGAACTATCATGTCCTTCTTGGCAAGAGCCATCTTCTCAGGCGTTAAGATATATGAATCCTTCAGCCTGAAATACTCATCCTCGCTGACAAATCTCTCTTTTTGTATTCTGGTCATGTACAGAATGTCGAACTCGCCTATCACTTCCTCCAAAGACTTACTCTCATAGAACCCGAGCCCTTTATCTATAATATACTTGCCCTTGACGAAATACGGAAGCCTCAGCTCTTCCGGGGATATGAGAACGAACCTGATTCCCAGGTACCTCGACATCGCCGAAATGAGCGAATGGACGGTTCTTCCGAACCGAAGATCTCCGCAAAGCCCGACTGTCAGGTTGTCAAATCTGCCCATCTCGTGGCGGATGGTCATTAAGTCTGTTAAGGTTTGCGTCGGGTGATAGTGCCCGCCGTCGCCGGCATTGATTACGGGAACTGATGAATGCATTGCGGCAACAATAGGTGCGCCCTCCTTCGGGTGACGCATGGCTATGATGTCCGAATAGCCGCTGACCATCACCGCCGTGTCGGCAACGCTTTCTCCCTTTGCAGCAGAGCTTGACGACTGCTCCGAGAAGCCCAATACTTCGCCTCCCAAAGACAGCATAGCCGACTCAAAGCTCAGCCTCGTTCTCGTCGACGGCTCATAGAACAGAGTCGCCAGAATCT
This sequence comes from Oscillospiraceae bacterium, assembly GCA_021200565.1. Classification (GTDB taxonomy): domain Bacteria; phylum Bacillota; class Clostridia; order Oscillospirales; family Ruminococcaceae; genus Faeciplasma. Next base: position 265,121 of record JAJQGJ010000002.1, read on the forward strand.
TACTGTGGCAGACGTCGCCATAGTCGCCGGGGTGCTCGATGATGTCGTCGGCTACTTCAATAAGCTTGTCGATTTCCCGGACAGATAAGTCCAGGATGTTAATAAGATGCCTCATCTTTTCGCTCCGTTAATCTTAAGATAGTTCTTAATTCTTTCTACATTCTCAGCGTTCTCCGGGTTTTCTTCGAGATACTCGATAATATCGTAGACATCTACTACCGAATAGACCGGGAAGCCGAATTCACTTTCGATTTCTGACATTGCCGATGCTTCTGTTCTGCCCTTTTCGCCTCTGTCGACCATAATTATAACTGCTGCCACTTTGACTCCGTCAATTTCAGAGAGAATCTCCATGCTCTCCCTGATGGCAGTTCCTGCGGTGATGACGTCCTCGACAATGACAACCTCTTCGCCCGGCTGCGGCTTGTAGCCGACAATGGTCCCGCCCTCGCCGTGGTCCTTGGCTTCTTTTCTGTTGAAGAAGAACGGCAGATCTAGCCCTTTTCCGGCAAGAGCCACAGATGCCGAAACCGCAATCGGAATGCCCTTATATGCAGGACCATAAAGAACGGTCTTCTTTTCGCCTATCTTCTCGAGATATGTTTTTGCGTAAAACTCGCCCAATTCCGATATTTCCGCACCGGTCTTAATCTCCCCGGCGTTGATGAAATAAGGAATCTTCCTGCCACTCTTGGCGGTGAAGTCGCCGAACTTAAGAACGCCGGCGGACTCCAAAAACTCTATAAAATCATGTTTGTATTGCTGCATTTACATTTCTCCTTTCGGAAATCTTTGTGTAGGGACCCTCAGCGATCCGCAGCGGGCGGATAATATCCGCCCCTACAATTACCCCACAAATTCTTCAACACATCTTCTGTAAGCCGCCACCGGGTCTTCAGCCTGAGTTATCGGTCTTCCAACCACGATGTAGTCGGAGCCAACCTCTTTTGCGTGCGCCGGGGTCATAACCCTCTTCTGATCGTCGTTATTGCCATCAGCGAATCTGACGCCGGGAGTGACGGTGAGGAAGCTCTTTCCTAATGCCTTGTGGATAAATCCTGCCTCGTGGGGCGAGCAGACAACTCCGTCCAAGCCGCTGTCACGGGCATTTTCAGCATACGTGAGAACCGTTTCGGTCATGAGACGGTCTATAAGAAGCTCCTCATGAAGTGCTTTGTCGTCAGTTGATGTCAGCTGGGTGACGGCGATGAGCTTGGGTCTTGTGCCGTCGGGTCTTGTCAAGCCTTCGAGCGCCGCCTTCATCATGGCTTTTGTTCCTGCCGCATGGACATTGACCATGTCGACGTCGAGAGAGCTTAAGACCTTCATAGCCGATTTTACAGTATTCGGGATGTCGTGGAGCTTGAGGTCAAGAAAAATCTTGTGACCACGAGTCTTAATCTCCCTTACAATATCCGGTCCTTCGGCATAGAAAAGCTCCATGCCAATTTTGACGAAGGGCTTTTCGTCCTCGAATTTGCTCAAGAACTCAAGTGTCTTCTCTTTTGAGGGGAAATCACAGGCGATTATAACGTCCTTACCCATTGTGCGCACCTCCTATGATGCCGGAAAGGTTGTCTATATGATACTTGTCCATAGCAGCGGGCAAGTCCTCAATAATCTTCTTGCAGATGAACGGGTCGACAAGGTTCATAGCGCCCACTCCGACTGCCGTAGCTCCTGCGAGCATCATTTCGATTACGTTGTCAGCGCTCGCAACTCCTCCAATTCCGACAATCGGAATCTTCACGGCGTCATAGCACTGATAGACGAGCCGGAGAGCTATCGGGAATGTAGCCGGTCCCGAATAGCCGCCCATCTTGTTGGCGATGACAGGCTTTTTCGTCTTAAGGTCTATTCTCATTCCGAAGAGGCAGTTTATAAGGCTCAAGCCGTCTGCGCCGCCCTCCTCGCATGCCTTTGCAATCGGAACTATATCTGTAACATTTGGTGTTAATTTCGCAATAATCGGCTTCTTTGTGATTTCACGAACCGCCTTGATGGTTTCATAGGAGGCTTTCGGGTCGGTTCCGATGCTCATGCCGCCGCAGGAGATGTTGGGGCAGCTGATGTTGACCTCGAACCAGCCTATCATGTCGGATCTTTCGGATTTATCAAGCTTCTCGATAGCTCTGACATAGTCGTCAAGGCAGAAGCCGCTGACGTTCGCCATGACCTTCTTATTGAAGCACTTTTTAAGCTTCGGGAGCTCTTCGGAAATGACCTTGTCGACGCCCGGGTTCTGAAGACCTATCGAATTGACTATTCCTGAGGTTGTCTCGGCAATTCTTGGAGTCGGGTTTCCGAATCTCTCCTGAATGGTTGTGCCCTTGAACGAAAACGTTCCGAGCATATTTATATCGTAAAGCTCTGCGAACTCCCAGCCATAGCCGAAGGTTCCGCTTGTCGGGATGACAGGGTTGTCAAGCTCTATCCCGCAGAGTGTTGTCTTAAGTCTTGAGTCAGCCATCACATTTCCTCCCAGATAATTTCTTCGCTCGATAATACCGGTCCCTCATGGCAGATTCTCTTGAAGCCGTTCTTAGTCTTGCAGGAGCAGCCCATGCACGCTCCGAAGCCGCAGCCCATCCTCTGTTCAAAGCTATATTCGCCGGGAGTTTTCATGACACCCGCCATCGCTTTCAGCATCGCCATCGGTCCGCAGGCGTAGAAGTAGGAGTAATCGAGCCCAGGAATAACGTCGGTGACCATTCCCTTTTCGCCCTGGGAGCCGTCCTCTGTGACGACAACTACATTTGCGCCGAGCTCCGAGAACTCTTCTGAATAGAAGACTTCCTCGGCAGTTTTGAAGCCTAAAACTACAGTCGGCTTTTTGCCAGCCGCTACAAGCTTTTTGCAGAGGTTATACATCGGCGGTGCGCCTACTCCTCCGCCAACCAGAAGCGGAGTCTCGCCGCTCAGATCAGCATTGAAGCCGTTGCCTAACCCAACAAGTATGTCAAGTTCGCTTCCGACAGGAAGTGTGGACATAAACTCAGTTCCGTTTCCGACGGTCTTGTAGATAAGGGTCAATGTCTTCTCGTCATAATCGCAGACGGAAATCGGGCGCCGGAGGTAGAAGCCCTCGAGCCTTATGTTGACGAACTGCCCGCAGTTTCTGATCCCGCTCGTGTCCCCGCCAAGAATCATGCGATACGTGTTCGCAGCAATCTTTTCGTTTTCAAGAATTTTGTAGATGTTGTTGGTCATGGTGGTGTCCTTTCTGTTCTTGATTGCAGTTTCCCTTCGGGAAACTGCGCTATTTTCGGCGTTGCCGAAAATAGCACCCCTCAGGCACTTCGTGCCAGCTCCCCTTGACAGGGGAGCCATAACTGCTCCTTTCGCAGGTTCTTATCTGAGGATTTCTAAGCCTCCCCTGTCAAGGGGAGGGGGACCGCCGCCGAAGGCGGTGGTGGAGGGGTCGGCGCAAACGGCTTTAGCCGTCGTAGCCGACAAATTCGCATCTCCCGTAAACCATCCGTCCCGCAAACGGCGTTGCCCGTCCCATCGATTTGAATTCATCGGGATTTACCCGGTAGGGCGTCGCTATTTCGAAGACCGAGAAGCCGGGATCTTCTGTGATGCCGAAGCGCTTGCGAGGATTTGTCGACATCAGCTCAATAAGTCTCTCTATCGTGATGATGCCGGGCTTAACAAGCTCTGTGTAGAGAACCGGGAACGCAGTTTCCAAGCCGACTATTCCCATGGCGCTCTTGGCGAGCCCACGGGATTTTTCTTCAAGGGAGTGCGGCGCATGGTCTGTGGCAATCATATCGATTGTGCCGTCTATGATGCCCTCGATAAGGGCTTCCTGATCGGATTTTGAACGCAGTGGCGGATTCATCTTGAAGCGTCCGTCCTCCTCGAGATCCTCATCGCAGAGGGTGAGATAGTGCGGTCCGGTTTCGCAGCTTATATCCACGCCACGCTTCTTGGCGTCACGGATGAGCTGGACGCTTTCTTTCGTAGAGATGTGACAGACGTGATATTTGGCGCCAGTCTTTTCGGCAAGCTTAATATCTCTCTCAATCTGCCTGTATTCGCTCTCGCTCGAGATGCCTTTGTGGTTATGAATATGGCAATATTCGCCGTCGTGTATGTAGCCGCCGTTAAGAAGCGAGTTGTCCTCGCAGTGGGCGGCGATTATCTTGCCGAGAGACTTAGCTTTTATCATTGCCTCTTCCATCATGTCGGATTCCTGCACGCCGTGACCGTCGTCAGAAAATGCGCAGACATAGGGGCTAAGCGAATCCATATCCGAAAGCTCTTTCCCGAGCTCGCCCTTGGTGATTGCGCCATACGGGATCACACGGACGGCGGCGGTCTTCTCAATAATATCAAGCTGAACCTTTAGATTTTCAAGGCTGTCGGGAACGGGATTTAAATTCGGCATCGTGCAGACTGTTGTGTAGCCGCCGGCTTTTGCCGCAAGAGAGCCGGAGCGGATTGTTTCTTTATATGAAAAGCCCGGCTCTCTGAAATGCACGTGGACATCGCAAAGACCCGGGACAATTATATAGTTTTCAGGATACAACGGCGCAAAGCCGCAGGAGGAAAGATACTCCTCAGCAAAAAGACGCTTCTTCTCGTTCAGACCAACCGCCCTCAAAGAACCACCCATACCGCCGATTCCTCCTAACTCCGAAAGTTATTCTAAGTATAGCAGATTGTAAGGTGAAAGTCAAGCCCTCAGCCCACCGGATCCACTGGAAGAACGATTTTCCCGTCGGAATCCTGGGTTGTGGTTGCGGTGGTGGTTGATTCGGTTGTTGTGGTCGTCGCAGCTGTGGTCGCAGCTGTCGTGGTGGTCACCTGCGGGATTATCACAGGAGTGTAGGTTGTCGTCACCGCAGCGGCACTTTCGTCGCCCTCGTCGAGCACCACTTCATCATCCTCCGACTCGTCGAGCACTACCTCATCCTCGGTTGTAGCCGCAGTAGTCGTAGTGACCGTTGTGGCTTTTGTTGTGGCGGTAGTGGTTGCAGCGGTGGTGGAGGCGGTTGTCGCCTTGGTGGTTGCCGCAGTTGTGGTCGTGGTCGCCTCGGTGGTTGTTTCTGGAGCGGTTGTAACCGCCGGAACCGTGGTTGTCTCAGCAGTTGTCGCTTCAGCAGTCGAGACAGAGGTTGTGACCTCCGCAGTCGTCTCCGCAGTCGTCGTAACCTCCGCCACCGAAGTTTCAGCCTCAGTCGCCGCCAGATCCTCCACCCGGCTCCCGCACCCGGTCAACAAAACCGCCGCCAGGATAACCAGCAAAAATTTCTTCATATCAATCATTCATAAGCCGCAGCTTCAGCTTCAGACTGCAGAATAGCATCCGTTTTTGTGTCAGACTTTGTGGTGCCGCTACTTGCCGTAATAACATCCCACACATCGCCATGGAAAAGGATAATATCCATCATCGGTGCTTCGTAATTCTGAATTGTGTTCATCTCATTATCCTCCTCATCAGACCCAAGCGTAATTCAAAGCAGCTTCGCAATAGTAGTAGATTGCTTTGCAGAGCTTTACTAAGTATTCATTCGAGTTACTTACATTGTTCTTTATGTACGAGTATATACTGTATGTAGTATATGTTGTACCATCAGCGTTGCAAACCGTGAATATATCAGCCATTTCATCAGTCGCAACCTTGAACTCGATATACTGACCATTACTATCCGTACTGGTTTCTAACGTCTTGCCGCTTACGGTATATCCGGCAGTATTATCTGAGACGTAGACTCTGATATAGATGCCCTTGCCATCAAGCGCAAGAGTCTTCTTTACATCATCAGAAGTGCTGTCATACTTCTCGTCAAAAGTAACATCCAAAGTTCCGGTTACCGGATCAGTCCAAGTTGAATCATAATCCTCCGCTATATCAATACCACTTGTGCTTGTGCCACTATGCAGCCACAAGTCCAGATAGTACCCATAATTCAGAACCTGCTTGCAAAGGTCTGCTGTATCATCCCAGTCGGTGTCGCCGTCGGCTGCATACCCTATCGCCCTCTTGCAATAAATAGAAACCGAGTACTCAGAAACCTCAACCTCGTTGGTTCCATCAGTAAGCTTTGCCTTGATGGTAGAAGTGAGCTGCGTCGGCAGGACATAAACGGTATAGCGGTAATAGGTCTTGCCGTCAATGTCAACCGTGCTGCCAAGCGAATAATCCTTCGCAGTAGCACCGCCAATCGAAGCGCTCAGAACATAGTCATCTACATTCTCGACACCCGTCATATTAAAGTAATAAGTAACTCCAATCTCCCCGTCCAGGGTCAGAGCTCGACCGTAGAAGGTGGGGAGGGTTTCGGTTGCCAGCGTGTATGTTACGCTTGCAATAGTTACTGAACTGCCAGCAGTGCTCGACTGCAAGTAAATTTGCTTGATGCACTCACTTGCATCAATAACGTTGTTATTGTCCGAACTATATTCGCCAGCGCTTATCGTTACTGTAGTTCCTGAACCTATTCCAACACTACTATCCTTCTGCCCCGAGCAATACACCACAACAAGCTGCATATAATTTGGAACCGCTTCAGCAAATGTTATCGTAAGACTTTCAAGCTTAATTGTTGAGCTTTCGCCGAAGTACCATCCAATGCAGGAGGTCCATGCGTTCTCGAATGTTACAACTCCGGTTGTAGTGTCATAAGCACTGCTTCCGTTGCCATATGCATGACCCTCAATCGGGAAAGTATAGTCGGTAGTCTCACCGGGTTCGTCGCCGCCAGAAGTAGCAGAGGCTGTGATATACATACTGGTAATACTTATTGTCGCACCATCGCTCAGACCCGATTGGCTCTTCAGCTCAGTAAAATCAGTTTCAAATGTATGATCTGTTTTGTTTGCTTCATAGTACGCAATCAGGTTAGCCGCCGAATACGTCACTACGTGTGAGCCTGTCGTTATTAAAGACCACTGACTTCCCATAACCGTTCCGTTAAGCGTATCGGTCATAGTCGAAGCACCATAAGAGGCTGAGCTATAACTTGTAATTGAAATCCAGTCATTATGGTCGCTATCATCCGATGATACAAACTGGAATATATTCCAATATCCGCCGTTTGAGTCATTGCCGGTTACAGTGTACTCGATTGTTATCACTGCATCGTCCCTTGTAACCATATCCATGAATGTTGTATTACTACTGGTTACAATAGTGGATCCGAACGAAATTGTTCCGCTATTGAATGTGCTTCCGGCAACAGATGTGCCATTTTCAATCAGATAATATGTCTCAGTTTCGCCAACGTTGCCAGTATCGCCGGAAGTTTCCTGAACTGCCGTTACAGAGAACGAGCTAACAGTCCATGTGCGGGCAATGGCATTATCTGCATCGGCATTATAAGTGTTATTCTTGATAACGAATGAAACGACATTACTTGTAGTCAGCTTAGAAGTATAAGAAGACCAATCAGCGGACGTGGATCCATACTTAGATGCGACCACTGTACCGTCTACATAGAGATCGATTTCAAGATAGGTATAATCAGAAAAATCTTCGAAGTTGAATGCAATAGTGGTAATAGTTGTTACATCAATGCCCGATGGCAAATCAAAAGCAATTCCACCGCCGTTGGAACTACCTGTTAAAGTAACAGTCAAAGCTCCAGCGTCAGATATGGTTACACCACTATAGCCCCAGTTCAAAATGCTAGTGTTCTGCTCTACATCGCTGAATGTATATGTAACAGTAGTAACTTCAGTGTCCGCCACCACCCCAACTGGCAAAATCGACAATATCATCAGCACGCTCAGTAGAATGCATAAAAGCTTTTTCACCATAAAAAAATCCTCCTTAGACTTAGTGCTAAGAAGGTTACACTTCATGGTTATAGCCTCATCGCACTATTTTGTATAGTGATGGAGGCTTTTTTTGGGTCTGCCGAAGGCAGTACCCCCCCACACGATTGTGGTATTCGCTAAAAATTATTAATACCACATGAAAATATTTTATCACTTGCCGAATAATACGTCAACTAAGCAAACGATGTCTCTATAAATCTGGCTATAACAAATCAAAATCTGACCGCAATATTTCGGATTGCCGCAAAAAAAGCCCTCCCGGGATGGGAGGACTTGGGGTTATTGATATGCTGCAAAGGCTGCTTCGGCTTCTTCTATCGCCTGGGCAAGCTTTGACTTCGACGGGTCAATCTGGGTGGTGCTTGTAACAACATCGCTCCATGCTTCGCCTTCAAAGAGGATAATATCCATCATCGGGGTTTCGTAGCTTCTCATGTCATTATCCTCCTCTTATACCCACTCAGTGTAGCTCTTGGCAGCCTCGCAATAGTAGTAGATAGCTTCGCAGAGGTTCACTAAGTTTTCGTCCGTGCTGTTGGTTATGGTATTATTTATGTAGGAGTAGATACTGTAGGTGGTGTATTTTTCTCCGTCCGCATAAATCGTGAATATCTTGTCCATTTCCTTGGCAGGAACCTTGAACTCGATGTAGTCGCCATAAGTCACATGAGTGCCGGTGAGAACATCCTTGCCGCTGACGGTGTAGGTTTTGGAGGTGTCAATTCCATAGATTCTGATGAAGATACCCTCACCGTCAAGTGCCAAAGATTTGCCTTCTACACCATCAGAGGTGACGCTGTAGCTGCTTAAATCCACATTTCCAGTGCCAACCGGATCAGACCATTCTGAATCCAGACCTAGTATAGTATCAATGTTAGATGTATTCGTGCCGTCAATCCATAAATCAAGGTAGTAGCCATAGTTGAGAACCGCTTCGCAGAGCGCCTTTGTGGCGTCGCTCCAGCTGCCGTCTTCATTCTCTATCGCCTTCGTGCAATAGGTGGAGACGGAATAGTTGGAAACCGCAACGGTGCTCGATCCGTCGGTGAGCGTTGCCGTGATGGTTAAGGTGAGATCCGTCGGCTTGACATAAACGGTATAGCGGCAGTATGTGATGCCGGTGCTTGAAATTGTGACCGTGTCGTCAAGCTCATATTTTGTTGTTGAACCGCTGCCGATAGCAGCCGTCAGATAGTAGTCATCCGGATTCTCAACCCCAGCCAGGGTGAAGTAGTAGGTGACGCCAATCTCGCCGTCAAGGGTCAGAGCCCTGCCATAGAACTTGGTTCCCAGGGCGAGGTATTCTTCATATGGATACATCTCAAGGGTGGTAGAGCTGTTGTATACATATGTGAGGGTTCTGCTGCCGAAAGTAAAAGTATAGCCATAAAAGTTATCGGTAGTTTCAGTGTCGTTAAGAGTGTAGGTTAAAGTTTCCGAGCCGTCAATAATCTTCGTAGCATCATCAGCACAAGCCATGAAGATTCCGCCATTCTGACCGATCATACCAGTGTCGCTATTGGTAATGTCTACAAGATAATTGACGCCGTCGAGATAAACAACATTCCACATATGCCCGCCCAGCGACGAAGTGCCCATATATCCCGTGACGGTGATACATTCGCAGTTGTCAGTAGCCGTCAGGTCGCATAAGTATTGGAACGCTTTCGAATAACCTTCGCAGACAACGTTTGTCGTTGAGTCTCCGTCAAAGACATAAACAAGCTGCCATACGTCGCCGTAATCTATTGTTTCATACCCACTCTCATAACTGACCAGCGCACAGATTTCATCCCTGAACGCCGCAAGCCTTTCATAGTCGTCATAGTCTTTATATTTCGCCGCTATTGCCTGTGCATTCGCAACAGCAGTCTGAGCGGCTGTGATCTCTGAGGCGTTGACTGTATACTTCGGTGTTTCAGCAGAGCTGTCCTGATAGCCGGAGGCAACGCAAAGGGAGTATTTGACATAAATTTGTGTTGTAACGATGGTACCGTCGGAATATTGAACGCCGTGATAAGTGTAAGCGACAGAGGAACCTACAGTTTTGTCGAACCAATACATCTCACTTGGATTATCTGTGTAGAGATACCGTACGATGGTCGAGAGAACATCCTGAATAATTGCAGCATATTCCTCGTTTACTTCTTCTTCTGTCCCGGTAAAGCTCCAGTCTACCCACATTTCAAAGACTGTCGAAGTAGTATTACCGGCAGCAATTTCCGAAATGGCTTCCCTTGCCGTCTGATATATTCCGAGCCTTGTGCCGGTCAGCGCATCCTCGCCGCCGTAGGTGGAGGCGAGCATGGTGCCGTCGGAGATGCCGAAGAGACCTTCGATGTACTCCTCCAGAAGCTCATCGTTGTTGGCGGAGGTGTCGTCAAGGGTGATTGTGCCGGTCTCCAATTCGGCAACAATAACCTCAGCCTCCTCCGAATCTGTATCCACGGCAAAAAGTGACAACGGCAGCATAAGTGCCGCTATCACGAGTATGACAAGCAGTGATATAATTTTCTTTTGTTTCATAATCTCTATCCTTTAGCGTGTAAACCCAAGCGTTTCAAGATTCACCTATGCAAATTATACCACTTACCCCCCCCGCCGTTGTCAAGAGGTTTTTTATAAAAAAATTAAACTCTTGTTGAACACTCTTTCGCCGGCAATCCCCTGCGGGCCCTCTCCGTCTGCGCCTGCGGCGCATCCACCTCCCCCCAGAGGGGGAGGCAAGAATAGCATTCTATCAAAAGTTTGTACGAGGTTCAAATCCCGGCTCCCCCTTTGGGGGAGCTGTCAGCGAAGCTGACTGAGAGGGTGCGAGCCCGCAGGGCGAGCCGTCAGCGAAGCTGACTGAGAGGGTGCGAGCCCGCAGGGCGAGCCGTCAGCGAAGC
>JAJQGJ010000002.1:275896-330994 GCA_021200565.1 Oscillospiraceae bacterium
TGACTGAGAGGGTGCGAGCCCGCAGGGCGAGCCGTCAGCGCAGCTGACTGAGAGGGTGCACAAGCGAAGCCGGTGGTGGAGGGGCTACCCCCGAATAATTTTATAAAGCACCGCCTCCGCAAACACAAGCGGGCGGTTGTATCTGAAGAAGACTATTCCGTCTGTCGGGGCGGTGATTCTTTCAACCACGTTGCCCTCGAGCGGGTCGAGTATCTCGCAGAGGAGGTCGCCTTTTTCAAACCGGTCGCCGGTCTGGGCATAGGGATGGTAGATTCCGGATTTGGTCGAGTGGAGCTGGAGAAGCTCACTTTCCGAAATAATCTCGGTTATGCTGCCGCCGGGGATATTCTGAGTCGTGATGCCGTTCTTATATGCAAACCGGAGCACCGCTTCGATGGCAATCTTTGCGGAAGGCAAATCAATCTGGTCAGTAGCGTTTGTGTAGAGCGAGAAAGCCTTCGTTTCCCATATCTGCCAGTTGTAGTTTAGGGTTGTGGTATCATATGGTCTTGGAGTGCGGATGAATGCATAAGGAAGCCCAAAGCCGAGCATGTAATTATGGTCGGTAAAGCCCGTCTCCATCAGCTTCACGTGCGAGAGAAAGTCTCCCTGCTGATAGAAGCTGGCGAACTGGACGCCGAAGCGGTAGCCCTGAATCTCCTCGAAAAGCCCGTCGGCAATGCGCTGGGTGGTTTCGCCCATGTCGTAGCCGGGGAACATGCGGTTGATGTCGGTGTTGTCCATCGTCCAGAACCGTTTGCCGATGTTCATCGAGTAGTAGTTGACGCACGGGATGATGAGAATCTCGTGGTCGGGAGCTATCTTTCCCTCTTTTTCGAGCCTTTTAAATTTCTGGACGAGCTGTGAGCAGACATACATCTGCTGAACCTCGTTTCCTCTCATCGAGCCGACAATGCAGAGGGCTCTCTCGCCGCTTCCAAATCTATAGCCGATAATGTCCATCGGCTCCCTGTAGGGAGATGTTATCGAGTATATTGTCTCTTTACGCATTGTGAACACCTCCTAAGATTCTTGCAATCAGCGAGCCGCCATATACAACCGGATATTCACGGAGGGTGAAGATTCTTCCGTCGCAGGGAGAGGTGACGTATTCCTCGACATGCCCGGTTGTGGGATCCAAAACATCTCCGATATGGTCGCCACTCCTGATGTCAACCCAGTGCTCGACGCATGGAACGAAAATCCCGGCTGCCGAGGAGTTGACGAAAGCGACGTCATGGTCGGTTGAGAGAATAGCCTTTCTCACCGGCTGGGTTTCCCCTGTCCAGATGCCGATGTTCTTGAGGAGATTGAGGATTCCCCCGACGAGCTGGTCGCAGTAAGCTTTGGTGATTCTCATTCCGACGCCCATCTCGACAACGAGGGTTTTCGTGCCGATTGAGTTGAGGCTGTAGGCAAGAGTCGATTCAAGGACAGTCGCCGAAGAGTGAACCCAGATAAAGTCTGTCCCGAGCATTTCGGCATAGGGAACGAGCTCCGAAGCGGTTATCTCGTTGACTCGCACCTGCGGAATCTCCCGGAGATAGATGTTGCTGGCGTGGATGTCGATGCAGATGTCTGCGCCCTTGATGTCGTTTATGATGTCATATGCGACATGCTCCGCCATTGTGCCGTCGGGAGTTCCGGGGAATATTCTGTTCATGTCGAGGTCGAACATCGGCATGCCTCTCTGGATTGAGTCGACGCCAAGAGGATTGAGAGCCGGATATATGTCGACGATGCCTTCAAGCTTCGATGCGCCTTTCGTTAAGATGTCGGCAAGCCGTGCGCAGACAAGCTGACCTTCGAGCTCATCTCCATGTGTCCCCGTGACAATACAAGCACGCTTCACCCGTTTAGTAGAGCGTGCCATATTAGAAATCCGGTTTTTCCGGATGACAAGATTTTCATTGACGGCTAACGCCGCCTGGGCTATGGTTTCGATCATAATATACCTTCTTCTGATAATTTGTAGGGGCGGATATTATCCGCCCGCTCCTTCGGCAACAGCTTTTCGGGCGGATAATATCCGCCCCTACATTATTGCACAATCTGTGACTTCACCGTCTGCCTCGACTCCGTTATCCCCACATAGCATCCCGATTCAATCGGGCAGTCTGCGTAATCCCTGCCGTGGCAGAGTTTGAGATAATGTGTGCTTATGAGGCAGTTGTTGACCGGGTCTATTCCGTACCAGCGGGAGCCGTCGTTTACCTCTACCCAGGCGTGGGTTTCGCCCTCGTCGCAGGCAAGACCGGCGACATAGCGGCAGCTGATTCCTCCCATACGGCATAAAGCAAGCATGATGTGCGCATAATCCTGACATACACCTTTTCCGAGGCTCAGCGCCTCCTCGGCTGTGGTGTGGACATCCGTCACACCCTTTTCATAGGTCATGTATTCATATAAGCTGTCGGCAAGTGCAAGTGAACGGTATAGGACATTCGATTCTGTCGGCTGGTGGGCTTCATAAAATGCCGTCAGCGCTTCTCCGGGATGAGTCAGCGGCGACTGATAGGCATACATCGGGTGAGCCTTGCCGGAAACGGTGTAGCTCGAGGTTATCGATGCCGTGCCCTTGACCGAGAAGGAAAATCTCCCGTGTGGCTTCTCGATTCTTCCGCATAAAAGGGAGTTTCCGAAGCTGTCACGTGAATTCCAGATGACGCCGCCGGACGGCTGGATGACATACTTCGGCTCGCTGATAATCTGCCGGTCATCGGAAAGCGGCAGGCAGCGGAGGGTGAAGGAGTGGGAGCTTATCGGGCTCGAAAATTCAAACTCGGTGCTGTATTCAAAATTCAGCTTCTTCATCAGTTGTCACCTCAACAAGCTTTCCAATAAGCGAAAGTGCCTCTCCCCGGCAGCTTTCTATTCCCTTTCCCCTCGACAGAAGCTTATCCAAGCTCTCGTATGCCTCGACATTCAGAACCGGGTTATAAACATTCTCATATGGATGCACCAGAACGGTCATATAGTCAAATACTCTTCGTATATCTTCATCCTTATATGACAATCTGACATATAAATCGAGCCGCTCAACAGCCTTTCCGATGTAGATGAGATCTCTTCCTTCAAGGTCCTCCATATTGTCCTCAACGCTTCCCCAGAACGCATACAGGTCATCCCTTACGGGGAGCAAATCATAGCGGACTTTTCTTGTCCCACGGACAGACTTGAATTTATTCAAAGCAAGCTGCAGATATGAAAGTGACGAAGACTTGATGGCTTCACGAAGCACAATTCCGTTATCCATAGCCCGCTCTAAGTTAGACCGAAGAGAATTCGGGTCGGTCTTGTCAAACAGGTATCTGTCGAAAAAGTCGTTGTCATCGGAATAGATATTCGGTGCGCCAATCTTTTCGAGATAGCTTATGTAGGAATTCTTGTCGACATCGATCATCAGATCGAAATAATTGAAGAACGAATTGAGGGTGGTGAAAACCCTTTCTGTGTATCTTCCAAGCCAGTAGAGATTACTGCCGTTTAGTCTTGTGATAGTACCCATGTGTCCTTGAAGCCTCCTCCTTGAGATGAATTTACTACGAACGAATCGGGATTTCTTGAGAACCTGGTCAAACCGCTCGCCCAGACCTTGGTTGTTTCCCCTGAGAGAACGAAAGCTCTGAGGTCGGCTTTTCTCGGAACTGTTGAGCCATCCTCGCTGAGAATATCCAGATCAATAAAATCTATTACTTCCTGAGCTATGAACCGCCTCGACTGCTCGGTGATGAGAGTGCGCCATTCGGAAAGCTGCTCTTTGGTCAAGTCTCTTCCGAACACAACTCCATAGCCTCCGGCTTCCGAAACGTCCTTGACAACCAGCGTTTCGAGATGATCGAGTACATACCTTCTGTCCTCCTCATAGAACGGCAGGTATGTCGGAGCGTTCTTCAGGATCGGCTCTTCGCCTAAGTAGTATTTAATCATCTTCGGAACGAAATAGTAGATTCCCTTGTCGTCAGCAACGCCGTTGCCGGGAGCGTTCATGATGGCGACGTTTCCGGCTCTGTAGGCATCCACAATGTGCGGAACGCCTATGAGCGACTCGGGCACAAAGGTCATCGGATCCAAATATTCATCGGAAATTCTTCGATATACCGTTCCGACTCTCGTTCTGCCGCCCTGGTAGTCACGCATATAGAGAATATTGTTCTCAACAAAGAGGTCGCTGTTCTGGACTAAAACCGCACCGGTTCTCTCAGCTAAATATGAATGCTCAAAGTAGGCGGCGTTATAGCGTCCGGGAGTTAAGATAACGTTGATTCCTCCGCAGTTGACGCTGTCCATCGTGTCCTTGAGAAGCGAAGCATAGTTTCTGTTGTCGACGACAGAGACGTCGTGAAAGACATCCGGGCTGGTCATTCTGCACAATTCTCTTGCAATCAGCGGGTAAGATGCTCCCGACGGGATTCGAAGATTATCCTCAAGGATATACCAGGTGCCGTCCTTAGCCTGAACCAGGTCGATTCCGGAAATGTGGCTGTAGACGCCGTGCGCCGGCGTTACTCCCTCGCACTGCGGCAGATAGCCCTTTGAAATATAGACAAAGTCGGCAGGGATTACGCCATCACGGATAATCTTCTTCTCCGAATAGATGTCTTTTAAGAATAGGTTCAGGGCGTCGACACGCTGGATAAGCCCTTTTTCCATGTCGGAAAAATCAGATTTCGTGATGATTCGGGGAATTGCGTCAAACGGGAAAAGCTGCTCCTTGAAAACGCCGTTTTTATAGATTCCGAACTTGACGCCATATCTGGCAAGAAGCTCATTTATCTCACGTGTGTTGGCAACGGGTGTGTTCATCTTGGTCATCTCACTTTATTAGAATGTACAATGTATAATGTACAATGTACAATGGTGAAGTCGGCTACGCCGACAGATTTTTTGCAAAAATGCAAAAAGACGCCCAAGAAACCTTGGACGCCTTTCCCACTGTATTAAGAATAACACACTAAAGCTAAAATTTCAACGGTGAATTTTGGACAAAGATTTGCAGATGGAAAGCCTTGGGTTTGTGCAGACTTTCGGGGCAGCTATTGTAGGGGCGGATATTATCCGCCCGCATACCCATCAGTGACCCGTTCGGGCGGATAATATCCGCCCCTACAGTCAATCACCTTAGCTGCCGAAGGCAGCTGTGTTCATAATCAACATCTGCAACCTATTCTCCACATTTGCAAGGCTCGTATCCGGGTCGAGGTCGAGTGGGAGGATGGAGATGTCCGGGTGCTTGTCCTTCAGGCTCTTGATGACGCCTCTGCCGCAGATGTGGTTGGGGAGGCAGCCGAAGGGCTGAAGTATAATGAACGAGCGGACGCCTTTTTCGGCGTAGTGGTCAATTTCCGCCGCCATAAGCCAGCCTTCGCCGCAGCTTAAGGTCTTCGGAATTATGTCGCTGACCGAATTGTAGAGCTTGTTTGGAGACAGCACCTTCTCATAGAGCGGATGCCTGACGGCAACTTTCTCAAGCTTATCCTGAACGTAGTTGAAGAGGAAATCGACTGCAAACGGATACGGGAAGATGTTCGCCCCAAAATCGCTTATTTCGCTCATCGTGGCTAAGAAGTCTTTTCTCAGCTGGTCTGTGACCCTCGGAAATACCGCTTCCATGCCATTGCTCTCAAGATACCTCTCAATATGGAAGTTCGAGCCGGGATGATATGTAACGAGCAGCTCGCCGGTTACAAATACTCTCGGCTTAAGATTACTTCTGTCATACGGAATCTTCGCCATGTCGTCTATCGTCTCGGAAAAGGCTCTTCTTGCCTCTTTTATACTCTTTCTGATGCCGTCGGCAAGCTTATTGATGCAGCTCATATAGACCTTGTCAGTCTCTCCCGGATTGATTTCGTACGGGCGGATCTTTCGGGCGAGATCAGTCAAGATGTCCATCATCATGAACACCCAGACCGCTTCAAGAACGGCGCTGACGCCAAGGAGGAACACTCCCGGGTGCATGTCCTTTGAGTCGCCGCCATCGGTTGTTAAGATCGGAACTTCCGTAAATCCTGCGCTGTCGAGTCCTTTTCTCAAGAGCCCGGCATAATGGGACATTCTGCAGTCGCACTGGAACTTGACCATGCCGACTGCGACTTCATCCTGTTTATAGCCGCCTTTCTGAAGCTCTCCGATCAGCTCGCCTATGACCATCTGGCACGGGAAGCAGATGTCGTTGTGGACATACTTCTTGCCGAGTGCAATCTCATTAGGTCCTCCAACCGGAATGGTCTTGACCATGAAGCCCTCCTTTTCGCAGATGGCTTGGAGTAGTATCGAGACTTCTTCCGAAATATTCGGAATGAGAAGCGTGCGGATCTTCTTGTCTTTTTTGTAGAACTTCGCAGGGCTCGGTTCTGGAAGCGGCTTCGGTGGGTTGTCAAGATGAAGATTCCGACGAATATCGACAGTCTCGATAAACGACTGAACCCTGATTCCAAGTGAGCCGGAAGCGTCGCTCTCGTCGATCTTTAAGATAAGCGGCGGCTTGTCGCTTGTCGAGGTCATAATTCTTATAATTTCGTCCGAGAGAATCGCATCGTGCCCGCAGCCGAAGCTGACGAGCTGGACATATTCGAGCTCCGGCTCCCTTGCGGCAATCACAGCAGAGGCAAGCATTCTCGTGTGGAAATCGTTTGTAATCTCGGCACGGGTGTTATGTAGATCGACCTCGTTCAAGCCCGGCAGGCTGTCGGCGGTGAGAACCGGGACGCCTTTTTCAGTGAACTTCTTCGAGATGTCGTGGCTTATGAATCTGTCGGTGTGATATGGTCTTCCCGCCAGAACTACTGCAAACTTGCCCTCACGCTTGACTTCTTCCATAATTTCGGTTGCCCGGTCAGTAAGTGTCTTCCGGAAGTGTTTTATTGCGGCTTCTGCCTGGGCGAAAGCCTGCTCGGCTTCCTTTTCGCTGGCACCAAGTTCTTTTACGGCATACTCGCATATCTGAGTGTGGCGGTTTTTCTCTGAGAACCAGTGGAAAATGGGCGTGTCGAACACGACGCCATACCTCTCTGCCGGGTTCTGCGAATTTTTGACGACCATCGGATAACCCTGGACGACTGAGCAGACATATGGGCTCTGCTTGTCGACTCCCTCCGGCGGCATGTGCATGACATAAGGCATGAAAATTCTGTCTACGCCTTTTTTCGCAAGGTCAGCAATATGCCCGTGCGCAAGCTTTGCCGGGAAGCAGATTGTGTCGGAAGCGACAAAGGAGATGCCGCTTTCATAGATGCCTCGTGAGCTTGGAGAAGAGAACTTCACATTATATCCAAGAGCCTTGAAGAACGTGCTCCAGAACGGCATGCTGTCCCAGAACTCGAGGACTCTCGGCAGTCCGACGGTGAGATCGACCGGCTCTCTGACCGGCTCATAGTCATAGTCTTTGAAGAGCAGCTTTTCACGCTCAAGGAACATGTCGGGAGCTTTTTCCGGCTTCTCAAGAGGTATCATCCCCTCAAGCTCTGCTCCACGCTCGCAGCGGTTTCCTGTGACCCATGTTCTTCCGGAGGAAAAGCGGGTGATGGTGCGCCTGCAGTGGTTTGCGCAGTGCGGGCAGGCTACTCCCGTTTCGGTTGTGTAATCGAAATTTCTGACGGCTTGAAGCCCGATGAAGTGCGACTCGCCTTTCATCTTTCTTCTCGTCAGGATGGCGGCACCGACTGCTCCCATCTCGCCGGGATATGGCGAAAGTGTTACATTCTTTCCAAGATAGTCTTCAAGTGCTTTCAGAACTGCGAAATTCCGGAAGGTTCCGCCCTGAACTACAACACGGCTTCCGAGCTCGTCGGTGTTAGAGATTCTGACTACCTTTGTAAATACGTTTTCAATGATAGACCGGCAGAGACCAGCCATTATGTCGTCAGGAAGCTTGCCGTTACGCTGCTCGTTTATAATGGTGCTGTTCATGAAGACGGTGCAGCGGCTTCCTAAATGTGCAGGATGAGTTGAGCGAAAAGCCGACTCGGCAATCTCCTCGACTTTGATTCCAAGCGAGGAGGCGAAATTCTCTAAGAAAGACCCGCAGCCGGAGGAGCAAGCCTCGTTAAGCGTCATATTGGTGATGACGCCGTTTTTGAGCCAGATGGCTTTCATGTCCTGACCGCCGATGTCGAGGAGGAAATCTGCATCCGGGAAATATTTCAGGCAGCCCTGAGAATGTGCAACCGTTTCGACTATGTGATAATCAGCGTTGAATGCGCTTGCAAAGAGCTGCTCGCCATAGCCGGTTGTGCCGACGCCCAGGACTTCAAGCCTTATCCCAAGCTCCGAATACTTGTCCTCAAGGTCGCTCAAGCCCTTGCAGATAACCCGAAGCGGCTCGCCGTTATTGTTTGAATAGAATCTGTCGACAATCCGCTCGTGCTCGTCCATGAGAACGAGCTTTGAAGTGGTGCTTCCGGAATCTATTCCAATGTAAACTCTCAGAACTCCGTTTTCGGGCATGGGAGAATCGAGGTCCCTGAGCTCCTCTTTGTGGCGTGCTTCGAACTCTTCCCTCTCCTCTTCACTCCTGAAAAACGGCGGCGCAGATTCGCCTGCTCCCAGATCATCTTTTGCCGATTCGAGCCGGGAGAGAAGCTCATCAGCCGTGAAGGCTTCATCCTGGGAGAGTCTTTCTGCGGCGATAGCCGTGCCATAGGCGACTATCGTTTCCGGGTGCTCTGGAATTATTATGTCAGATTCGGTTAAATCGAGCCTTTCAGCAAAAACTTTTATGAGTGTAGGATTGAATGTCAGAGGTCCACCCTCGAAAATTATCGGAGCTTTGAGCTCCAGACCCTGTGAAAGCCCGCCTATAGTCTGCTTTGCGATTGCGTGAAAGCTGGAAAGTGCGATGTCTTCCCACTTTGCGCCCTGGATCAGAAGCGGCTGGATGTCTGTTTTCGCAAAAACTCCGCAGCGCCCGGAAATGTCGAAAACTGTCGAACCTTTTTCCGCAAGCGCTTCAAACTCCTCGGTTTTGACGCCCAAGAGCTTTGCAATTTCGTCGATGAATGCTCCAGTTCCGCCGGCACAGCTGCCGTTCATTCTCATGTCTGAGGTCATCAGCTCGCCTGTATGCTCGTCCTTGTGGAAGAAAACGACCTTTGCGTCCTGACCTCCGAGCTCTATTGCCGTCCGGACGTCAGGATAGAGCTTTTTGACCGCCGCCGCATTTGCGACAACCTCCTGGATAAACTGTATTCCAGCAGCCGAGGCTATCGGCTTCCCTCCCGAGCCGCAGACCGCTGCCCGGAATTTAGTTCCCGGGAACCTGTCCGAAACCTCTTTCAAAAGCCCGATGGCGGTTTCACGCTGCCTGGCGTTGTGCCTCAAGTATCTCGAAAAGAGCACCTCGTCGGAGTGCGGGCTTTTCACAACAACCTTGACCGTCGTCGAGCCGACATCGATTCCCAGAAGAAGTGTTTCGTCATTTATATTTATATCTGTCAACTTTATGCCTCCAAAAAATGCCCTTCCGGGCGAATTCCCAACACAAAATGAAGCTTTGTCGGACTATATTAGCCATAATCGACACTATCCGACATTAAGGCTTATTTTACCACACCGCACTCAGGAAGTCAACAGCTGACGATTGTTACAATATCGCTCTTCCGGGCAAAAAAGTAGCCTCCGACACCTATGTGTGGTGTCGGGGCTATTTTTACCTGTGCTTCACCTTCTGCCCACCTCAATCGCCTTTTGTGGGCAGAGCTCCTGGCAGCAGAAGCAGCCGATGCACTTCGAGTAATCATACACGGGCGGCTTGTCTCTTCCGTCCTTGAACGTAACCGCTTTGCCGGGGACGGGGCAATGGTCGACGCAGACGCCGCAGAGGACGCACTTCTTTTTGTTTATAACCGGTCTTGAAGAGAGCTTGTCAAGAATCTTGAGCCCTTTGAATTCCGGATGTGCTTTCGTGCAGAGGGTGTTGAAGTCGGGAACCCCGAATCTCTCGCAGAACTTATCAAACCCGATGTCATGGGTGCCCGACTCGTCGCTGAGAATTATGTCGATTTTAGCCTTATCCATCGTTCCGATTCCCATTGCGTCGCCCTGGAAGTTGGTCGGAACATCCCCCGGGTCTATTCCGATAAGATGACAGAATACCGTGTCGATTGCAACCGGATCAGCCGAGAAGAGAAGAAGCTTCATCGGTCTTGGAGTTCCTGCGCCGGGACCGTTTCCCTCCATCGCAACAATTCCGTCCATTATGTGAAGCCTTATCGGCACGCAGCGGTGGATGTCGGCGAGCATTCGTGCGAAGAGCGAAGCGTTCGGATACTTCACGTGCTGCATAGCTTTACGATGTCCGCAAATGAGCCCGAACGGGTTCTTGACGGCGCCGGTGATGAGCATCAGAGCATGGGTCTTCATCTTGCAGACGTCGATAACGGCATCAGCCTTTGTTACCTCCTCCGCAAAATAGAACTCCTTCTCGGTCATTCCATCCGGGAATTCGGTTCTGACCTCTTTTGTCATCGGGACGAATTCTGCACCATAGATCGGCTCGCTTCTGTCAATTTCAAGCTTATCGGCAACCTTGGCGCCGGTTCCGTTTCCGGGAGAGTCGCCATAGACGGTATTTCTGCAGCCGTACTCCCAGAGAAGCCTTAAAACCGCTTTCAGAACCGCCGGATGGGTTGCAACTGCGCTGTCGGCATCGGCTGTCTTAAGAAAGTTCGGGTTCACAAGAATGCTTTCGTTCTGAGAGACAAACCTCCCGATTCCTCCTATTGCATTTACTCCGTCGCATACGGCTTTGTAGACTGTTTCTTCGTCATAAGTATTACAAACCACAATCGAAACTGTCGATCTTTCACTCATTGTCTTTCACTTCCCTGATTAAGTTATTTTGAATAAACCACCCGTCCGTCTACGACGGTATGGATGACATCAAGATTCTTGCTTAAGATAGTAATATCTGCGCTGTAACCCGATTCAATGCGCCCGGCATTATATCCCATCATCCTTGCCGGATTCTCGGTCATCCAACTGACCGCACTTTCAAGCGGCAGACCGGTGAATTCTATAATATTCTTAAGAGCCGCCGCCATCGTAAGTGTGCTTCCGGCACGTGTGCCATCCTTTAGCTTTGCGTCTCCGTTCTCGACAATAACGTCATTGACGCCCAATTTATAATTACCGTCAGTTAATCCCGCTGCCATTATACTGTCTGTAATCGCTATCATTCGGGAATTTCCCTTGATTTTATGGAAAAGCCTGACTGAAGCAGGGCTTAAATGCCTTCCGTCGCAGATAGCTTCGCAGTAGCAGTCGCTCTCAAGAATTGCTCCGAAGATGGCCGGCTCGTGCTGATGGAATAGCCGCATTGCATTGCCGACATGAGTTCCCGAAACGGCGCCGGCTTCAATACACCTGATTGTCTCTTCATATGTAGCTCCGCTGTGCCCGAGTGCAACCCGAACGCCCTGGGATGTAAGCCAGCTTGTGAGTTCCTCTGCTCCCGGAATTTCCGGGGAAAGAGTGACATAGGTGATGTGCCCACATGCCACCTCGATATACCTTTCGAAAAGCCGGATGTCGGCTTTTTTCATGAGAAGGCTTTCCGGCATTGCGCCTTTGTAATCTTCAGACAGGCAAGGTCCCTCAAGGTGGATTCCAAGAAGTCTTGCGCCTTGAGGCTCGCTTTCTATTACATTCACGGCTTCACGGATGGTTTCAAGAGTTGTTTCTTCGGTGTCCGTAAGAATCGAGCACTGCCAGCCGGTCACTCCCTGGGTGGCGAAAAAGCGGGAAATTTTGCGGAGTCCCTCCGAATCTGCGCCGTTTACGTCCACTCCGACAGCTCCGTGGGTGTGCAGGTCAATAAAGCCGGGGAGAACGTAGCTTCCCCCGGCATCCACTACTTCGCCGGAATTTTCATTGTCCGAAATCAGACCATTTTCGACGAAAACATCCTCCCGCTTCCAGCCGTCAGGCTTCAGGACAAGACCATTCACTATTTTCATGCCGTTCCCGCCTCATACGGAAGCCCCGACGCAACATCATTGACGAAAATTTTGGCGTCCGGATGGCTCTGCAGAAGGGTTGCCGGGAAGCCTGATGAAGCCTCGCCATATGCGGCGTGGCGAACCACAGCCCTGTGCCAGTCACGGAAAACGCCGATGCGGATCTTCTTTGATAAGAGTATACTCTTCATACCAAGAGTTATCGCATGCGCCGGCATCACGTCAATAGCTCCGCCGAGGTCTGAAAGCCCGTTTGTCACCTTGGTTTCGAGAGAAATTTCAGTGATTCTTGTCGGAAGAGCCATGAATTTCTTCGGCTTCAGCTTCGGCATCGGCTCATTGAATGCGATGTGACCGTCGAGCCCGATTCCGCCGAAGCAGATGTCGGCGCCGCCCAGCTCTTTTATGAGAATATCGATTCTTTCCGGATTAGTGGGGTCGGGGAACAGCCTCTGGCTTTCGGACATGAGAAGTTCCGGGTCAATCTTTCCGTAAACCTCACGCTTCATAAAGCCTCTGAACGAAAGCAGCGAATCAATATCGATATACGTGTTGTCATCAGTGAGATATTCATCCATGTTTATGAAGAGGCAGTTCTTGAGGGAAAGCTTTCTCTCGTTTACCTCCCGGACGAATATCGGGTACTGACCTATGGGACCGACAGGGAGAATGAAGACGGTTTTTTCGCCGGCTTCGTTATTCTCCGTGATGGTTTCCACCATTTCGAGTGCCATGGTTTTAAAGACCTCCTCGGAGGAGGGCAAAAGCTCGAGTGGAATCTTTGCATCCTTTCCGAGGGTGTCAGATGGTATTGCGTAGTAGTCCCGGGGATTCATTACTTGAGTGCCTCGGTCATGATGTCATAGTCGACATAGCTTGAAACGTCGCAGACGTCGCTCTCTTCGATGGAGCCAGCTGTTAAGAAGTTGTCCTGCTGGAGCTGATAGTAGGCTTCCATAGAACCATCGGAAATAGCCTCCGAAATCATATCAGCGGTGTACCATTCGCCGTCGCCACGCTGCTCATAAGCTGTTTCATAGTCGACAGCGCACTGCTCGGCAACGAGATTTGAAACGTATTCATAATTGGCTTCGTCAGCACCATAGGTCATGCCCTTCAAAAGTGCACGAACGAACTTGACTGTCAGATCCTCATTTTCTTCAAGGAACTCAGGAGTTGCGATCCAGGAAGCTATAGAAATCGAAGTGTCGGAAAATGTAGAATTGTCGCAAAGAAGAGTGCAGGTCTCGTCCTCTTCAAGAATTGTCAGAGATGCCGGCGACCATACAGCGCATGCATCGACAGAGCCTGAGAGCATTGCTGTGACCATAGAGGTTGAATCCATGTCCATAGCAGTTATGTCGTCCATAGTAAGACCTACGCTCTGAAGAGCTAAGAGAAGAATTGTCTCGGAAGAGGTTCCGCTTGAATATGCGACTGTCTTTCCGGCAAGGTCTTCAAGAGATGTGACATTTGCGCCGCCGATAACTGCGTCAGCGTTTCCGATGTGGGACATGCAGATGATGGTGGCGTTGCCCTGGACACAGAGCTTGTGAGCTCCCTGACCGATGTAGCCGAAGTCTATCGAGCCGCCCTCCATAGCTGCAATGATTGTGGGACCGTCTGCAAATTCAACGAGGTTTACTTCCAAGCCTTCCTCAGCGAAATAGCCCTGGTCAATAGCTGTCAGGACGCTCCAGAGGGAAGCGTAGTTAGGCATGTAGGCGACATTGAGCTCTATAAGCTCCTCTTCGGTATCAACGACAGCGTCGTCACCGGTTGAATCTTCATCGGTTGATGTGTTGCCGCAGGCGGTGAAGAGAGCCATAAGCATTGCCAACATGAGGCTCAACAGTCTTTTCATTCTTCCAGTTTTCATAAATAGTACTCCTTAATAGGTTTTTATATAAAGCCGCAGAAACGGCTAAATAGACTATAGAATGTCCGAATATACCTGCTTCCAGACGTCCATCCTTATCTCGTTGAACTCGGGGCTCATTTTTAATTCCTGAGTTCTCGGATATGGAAGCGGAACATCCAGGGTGTTCACAATTCTTCCCGGATGTGTGCTCATGACGACAATTCTCTGCGAGAGGAACACCGCCTCCTCGACATCGTGGGTGATGAAAAAGCAGGTTTTCCTGTCCTTCGTCCAGGTTTCAAGCAGGTCGCCCTGCAGAACCATCCTGGTCTGTGCGTCAAGAGCTCCGAAGGGCTCGTCCATGAGTAGAACCTCCGGCTCTGCGGCATAGGCACGGGCTATTGCAACCCTCTGCTTCATTCCTCCTGAAAGCTCCTTAGGGTAGTGGTTGGCATAGTCGGAAAGATGCACTCCTTCAAGATATTCCATCGCCTTATTTTCTGCTTCTTCTCCCTTAATCCCTCTCATTTCGAGTGCGAACATGACGTTTTTCTTCACCGTCAGCCAGGGGAAAAGCGCATACTGCTGAAATACTACTCCTCTTTCCGTTCCTGTTCCCTCGATGGGCACGCCGTTGCAGTAGGCTGTGCCGGAGGTTGCATCAGTGAGACCCGCTAAAATATTCAGAAGAGTCGACTTTCCGCAGCCGGAGGGACCGACAACGCATACAAATTCATTGTCAAAAATGTCGAGGTTTATGTTGTCTAAAATCAGGCTTTCGCCGTCACGACTTTTAAAGCTTTTGCAGACGTTTTCAAGCCGGAGTTTTACATTTCTCTCTTGTCCTGCCACCTGGTCAGCCTCCTTTCCAGATGCCGGATGCCGGTTTCTATAAGCATTCCTATAATTCCTATGATAATTATGTATAGAAGCATCGGAGCGGGCTCAAAGCTGTTGCTCAGTGACCGGATCCTCATTCCAAGTCCCGCCACAGCTCCTGTAGATTCAGCCGCAATAAGCGTTGTGAGGGCAACCGACGCTCCCAAGCGTACAGCCGTCATTATAAACGGAAGCGTTGCCGGAGTTATGACACGGATGAAGATGTCTTTGTCGCTTGCGCCCAAGACCCTTGCCGCTTTAATGAGCGTTTCATCGACGTTCATGACGCCCTGATAGATGGTGACGCACATTGTTAAGAAGCATGCTAAAGTGATGACAATAACCTGAGGCTTTCTTCCGACGCCTGCGCAGATTACGACGAGCGGAACATAGGCAAGAGGCGGGATATTGCGGATAAACTGAATCCATGGGTTCAATATCTTTCTCACCGGCAGATACCACGCCATGAGTATTGCCACCGGAAGCGCCAGAATGAATGCAAGAAGGAATCCGAGTCCAACCGAGATAAGGCTGCTCAGAAGGTCTTCAAAGAAGACGCCACGCTCTATCATAGTCTTAAGGCTTGAAATTGTCGTGACAACGTTCGGAAATGCACGTGATGTCGCCGGGATGACAGATAAGACATACCAGAAAATCATTGCAAGTATCAGCGATATGAGAAGCCAGACTCTTCCGGGAATCTTAAGAAGAAAATTGTGGAGCCGTTTGTCCTTCTTTTTTGTTTTTGTTTTTTCAGTCATGAGATACCTCAGTTATATGTTTGCCTTGAGATCGGAAATTGTCTTCTCCTTGTAGCTTTCAACTCCCGGCTGGTCAAATGGATTAACTCCCAGCATCTTCGCTGAAAGGCAGCATGTGAACATGAAGAAGTAGAAGAGCTCGCCGAACACGAATTCATCAAGACTCACAACATCTATT
The DNA here is from genome assembly GCA_021200565.1 of Oscillospiraceae bacterium. Taxonomy (GTDB): domain Bacteria; phylum Bacillota; class Clostridia; order Oscillospirales; family Ruminococcaceae; genus Faeciplasma. The sequence goes on from JAJQGJ010000002.1 coordinate 291,533, forward strand.
TCGAAGCACGGGAAGCGCTTTGAATGAGTTGCGAGAGTCGCCCTGTACGCCGCCTTGTTGACATCGTTAAGAGTTTTGCCGTCAAGGTATTCAAATCCGTCGGGAATGTCGGTCAGATCAATTCTTCTGTCCTCGGAGCTGAGAACGTTCAGGAAAATCTCATAGAGAATCGGTTCTCCCTGCTGGATATACTGACCTATCGAGTGGAGGTCTTCTGTGAATGATCCGACAACAGGATATAAGCCCTTGCCGTCTTTGCCCTCCGATTCCGCAAAAAGCTGAGTCCACCATTTCGAGAACCGCTCGAGCGACGGCTCGAAGAACGAGAGCATCTCCATCTTGTAGCCATTTTCATAGAGATAATTTCTTGCCGTTGCAAGCATGAGTGCCGGGTTATTCTCATCAGCTTTCTCCAAAGCTGTGCGCATAAAATTCGCACCGTTTATCATTTCCTGAATGTCAAGACCTGCAATCGCAAGAGGCAGGAGCGAAACGAGAGTGAATGCCGAATACCTTCCACAGACATCCTCGGGGAAATCGACGAAGATGTAGCCGTTTTCCTGGGCAAGCTCATATAAATCGCTTCCCGGAGTTCCGGTGCAGATAATGTGGGAGTTATACTCCTCATCACCGTACTCTTCCCGCAGCCAGCTGCGGAGAACCCTGAACCAAAGCCCCGGCTCGAGGGTTTTGAAGTTCTTGGCAATTACGTTTACAAAAACTCTCTTTCCACGGATCCTCTCAAGAAGCCGGTTCATCTCTTTAGCAGAGTAGTTGAGCCCGACCCATTCAATCTGGGTTCCCGATTTGCTTCCCAAGCAGTCATACACAGCCCTTGCGGCTCTGTTTGAGCCACCGACGCCGATTACTATGAGAACATCGGCATCCTGGCTGGTAACTCTGCCGAACCACTCGCAGGCTTCAAGCATATCCCGCTCTAATGGCATCAGCCAATCAAGAGAATCCAGGGAGTCGAGATAATGAAGATTCTTCTTTGTGAGATCGCTTAGCTTTTCCTCACTAAGGAGTCCGGAATTATCGTGAAGTGTAAGTATCATGATTTTGCACTCTCCTTTGCTTTTTCCCAGAGAAGCTGATATTTCAGCATACATACGCCGTCACCATAGAGCTGCCAGTAGTTCCCGGGAGTTTCGAAATAGAGGGTGTTGCCTCTGTCCATGAACGCAGTTGACGGCATTTCAGAGAATAAGAGATGATGCCCACCGATTGTGAGCCCCTCTTTGTCTCCCACAAGAGTGCCAGATTCAATCTCAGTTCTCACATGGTCGGGGGTGATTTTATATAGTGTGACGTTGTCGTCGGTGAATTTGACGTCGCCTAGAATGTATTTATATTCAAACTGCTGCTTCTGCCAGCGTGTCCAGTCACGGACGTTGTCAAAAGGCAGCTCATATGACTGCTCTGTGCTATGAAGGAAGGCATATTCGTCATACTCGCACTGCATGCCGCACTCGCACCAGAGCTTGTTTCCTTCGGAATGAAGAGCCGAAACGCCGCCGCACTCGGGGCAGATGAACAGGTGGTTCTCAAGCCCCTCCGCAAGGCGCTCACCGGTGTATTTTTCCGGATTTGCTCTCTGGCGCTCATATGCGTCCTCATAAATGTCCCTGTCGACGAGCTTTGAAACCTCTTCGCTTGACATGCTCCTGAGCTCCTCCGGAGAATAGGTTCCGACAACGCCGGCTGTTATCTTGCCCTTGCGGACAGTTTTCGCCCATCTCGGCTCTGCGAAGTAGCCGCCGGTTATCTTCATTGTGATGAGTGTGCACTTGCTCTGCTTGATGAGCTTTCCGAGGGCAGGAGTTGTTGGCATGGTGACGCCGTCTGCGCTTCTGTGACCCTCCGGAAACAATAAAAGGCTGCTTCCGTTCCTTACTCGGCGAAGCATTTCCTTGACGGAGCCAATATCCGTCATGCCTTTCGCCCGGAAAACGGGATGTAGCAGCTTGAGTTCAATCTTTTTAAGAAAATTGCCACGGGTGAGGTGCTCGCTGGCAACTATGTACATGTGTCTGTGGACGACATTGTAGGCGATGAATAAATCGCTTTCGGTGAGGTGGTTTGAAACTAAGATGAATGGCTCATCCGGCTTAAGAGGCTTCGAGGTAAACTCGCACTTGTTCTTTGCAATCAGGTGCAACACGGGAGAAGCTATGGTGAAAATAGCCTTGTCCCGTTTTATACTGTTACTGTTGTCAGAGCTGCTCATAATGGCATTCCTTCCATTCGCTTTGGTCGAAAACCGACATCTGTCCCAGACTGCGCCCCATTTCAGGAAAACAGAGTACAAATCTGCACTATACTATATTAAATCTGAAAACAGATTTTGTCAAGAGGTTGAGATGGGAAATTTGAGGTTTTGTTGTGCGAAATGGGCGAATATCTGGTGAATCTTCACGCCATAAAAATTCCCGGCACCACACATAGGTGCCGGGGATCAAATCTATAAAAGGAGGTCAACATTCAGTTTCGGTGGAGCCTTCTTCAACCGGCTCCTCTATCGTGACTTCCTCGGTTGCCGATTCAACCGGGATAAGAGAGGCAATCGCCGATTCGATAGCGCTTGCATAGCCGTCGACTATCGACTGCGCCAATGCATTCAGCTTCCAGTTGACAGCTTCAATCGCCGCCGTCACATCGGAGAAGTTGGTGTAGTCGTCCGGGTTCATAGCTTCCGCTTTGGCAATAAGTGCGCTTATCGCCGAATAGTTGGCGGGGTTTGTGAGCCAGGTTGTCAGGATGTCCGAGCGTGTTGAATCCTTCTTGAATACAGCCGCCACGGAAACAGAGGCGCTGACAAGGAATCTGTATTCCGCTTCTGTTGAAACGAGAACTCCGTCAAGATACCAGCCGGAGAAGCTGTAGCCCTCGTCGGCAGTGGCGGTTACCATTGCGAATTCGCCGACGGTGTAGGTGCCTCCTCCTGAAACCGTTCCGCCGTCGGAGGTTGTCACCTCGACAGTGTAGCTCTCAACCTGCGATGCAGTGAGGCTGATGCTCGGAGTGATCTCCGCATTATTCACAGTGAGCGGATACTCAGCTTCATTGACGCTCTCAAGGTTCTCGACTGTTCCGACCAGGGTTTCGCCTTCGGCGACTTCAACCTCGTAGTAGCTTACTACCTTTTCAACCTCGCCGCTGCTGATGCTGTATTCGGTTGCGGTGTAGGTCACCTCGCCGTCATCGGTTGCTGTCAGGTTGACTGTGTATTCCATGTCGGTTGGGAGAATCAGGACCTTCTGACCGTCTGCATCGATATATGCTCCAACGCCGTCGTCAATCTCCTGAACAGTGTCGGAAATGATTTCAGCAACCAGGTTGCCGCTGTCGTCATAGGCTTCGACATCAACAGGGCAGTTTATGTAAATCTTTCTGTAGGAGGAAGCTGTTGCAGCAGTCGTGGTGGTAGCCGTCGACTTTCCAGACTGGGATTCAAAGTAGCTCTGGCTCACAGTCGAATCGAGCCATGCAAGGCAAAGCTCGGGATAGTGGGCGTAGCTGACGCTGTCGATAGTTCCGCCATTGAAGTACAGGCTGACAACGCTGCCGATAAGCGACGGGAATGCCGAATTGAGCGCAAGCAGTATGCCGCCGACAGACGTGTCTCCTTCCGCTCCGCCCATAGCTTCAGCAGCGAACGCTATAAGCTGATCCTGAAGCTGCAGATAATTGATTCTCCAGTTGCTGCTCGAATGACCATTTTTCAACGAATCGGAAATAGCGCTGACTATGTCGTCTAAGACTGCAGTCTGGTTGCTGCTCTGGCTTATGAGCTCGTTTATAGGAGTTCCGGCGGAAGCGGCAGTCAGAATCGAAATATAGTTCGTCATCATGCTCTGCTTGTAGGTAGTCGCATAATTCGAGGTTGTTGCGTTTGAGGGGGTGTAGAGGGTTGTGCCGTATCTCTTGTAGCCTAAGTCGCTCGGGGCAACCTTCGGGACGAGGTCGGCGGGGTTGACGATGTTTATGATGCTCGAATATCTCGAGTTGCTCGAGTCGCTGTCAAGAGTGTTCAGCGGGCATTCGAAGCAGAAGGTGTAGACGCCGTCTGCCGTCAGACCGTCAACATAGGTTTCAAGCGAATTGCCGGTAACGCTGTCGATAAGCTCAGCTCCGACTAAGTTCGAAGTCGCAGCAGCTCTGCTGAAGCCGCAGATCCAGATCTTGACACTGCTGAGCATGGTGTGAGTCTCGGCATATTCCTTGATTCCAGCAAGAACCTGGTTCGCAGCATACTGGAAGCCCTCGTGGGGAGCGTTGCTGGTGAAGTATGTAGTGTAGCTCGGGAGAAGTCGGAAGTTTCCTCCCCATTCTGCGCCATAGCCGCCGCCTCTTACTGCAACCACAAGAAGAGTGCTCTCTTCGCCGCTCGGGGAGCTTATTGTCTTGCTGCCGATTGAGTAGCCGATTGTATCATACTGAGGCTCGGGATAGGAGGAGACAATCTCCGAAAATCCCATCTGGAGCATCAAGTTAGTGGCATTCACGCCGTTTGTCGAGTCGTTGTCAGGGGCAAACGCCGCCATTGCGACTCTTATAGACATCTGGGTCAGCGCATGCTGATAGGTGGTGTATGGACTGTTTGTGAACCACTCGTCTGTATAGCTGAAGCTGTAGCTCTCCCTCTGACCGGTTACAACCGACTGATAGTAGAAGGTTCCCGAAGCAGTAAAGGGAGTGTAGGTGATTTCGCCGCTGATGTTGCCGAATTCGAATTCAAGATCATCTACACTTGTGACTTCGTGGAAGCAGCCATCGGTTGCGATGTCGCTCAGCAGCTTCTCGCCGAAGGTGAGGTTCTTTCCCGACAGGCTGTGGAAGAAGCCGAGGGTGTAGACGGTGTACTTCTCCTTCAGTGTCTGGGCGGTGTTATAGGCATAGTTTGCGAGCTTATAGCCGCTGTAGTCGGAGCTGGTGTAGGGTCCAGTCGTAGATGACGAGCCGCCGACAGGAAGTCCGTCCGAACAGAGAATGATGTTTTTGATTGCAGAATCATTGTTGACCGCTGCGAGGAGATTTCCGGCAAGAGCCAGAGCGGCTCCGGTGTTGGTGTTTCCGCTCGCAGTCAAGCTGTTGATGCTGTTTTTAAGCGTTGTGAGATTCGATGTAAAGCTGCACACCGTTGTCGCCGAGCTGTTGAGCCGGATGATTGCGACATAGTTCGTGCCTTCGGCTTCAAGAACCGATTCGCAGAACTTGATTGCAGCCTGCTTCTGCACCGTAAGCGGCGTTCCGCTCATGCTGCCCGAGGTGTCAAGAATGAGCACACAGTATCTGACGATGTCCGAACTGGTGGCTGTGAGCATGATGCCCTCTTCGCTCGCAACGGCTATGCCGTTTTCGGCGGAGTAGTCCTCCAGAACATACGGCTCCGAATCGGGCTCCGATTCAAGAGCGAGGATTTCCTCTTCGGAAAGCTCGTCGTCTTCGCTGATTCCAGCGACAGACAGTTCTCCTTCCAGCTCTGCCGCAAGTGATGCCAGAGGCAGAACCTCAAAAATCATCACAACCGCCAGAAGCAGGGATAAAATCTTTCTAAGCTTCATATAACTCTTCCTTCCGGTTTTATTTTTTCAAAACCGTCACAAGTTTATCACATAGAGGAGGAATTGTCAATGGGTTTTTGTGAGCGGAGGAAACTTTTACTGAACGAAGGCAACCGTAGCCGACTTCAGCATGCTACTATCTTCACATCTCCTCCTCAAACCTCTCCAAGATGTAATCAAACAGCTTTTTGCCGGTTGACGTGAGGTCATCGCCGTCGGAGATATATCTATAGACATTGTCATCCGGGTCGACGAGTCTGTAATCGCCGTCGCCAAAGCTTTCTATGGCAATATAAGGCTTTGTCTTCCTGAAATACTTATGAAGATAGAGCGTCTGGGTTACCATGTCCGACTTCAGCTTTTGCCGGGAGTTCACTCCATACAGCTCAACCGATTCAAATCCCAGATAGCCATATTCAAGGAGATATTCTTCCAACTGAGAGCCAATTTTCACTCCCAGCTCCTTCTCAACCGCCCGAATATCCGATTTCCCAATAAGATTTTTTGTGAAATCCACATCTTTATTGTGGACGAACTCTTTTATATCCACTCTGAATTACACCTCGCTTCTTGCTTTCCAGTGTTCGCTTTTCTGTTTTGCATACTGGCTTACCTTGGAATCATCACTTCTCCAACTGTTTTCTTTTTTCAGATGAAGTATGGAATGTTTTCCGTCGCCATGCTCGCTATTCTCCGTGAGCTCCACAAAGGGACCGTCAAATTTCTGCCCCATGTGATGAAGCTCAATCCTCTCTCCGGTTTTCGAATCATAAGGAGACCTGCCTTTAGCCATAAGCTCACGGTTCGTCTTTCCGGATTTTTCATCAACATAGTCATAGTCAATGTCTTTCACAAGACAAGCTCTGCTGTTTACTTCAGCTTCGTGGAGATTTGCGCTTTTGTAGACTTCCGCCTGATCCATCGTGTCAATGTGGTTCACTATCGTGTCAGACCAGCCGGTTTCAACTGCTATCTGTGCTTTCTGACTGCCGCTGAGCCCCGATTCTGCACTGGCGGCTCCAACACTCCCTGCACTTCCTCCATGCTCTCCCACTGCCGCCGCACTGGATGCGCCGGAGTAGAGGGCTGCCTGGCTCTTGTCCATGAAGCTCATGTACTCTTCGAGGTCGTCGTTGCTGCTTGAGACCACACGTGAATAGGTGGTGAAGCCGTCCTGGATGCCGTTGGCAAGGGAATCGAGGGTGGCAGACTGCTCTTCCCAAAGCTGAGAAAGGTTTCTTTTGTCCTCATTTGCCTTTTCGTAGGCGGCGGATGCTTCTGAATATTCCGCATCGGCTATCGCCATCGATTGCTGCGCCTTGAGCATCCTCTGCCTGGCGGCGCTGACGGTGTCTTCATCGTCCGAGCTGTTTGCCATCTGCTGTGCCGACATGTATTCAGCCTCTGCGCTACGGCGAAGGCTTTCGGCATCCTCAAGCTTGCTGTAAGCCCGGTACGCCACTTCGTCAAGCTTTGAAGAGATTCTCGTGTACTGCTGCCTGCAGGTGTTATAGAGATTCAGACTTTCGTCCATCTGGCGGGTCATCTGCTCGCTGACGGTCGACAGCTGCTCAATATACTCAACTATCGCAGCCTTTTCGTATCTTAATTCCATAAGCCGTTATCCCAGTGAAACTCTTGCCTGACCGACACGTGACATATATTCATTCATGTCGCTTATGATGGTTCTGACCTCGTGATAGGCGCTGTTGAACTCGCTGTTCATCGCCCTCACAGTTCTTGCAATCGCTTCGTAATCCTCGCCGAGAGCCGCTCTGAGGACGCTGTCGTTCGAGTCTATCTCGCTTATGAGCTTCTGGATTTCGTTGAGGTTTGCGACCATGTCGCTGCTGAGCTGTCTGCAGCCGGCTTCATTTACTATAAACTCCATTTCACTTACCTCCCGAATACATTGGTTGCGCTGTCAACATAGCTCTTCGAAAGGATCAGTCTCTGGCAGGCGTCGTCGTTAAGAGGGACATTGGCTTTGATGTTCTCAAGGTTCTGAGCCATTCTTCTTGCAGCCTGGGCGCCGCTTTCCTGATCCATGCACTGCATGGCGAGGTTCAGCGCCTCCTCAAGGCTGTTGCAGAGCTCAATAATCTTTCTCGAATTCTCCTCAAGAAAGCTTGCGTATTGCTCCATTAGCTGGGTGTTTACGTTCATAAAATTATCTCCTCTCAGCCGTTAAGCTTGTAGGGCAGAAGCTTTTTGACTTCCTTGCTGCCGTCGTTGTAAACCGCATTCTCGCCGATATTCTTCTGGAAATTGCTGTTTCCAAGGTAGTTCATGCAGTCGTCAGCACTCATGCTGAAGGCAATCTTGTGCCTGCACATGTTCTTTATCTTGAGAGTCTTCGAGAAGTTGCGGTAGCCGCTCGCCTCAACAACGCAGCGGATGCCGTTTCTTGCACCGACTGAAAACAGGTTGTCAATAATCGGAGTGGCGTCAAACTCTGTGGGATCAGTAGATGCCTGCGGAGCTGTCTGCTCGCTTCCGGGAACCGGTGTGCCGTAGCGGAAGAAGGATTCCCTGAAGAGGTTCGAGCCTCCGCCGCTCCCGTTCTGGTCGGGAAGCCGGCTGAATTCAGTAACAGCGATTTCAAGCCCGACAAAGATACAGATTGTATCCTCCATTATCTTCTTGTCCTTGATGTTTTTATCAATCTCGCTCAGCTTCGAGCACCATTCTTCTATAGAAACCATCAGCTCCGCTCCTGGAATTTCCTGACATAGTCTTCTCACCTCGTCGCCCGAATCGGTTGCGATGTCGGAGAATTCATACATGAAGACAAGAAGCTTATACCCACGGTATTTGCAGCTTCGCATTACCGACGTGAGAAGCTCCCAGCGCTGGTATGCGGTGCCGCCGACGATGGAGAGATTTTCGTCCGGCTGCCTTCCAAGGTCGACGCCAAAGCATGGTCGGAGTGTTGCCGAGCGCCCGAGATAAAGCCTCATATGCTGGTATCTGAGCGGCTCAAGCTTGTCAAGAGCCATAGGCTCGCTGTCATCCCAGGAAACCTGCTCCTTAGTATTGACATAGAGAAGATTTCCCGAATACTGACCCTTGTATTTCGACATGAGGGCTCTTCCGACAAGCGAAATGTCGTCGCTCTTCGAAAGAAGTCCACGGAACTTTTCAAGCCTGATTCCGGTCACGTCTCCCTGGCGGTTGCGGACCGGCACCTTCATGATAAAGTCGCCCTGCTTCATGAGAGCAATAGTCTGCTCCATGCTGTCAGAATACATTCCTCTGTCAGCCTCAAGCGTGTTCTTGAGCTCCTGAGGTGAAGCCTCGTTTCTCATGGCGATTCGAAGACCGATCTGTGCCTTCGAAGCAAGCGAAAGACCGCTCAAGCCTGTACTGAATACCTGGTCAGCCAAAAGGCATGTGATTCCCTGCGCACGGTATTCACGCAGGATGTTCTCGAGCATGTCCTTATACTTCATTTCAGTCGAAACGAATTGGCTCATCTCGTGGAACTCGTCGATGACAATGAACAGTCTCGGGAGATTCACATATCCCGGCTCGCCCTTGTGCCTGCGATATTCCGCAAGGTTCTGCGACTCAAATCGGTTCAGAAGCTCGGTTCGGCGGTTCGCCTCCTCATAAATCTTGTCAAGAAGACTGAATGTGAAGTCGGGAGTCTTGCTCACGCCTATCAGCTTGATATGAGGGGGAGTGAATTTCTTATAGAGGAAGAACTCAGTCTGTTTGTAGTCGACAAGCCATATCTCAAGGTCATCCGGACTGTAGTGAAGACATGCGCTCAGAATAATCGTATGTAAAAGTGTGGATTTACCGCTGTTTGTGCCGCCGGAGATGAAGCCGTGAACGCTTCCCGTTCCTCCGAGCTCCAGGTCGACAAGGTTTCCTCTTGAATCGAGCGCCATCGGAATGGAAAGCTTCTTTGAAGCGTCCCTCTGGTCGATTCCCTTTGAATTGAAGACGTCAAAGAGCTTGTTGTTGACCGTGTCTCCGTCCTCATAATACTTTTTCAGAGCGGTCATGAAATTGTATATCTGATCCTCTGACGGGTTGCCGTAATCGTGAATATCAAGCCTCATGTTTCCCTTTTCGCAGATATTTCTGTCGAGGTCGACATGTATGAGCGGAATCTGGGTGTATTTCTCCGCAAGCTCCTTTATGGCGCCATATCCGCTCGGAGATGTTACGAGCATGAACGAATAGCCTGCAGCGGGAGCGTTTACAAAGAGCTTTTTCATGTCCTCCACAAGCTTGTTGTCAGGCGTGTCGGGGAAGTTGAAGTCAATATACCATGTGAACGGGAACTCAAAGTTGCCGCATTCCCTCACGTAGTCGAAGAGCGATTTGCTCTTTCCGGCTGTGAACTGGATTATCTCCGCCGGTCTTGAGCAGAGGTATTTTCTTCTCTCTGCGCAGGAAACCTGCTTCTCGGTGTTCTCATTGCTTGTGAAAAGCTCGAAGTTTATGTCGGTTGTACCGATGTTGATGACGTCTATGAGCCTTTCAAGGCTGGTTCCCTGGTGAAGTGAATCAAAAACAGAATAGCTTAAGTTTTCGGGAGGAACCGTTTTGAGCATCCGGGCGAGGAACTTTCTGACAAACTGGTTTGCCTTCGAATCGGTAGAGGCGGCGGAGCTCGTGCTCGAGGTCAGGACTATAATATTACTTTCATAGAGACTTATCCACGCCGGAAGCTCCTTTTTCTCCTCAGCACCATATTCATTCGGAAGTGAAACTCCGGCATTCAAGAGCATGACCTTCTCGGGCATCTCTGTCGGTGCCGAATATTCTCCCCACTTGCCGCAGGAGTTATCTCCCTCAGCCTTCATTCTTTCAACCTTTTCACGAAGGCTCTTGAGCTCCGAGGAGGAATCAAATCTTGAAAGAGTCTCGGAAGCCTGCTTCTTTTCTCCCTCAAATCTTCTGTCAAGGTCTTCTCTTGCCTTCATGTACCTTTCGTTTTCCTCAGCGGTTTTTCTTCTTGCTTCGGTAATCTTGGCACTCTTTTCTTCATTAGCCTTCGACTGAATCCCGCTTATCTCCTGATTGAGGTATGCGCAGCCGTCCTCAACGCTCCGGCAGATATTATAAGCTGCTTCCTCACGGGACATATACCCTCCGAGACGGAAGGTTCTTTTAATCCAGGCTACAAAGCCCTCATCAAGCGCTATATTCATAAGGCGGCTGAGCTCCGCTTCGTTCGCCAGCGACGGCTGCGGGTTGTATCCCGAAAGCCTCGACTGAGGGCACCAGTGCCTTACCGGGTCGGCATATTTCTGATAGCTGCTCTTCATCTGCGCATAGCCTGAAAGCTGCTTAGTTGTTCGGCTGTCGATGGCATTAAGAGCTGAGTCTTTCTCACTCTCATAGCTTCTTATTCTTGCAGCATGCTCGCTGTTTAATTTGTCTTCAGCCTTGCGCTTCTTTTCGTCGACATTTCTGAGATTCTGTGCAAGATTGCTCCTTCTTGCACGGAAGGAAGCCGCCTCGGCAAGAATTTCCTGTACCTGTTTCATCTTGATCGCCTCCCCTATTCGATGTCGTGCTCAATAAGCTCGAGCTTTTTTGAAAGCTCCGCCGCACCTGTTCCCAGGGCGTCGCAGGAATCCTCGAAGCCTTCGATCATTTCGGTCATCCGCCTGATGTACTGCTCATAGAATGCATCGGTCGGCGGACCTGACCATCTTGAATGAAGCCTTGACCATATTTCGTTAAGACCTGCTGATATATCGTGTTTTGCACTCATGAAAATACCCCACTATAGAACGAATACGCCCATTCCACAACGTCATATATCCTCGTATATATAAGAAGCTTTATGAACTTTCCGATAAAGCACGCCAGAAAGAACTTTCCAAGATTCATCTTCGTGCCGCCGGAATAGATTCCGACAACGTCGAAAAGCGGCAGCGGCAGAACGGCAAGAATGAAGACAAGAAGCGTGTCCGAGTGAACTTTCTCGGTCAGCTTTCCCAAAAACCTCTGGAATTTCGGGGAGAGATCCTTCGTTATCCTGCCGAATGCATAACCGACGAATTCTCCGAGAGTCGAGCCGAGTGCTGCAAAGAGTGAAACCAGAATGGGATTCATTATGAGAGCACAGCTTGCAGCAATCATCAGGCTCGGCGCAGGGAGAAGAACAGTCGAATTTGCAAGAAAGCAGAGAAGGAACAGACCCAGATAGCCGACGTCGCTCACCTGCCCGATTCTGTCACGCATCACAAATATCGTGATCGAGATGGCGACTATTGCGACAAAGAACAGTATTTCAAAGGCTTTTCTGAGCTTTTGCTTCATGTCATCCGCCCTCACTCATGGAGAATAAGACAGCTCCCGCTATTACAATTCCAACCACTACAATAACGATCATAATAACCGCATAGACCAGCGCAGCAACCAGAGCTGCAGCAGCAACAACCGCTACGAACATCAAAGGACCAAGCAATACTGCCCAGATGGTGCCGGTTGTTACCTGGCAGTCGGTTTTGCTCCAGCAGAGCCTTGTGAGAATTATTGCAAGGATTTCGGCGACAACCAGAACTATCGTCCATATTGTGAGTGTGACGCCGCTGTCAATATCGGTTTCGAAAAGATCCATGGCGAGAACGCACAGCGGCTCGTACAAAGCCCATGCACCGACAAGCGTTGCGACGAAAACGAGCGCAAAATAGCAGAAGTTCTTCAGCCCGTTTACGAAGCCGCCCTTGAAGTAGGACATGCCGCCGACAGACTTTTCGATGGAATTTGCCTCGTCATAGATGCTGATTCCGGGATCTATAGGGCAGTGCCAGCCTTGGCTTGCCGACTTGAGATATTTATCCTTATTCGCCCTGATAGAAATCCTTCCCATGCTGACACGGTTCCTTAAAAGCTTGACATTTCCGATATAGGAGGATATTTTCCCATAGTATGAAATGTCGGTGACCTGATCAATGAGCATGGCAATCGCCATCAGAACAACCAGGAGTCCGCAGCCGAATCTCCACATCGGTCCCAAGTAGTCCTCCAGCATAATGAGAACTCCAATCAGCAGAGCCGCCCAGATAACGGTTATAACCATTGAGCCGATGATGCTTCCGGTGGTCTTTCCTCCCAGGCGGGAGTTGAAGCTGCTCTCAAGCTCGTTGAGGCTCTTTTCGCATTCGCTGAAGCGTTTTTCAGCGGCGCCTTCGTAATTCTGCAGGGTGATTTTTTCACTTAATGCCATCAGTTTGTACCTCCCTTTGCGTTGTCGATAAGTGCGCAGAAGCCAAGCGGAGCAAGCCGGTCATAGACCTTGAAGCCGAAGCATCCGACAAGGTTGCGGCAGATTACGCCTCTCGTTTCATATACGCCGGTGACGATGCAGAACGGGTTGTCAGTAAGGAGTCTTCTCAGCTTGTCGACGCTGTCAACAAGCGGCGTGTAGGCTCTGAAAAGCTCTTCAACCGTTCCTGAAGCCGGTCCCTGGAAGTTTATGATGGCTGTTATAGCCTGCTTTCCGTCGGCGTCAAGAGGAGAATAGACTTCATTTCTCTTTTCAACAAGCTGCTTTGTGTATGTAGCCATGCCGACGGGACCATATTTCAGGAAGAAGCTTCTTATAATTGTTGGGTCAGCTCCGGCTTTCACTGCGATATTGTCCATCATCGACATAAGAAGGCTTGCCTTGTTGAACATGTCGGTGCGGCTCAGATGTCCCCAGGTGCTGTTCACGGCGTCTTTATAGCCCAATCCGTAGAGGAAGCCATAGAAATCGGCTCCGGCTTTGCGGTCAAGCATCTTTCTGAGAGCGTCGCCCTGGTAGAAATCGAGCGGGCTTGAAAACATTGCATTTATAAGCCCCGGAATATCCGAAACGGTCTTCCCGCAGATAGAAAGCTTTCTTTCCTGTGCGAAGGAATTTCCGAACCAATAGCAGGCTATTTCCGGCTCGCTTATGGAAACAGCTTCAATGTCGTCGACAAGCTGTTTCGTCTTCTCGTCGACGGTTATTCCCTCGGTGTTCGCAAGCCAGTGGGAGACTACATGCTCCTTCAAAAGCTCACCATAGGAAGCGGGATTTGCAGAAGAAAGCATCTTCTCGCCGAGCTCTCCGAGTCCCATATAGTTCTGACCCTTCCAGACGATATGTCCCGGAGCAAAGAGGGTTTTCAGGAAGATACTCAGACCCTTGTCGCTGTCGGAATTACGATACTGCTCATCGACATTCTTTGCGGCTCTCGAAAGGTCGGTTCTGAACGAGCGGAAGAACTCCTCAAGATACTTGCCATAGAGGAGCTCCTTGCCCTCCTCCCAGCTCGCTTCATCCTTGGTGATAGCCATAAACAGGCTCTTTTCATCACGGAACTCGCTGTTATATGCTCTGAAAGACTTGGTCCACGCCTCATCAGAGACGCCGCCCGCATAGTCGTGATCCGAAAGCCAGCGCTTTACGTCGTCATACTCAAAACGGTTCTGAGCGTCGAACTTGCAGAGTCCACGAATCAGGTTTTCGAGCTGGTATCTTCTCGGATCTACCCTTGAAAGCGGCGGCTTGCTCTTGTAGACGGAGTCAAGAACCATCTTGGCATCCATTTTATCATAGATGAAGTGACCCTCGAAGAGGCAGGCAATGGTTATGCCCAGAGCATAGTAGTCGGTCTTGGCATTGTAAATGAATATGGGATCGTCCGATAATCCAAGTCTCAGCTCCGGCGCTGCGAAGCCGTCGGTTGCAACTATCTTCCTTGTTGCTCTCGTTTTCCCTGTTTCAACAACCTTTGCCGTGCCGAAATCGCCGAGAATAAACCGGTTTCCAACCCGGAATATATTCTGTGGCTTGATGTCGGTATGGACAATTCCGAATTTATGTATACTGTGAACAGCTTCGTTCAGCTGGCGGGTGATTTCGCATACCTCGTCGAAGGAGAATGCGCCGTCGTCGGAAATGTCGCCATCGGGGATGTAGGGTGTGGTTTCGAAGTAGTATTTACTGTCGCCGAACTCCACTGTGCCGACCTCAATTATGGCAAGGGTATACTTCTGTCCATCCTCTGTGCCCATATATTCAAGAACCTTCGGGCGGGAGGAAACGGATGAATCCTTACTGTTCACCGGCTCATAGTAGACCTTTGCGACAACGTCGTTGCCGTCAGGGTCTGAGCAGAGGAGGATAACCGACTCTCCTCCTGCTGTGGACAGAACCTTTTTCACAGGGTAGACCTCTCCAGTGGAGGATGTGAGCTTTTCAAGCTTCGACACCGCCTCCTGGAAATCCTCAAGCTCTCTGAAATAGTTCGGAGTGTCCTTGTTGTCGGAATTCTCCGGATCGAGCATATTTGCGACCTTTTTGCGCCAGCCCTCGTCGACAACGGTTGCCTTGCGCCCGGAATATGCGCCCTTTGCTCTCCAGCCCTCATCAATCTGAGTGGCTTTGCTGTCAGCCTGGCTGTTCGCTTTGCTGCCGCTTCCGTTCATCTTGGCTCTCCAGCCTTCGTCGACCTGGGTTGCCTGACGTGACTCGGAAGAGTTCATCTTCGCTCTCCAGCCCTCGTCAATCTGAGTAGCGTTGCGTTCAGTAGTTGAATCCATCTTGCGTCTCATCTCCATCTTCTGAATTTTCTTGTTCTGTATCGGTTTCTGTATCTGCGGCTTCGCTTTCCGGAGCATCATCCTCACGTGCGGCACAGATGCAGACGCTTATGTTGTCCTCGCTGCCTAATGTCAGTGCGTCGTCGACAAGCTTGTCCGCCATCTCCTCAAGAGACATGTCGCTTTTGAGAATCTCCTTGATTCTCGCAGCGCCCACGCTGTCCCAAAGACCATCCGAGCAGAGAAGATACTTCTCGCCGACAGCCATAGGCGAATTGACCACATATATCTCCGGCGGCAGGCAGTCAGCACCCATGCACCGGGTGATGATGTTTCTGTGGG
Organism: Oscillospiraceae bacterium; assembly: GCA_021200565.1. Classification (GTDB taxonomy): domain Bacteria; phylum Bacillota; class Clostridia; order Oscillospirales; family Ruminococcaceae; genus Faeciplasma. The sequence goes on from JAJQGJ010000002.1 coordinate 306,985, forward strand.
GATTGTCTGCAGCTTCCTCTTCGGTGAGCTGCCCCATGTCGACCATCTCCCTGACAACTGTGTGATCAACTGTCATTTTAGCCAGACCCCATCTGTCACACCGGTAGACCCTCGAGTCTCCCGAATGGAATATGACTATCGAGTTTTCAAGAAAGACGCAGCCGGCAACAGTCGTGCACATTTCCTTGTATGACGGCATCTCCTCTTTCTTCTCAAATACCGCACGGTTGCAGTTTTCAAGAACCTCCGAAAGATAATCTGCGTCTCCAAGGCTTCCCGGCTCCTCGTAGGAAAGAAACTCCAGAACCGTATAGGCGGCGATTCCTCCTCCGGCATAGCCTCCGCAGCCGTCGCAGACAACTGCCAATGCGGGAAGCGAAGTCTCTCCCTCGCAGGAGGTCATATCAAGGATGTTTCCTCCGACCAGGACACGGTCATCGTTCGTTTCCTTTATTCCTATATCAACCCTTGCTGCATATTCAAGCTTCACCAAGCATCACCTCAAATTCTATTTTATTTTCTGTATTGTTTGCGTGGCACTTAAGAACTGCCGGAATCTCGGGAAGGGTTGCGAGATATTCTCCAAGAGGATTCTGGAACTCCTCTTCAAGCATGTTCCCGACTCCTCGTCCGCCATCGGCTCTCTTCATCACTGCCTTTTCGTGGAGCATGTCGACGACTCCGTCGACAATTATGTCGATATTCTTGTCTTCCTTGATAGCCTGACATATCTTTTTGAGCTTATAGTCGCAGATGGTTTCCGCATCGTGCTTGTTTATGAACTGGAAGACTACGATGTTGTTCTCTCCAAGTCGGTTCAGAAGTTCCGGTCTGCCGTTGTCGGTGAAGTATGCCTTGACTCCTTCAGTAAGAGTTTCGGTGACCTTCTCTCTGAACTCGGGAGTATCCTCAACCATCGGGTCCTCGATGGTTATCGTCGGGACACGGCGGCGTTCACGCTTGAAGTAGTTCTCGGAGGTTACCTCCTCCTCTTTCGTAAGACCGATATTACTTGTGAATATGATTATCGTCTCGCCGAAGTAGACGGTGTTGCCCTGGTTGTCGGTCATCCGTCCGTCCTCAAGAATCTGCAAAAACTTGTCAAGAATTGTCGGACTCGCCTTTTCGATTTCGTCGAACAGAAGGATGCTGAACGGGCGGTTCTTGACCGAGTTTGTCAGCTGTCCGCCGCCCTCATAGCCGACATATCCCGGAGGTGCACCGAAAAGCTTCTGGTCGCTGTGCTCGGCACGGTATTCGCTCATGTCGAAGCGGATGCAGGCATTCTCATCGCCGAAGATAGCCTCGGCAAGAGCTTTTGCAGTCTCAGTCTTTCCGACACCGGTGGGACCTGCGAAGAAGAATATTCCCTTCGGTTTATGCGAAGCTCCCGAATGCTGCAGTCCCGAAAGCCCCTTGACCGCTCTCGTGACAACGGTTTTGACCTTCTTTATCGCCTCATCCTGACCCTTGACACGCTCCTCAAGCTTCTGCTCGATGTCGACAAGGATGTCGTTTTCAAGGCTCTCCCACGGATTGTCTATAACTCCGTATTTGTAAAGCCGGAATGCAAGGCTTATGCTTTCAGGGCTGATGCTCTTCTTATATGCAAGCTGCATTATCTGCCTGAGCTCCCTGAGCTTAAGACCCTCAGTTTCAGCGACAAACTTCTTTCCCGGCTCATAGTCCTCACGGCTCAAAATCTGGTATGGCGCAAGGTCGCTAGAGAGGTTTTCGAGATAGAGCCGCCTTGTGCTTCTGTCCGGAACACATACTGAAATGGTTCTTATATTCGGATTGTTTAAATACACCCACGCCGGGATGTCGTTATACTTGTCCACCACCAGGATAAGCGAGTTGCAGGTCTGCTGCGCTTTCTGAACGAGTGTTGTCGCCATCATCAGATTAAGAAACATCGCATTCGAATCGGCTTCCTGAAGATTGCAGGCGTCGAGCCGGGAGGCGAAATTGAGAACGAAAACGACGTTTTCTTTCTTGTCGCCGCTTTTTCCGTCCGAATTCGGATCCCTTTCAAGCATTTCCTTTCGGATGATTTCGCTTGCGACTATATATTGCCTGCCGCTGTCCGAGTCGTGCGAATGCTCCTTGCCGCAGGGCATGAAGCAGACATTGCTTCCGTGGCTCTTGACCGTGTTGTCGGTGTCGTAGCCCTCAAGAAGCGACTTGAGAGCCTTTTTCTGATATTCGGTGTCATTCGGGTCGTCACCGTAGCAGTAGAAGCCGTCGACGGGATCGAAGAAGAATACCTCTGTGTGCTCGGTGTCAACAAGGCTTAAGATCGTCTGGTTCATGTCGTCGACGCCGTCGAACTCCACTTCGTCGCTGCCGCTGTCATACATGAACATCGGGAACTCGTCATAGACATTTCCCTCAAGGATAATGCCGCTTTTGATTCCAAGAAACGACCTGAGCTCCCGCTGCCATTTCGGAACTGAGTTTTCTTTCATTTCAAACCTCCTTGTTGAATATACCTGTTATGATGGTTGTGTCACCGTGGGAAAAGCTTTCAAGGATTCTTCCCTGCTTCATGTATTCTCTGCATACGGGCTCAAGGCTCTTATTTAAAAAGTATATCTTCTGGTTTTCTGAACCCCTTAAAACGCAATCGGGAGAATTGAGCTCATCAACATATCTTCCGTCGATCAGAACGCCGATATATTCAAGGCACTCCCGGGCACTCTCCCCCAGGGAGCCGCTTTTTATCTCCTCGAGAGTATAGCCGGTGTAAACCAGAATATCTCTGAAGCCTTCACTGAGCGGTTCAAGAAGCCTTCTGAGTGCTTCCGGCTGCTCGAAGGGATCTCCTCCTGAGATTGTTATTCCGGTGCAGCTGTTCTTTTCTGCAACCTGAGAGATTATCTTTGCCAGCTTGCTCTCGCTTATCTCGTTCCCTGAAAACGGCTGCAGCTCCGGGGAAACACAGCCTTGGCAGGCTTTATGGCACCCTTGAGTCCAAATGCAAACCCTCTCTCCCGGTCCCAAAGAATGGACGGGAGACAAAATCCTCGCTATAAGCATCTATTTTATTGAAATCCGGAACACAGGAGAATCGGAGTTGTGCCCGAGCTTCAGCTCGTCGCCATCCCGGAGTCTGCATTCGCCGCCGTCGCCTATGTCACAGGAATTGACCGCTGTGCCGTTTGCCGAGCGGTTGTCCCTCACGAACCAGCTGCCGTTACGGAAGAAGATAACGCAGTGCCTGTTGCTGACACGGTTGTCCTTCGAAAGGAACTCGCTCTGATTGGCAGAACGCCCGAGCATGTATTCGCCCTGGCTCTGGGATACAGAAAACGAAAGCATTCCTCTTGTAGCCATGAATGAGATTTTCCCTGAATCTTTGGCTTTTGCTTCCTGACGCTTCGGCTTTGGCGCTTCAGCCGCCGCTCCGCCAAGAAGGCTTGCCCAGGGGTTTGCCTCCTCGTCGTCATCGTCATCATCGTCATAGTCAGGCTCTGCTACGTCGCCGCCGCTCTTTTCAATAAGGCTGTCGAGCGTGTCACGGATATGCTCAGAGTAGCTGTCGGCTTCCTCCTCTGACAGCGGCTCATCAGGCAGGGCTTCAGTGGCTCCTGATTTCTCTTCCTCAGCCTCTTCGACATAAAGAACAGGATTTACCCTGGAGATTCTTCCTCTTGAGCAGTTGAAGCATTTTGTCGCCTTATCCTCCGGGTTCACAAGATAGGTTATCATCGAGCAGACAGGGCATTTCTGCTCATATACCTCCCCGAATGTGCCTATTACTCCTCTTTTGTCATCCAGAACAAGACTTATGTCCATCGGTCTTGCTCTCACGCTGTCAAGGCTTCTGCCGCATTCGCATTCAGAAACAGTGAAATCGTTATAGCGTCCGCATTCCGGGCATATTTTAAGTGGAATCTTATTCATTTCGGTTCTCCTTTACAGAGTCTGCTTCTTAGTCTGAGCCTGCTCCCTGGTTCTTTGTCTTCTTCTCGTACGTGAGCCCCTCACAGCAATCTTCTCTCTTTCCTCGACAGTAGACGCCTTTTCCTCTGTGCCGAACCACTCGGCTTTGGTGGTTATCTCCTCCGGCGAAGCCGTTTCCTCATAGTCATACATGATGAACCAGTTCTTTCTGAGATTCTCGTGAAGAAGCTTCAGAAGCGAGCAGTGGTGCTCCTGGATCATCTTGGTTCCATCCTCATCGCCATCAGAGATTGTCTGCATCGAAACCGAGCCGTCATCGTGAACGATGACCTGCAATGAGCACTCATCGGTCATCGAATAGAGCTGAGTGAGGTCGTCCTCATCCCAGTCATAGAACGGAAGTTTGCTCTCGCCAAGGTGGGCGTGCTGTGGCTTATATTTCGCCATTTCGGCGATTTCGCTTCTTTTATGTACCTTATATCCGAGAGCCTGGAGCTCCTGATCCCATGCATAGCAGATGTAGGCAGTTGAGCCGAGCTTCTCCCTGATTTCCCGGCACTCCTTCGCTCTCTCATATCTTCTTTCGAGCTCGTGAAGACTGTTTTCGACATCACGTGCGCTCTTGAACGAGTCTATACTCTCCGCCTTTTCCGCAAGAGCCTCGCAGGCGTCGGCATAAACCCGGTAGATAGCTGCAAAGTAGTCGATGTCCGAAATCAGGGTGTCATACTGCTCCATGGTCTCCTCAACCCGACTGATGCCTTTTTTTATCTCGCTGTTTCCGGTTGTCGGGAGATACATAAGCCCGATGAGACTGTCGATTCCGTTGAAGCAGCTGTCAAACCAGGTCTTAGCCGACTTCGGCAAGCCGTAGTGAGATTTCGAGAGCTCGTAGATATGCCCGAGTGCCGATGCGACACGGGCTGTGACCCGAGAAAGCTTTTCATTAAGCTTTGCCCTTTCAAGAGCCACAGGGTCAGCCGCTCTGATGTCGCTTCCCTTTGTCGCCTGAATCTTCATGGCGGCTATCGCAATCCTTATGTCGTTCATGAGGTCAGCAAGCGACAAACCGTGATACTCGCTTCCTCCGCCCTCGAACTGAAGCTCCAGAAGGTGCTTCTTTTTCGAAATTAGCCGGTCAAGCCTCATCAGGTCAAAGGAATTCATGTCTTCAATTTTATTTACATCGTCGGGAACCTCTTTTTCGCAGAGTGCCCGCAGCTCCGCCTTGAGCTTTTCCTGCTCTTCAATGTCGGCAGCATCTGAAGAAACCCTGGTTCCATCCAGCTCCGAAATAAGCTGTGTGCACATTGCGACAAGCTGGCTGTGAGCCGCCAATGCTGAACGCTTGCGGTGCTCCATAGCCTCCGCAAGCTGACGCTTCTTTTCTCTTATCTCCTCGTCTACCGCTCTGTTTGCTTCCACCAGTAGCGAGCCCGCTTTCCAGGCGAGCCATCCCGCTCCGAGCGCTGCACCGACTGCTGCTCCAACCGGCAGCAATACCGCCGCAGCAATCACTCCTCCCGATTCTGCTCCACTGCTCATTGTTTTCACTTCCCTTTGTCGTCAAAATGCTATATTACAGTATGTATATTTCCGCTGAAAAATTCCGTTCCGTTTTCACCGAGATACCGGTTTATCGCCCTGCAGGCGGTTTTTATCGCAATCAGATTGTCCCTTTCTATAGGTCGCACGGAAGCATGATTTTCCCGACAGAATGAAAGGCTGAAATCCATAAATTTTTTGAAAGCACCGGCAAGCCTTTCCCTCTCCTCCTCCGAAAGCTCCGTTTCAGGGGAAACCCGAAGAAACGCAACCAGGCGAAGCGCAATTCCGTTTATGAATTCGTTTTCCGTCTGCAATGAGCGCTTGAAGAAGCCGTCAGTAGTCCTCTCATCGAGCGGCAGCATTGAAAGAATTGGGAACTCCTCCCCGATTCCTGGCTCTTTTTCAGCAAGCTTCAACACCCTCCAGAGGGCATCAATAGCGGAATAGTCGGGAACTCTGCTATGGATATACGAAACCTCCGGCAAACCGGAATAGGAAATAAACCGCTCGCAGATAGCTTCCACAGCCAACCTGTCATCCTCTGTGAGTTCATTCGAAAGAAAAATCCTTATCTTATTGAGGGCATTGATCGCAGCACTCACTTCAAGAGGTCTTAAGACGTGTGCTTTCCCCAGTCTTCTGTCCCAGAGATATGTCGGAGACCAGACGCTTATAAGCTTTTCTGAACGGTGCATCACAACCGAATCAAGAAACGAAAGCCCTTCGAAATAGCTCCCCGGCTCTTCTCTCTTCGCTCTTCCAAGAATCCTTATGTATTCGGATGCGAAAAGTGCACAGTAGTAAGCCTTGATTTTTAGTGAGCGTACCCTGGGCAACGATTTTCCGATATGCCCGAGGTTAAGATTGACCTCGAGTTTCCTGTCGCCGGAAAGCCTGAGCCGGAGAATTCTTTCGTTCAAGCCCGATTCAAATCCCAGAACAACATCGAAGCCGCAGCCGGGAGTCTCCTTCTGCATAAGACCGGTGATAAGCTTCTTTTCCTCAAAAACCGACATTCTCTCTTCGTTCATCATTCTATCTCTTCAAGTAGCTTGGAATATGCTTCAGCCAGCGTGAACCGGATTGTTAATAAGCAGTCCGGGCTGTCAGACGGAATAATTCTTCTATAAAACTCTTCGCACTCCCGGTTTTCCGTTATGATTGCAGGATGGTCAAGAGCCGTTCGCCCGGGAATTCTGAGAAGCCTCTGAACCGAATCCGCCCTCTTCTGCAGAACGGTGTATGGACGTGCGGCGGCGCACTGATCAAGAATCTCCGTGGAAGCCTCTTTTCTGTGTCCGGCAGCCGCTGGCTTGATGCTGACGAAGCCTGAAATTCGCCGGAGGCTTTCGGTGTCAGCGTCAGTCAGAAAACAGTCGCTCTCGCTGTCAAGGGCTCTCTTTATTCTCTCAATGACTTCAAAATCCTGCCTCAGCTTCTCCGGATTTGATAGATAGAGCTTCCTCATCGCTTCTTTATCCAAAACGTCCTGATTACTGAGGACTCTTTTATAGCACCGGTTGAAGCGCTTTCTCAGCCTCAGGAAGTTCGTTCTCTGAAGCATGATGCAGTAGAGGTTGGCGACGAGCAGCAGAACAGAAAAGACGCATAGAGCCACTCTGTAATGCCCCAGAAATGCGGACAAAATCAGACCTGATATAGCAAAAAGCAAGCTGACAGAATGCAAGAAGGCGTTGTAAACCAGAAAGCTTCGGAACCTTTCGAGCGAGAAAATACTCATCCCGTCCGGGTGATAGTTCTCGTTGTGACCACCCACCCTGTGGTGCTTTATTCTCTCGATGGTCAGTACCAGCCTCTGAAATCTGTTAACGCCAAGCAGTCGATACACTTGCAATTCATGATTGTTCAGCTTGCTTAACTCTTTATATTCCATTAAATTATCGCTTATCTTGGCTCAACACGGTGCCGAAAGTGAAAAGCGCATCACCAAAACAAACCCTCCACACAATCTATGCGAGCAAACTTTCACGAATTTGTCACACTATGTAAACATACTACCATGTTTTGTCGACTATGTCAAGTGATTTCCGACAAAAAATCGTGTTTAATCTACATTGTTGATATATTTCCTTTATGGCTGCCTCCCGATATATCCTAAAATCCCTCCATCAACATAGAGAATCTGTCCGTTTACGAAGTTGGAGGCGTCGGAGGCGAGGAAGATTGCGGGTCCGGTCAGGTCTTTGGTTTCGCCCCAGCGGTTTGCGGGGGTTCTTGAGCAGATGAACTGGTCGAACGGGTGCTTCGAGCCGTCAGGCTGCGGCTCCCGGAGCGGCGCCGTCTGTTGAGTGGCGATATAGCCGGGACCGATGCCGTTACACTGGATATTCTTCCCGCCAAATTCGGAGGCGATATTCTTCGTCAGCATCTTAAGCCCGCCCTTTGCGGCGGCGTAGGCGGAAACTGTCTCCCGCCCGAGCTCGCTCATCATCGAGCAGATGTTGATTATCTTTCCGTGACCCTTTTCTATCATCCCTGGGAGCACAGCCTTCGACATGATAAACGGCGCAGTCAGGTCGACATCTATGACTTCACGGAATTCGGAAGCAGACATCTCGCACATCGGAATTCTCTTTATCATTCCCGCATTGTTGACTAAGATGTCAACCGTTCCGAGGTCTTCCCCGATTTTTGCAACCATTCCGGCAACCTGATTCTCATCTGTCACGTCGCAGAGGTAGGTCCTGACGTCGGCTCCGAGTCTCAGGTATTCTTCCCGGGCATGCGCCAGGCGCTCTTCATTGTGACCGTTCACAGCGACTCTGGCGCCTGCTCTTGAATATGCCAGCGCTATCTCAAAGCCGATTCCATATGTAGCGCCGGTTACAAGCGCAACCTTTCCCTCAAGGGAAAAGCTTTTCAGAATATCCTCCATGCTTCTCTCCTATCTTAAGTCGGTGATAGCGATATTATCCATATCGTCGAAAGCCTGATTCTCGCCGCCCATTGCCCAGATGAAGGTGTAGTTACTGGTGCCTGCTCCTGCATGGATCGACCAGGACGGATTGATGACCGCTTCTTCGTTCTGCATGACGATGTGGCGGGTTTCGGTTGGCTCGCCCATCATGTGGAAGACAACATTGCCCTTTGGGATGTCGAAGTAGGTGTAGACCTCCATCCTGCGCTCGTGGGTGTGCGCAGGCATCGTGTTCCAGACGCTTCCCGGTTCAAGTGCCGTCAAGCCCATAGAAAGCTGGCATGTAGGGAGAACCGACGGGTGGATGAACTGATAAATAACACGCTTGTTGGAGGCTTCAGCTGAACCGAGTGGACGCTTTGCGGCGTCGGTAATCTTAATCAGCCGTGTCTCATAGGAGCAGTGCGCCGGTGCGGAAACCATGTAGAATTTTGCAGGAGCACTCGCATCGTTGCTCTCAAAAAGAACCTCCTTCGAGCCTCTCGTGATATATAGGCAGTCCTTATTGTCCATCGGATAGACCTTGCCGTCAACCGTGACTTTTCCAGGACAGCCGATATTGAAGATTCCGATTTCTCTGCGCTCAAGGAAGTATTCAGTCCCGAAGCAAGCCCATACATCCATATCTTTCTCGATAGAAACAGTCTCACTCACCGGCATGCAGCCTAAGGTCACCATTCTGTCGACGTGGCTGTAGACGGAAACCACCTTATCCGGCTGATAGAGGTTCTGAATCAGAAATTCATCTCTTAATTCCTCTGTAGTATAGCGCTTGAAATCACGCTGATTTGCTGAGTAACGAATATCCATTATATTTACCTCCATTTATAAATAGCAGAATTCTGTTTCTATGACCTGAGCTCCCTCGTGAATCTCATAGACCGACATCGGGATGACCGTTTTCGTTGCAATAAGATTAGTGTTCGGGTCGGGATAGAGCATCTGATCCTTGCCGTTGCCTTTTAAAGATGTGGCTTTGCATGCTTCCTGGTTTGTAACCGCAAAGCCGGTGTCGTATGCCTTGCAGGAAATTTCGCTTGTGATTTTATGCGTCCTTATGTGTCCACGTTCAGTCGGGCGGATTTCGGTTTCAACATGAATTCCCCGCACCGGTGACCAGCTGATGGTGATTCCGGACTCATCCATCGTAAACTCCTCTGTCACACTCTTCGGATGATAGATTCCGTCCACTTCGAATGTGAGAGTGCTGTCGGGTGCACATTCATAAAGCGTCAGAGACGATCGGGAGATGCTGAACCCGAACTTCGAGGAATAGGCAAACTTTGCGTATTTCTCAAGAGTGTGGCTGTGACCGTCGGCAAACCTTCGCCCCGGGACGAGCGCCACCACGTTTCCATTGCCTCTTTGCATAAGCATTCCTGCATTCTCAAGATATTTGAGACTTTCGAGCTCCGGCATGGGTGCCGCTTCCGCTGTCCAGTATGGGTGATCGTCGGGAAGTCCTAAGAATGCAAACGCCATCGTCGCCCAGTAGGGAGATCCAGGACCGTTATAGCTCTCGGACATCTGCAAATTCGGATAAGCATAGCCGATTGTCAGAATTCCGGCATTGTCGCAAATCGGCTGATTGAGCCACCAGGTGAGATGCCGGGTTATTATACCTTTTATAACCGGAACCGGGAGTACCTCAGTTCCGCTCAGGAGTGCCATCGCCCAGAAGGAACACTGTGCGAAGCGGTAGGTCATCGAGCGCCCATATGCTATCGATGCGCCGTCATCAGAAAACCAATATTGATAATCACTTGCAAACTGTATCGCTCTTTCACGGAAGATTCTGCAGCGCTCCGGCTCTTCGTCCTCCATGAACATGGCATAGATGAGCCCGAAGGAGAGCATGACATAGGGATTATAGTAATCCTTGTCACCATTATTGCCGTCACGATACCAGCCGCCGGCATCATAATAGCCTTCCATCATCTGAAGCCCCAACTCGATTCGCTCCTTGCTGTATGCCCTTCCACAGACCTTCAGTGCAAGATTCGTGAGAACTGCGAACCACTGCCAGTTGCAGGCGCAGCATTCGTGCTCATTTATTTCCCAGAGCCAACTTGTGAGGTTATCTTTTTCTTCATCGGAGAGCGGTTCCCAGACCTTGTCGGGCGCTAAGAGCATCGCATATGCAAGCCCTGCCATCTCGACAAACTTCTGATCGAAATCGTGGCAATGGTTCCAATATTCGGGACTATTCGGGTCTGTTCCGGAGGCTAAGCCCTTCGTGTAAATTTTTTCGAAGCCGGAATCGCTTCCGCCGCCCATCCAGAAGGGAGCCAAGCCCCAGAGAGGGCGTGTGAAAGCCTCCATCTGAGCAGTTTCGTCGTCATAATGCGCACTTGTTGCTCCGATGTCGAGCAAGGCGCAGCCGTCGCTGTAGAAAGGCTTCAAGGGATTCAGAAGCTTAAGAAGCGACTCCTGAGCCGCTTTTTTTGTGGTGAAATCTGCTTCGGTATAATGATATTTTCTCATACTGCTTTACCCCCTCTTCGGCGTGAAAATCGGCAAATCCTTGCCTTCGAGCTTAAGAAGTGCCTCAATCAGGAAATAATCGGCATAGATGAGTGTCATCTGGCTGCGGTTGCTCCAGAAGCTGTCGGCACAGTTCGAGAGGAGATGATCTTCGCTTTCATCAAGGCTTAGTCGGTTCTCACAAAGGAATTCAAGCAGCCCGAGAGCCGCTTCACGGTACTTTTCATCAATTTTTCCGAGCTCCAGAAGCCCGCAAGCTGCAATCGCTGCCGCTGAGGAGTCTTCACGCACGCAATCCTCCGGCTGATCGAAATCGATTGGAACTCCCATTCCCTCCCACTTCGTCATCTGCAGAATGAAATTATCAGCCACTTTCTTTGCCGTTTCGAGATACTTCTCCTGCCCGGTGTAAAGTGCGCTCAAAACAAAACCATAAAGAGCCCACGCCTGACCACGTGTCCAGGAGCTGCCCTCGCCATAGCCCTGACCGCCGTCGGAGCGGATAAATTCGCCGGAATCAGGGTCGAAAATTCCTATATGGATTGCCGAGCCGTTATCACGGATGAAATACTTCATAGCCATGTCGGCGTGGCGGGTTGCAATCTGAGAAAACCTCGGGTCCCGGGTCACCTCCGACGCCCAATAGAGGAGTGGAAGGTTCATCATGCAGTCAATAATCGCCGTTCCGGCTCTTGAGCCGTCGCCCGAGTCGTTCCAGGCACGGATGAAGCTGCCCTGTGGATTGAACCGCCCAGCCAGATTCTCCGCCGCAAGAAGTCCCCTGTCAAGCGATTTGCCGTTTCCGTCAAGCTTATAGTGGATGACCGCCGTCGGAAGCCATTTGAAGCCGCTGTCGTGGTCCATTCCCGACGGAATCATGAGGTTTAAGTCAAGCTTTTCTTCGATGTCGATGGCGAGCTCCCTATAGATCTCATCGCCGGTGTAGTGATAAAGCTGCCACATCATGCCGCCGAAAAAGCCGTTCGTCCACCAGCATATACTGCTTTTTGAAGTGTCGTCAAACCGCCCGTCGATGGTTGTGTATGGGATGATGCCCCGGCTTCTTTGGGAGACTTTTTGGATTTTCGGGAGAATCTTTTCCAGGGCTTTATATATCTCTTTCATATGGTGTCCTTTCTTATATTGATTTCGAGATAATTGTAACATATTCTGTTGTGGAAAGCAATATTGAGGATGCAAGAATCCATCGAAGGTTTTTTTATCCGGATTACATCCAAACCCGCACTAAGCAAAAACCGAACCATTTCAGTCCGGCTTTTGCTTCTTTGGTGCCTTATTTGATATGTAGAATCATCCTGTATACCCGCTTGCGCTGTCCGGGTCGTAGTTTGCTATCTCCTCGTTGAGCTGGTTGACGAAGTAGTCAACCTGTTCGCCATACGATTCCTTGAGGCTTGCCCAGGTCGATGCATCCTTCTGGACTGCGAATCTTTCGAGAGTGTCGGTGACAGAATAGAGCTTGTCGCCGTAGCCCTCACCATAGGTGACTATGATGTTCGAGGCGGTTGAAAGAGCATAGCAGGTGTCGTACATGTCGAGCATCTCTTCGGTCCAGAGATAGGTCTCCTCGAGCTGCTTGCGGTCAAGCGAGACAACCGTCGGGTCGACAACCTTGAATCTCATGCATGCTGCCAGGAGTGCGACTCCCTCGGGATTCTTTGCGCCCTGGATGACTGCATAGCCGGTTGGAATCGACTCGGTGTAGTAGTTGCCGTCGCCGTCGTCATCTCTCGGAAGAGGAACGAACATGACTTCGCCCTCGGTAACGTCTCCCCAGTATTCGCTGATGACGTCAACAGTTCCCCACATGATGGTTGAATATCCGAAATAGAAGAGGCAGAGCCCCTGCTTGATGCCGTTGCCCTCACGAGTGGACCATCCGTGATCCCAGACGGGGTAGAGACATTCATTCTTCGACAGATCATACAAGAGACTTGCCGCACGCTCGATAGCTGGAGAATCGACATTCGACTCGAACTGCTGAGTCTCAGTATTGTAGACAACGATTGATTCGCCGCAGGAATGCATCAGCGCAACTCCGTAATACCAGCCGTCGAGGGCATATCTGTCCTCATCCGGGTCGGAGAAGTCGATGCACATCTCATAGAAGACATCCCATGTCCACTCGTCGTTATAGTAGAGCTCCGCCGGGTCTTCATAGCCGAGCTCGGTCATTACTCTTCGGTTGTAGACAACGATGTTGTCATAAGAATTGTCGTAAACGATGACATAGGGTCGTCCGGAAATCGAATAGTAGTTATATGCATAATCCCTTTCCCCCGCCCAGAGTGGGTCGTCATAGTCTATGTAGTCGTCGACAGGGACGAACATGCCCTTGAGACATTTTGACGGGAAGATGTCGTCATGTCCCGGATAGAAATCCGGAGATTCGGAACTTAGTATGAGAGTTGCGAGCTCGTCAAACCTCGTTTCCCAGACGCACTCCACCCATTCTACTGAGCAACCATATTTTTCCTGAAACGTCCAATAGCCTGAATTGATGATTTCATCGTCCGAATAGTTCTGCAGATCGTCATACCATGAGAACCACTTGACAACGGTTCCCGCCGCTTCGGTTTCTTCCGCATCGGGAAGCTTGATTCCCGCAGCCGCAAGAATTGCCGCAGCATCCTCAGTCGACAAAGTCAGCTGTACCACTTCTCTTGAGGAGCTTCCGCACCCGACAAGCGCAACTACCATGATCCCAACGAGAAGCAATGCAATTATTTTCTTCATCAGAGCACCTCCTGCTTGATAGATTGTTTTTCCATTATACAACACATGGTTTAAATTTTCAACTGGCATTGTCGACAAATTTTCGATGCAATTTTTGTGAATAATTCACAAAAGTAGTATTATTTTTTGTGACAATATTCCCCGGTTTCAAATATATAGTGGCGAATTCTATCAATGTGGAAATATATTGACTGGTAAATACAGAATAGAAGAATATCAGAAAGTATTAATATCTGAAACAAAAAATATGAAACGGAAGTGATTTTTGAGTGGTTGAAAATTTGCCGTCAATCCTTAACCCACATTTAACACCACTCCCTCCCGAAAGTATGCTATACTATAGCCACAATCGGGAAGGAGTTTTAATACGGAATGTAATAGAATAAATATGTAGTGGCGGATATTATCCGCCCGCTGTTGTGCTGATGTTTTGGTTCGGGCTGACATTATCCGCCCGTTTGCGGATTTCCAGAGGGTTCCGGGCGGATAATATCCGCCCCTACAGGTGACGCCTTTGGCGTCACTGATACATCCCATTGCACGACAGGAATGCATAGAGCTGTTCGCCGTGCTGCTGCTCTTCCGCCTGGATGTGGTTGAGGAGGCGGCGAGCCTGGGGGTCTGAGAATTCGAAGACCGAGGTGTCATAGAGCGCCGAAACGTGCTTCTCCATCGCAAGCATGTCGCTCGCCAGGAATTTGTCGATGTCGGAAGACCTCGAGTCCTTGTAGTTGATCTTCTTGCACCAGCCGTTGTTTTCGTTTTTGAGAACGCCCTCCGGCACTGTCGGAACGTTTCCGGAAAGCATGCTGTTGACGGTGTCATAGTGGTTGTGTTCGACCTGCGAAATGCTGTCGAAGAGCTGGCTGAGTTCGCACGAGCACGCCTCCGAAGAGTACTTCGAATACTTTTCCCAGCAGAGCTTCTCCTGATCCCTAAGGTCCTTGAGTAAACCGGTTTCTTTTTGAGTTAAAGTCATGCCATAATCTCCTTTATTTAAAGTATGGGAGTATTATGGCATGATTTTCTGGAATTATGCGTGGGGCTGCTCAATCCTCTCCCAACAATTCTCCCTGAGGAAAGCTGATATTACAGCCTCGTCTTCGCCTTCGTAGTACCTGACGAGGAGCCGCTTGAACTCGGGAACAGCCTGCTCGGGAATCACGAGGAAGCCGCCGCCGTGGGCGATGAGATAGTGGTTCGCAAATATCACCGAAGCCCGCTTGTTTCCGTCAAGGAAAATCTGCGTCTTCATGCAGTAGAGGCAGAGCTTGATTGCAATGTTGACGGCTTCACTATTCTCTTCGACGATCTCACGGATTTTTTCTTTTACATCAAGCTCAATCGGCAGAGGCGGGACATAGGAACTGCCGCCGATTGTGACAGGCACTCCCCGAATTCGTCCGCCGTCCGCAAAGAAGCCTTCGTTGACGAGTCGGGCGATATGGCTGAGCATATAGTAATCGGTCCTGCATGCGATTACGTCCCGGTCAAGAATGAATTCCCATGCGTGCTTGAGGTTAAGAATCTTCTGGACATCGGTTGCGGTCATCCCGGAAACGATGCCGCCCTCGATGATTTCCTCCGTCTGTGGGAAGGAGGTCGCAACGCCTTCAAGAACCGCTTGGTCGTAGATGTTCCTCTTCATGTTCGCACGGGCGAAGTCGATATTTCGGAGGACTTCTGCGGGAAGCTCATCCTCAGAATATCCCGCCTCGGCGAGCTGTTTTTCAATTTTGCGGAGCTCCCGGCGGATTTCCCGGGCTTCCCTCGAATTGCGGAGGAGAAGATTGTAGAGCTCGTCGGTATACAGTCCGACATAGGTCGAGGTCAGCTTCCCCGTAACCCGCTTGCGGACATAAAGATACCTCCCGCTGTCACGCTCCTTGATTTCCGGCGTGCCGTCATAGGGCATGAGGTTGAGCCGTGCGTTTAAATCAGCTCTGGTTCTCAGAAGCTCCTGAATTTCACTGTATTGCGGTGCCATATTCCGACCTCCTTTGGGGAACTTTTTGCGAATTTATGATAGCATATTGTTCCCCAAATGTCAAGGGATGTTCCTGAATTCAGGAAGCAGACCGTATCCACCCTAAAATCTCCTCCACCGTCATCTCCCACTGTTCGTCCTGCGGGATTGTGGCAACTCCGTCGCCTGCCTGTTCGCCATAGCTTCCAAAACCGGCGTGGTTGCCGCCGTCGATGACGATTTCGGTGTAATCGGTGGAGTAATCCCGCCCGGCTTCGAGGCTGTCCATATTTAGAGCGCCGTCCTCACTGCCGTAGATTGAGAGGGTGGGGAGGTCGCCCAAGTCGCTCGTCGAGTAGGACGCAAAGAGGATGAGACCGCTTAGGTCTTCAAGATGGTTCGACGCAAACGACGCCGCCATCGCTCCTCCCAAGGAGTGCCCGCCGATATACCAGCTTTCATAGGAAACATACTCGGACATGATGCTTTCCGCCTTGTTCATCCCGAAAAATGCGAGGTTGAAGGGCATTTCGACGAGGAAGCAGTCGACGCCGTTCTCGGCAAGGCTCATCATGATTGGCGCATAAGCCGAGTACTCGACCTTCGCGCCGGGATAGAAGATGAGCGCCGTCTCGTTCCCGCCGTAGAAGAGAATCCCGTCGTCAACCTGAATCACCTGCACTAAGTCGGTGCTTTCGAGATACCCGTCCACATCGACGGCGTGATAATAATCGTTCACATACCAGACGAAGGCTACCGCCAACACGGCGATTAAGATTACGACAACGATGAGGACTATTTTTCCTGTGGATTTCTTTGATTTTTGAGTTATGGTGTTTGACATGGTGTCACCTGATTATCTTTTATTGTAGTATTATTATATTGTATTGTGGGGAGAAAATCAAGAGCCGTTCAATAGAAAAAGCTTCCCACCCGATGATAGGAAGCTTTTTGATTGGACAGAGTTTTACGCCTCAAGCTGTCTCCCCAAAAACATCGCCGCCGTCTGCGCAAGCGTAAGCTGGAGCTCCGTTCCCTTGGTCTGACTTTCGGAATTCAGGAAGCAGACCGCACCGGCAATGTCTCCCGAGGCAATAATCGGCGAAACGGCAAGAGCGTTTTTCTGGACGCCCTCAACCGGGAGAAGCGCCTTGCCCTCGGTGTCGTAAACCCAGCTCTTGCGGGTCTCTAAGAGCTCCTCCAAGCCCTGCGAAATCCGCCTCTCCTGATACTCTTTCTTCTGGACGCCCGCCGTCGCAACGACGTGGTCTCTGTCAAAAATGACAACCGGCGCCGAGCCAAGCTTGTGGATGACGTCCGCCGCCGAAGCCGCACTGTCAGTCATCTCGCCCACCGGCGAATATTTCTTGAAGATGACCTCGCCCTCGCCGCTTGTGTATATTTCAAGAGGATCGCCCTCGCGAATCCTCATAGTTCTGCGTATTTCCTTCGGGATGACAACACGTCCGAGGTCGTCTGTTTATGTCAAGGGGTTTCCGAAAAATTCTTTGGAATGATACAAATTTGTGAGGAGTGTTGATTTTTCTATATCATGCTCAAGCCCTCGGTGATTTGCTTGAAGAATTCCGCACTCCAGACATCCAAAGCAGAAGTGTCCCGGATGAAGGGTTCAACATCTTTCTTCGCCTGTTCGTAATCTATGCTATCAAATCGCTCGCACAGAATCCTTTTGAGTTCATCAAGAGACCACGGGTTGCTTTCAGTCATGAATCCTGAGTCAATCAGCCTCTGATGAAGATGCTTCTCATTAACCGGCGTTTTGCGGGAAAGATAGAAAATATAGTCGTATAAATCCCGACCCTTGGTGCGGCTTTGCCATGCACGGCAGATGACTGCATGGAGCTTTCCGGCAAAGAGCGACGGCATATCGTACAGGTTGACCTCATAGGGAACGGGGAGCAGGCGATACTTATGCTCGAAGGTCGCATACATCGGCGGATTCACATCCACCTCAAACTTGATTTTGATTGCTTCGTTGTGGTTCACACTGCTTGCAAGCTGCTCGTCGTCGAAAAATAAAATCAGATGCTCTTTTGTGTTTCCCTTCAAAAATGCCGAGCGGATGTCGCTGTCCTTGGTCTTTTCCTTTTCGGAAATCGTGACGTTCAGCCCGTAGGAGCGAACCTCTTTTTTAAGAGCAGGGAAGTAGTCCTTCAAATCGAAATCGGGGTCGGCGACCTCAAGAGAAAAATCCAAGTCCTCAGAAAAGCGGTCGAGACCATAGAAGATGCGGAGTGCCGTTCCGCCGTAGAAGGCGGCTTTCTTGAAGAATCCGGCTCTTGATAGTCCACAAAGAACTATCTCCTGCATTACCTCCTTCATGGCGTTTTTGCGTTCATAAAGATTATCCGTCGGGTAATCCTTCAGCATCTGCTCAATTACTGCGTTCATTCCGAAGCCTCCTTAATGTCGTGCAAAGTTTCGTGATGTTTGTTGAATGATAGCTGCCCGCCATCCTCTCAATCTCCCCCAAGTCAAGCTTCATAAGCTCGTCCTCGTCAATCCGCAAATCGTCGAAAAGCAGAGTCCTCATCTGCGCCGAGTTCGCGACCGGCTTCACGGTATAGAGCTTGTCGCAGAGAGCTTTTCCCGGCGTGGCGATGCGGTAATAGTAGTCGCCGTCCTTCATGATTCTTATTCCAAGGGGGAATGCCTCGCTCGGAATGTCACGATATGAAAAAGTCCCGAAAGCCGTTTCATAGCGCTTCTTCTTTTTCTTCTCGAAGGTGGCGCAGGTGACGGTGTAGACGGCTTCAGGAATCATCCCATAGAATCTCAGGGCATACTCAAAAGAAATGTAAGAAGGACCATAGATGCTCCCCGCAAGCAAGTGGGCGGGAGTGTTCCTGTCCGTCTCGTAAAGACCCTTGACGATGGGGAAGACTTCGCCACTCTTAACCATCCGCGAAAGCTTGCTTTTCGGGTTGGCGTAGTCCTTAAGTTCTTCCAAGAGCATATCGGTTGTTTTTATCATAATTTCACCTCGCAGTATCATTATACGATACTACGAGGTGAAAATCAAGCGGATTTGCAAGTTTTTTCTGTCGAACTATTAAGCATTTCTTAACAGTTGCTCCTCATCCTCCGCCTCCCCAAACCTCCAAACAATCTCCACGCTCTTCCCGTCATACACCAACACCTTCTCGACAGCATCATAAAGATGTTCTCTTAACTCTTCATCGGTGAAGGTGGAAAGATGGCTTGCCGATTCTCGCTGATTTTCGGCTATGTTTTCTTCTTGAAAGCTTGCTTTTAGCTGTTCTTCGAGGTCTGCAATCTGCTGTTTCAGCTCCGATTGCTTCACCGTCAGGTCGTCTTTGGTGGTGAGGTACTGCTCGGCGGTGATTTTGGATTCGTGATAGTTTTCGTAGAGGGTGAGCTTATCTCTGTCAATGGTCTCGAGTTGGGAGCGGAGCATTGAGAGACTGAGCTCCAAGCTTTCGCTCTTCTCTTTCGAGCTTTTGCCGATATTTCTTGACTCAACTTTGGTGATTTCAATCTGGCGCTTGAGGGCTTCGAAGAGGACTTCCTCAAGGTCGGATTTGCGCCAATGCACCTCCTCGCAGGGGCTTCCGTCGTGATAGCGGCTGTAGCGGCAGGCGAAGACAGTGCCGTTCGCCTTTTCGAGCTTGCCGCCGCAGTGCCCGCAGTAGTACACCCTGTCCGATTGGTCGTGAGCCGAGCGGGCGGACTTTCGCTTTCTCGAAATGGCGTTCATCGCCGCATCGTATTCTTCGCGGGTGACGATGGCGGGGTGTGCGTTCTCCCGGATATACCACTCCTCCCTCGGAAGCCGCCGCTGGTTCTTGTCCCGGATAAATCGGCTTTCACGAGTGTGGTTGACCATCGCACCGGTGTATTTGATGTTCCCGATCAGGTTGTGAATCATTGTGTGCGTCCATTGGGGAGTGACGGATGAAGACTTTCGGATATTCTTCTGCTGAGCCGGAGTCGGCACGCCTTCCTCGTTCAGAGCCTTTGCAATGGCGGTGCAGGACTTTCCCGAAATGATGTCCAAGAAAATTCTTCTGACTGTCGGGGCGATTTCTTCGTCGATAACAAGCTTGTGCCTGTCGTCGGGGCTGACCTTGTAGCCGTAGGGGACGCAGGAAATCAGCTCGCAGTTCCGTTGCATCACGCCCATCGCCGACTTGACTTTCTTGGACAGGTCTTTGCTGTAGTAGTCGTATACAAGATTTCTGAAAGCCACGTCCATGCCGATGGTTTTGCCCTTGAGCCGGTCGCTGTCGTATTGGTCGTTGATGGAGATGAATCTGATGCCGAGGAAGGGGAAGATATGCTCGAGGTAGTCGCCGACTTCGAGGTAATCCCTGCCGAATCGGGAGAGGTCCTTGACGACGATGCAACCGATTTCGCCTTTTCTGGCAAGGTCAATCATACGCATAAAATCAGGACGGTCAAAGTTTGTGCCGGAGAAACCGTCATCACAAAATTCAAGACGGGGAAGGTCGCAGAGAGCCGGAGCTTCGTCCAAAAATCTGTTTATAAGCAACCGCTGAGAGGCAATGCTGTTGCTGACGTCCTTAATCCTGCCCGAACGCTTGTCGACGTCCTCAAGAGACAGCCTGAGATAAATCGCAATCTGCTCTTTCATTATGCCGCAAGCTCCTTTCTGAACCGCTCGCTAAGATTCATCAGAGCCGCAAGCTCGTCCATATAGCTGAGCCTGATTTCAAGCGAGCCGTCTTCGTGGAGCCTGATGGATTCGACAAAGGCTTCGACCATCCCGGCGGAGATTTCCGTGGCGTTATAGAACCGCTCGACCATGCACCGCCACTTCATCTCGCCGGTGAGCTGTTCCTCGGTCTCGGACTTTGCGGATTCAAGCTCGGAAAGCTCAAGCTCCAACGCCGAAATGTCCGAAAGAATTATCTCCCTGTGGTGGCAGTATTCGTCCTGCGAAAGAAAGCCGTCTTTCAAATCTATATAGAGACTACTGAGGACAGACTTCTTTTTCTCAAGCTGACCCCTGAGCGTTTTCAGCTTCTGCCGGTTGTCGCTTTTTGCGAGCTTCGACTTTTTCAGGGCGAGAAGCCTGTGCAGACTCTCGTCCATGTCCACAAACACTTCCATTTGGGACCTGATGAAGGCGAAAACCGCCTCGTCCAAGGTCTCTTTTTTCATCTTCACGTCCGAGCAACCGGCTTTGCCATGCTCGGCATAGGTCGGGCATTTGAAGGTGAAGTAAGCCTTGGTTTTGTCCCGGCTGATTGAGCGCTTAAGCTTCATGACGTGTCCGCATTCGGCGCAGGTGAGCTTCCTGCCGTAGATATTTTTGGCTTTCGGAAGGCTTTGATATTTGCCGGAGTTTGCTTTGCTTTTCTCCGAAGCCTGCCGGTTGATTTCCTGCACTTTTTCGAACAGCTCAACGCCGATAATAGGCTCGTGGGTGTTCTCAACGATAATCCAGTCTTCTCTGTCCGTGGTGTGAAAGGGTAGCCCTTCATATAAGCACTGACTGCCTTTTCTCTGCGCCGTGTGACCGAGATAGACGATGTCGCCGAGAATATCGGATATGACGTGCCTGTTCCAGAGAATCCTGTGCGCCACATTATCCCGATTGGTCTTGATGCCGTTGTCCTTCTTGTACTGACAAGGCGAGGGGATGCCGGCATCGTTCAGCTTTCGATTGATGCCGCCGTAGCTCATGCCGTCTGCCCGCCACTCGAAAATCTGCCTTATAACCGGCGAGGTTTCGGGGCAGGGGATGAGGTGGTTTTTGTTGCAAGGGTCTTTTAAGTAGCCATAGGGAGCATAGTCGCCGATGAAGTCTCCCCGTTCCATCTTCGCTCGAAGTGCCGAAGTGACTTTTCGGGAGATGTCCTTGGCATAGTAGTCGTTTACGATGTTAGAAAGAGATGCCGAGAGCTGAGCCTCGTTTGTGACGGTCGCCGTGTCATAATTATCGTTGACGGAAATAAACCGAAGCCCGAAGAAAGGACATATCTTCTCAATAAAATGTGAAGTATCTATATAATTTCTGCCGAGACGTGAAAGATCCTTCACAATCACGCAGTCGATTTTTCCCGCCTGAACAGCCTCCATCATCTTCTTAAACTCAGGTCGGTCGAAGTTCGTGCCGGTGTAACCGTTATCGACAAACAGAGATACTTTCTTTAAGTAAGAGCGGGCGGAGACGTATTCTTCAAGAATGGTTGTCTGATTATCGATAGAGTCGGAATCCCTGCCGTTGTCCTCGACCGAAAGGCGGACGTATAAAGCGGCGTTCCAGACACGGACGGCGGTGTCGGGTTGAGCGACTATGTTTTTTCTTGACGTTCGAGCCACTTAAACCGCCTCCTTGGTCTTTTCATTAAGAAATTCGACTATCGCCGCAAACCTGTCCCGGTGCCTGAGCTTCACATCTATGTCCTTATTATCACGGATATAAATCCTGTCAATCAGGCTGACGACCACGCTTCGTGATAGCTCCTGAATGTTTTCGTACTGCTTGAACTGCGCGAGCCAGCCCTGCTGATCCGACATTCCGCTTTCGATGCTGTTCCGGTCGCCGATGAGCTGAGAGATTACCGCCTGCGCCTCGGTGATGTTAGTGTTAAACTGCTTCTTGAACGCCTCGTATTCCTCACGGGAGATGAAATTCGAGCAGAAGTCCTCGTATGCTCCCGCAGAAAGCCGACGGTTTCTGTCGATGATTGCCTGTTGGAAAGAGATTTTGTCCTCGATTTTCTTAAGTTCCCTCGCTTCCCAGTCGGCATTTTCGATGCAATTCATGGCATCATCCATGACGAGTGCCGCACTTATCTGCCCCTGAATGACAGCAAGGACGGCGTCATAAACGGTCTGCTCCTTGATTCTGTGGGGAGAGCAGGCGGAGCGGTCGCCTTTGTTGCCGTTGCAGACGAAATAGACATATTCCTTGTCGCCGCACCGCTCGACTTTGCGAATCATCGGGCTTCCGCAGTCGGCGCAGAAAATCTTCCCGGAAAAGAGATGCACGCCGTTTGCTCCCGAAGGGCTTCGGGTGTCGGTCTTCATTATCTCCTGAACGAGGTCGAACTGAGCCGAGGAGATAATCGCTTCGTGGGCGTTTTCCGTCCGTGACCATTCGCTTTTGTCCTTGAGCATCGTCTTTTTGACCTTGTGATTCGGAGTCGTGGTCTTTCCTTGGAGAAGTGTGCCGGTATAAATCTCGTTCTTGAGAATCCGGTAGATTGCAACCGCACTCCAGAGAGCCTGCGGCTTGGTCTGGAAGACGGTTCTTTGCTTCGAGCCTTTTGCTTTCTTGTATTCGATAGGGGAGAGAACCCCGTCACGGTTCAGCCTGTCCGCAATCTGAGCGGGCGACATCCCCTCAAGCTTCCACTTGAAAATGTCCTGCACAGTGGCGGCGGCATCACGGTCGATGACAAGATGATTTTTGTTTTCCGGGTCTCGCATATAGCCATAGACAACCCGACTTCCGACGAACTGACCGCTCCGCCTCTTGGCATCCAGGTTAGTCCGCACCTTGATTGAAATATCCCGGCAATAGGAGTCGTTGATAAGATTCTTGAACGGCAGAACGAGGTCGTTTGCCCCCGAATCGGGTCGGGCGTTGTCGTAACCGTCGTTAATTGCAATGAACCGGACTCCGAGCGTCGGGAAAATCTTCTGGAGATAGTTGCCCGAGTCGATATATTCACGCCCGAAACGTGAAAGGTCTTTCACAACGATGCAGTCAATCTCTCCCGCCTTGACCGCATCCATCATCATCTGGAACTGCGGACGCTCAAAGTTTGCGCCCGAGTATCCGTCGTCGCAGTATTCCCGCACCACCGTTATTTCCGGGCATTTTTTGAGGTACTCCATAATCAGAAGCCTCTGATTCGAGATACTGTCGCTCTCCTGTTTGCCGCCTTGGAATGAAAAATCGCCATCTTCCTTTGATAATCTCAGGTAGATGGCGGCTTTGTAATCTCTGTCAAGAGTTAATTTCAGCATAAATCGCCACACCTTTCTTTTTTCGTCGGAAAACTGAAAGGGCGGCGTTCCACTGATTTTGTCCACAATCATTATAGCAGAACCGGGCGGAAAAGTCTAGCCCTTCCTAAAAAGAATCATTTTCCAAGCGGCAAGTCACAGACTCGCAATGAGGTTTATAAAATTGTCGTTGATGGTCTCGGGAGTGTTCGCATATGAAACCCTGACCACAGTGTCGCCGACCTTGAACATATAGGGGTTCTTAATCTGCTCGACATAGGATTTCATCCGCTCCTCCACCGGCTGTGAGCGGTCAATCCTGACATCCCTGATGTCAACCAAAGAATCAAGAAGCTCGCTCCGCTTCTCGTCGGGCTTCATAGCCATGTAATCAACTCCTCGTATAATGTATTTACAGGTAATTTAAAGAGAACCCGTATGAAACC
>JAJQGJ010000020.1 GCA_021200565.1 Oscillospiraceae bacterium
AGGAGGCTAAGAGCCATCAGAGGAGGCTAAGAGCCATCAGAGGAGGCTAAGAGCCATCAGAGGAGGCTAAGAGCCATCAGAGGAGGCTAAGAGCCATCAGAGGAGGCTAAGAGCCATCAGAGGAGGCTAAGAGCCATCAGAGGAGGCTAAGAGCCATCAGAGGAGGCTAAGAGCCATCAGAGGAGGCTAAGAGCCATCAGAGGAGGCTAAGAGCCATCAGAGGAGGCTAAGAGCCTAAGTAATCAGTAAAGGTTACATCAGCAATCAAAAAATATTATTATACATGATATCATAATAATATCAAAACACATTACTTAAACATAATTATATTTAATATTTTAGTTGTATGTTATAATAATAAGAAAATATATATACTATATTTATGAAATATTATTATATAATGCATTATTAATTAATATATTATATAATATAGTATGATATAAAAATACAATTTTTAAAATAATAGTATAATTATAAGTGAACTAGTCGCAACTAGTAAGCATAAAGCAAACGTCAAATATTAATGAATAAAATTATATTTGTAAAATATTACACAATATAATCGATAAAATATATCAAATATAGTATATTAATGTAAATATTTAATGTAAAATTATTGAATACTATGTAAAAACTACGGCACCCTAAGAAGTACGGCACAATCTACCATAATATAAAACAGTAGATTTATAAAAATACAATTTTTCTACAATATATTATATTATAAAGTATTATTAAATCACTATAATATATAATAATTTATTGCATATTAAATAAATGGCATACTAATATTATTAATATTTAATATTATACATAGTAAAATATTAAGAACCACAATATATTAATAAATAATAAGCATACTAAGGCAATAATATAAGAACTAAATACCATACTAAAGCAATCAACAATAAACGCAATACTATACTAATGTAAGTAAAAAGCCACCAAGACCTGAGTGAGCCATGGTAGTTTTGTAAGGGGGGCAAATATATATACCATACTACGCCCCGTTTTTGCACTTTTTTTTATCAGACAAGACAATATATTTATATAATAAGATAGCCGTATTTATGTGGATTTATAAAAAAATAGGAAATTTATTCCATTTTTAGAAAAAATTACCTATTTTGAAAATTGTATTTTTTTTAGTGGTTATAAATTTCTATATTTTACTATATTTTTGAACGGTTGGATATGAAATATTTAATTTACAAGCTATCTGCCTAAGACTTAAGCCTTGTGAAATTAATTCCATAATTTTACTTTTTAACAAATCCGGACGATTAAAATTATTAAATTTAAGAACACTCTTAACAGTTCTAACAGAACAATTAACCTCTTGAGCAATCTGTTCGGTTGTCTTTCCATCAATAGCTAGTTTAATAATATTCTGATTACGTTCCTCTTTGGTTATCTTACGTTTAATATCTCTAGTTCCATTATGTTCCTTAACAGTCAGATATCTAGAACGTTCCTCGACAGAGAATGGCAAAAAGCTTAAAAAAGTTTCGTTTCTGAACTTCAATATTCCTTTACGTTGCATATAACCAAGAATCTCATCTAGTTTAGATTGCTCTAAAGGTTCTGTGAATTGGGCATTAAATTTTTTCATAGATGGCATTACAAAATCAATGTTCATAACCTGAACAAGACACACACAGTATAAAAACATTATCAAGTCACGACTTCCAGTAACTCTGTAATTGCGATTAATACAATACTGCTCAATAAACTGTTTTCTTTTCATGATAAGAGATATATATTCTACCGCAGTTGACTGCGGTTTCCATAGCCTAGTAGCAACATTTTTATTTTGTCCAACATGTTGGACATTTTGTAACGATATCGTAACATTTTCATTATCGCAATAATCATTGAAAACATCAACAAGGTTGTATGTATCTGAGTTCAATATTTCTGCAAATGCCAAAGTAGACGTTTTTGTATTAGTTGTAAATGGCAATCGGAAATAACCAACTATATTTTGACTTGCTGGAACATCTATTTTAAGATTAGATAATGTTTCGACTGCTTGAATTAAATCATTTAGTTGATTAATGATAAATTGTGTAACTGCCTGATACATAAATAGCAATTTTGAAGACGTTTCCTCGAAGTGCCACCACAATTGAACCCCTCGACCAGTCTTGACAAAAACGTTCAACAAAGGAATAGAGCAGTCACCCTCAACTAAGAAATACTTTAAATTTTCAGCAACCTTGTTAATATTATCTTTGGAGTTATGTAAATCAATATCAATGCAAATATTATGAAGTCCAAAAAGTTCTTTTTTCTGCCTTTGACAATTATTTTTAATTGAATTGGCAGTTATATAATAATCACATCTAGTTGAAAATTTCAAATCGCTAATTTTTTCAATGTTAGAAGTATTATACTTCATTTCTTTCATATTACCACCATTAAGACAACCAACAAAGAAAGAACTTGAATACTCCTCTAAACAATCCCCCAGAAGAAACCTAATTATTTCTAATTGATTTTGATTATACTCTAAATCTTTTTGTGTAGTCATATGCTACACTCCTTTCAAATTTCATTTTCTGCACACAAATTTTTCTAAAAAAAATTTTTTCAAAAAAAAATTGCGGCAGAGAAATAAAACTCAGATACCACAACTTGAAACTTTATTCGATTAATTTTTAATTGAAGATTAAAAATAATTTCGTATAACTGCTCTTGCAATTTTTTTTTACCTGTGCTATAATAATTATAGTTGAGGGTGTTATTAATTACAAAAGCTATTTCGAGTTAGGTGAGTAACTTCGTTTTAGTGTTTGCTTGAAAGTTTGCCGCTTTCAAGCAAACTGTATGAGTGATAACACCCATTGCTATTATTATAACACAAAAACAAATATTGCTGCAAGTGGTTTCCAAAAAAAATTGGTAACCATTTTCTTAATTTACGATTGTAACCATTGTAACCATTTGTAATCATTTTGTAACCTGACTTTTTTGTCCCAAAATTTTTTTAATTTTAATTTTTTGAAATTTTTTGCGAGAGCAAAAAAATGATAAAATTGGGCATTTGGACGTCCAAATGCGATGCTTGTTATTCCAGTTTTTCTTTCTTTCGAAAAATTTCCATTTTTTAATGGCTACAAAAACAGCAATGAAATTTTGTGTTTTGGAACTAGGAGAAGGAGAAAAAAGAAAGGTGAGTTAAATGGAAAATAATTATTCAAGAAAAATACAAGTTAAATTTCGAGTAAACGAATTAGAGAAAGCAGTAATAAAAGAACGTATGAAAAGAATCGGTGAAAAAGACATGGGCAGATTTTTGCGAACCATGGCAATTAAGGGAGAGTGCCATATTTACGATTACACTCCTGTTGTAGAACAAATTAGAGAACTGAATTATTACATCGGTTCTATTTCGAGGAGTGTTAATCAGATTGCAAAAACGGTAAATACTACGGGAACATTACATGAAGATGATCTAAATGACTTAAGGGAAAAGATAGATGGCATGAAGAAGAATCAATTGGAATTGATGAAAGCGTGTCTTCCAAAAAAATATGGTGGTAAAGGCAACGATAGTGATTGTGGTAGGGGTGATTAATCATTTCGGTACAACTCAAAAAATTAATTAAAAAAAGCTGTCCTTTGAAAAGGACAGCTTTTTCGTCAACTGCAATCCAATTGGCTTTAGACAATGGTTCACTTAGTAATCACTCTTCCGTTGGAACAATTGAAAGTTTATATCCTAATGGACTGAGTAATTTGCAAAGTGTATCAATTTGAGGAGTAGAACGCATACTTTCCAGTCTTGCAATAGCAGGTTGTTTTACTCCACTGATTTCTGCAAGATCACGTTGAGAAAGTCCTTTTAATTCTCTAGCCTCAATGATTTTTCCAATAAGTTCTGTCTCAAACTCAATTTGTGCTTTTTCTGCTGGACTTATTCTAGTTTCATCATTGATGTAATCTCTAAATGTTGTGTATTGCTCACCATTGATTTTAATACTCATAATTCGTTACTCCTTTCTAAAAAGTCTTTTAACTTTAATCGTGCTTGTTCTAATTCTTTAGGTGGTGTCTTTTGTGATTTCTTAATGAAATGGTGTAGTAGTACAAACTTATTATCTTTCCAAAAAAAGAAAAATATGCGATTTTTAAGTGGTCTTAATTCCCATATATTCCCTTCTATGTGTTTTACTGTAGGTTGACCTACTCTTGTTCCATATTGTGATAGTGCTGATAAATACGTTAGTATCTTAGTTCGATTAATACGATCTGTTTTACTTGTAACAGATTTTTCGGCTAGCTCATCAAGGTATTGTTCTATCTCAGATACTCCATTTCTATCATGATAAAAGATAATATCAAACATTAGATTTCCTCCTTTCATTATTATGATAACACATTTGTTATCAATTGTCAAGTTGTTATTACCAAATAGGCTCTCACAAATCAAAGAGCCATCAGAGGAGGCTAAGAGCCATCAGAGGAGGCTAAGAGCCATCAGAGG
>JAJQGJ010000024.1 GCA_021200565.1 Oscillospiraceae bacterium
GATTCCTTCTTATTTTTCTTCTATTTTGCTATTGACTTTTTATAGCTGGTCTTTCCAAAAATGCTTATCCGTCTATTATACACCAAAATATTATTTATTTCAACCCCCAAGGCTGGGACAATAGTCCAAAGCTGTGTTCAAATAGTTACAAGTCGGTTACAACTGAGTGACAGTTTCAAAAACCTCATTGACAAGTCGGGGTTCTGTTGGTAAAATAATATCATGTATCATTGTGGACTTCTATACTGAGGTCTGAAAGGAACGAATCAACTGATGAGTGAATATAAAACGCTGTGTATGGGCTGTATGGAGCCTTTGATGGAGGGTCAGGATGTCTGTCCGAATTGCGGACTGAGTGTCAATGCCGGAAATCTGCCCTCGTATCTCCAGCCCAAAACAGTTCTGGATTCGAGATATATTGTAGGAAAACTTATCAAGAGTAACGGCGAGTCCGCCACCTATATAGGATACGACAACACAGAATCCCATAAGGTCACAATAAAGGAGTATATGCCTGATGTTCTCTGCCAGAGGGCTAAAGGCAGCACCGAGCTTATCGTCGATCAGAATTATGTCGTCAAGTATAAGAATTATATGTCCGAGTTTGCTGAGCTGAATAAGTCTCTGGCAAGGCTCAGAACCATGTCCCATATCGTAGCGCCCACAGACATGTTCACGGCAAATAACACTGTCTATGCAGTCTTCCCGAATGTTGAGGGAATAACCCTCAGGCAGTATCTGCAGGACAATGCCGGAGAGCTCACCTGGGATCAGGTCAAAAAGCTTTTTCCTCCGCTCTTAACAACTCTGGCGTGCATACATAACGCCGGAATCCTGCACAGAGGAATCTGCCTTGATAACATCATCGTTACCGATAGAAATGAGCTCATGCTCACAGGCTTTGCAATCCCTGAGATAAGAACCGCCAACACCGACCTGGCGCCCGAGCTTTATGACGGCTTCTCCGCTCCAGAGCAGTATTCAGCAAGCGAGTGGGAGGGCACATGGACGGATGTCTATGCAGTAGCAGCTGTCATGTACCGGCTTCTCACCGGCTGCATGCCTCCTGAGCCAATGTCAAGAATCGGCAATGACTCCCTCATGGAGCCTAACAAGATTAATCCTCATGTTCCTGCAAACGTTTCAAAGGTCATAACCCAGGCCATGCGCCTTTCCTGCGAGCAGAGAATCCAGACGATAACCGATTTCGTAACGAAGCTTTTCGAGCAGCCGAGCTATATGACCCAGCTCCCGAGAGGCGCAACCCAGACAATTCCCATTCAGGATACCAATAAAGACAGGCGCAGCACAAGCGGCAGTAAAAAGAAGAAAAAGAAAAAGGGAAATGGCGGCAATATCGCAATGATAATCGGCGCAGTATTCCTTGTTGCGATAGTAGTTGCGGCGTTCTTAGCCCTTATCTCAATGCTTCTTCCTGACAATTCGAGCGGCACCGAGACAACGACAGCTTCAACCTACTCAACAACAGCTGCTCCTGTAACAACTGCAGCAACCACTGAGGCGACAGAAGCAACCGATGCTACGACTGTCTCTTCCGAAGAAGCCGAAACCACCACTGCAACAAGCGGAACGCTCTTTGTAATGCCGAATCTTGTCGGAAAGAAGTACACCTCCGTTGCAGACAGCGAAACCTGGAAGGGAAGGCTCGAATTCGAGGTCATCTATGATTATTCCGACGAATACGAGCGTGGAATCATCTATGACCAGGATATTCCCGGGGGCACCGACCTCTATCCCGTCACAACGGTCAAGCTCTATGTCAGCCAGGGTCTTGCAGTCGTTGAAATCCCCGACTATATGAATGACGACGGAACCAGAATGACAAAGGAAGAGTATGTAGCGCTTCTTGACGAACTCAACATCAAGTATGAGTGCCGTGACCTCGAAACTCCTCTGGTGCTTTCCGGCTATGTCATGGACGTCTACTGCGCACAGACTGGCGAAGGTGTCGGCGGCGAGATAAATGTCAAGGATGGCAACACTCTCTATGTCGATATATCGGTATTTTCACCTTTGGCTGATGCAGCCGGTTAGAGCCTTAACCCAGTTCCAGCCGAGCCGGAAAATGCCAAGTGAAAAATGCCGTAATATCCCGCATCAAATATGATTTTGTACAGAATATCGGCTTAATACGCACCTTTTTTTGGCGCGTATTTTGGCGTAAAATGATTGACATCTCGCTCGTAAAATGTTATTCTATAAGGAAGGACAGTTTTTGTGTAGCCGTGGCTGCATGTCGCTGTCACGCAATGCGAGATGCATATCAATAAAATCTTGTGATTATATGAATATTTTCGCTGATTTTACTGAGCGCAGTCTGCATCGCTTAATATAAATTTGCTTTGAATTGTTTTGGAGGTACTTGTATGTCAAGAACAATCGGAATACTAACAAGCGGAGGAGACGCTCCCGGAATGAACGCCGCAATTCGTGCGGTAGTAAGAGCTTCTATAGCCAAGGGCTTTAAGGCTGTCGGCATCAGGAGAGGTTATCAGGGTCTTATCGACGGCGATATGTACGAAATGAACGCAAGAGACGTTTCGGATATTGTCCAGAGAGGTGGCACGATTCTCTACACTGCAAGAAGCAAGAAGTTCATGACCGAGGAAGGTCTTGATATAGCTAAGAATAACTGCGACAAGTTCGGAATCGACAGCCTGGTCTGCATCGGCGGCGACGGAACCTTCAGAGGCGCTCTTGACCTTTCTAAGAAAGGCGTAAAGTGCATCGGAATCCCCGGCACAATCGATAACGACATTGCCTGCACCGATTACACTATCGGCTTCGACACCGCACTCAACACCGCACTCGGCATGATCGACAAGATCAAGGACACTGAAATGTCCCATAGCCGCTGCTCAGTAGTTGAGGTTATGGGCAGACGTGCTGGTCACATCGCTGTAAATGTCGGCGTAGCAACCGGAGCCACCGAGGTTATCACCGTCGAGAAGGAATTCAATCTTGCTGAGACATGCGCTAAGATGCTCGAGCAGAAGAAGACCGGCAAGCGTCACTTCGAGATAGTTGTCGCCGAGGGTGTCGGACATTCCGATGACATCGGTGCATACATCCAGGAGCACACCGGAATCGAAACAAGAGTAACAGTACTTGGACATGTTCAGAGAGGCGGAGCACCTACATGTACTGACAGAGTCATGGCTGCAAGAATGGGCTGCTATGCTGTTGACCTCCTTGCAAACGGTCTCACCAACAGAGTCGTTGCTCTCAAGAACGGTCATCTCGTTGATTATGATATAGTCGAAGCTCTCGGAATGAGGAAGAGCTATGATGAGCACTTACATAATCTTCTGAGCGACTTGTCTCTGTAAATTTTCACTAACCCCAAAAGAGTAGAAAGCCGAGCGTTATAGTGCCACAGGAACGGGGAGTTGTCCTGCGGACGAAATGGTGTAGCCCTGCGGTTCGGTTTTCGCATCCCGCTTATCTGTGCACACAGTTTCTCATGAGAAATTTAAAATTTCTCATTCGAAGCTGAACAAGTTCGCAAGCGAACTTGCAGTTTTGCAAGCAAACCTGATGGTTTTGCAAGTGAATCTGAGGAATGGCAAAAACAATAATCCTTCTGCACTTGTAAGTAAAATAGTGTAGGAGGATTTTATTATGAAAGGTTTTATTAATCTGTTCGTCCGCTCTGCAAAAGAGCTCAAAAGCGTCCGCAATCTGTGCGTTATAGCCATGCTGATAGCTCTCGACCTGGTCCTGAAGCTGACAATAAGCATCAAGGTCTCTAACTATATGACCATTTCGTTTGCATTCATCGCAATGGCGGCAATAGGCATGCTATATGGACCGACGGTTGGCTTCACAGCTGGAATGATAACCGACATTTTGGGCTACATCATCAAACCGGATGGTGCGTTTGATATAAGGTTCACGCTTATAGAAGCATTGGGCGGACTTCTCTATGGTCTTTTCCTCTATAACGCCAAAAATGACAAATGGCTTATAGTCAGAATCGTTTCGGCAAAGGCAACAGTAATCGTAATCTGCAACCTGCTCTTAACAAACTGGGCGATCTCCGCACTCTATGGAAGCGGCTTCATGGCGATTCTTCCTGCAAGAATCATAAAGAACTTAGCTCAGTTCCCAGTTGATGTGATACTTCTTTCAATCTTCCTGCCGCTGGTCCTGAAAGCCTACACAAGCGTCTTCAAGGGAGCGAGAACGGTTGATAAAGGCATCTTCAGCGATGAGAATTTTATGCACGGCATGACCTATGTTGTCTGCCTTCTGATTCTGCTCATCGGCTGCACCGGAATTGCCGCACAGTATCTCAAGAATAAGTACGATAGCCAGAGCGACACAATAGAAGCTCAGCAGGAGGAAATCGACTATCTCTATGAGATACTTGAAATAGAAAAGCCTGTTGCAAAAGAATAAAAAAATCGTCGGGTTTCATTGCCCGACGAAATTTATTTATTCAGAATTCATCAACCTCATACTCATACTCGCCACTCTCAAACTTGTGAAGATAAACCCTTCTTGCAATGATATAGGTGAGAATGCAGAGCGCAACCCAGAATACAGTTCCCAAAAGCGCATAAATTTCAAGCCTTTCGCTCACAAACGAGAGCCAGTAGCTGGTGAAATAGAGCTGAGTGATGGCGTCAACCGCACGCTCTTCCGTCAGATACCCTGCAACCACCGCAGGAATGTAATAGACAATTCCGGTGACGAGCATAACGCAGGTGACAAAAAGAGGTCTGTAGCTTCTGTAAGCCGTGTGCCTCTTTGCGTCGTCCGCAAAAAGCATGATGAGCATGACTCCAGGAATAATGCAGGATATAAGGCTTAAAAGCTCAGTGTTGTTGTAGAGCTGAAGCCTCGGAATTATCGTCCCGACAACTCCTAAAACTGCAGTTCTTCCCATGATAATTCCGAAAACAGTTATCGCCCAGAACAGTCCGAACCGGCTGAGGCAGTATAATAAATCCTTGAGGGAATCTCTTTCCATAAAATATCCTCCTGAATGGGTAAAAGTTCTCCACCTATATTATCGTCCATTTCACCCGTTTTGTCAAGTGTTTTAGACATGACAAAAGCGTCCCACCGTCTGATAAGTGGGACGCTTTTGTTGTTTTTACTTTACCCGAAGGGTGAAGTGTCAGCATCCGCAGCTGTTGCAGCTATTGCAGCTGTCGCAGCTTGAGCATCCGCAGTTTCCATTGCATGCAAAGAGAATGATGAGGATGAGGATGATAATCCACCAGTAGCCACTGAAGCATGATGAGCAGTTCATAATCTGTCTCCTTTAAGAATTATTAAAGCAAGCGTCTTGCTTATAGTTCAGTTTATTCGGAAGCAAGAAATGTGTTACTGGTTACTGTTTATTGTCCCACCGGCATATCTTTAGAATGTCGGTTTTGTATTCGCAGTGTAAGACCGTCTGCGCTGCGAATCGCCGACGGCAAATGAATATTCAAGAAAAAACTGTCAAAGCTTGAAATAGAATATCAGAGATAGTGAGGCAAATTACAGTGACCAATTTTGATAGAGCATACCCCTCATCCGACTTCACCGACGAGGCGCTTGCAGCGATAAGACAGGCGATGAACTCAGCGATGGATTCAGGACACACCTACGTCGGCACCGAGCATCTCATACTGGCTTTTTTGAAGGATGAGAATTCCGCCAGCGAAATCCTTTCAAGCTTCGGCGTCAGCTATCAGGCTGTCAGTAAAAAGATATGCGAGCTTGCAGGAAAGGGAACCAAGCGCACAAGCCTTGATGTCGATTCGTTCACCCCCGCCGCAAAACGCTGCCTGAAATTCGCAAGAAAAACAGCGTCTGATCACGCCAGACCGAAAGCCGGAACCGAGCATATCCTCTATGCTATTTTAGGTCAGCAGAATTCGACAGCCGGCTGTATCCTGAGCGAGCTCACCGGCAACTCCTCCCGTATATTTGCCGCAACAGCAGACCTCATCGAGCGTGACAGCCGTGTTCAGTCTTCGTTTCACCCGGAGCGCAAAGCTCCGAATCTCGAAAAGTTCGGTTTCGATATGGTCAGGAAAGCGAGCCTCGGCGAGTTCGATCCGTGCGCAATGCGTGATGCCGAGATCGAAAGAATTATCGGAATCCTGCTTCGACGCCAGAAAAACAATCCATGTCTCGTCGGTGAAGCAGGAGTCGGAAAAACCGCAGTCGTCGAAGCCCTTGCCGGGAGAATTGCCGATGGAAACGTCCCCGAACAGCTCAGGAATGTGAGAATATATTCACTCAGCCTGACGCAGCTTTTGGCGGGAGCGAAATACCGTGGCGATTTCGAGGAACGCCTGAAATACTGCATAGATGAAGCGGCAACCATCGACGGCATCATCTTATTCATCGACGAGATTCATATGCTCATAGGAGCAGGAGCGGCGGAGGGAGCAATCGACGCCGCAAATATCTTAAAGCCTATGCTTGCCCGAGGCGAAATCCGTGTAATCGGAGCCACAACCTTTGACGAATACCGCAAAACTATAGAAAAGGACAAAGCGCTTGACAGGAGATTTTCGCTGGTTCACATAAACGAGCCTGATGAAGAAACAGCCATCACGATGCTCACTCGCCTCAAACCAAGCTACGAGTCACACCATGGCGTCAGAATAACCGATGAAGCGGTAAGAAAGGCAGTCGAGCTTTCAAGCCGCTGTATTCCCGACAGATATTTGCCGGATAAGGCTATCGACATTCTGGACGAAGCCTGTTCATCTGTCAAGCTTAGCAGCTTTGCAAGAAGGCAGAGCATGAGAAAATCTGATAATGCGCTTGCCGGAATAACCGCAGAGGGACTGACAGAGCGCTATCTGAGCGAACTAAGCAGCCGCATATCCGTCCCGACGGTAACCGGCTCAGATATAGCAAGGTGCATAGCTTTACAGACTTCTGTTCCTGATGAACGGGAGATCATCACCGGCATCTCCCATATCGAAAGCGTTCTGAGGACCCGTGTCATAGGTCAGGACGAAGCCATTGCAGAGGTCATAAACGCTCTCAGGCGTTCCGGCTCCGGACTCCGTGACAGAAGCCGCCCGATAGCAACTCTGATGTTTTCAGGACCCACAGGAGTAGGAAAGACCTCGCTTGCAAAAGCTGTGTGCGAAGCGCTATTCGGAAGTGATGACAAGCTCATCCGTCTTGACATGTCCGAATTCTCCGAGAAATACTCGCTTTCCAGACTCATCGGTTCTCCTCCCG
This sequence comes from Oscillospiraceae bacterium, assembly GCA_021200565.1. Classification (GTDB taxonomy): domain Bacteria; phylum Bacillota; class Clostridia; order Oscillospirales; family Ruminococcaceae; genus Faeciplasma. The sequence continues at coordinate 7,225 of JAJQGJ010000024.1, forward strand.
GCTATGTCGGAAGCGAAAACGGCGGCGAGCTCACTGAAAGAGTCCGGAAGTCTCCATGTAGCGTAGTTCTCTTCGACGAGCTTGAAAAAGCTGACCGTGATGTCATCTCGATACTTCTTCAGATTTGCGACAACGGCAGCCTCACCGACTCCCAGGGCAGACACGTCTCGTTCAGAAATACAATAGTAATCATGACTACAAATGTCATGAGCACTAAGTCGACATCCTGCGGCTTCATCCCAAGCGAAGGTTCAGACCGCACCGCTCTTGCAAGACAGTTCTCAAGCGAGCTGATAAACCGAATCGATGCCGTCTGCTGCTTCAACCGGCTTTCAACAGAATCCTGCAAAGAGCTGACAAGGCAGATGCTTTTACAGCTGTCGAAGCGTGCATCTTCAGCCGGTGTCCGCCTCAGCTATTCCGACGGCATAGAGGATTTTATTCTCTTAAAATCATACACCCAGGAATTCGGTGCACGGGAGCTAAGGCGTGTCATCATGACTGAAATTGAAAACCCTCTTGCCTATGAACTCTCAATAGGCAGAAGAGGGGAGCTCATGTGTGAAATAAATAACGGCAAGGCTCTTTTCAGAAGAAGCCTCACCGTTTCTGCATAAAGTTATATTCAGTCTAGAGCCACACTGAAAGCCTGCCGGAGATTGGAAACCGGGACGATCTGAATCTTATGACCGCCCTGAATACCGCTCATTCCGCTTTTCGGGACGATGCACTTCTCAAATCCAAGCCTTTCGGCCTCTTTGATTCTCTGCTCGAGGTGGGAGACTGATCTCAGCTCTCCTCCAAGCCCGATCTCTCCGAAAGCGATGACGTCGTCGCCGATAGGTTTGTCTTTAAGCGAGGAGTAGAGCGCCAGTGCCACCGGCAAATCGGCAGCCGGTTCGTTGATCCGAAGACCGCCGATGATGTTCACATAAATGTCAAGGTTTCCGAAATAGAATCCGATTCGCTTTTCGAGAACAGCGGTTATGAGCCACACTCTGTTGTAGTCAAATCCTGAAGCTGACCGTCTCGGAACCTGCAGCCCCGATTTCGTGACAAGAGCCTGAACCTCGGCTAAGATAGGACGTGAGCCCTCCATTACGCATGCAACACAGCATCCGGAAACTCCTTTTGGTCTCCCTTCAAGAAGCATCTGTGAAAGATTTTTCACCTCGACGAGCCCGGAATTCTGCATGTCGAACATTCCGATTTCATTTGTAGAACCAAATCTGTTCTTTGCAGCTCTTAAGATGCGGTATGAAAGATTTCTTTCGCCCTCAAAATAGAGCACCGCATCTACAATATGCTCCATAACCTTAGGACCGGCAATGGCGCCATCCTTGTTGACATGTCCGACGATGAAGAAGGGAATCTCTTCGGCTTTAGCTGTCCTCATAAACAGCGAGGTGCACTCCCTTACCTGTGTGATTGAGCCAGCCGACGAGTTCAGGTCGCTTATAGACATTGTCTGAATCGAGTCAATAATAACGATTTCAGGCTTGTTCTTTGAGATAGTTTCGCAGATAGAGCGTGCGTCCGACTCAGCTAAAAGATAGAGATTTTCTGTGGTGACTCCAAGCCTTGAAGCTCTCAGTTTAATCTGCCTCACCGATTCCTCACCGGAAACATACAAAATTTCTTTGTCACGCCCCAAGTATTCGCAAATCTGCAGAAGCAGCGTCGACTTTCCTATTCCCGGCTCGCCGCCTATGAGAACCACCGAACCCTTCACGAGACCTCCGCCCAGAACTCTGTCGAGCTCTGAAATACCTGTGTGGTATCTCGTTTCGTTATCGCTGTCGATAGGCTCACTCAGGTTCACAATCCTGTCTATCAGATCCACTCCGCCGGATTTTCCTTTTGAAAGGCTTGACGACTTCGCAGCCGGCATCAATGTCACTTCTTCAAGAGTGTTCCAGAGCCCGCAGCTTGTGCATTGACCGCTCCATTTCGAGGTTTCTGCGCCGCATTCACGGCAGACATAGGCTGTAGACTTAGCCAATTCAAACATCCCTTTCTCTCTCAGACCGGTTCAGACCCCGTAATCCGAGAAGATATATTCACATATGCCAGAGAAGAGTACGAATGCCACCTCGCTCTGGTATTCTTCAGTTTCCAGTTTATCCGCTTCCTCCTGATTCGAAAGGAAGCCGCACTCCGCCATGACAGCAGGGCAATTTGCAAAATGCAGAAGATATATCTCGCTTCCGACAGGCTTCGTTTCCCGCTCGTTGTCCGGCTGAAGATACCTGACAAAGCTGCTTTGGAGAATCCCCGCCAGCTTTGCGCTCTCAGAGCTTTCCACAGTATAAAACATCTGCGCTCCCGAGTATTTCGAGTCGGTATAAGTATTCTGGTGGACAGAGATAAAAATCGCATTTTCGACAGAATTCACAATCGCCAGTCGGTTTTCCATGTCCGATTTTTTCTGGTTTCCAAGTCCCGTGATGCCGGGATCGTGGATGGAGGTGTCGGTTGAGCGTGTGACAATGGTGTCAAATCCAGCTGCTTCAAGCATCCCCTGAAGCCTCAGCATGATGCTGAGGTTGATGTCTTTTTCCTCAACACCGTTTATACTGACGCACCCGCTGTCGATTCCGCCGTGACCGGCATCTAAGATGATAGTCGGATAGACACTTTCTGCTTCTGCATCTGCGGGGATAACCGCAATCGGCTCATCAGCCGTGCTTACAAATCCAAAAACCAGGAGAAAAGCGCAGAGCATCACGATAAGCGCACCAACCCGGTTAGTCCAAAGCTTCTTCAACATAAGAAAACCTCCGAAATCTGTTTTTAGTACAAACTTGTTTGTACAAACTTATGAGGTTGTCTTATAAATTATTCCGGACGGATCACTTTCCGTAGACTATCTTTGCCTTCATATCATAGTTCTTGTACCCGACGTAGAATCCAATATAGCAGGTAGCAAGGAATGTAAGAGGCAGAATCGTTATGATAAGCAGCCCATACCAAGGCAAATCAACTGCCGCCATAGTGGTGCTGACTCCGTCAACTATAGTATTAGGAGCAAAAAGATACGTCCATGGCATGAAATAGAAGGTCAGAGTCTTATAGAGCGGGTAGAAGTCATACGAAACAACCCTGAATTTCGAGAGATAGACAAGTATCACATAGACATAGTTGATAAGAGTCGGGACAAGTCCCATAATAAATCCGAAATAGGAGTTGTCGACGCCGTCGAGCCTTGCATCCTTGACACCGGCTTTCTTTCCCGATTTCCAGGCAAAGTCGCCGTAAAGACAGACGCAGGCACCGGTTGAACATATTCCGAACACAACGCTCATGCCGACACCGATGCTCTGATAAGCCATCGGGAAGAACATGACAATTACAAATGCGGCAAGCTCACACACGATAAGATAGAGTGCCGACTGAACCAAAAGCTTGGGTTTATTCATAGTGGTATCATCACCCTTGAGAAAAGTAGTACCTACATTATATATCATTTTTCCTGAAAGCACAATCCACAAATAGAATTTTTCTGTCCGATTCGGGAATAATAGTCGAAGAAATGGAGGATTTCACTATGAAGAAGATCAAAAAAGGCGATAACGTTCGCATCTACCAACCAAAAGGCGAGGTGATTCCTGTCTTCAAAGAAAACACAATAGTGGATAACTATACCGATGAGAATGGCAGAGTTTATAACCGTTCGGAAGAGAATATCCTTTTAGCCAGAGATGAAGTCGACGCCAACAAAAAATGATTGCAAACCCGTGCGCAAAGTAGTATAATCACAGTAACGCTTTCTGACGAATCCACATATTTTAGCATTAACGAAAAGTGTATGGAGGAGTCAGAATGGTACTTATAAAGTTAGCGATAGGGCTTGTGTTTGTTTTGGTGGTGTTCCTGGCGGTGGAGCTGATAAATGAGAACTATTGCCGAAAAGAAACAACATTTAAGCCGCAGGCGGAGATAAGAATATACTATGAGTCAGACTGCGAATGCTTCGAATGGCTGGTAGAAAGAATGAAAGAGTCGAAAGCTGTCCGGGACAGCAAGGCAAGGCTCATCGTAGTTGACACGGTCAGAACCGAAGAATCGAGAAAGTGGCTTATGAGCCTGCAGAAAAAGATGAACGGCGCATTTGAAATTGAGTAGAACCGAGGGGGTGAGAAGATGGCGAAGCAGATGTCAAAGACAGAGGGCACAGAAGTTAAAGTTTCAGGAACCGTTGACAGCGTGACCTACCGCAACGACCAGAACGGTTTTGCCGTCATCACTCTCGACCTGGGCGATGAGCTGCTGACAGTTGTCGGCGACCTCGGAAATGTCGATGAAGGAGAAGAGCTGGAATTAACCGGCACTTTCAGCGAACACCCGAAGTTCGGTCATCAGTTCAAAGCGGCAAGCTGCATCCGCTCGCTTCCCGTCGAGGTCTCCCAGATTCAGAGATACTTAGCCAGCGGAGTCGTCAAGGGCATAGGACCGGTCACGGCGAAAGCGCTTGTCAAGAAGTTCGGCGCCGAAACCCTTGACATACTTGAAAATCACCCGGAACGCCTGACTGAGGTTAACGGAGTGACTGCGGATAAAGCCAAAAAGTATTCGGAAGAATTTCTTAAGGTAATCGGCTTCCGTAACGTAATCGGCTACTTCTCGAAGCTCGGAACACCGACAATGTACGGCGTCAAAGCCTGGAAGAGATACGGAGACAAAACCATCTCTCTCATTGACCATAACCCGTATATCCTCTGCGGCTCCGGTGTTGAGCTCCCGTTCATGACTGCCGAAGAGATAGCGAAAGACAAAGGCATTGCTCCCGACAACTACTTAAGGCTTTCAGCCGGAATCAAGTATGTCCTGAACGAAAACGCTTTTTCTGGTCACACCTGCCTTCCGAAAGAAAAGCTCATCGATATAGCATCCGATTTCTTAAAGTGCGATAAAGAGCTCATAAACAAGACAATAGTCTCCGAAGCCGAGGACGAATACTTATACATCTACATAAAAAAAGGCAAGCAATACGTCATGCTGAAGGAGTATTTCACCGCTGAGGATTATATTTCCCGCCGCCTTTCCATCATGAATTCCCTTGCATTCGACACCGGAATCAACTATGATGAGGTAATAGACCTTGCCGAGGAAGAATTCGATATTACATATGAGGAAAAGCAACGTCTTGCCATCAATACAGCACTCTCAAAAGGCTTTATGATTTTAACAGGCGGACCCGGAACCGGCAAAACTACAACACTGAACGCAATAATCTCGCTTTTGGAGCAGCAGGGACAGAACGTCTTCATCTGCGCTCCCACCGGCAGAGCCGCCAAGCGTGCATCAGAGCTCACCGGCAGGGAAGCTATGACCATCCACAGGCTTTTAGGTGTAATCCCCTCTTCTGACAATCAGTTCCGATTCGAGCATGATGAAGAAAACCTCCTCGACTGCGACGCACTTGTAATAGATGAGATGTCTATGGTGGACGTTTTGCTGTTCGAATCGCTTCTTCGGGCAACCAAAATTAACTGCAAGCTCATAATGGTCGGCGACAGCGACCAGCTCCCGAGTGTCGGCGCCGGAAACCTTCTGCACGACATCATAAAGAGTGACACAGTTCCCGTAATCGCATTGACCGAGATTTTTCGTCAGGCGAGCGAAAGCGCAATAGTCACAAATGCACATAAGATAGTCCGTGGCGAAATGCCCGATCTTAGCCGGAATAACAGCGATTTCTTCTTCATGCAACGCCTCGATTTCCAGTCCTGTGCAGAGTTGACGGTGGATCTCTGCTTAAACCGGCTTCCGAAAACCTACGGCTTCTCGCCGATAGACGACATCCAGGTTCTCACCCCCACAAGAAAGGGACCACTCGGAACGGTGGAGCTCAATAAGCTTCTCCAAGCCGAACTCAATCCACCGTCATATGAGAAGTCGGAGATAAAAACTCCTCAGTACACTTTCAGACTCGGCGACAAGGTTATGCAGGTCAAAAACGATTATGAGCTCGAGTGGAAGAAGGGCAAGGAGGAGGGCTCCGGAATCTTCAATGGTGACATCGGTGTCATAACCAAGCTCAACCGCATTTTAGGCGTCATGGAGATAGATTTCGACGGAAGAATCTGCAAGTACGGCACCAAAAATCTTGACAACCTTGAGCTTTCCTATGCCGCAACGGTACATAAAAGCCAGGGCTGCGAGTTCGACGCTGTCATAATCCCGATTTTAGGCGGCTATGACAGGCTGTACTTTAGAAATCTCCTCTACACAGCCGTTACCCGTGCAAAAAAACTCCTTGTGATAGTCGGCTCTGCAAAGCGTCTTGAATTCATGGTCAGTAATAACCGAAGAATGAACCGCTACACCTGCCTTGAGGACATGCTCCGAAATGACAGCTTTGGCGGCGATAAAGAGGCTGAGCCGGATGAATAGAGTGCTGTCAAAGATTATAAGCTTCGTCTATCCCAACAGATGCGGCTTCTGTGGCTCTGTCATCCAGCATGACAAGCTCGTATGTGCAAGATGCGCTGACAGAGTTGGACGTGAGATCGAACGCTCAAAGGCTCAGTTTCCTTTGTATCTCAGCGTCGGCGAAGTCAACTTTTCCGGATGTGTAGCGGCTGGTAGCTATGATGGAGCGATCAGAGACGGTGTTCTTCGGCTGAAGTACCATTTCGGGATGAACGCAGCAAAATATCTCGTGCCGGAGCTTCGGGACAATCTTCTGCGGGCAGGCATAGTCTCTCAGTGCGACATGATAACCTTCGTCCCGATGACTATGACCCGCAAAAATAAATACGGCTACAATCAGGCGGAAGTGATAGCCAGGCTTTTGTCAAAAGAGCTTGGAATCCCGGTTGAAAGAAATCTCATCAAAAAGAAGCACACAAGAAAAGCTCAGCATGAGCAGACTCTGGAAAACCGCAGAATTTTAGCATCGAAGGTATATAAATCCGGAAGGAGCAGAATGGATCTTAACGGCAAAACGGTTCTTCTCTGCGACGATATAATCACCAGTGGAAGCACCCTTTCCGAGTGTGCAAGGGTTTTAAAAGCCAGAGGAGCCGAAAAGGTCTACTGTGCTGTTCTGGCTCAGTTGGCGGAATGAAAAGAAAGTAAGGAGGTGCCACATGTCGAGGCTTGATCTTGGAATAGACCTTGGTACAGCAAACATAATAATCATGACCGGCGGCAAGGCAGTCCTCAATGAACCGACGGTAATCGCATTCAACAGAAATACTGAAGAGGTAGTCGCATTCGGCAACGACGCCTACAAGATGATAGGCAGAAATCCTCCCCATATAGCGGTCATCAAGCCACTCAAGGATGGCGTCATCTCGAATAATGACATGGCGCAGGAGCTTATCCGGCTCTGCATTCTGAAAGTCATTGGTCATCGTCTCATCAACCCCCGGATCGTCATGTGCGTTCCGTCCGGAATAACAACCGTTGAGAGAAAGGCAGTTGTCGAAAGCGCAGTATCAGCCGGCGCCCGAACTGTCTACTTAATAGAAGAGCCTGTGGCAGCCCTCCTGGGAGCGGGAGCCGACATTCTCAAGCCATATGGACAGATGGTAGTCGATATAGGAGGAGGAACCACCGACATAGCCGTCACTTCTCTTGGAGGAGTAGTTGCATCAGCATCGGTGAAGTGTGCCGGAAACACCCTCGACAAAGCGATAGCAAAGCATGTTGCCGATAAATATCGGCTTCTGATAGGGGAGAAAGCTGCTGAGGAGCTGAAAAAGAGCACTGCAAACGTCTTCTGGTCGTCTGATGAACCCACAGCCACCGTCACCGGGAGAAGCCTCATAAACGGGCTTCCAGCCTCAGTCAAAGTAAGCGAGCAGGACATAACCATGGCTATCCAGGAGAATATCGACACGATAATCGAAGCCATAATGTCTGTATTCGAAAAAACGCCACCCGAGCTTGCCGGAGACATAATAGAGTCGGGAATCATCCTGACCGGAGGCGGTGCGCTTATCAAGGGCTTGGATCTCTACATAACCCGTGAAACGGGCGTCCAATGCCACATAGCCGAAGATCCGATGGGCTGTGTCGCAAGGGGAACTTATCGAGTTTTCTCCATCCAGGATAAACTCCGCAACGGCTTTGAAAAAGTATCTGTATTTTAAAAGGACTCGTGACGTAGCGAGTCCTTTTCTTGTGAATAATATTGCCAATTTCCGCCAATAATCCTTCCAGAAAGGCGGGATAACATGCGGAAAATCACAATAAGCATACTTTTGGCACTGATACTATCTCTGATAGCCCGAGGAGTAGCTGGAGCTGCAGAGGTAGGGAACACCACCTCGAAGCTAATCCGTCTCCACGTCGTCGCCAACTCAGACAGCGAGGAAGACCAGTCAGAAAAGCTCGAAGTCCGTGATGCCGTTCTGGAATACGTTTCAGAGCTGACTAAGGATGCCGCTTCCAAATCAGATGCAGTAGAGCTGATAAACTCTCATATTGATAATATTACAAGCGTAGCCAAATCGGTCACATATAAGAACATCTCAGTCTCATACGAAACCGTATTAGTCGACAAGCGGGAATACGACAATTTCACTCTGCCTTGCGGCTACTACGACGCTCTCTGCATCCTGATAGGTGAAGGGAAAGGCAGAAACTGGTGGTGTGTCCTCTATCCCTCACTCTGCGTCTCAGGAGCGATTTCGATAGAGGAGACGCTTGACGAAGAAGACCTGATAATCATCCAACAACCTGAGAAGGTTCAGTACAAGCTCTTCTGCTTTGAACTTTGGCAGAAGGTAAAAAGCCTCTTCACCGACAGTAAAAGTCTTGTTGGGACATAGTACACATTGACAATATTCAAATCTCGATGTAAAATAGAAATAAATGAAAGGAGCGAGGACAATGCTAAGAATAGTAACCGGCGAATACCCGGATGAAAAAATGGTCATGTACGGGCGTGAAATCAAGACTTTACTCGAAGACAGTAAAGACGTTTTATGCGTCATCCCCGACCAGTTCTCGTTCCAGTTCGACAAGATGCTCTATAGTGAACTTGGAGCAAAGGATTTCAATAGGGTGGAAGTCAAGAGCTTCCGCAGGCTTTCCGATGAGATACTGACCTCAGCTTTAGCTGGCGGTGCGCAGCCAAGCGGCACAATAATGCGTCCGGAAGAGAAAATCCCGATAATATACCTGACCCTGAAAGAAGTTCGCCGCAAGAAAGCCTTGAAAGCCCTGACCAGGTTCTTAGACAAGCCCGCATTCATAGATGAAATCGGTTCTGTTATAGAATCCCTCATCCGTTCCGAAACAACAGTCGAGCAGCTATATTCTGGTGCCGAGCGAATAGAGGGAACAGCCGGCGACAAGCTTTTCGACATCGCCTTAATTTATGAGGAGTATCTAAGAAAGCTTTCCGAGCGGGGATTGCGTGACGAAAGCTCAATAATCTCTGCCGGAGCGGTCATAGCCGACACTCATGAAGCTTTCAGAGGCAAATACATATATGTTGACCGCTTCAATAATTTCTCCCAGGACGAGCTTTCGATGCTCAGATGCATGATTCGTGATGCCATCGAAGTCAGCGTCTCGGTCACCCTTCCCGAAGGTGAAAAGCACACCCCCACATCGGTATATTCCCAGTCGTTCGAAACGAAAGACAGCCTTACATCTCTTTGCAGGAGCCTTGACAAGAGCTGTCGCCTTGCCTCCTGCACAAGTAAGCCTGTAAAGCAAAACGGCATTACAGAGCTTTCCGATTGTGTCAACGGCAACTTCGCTGCCGGAAAGAATAGCAGTTTTTCTGAGCCCGACGGCAGCGTCAGGATTTATTCCTGCCGTTCAATCTATGATGAAGCCGATTTCGTTGCTGCAAGCATACGGGAGCTTGTTTCATCTGGAAAGTATACATATAACGATATTTCGGTAATCGCAAGCGACATTTCCAATTACGAAGACGCAATCGAAGCGTCCTTCGAAAAGTACGACATCCCATACTTCTTAGATCAGAAGCATAAGGCATCGGACATGTCTGTAATGCTCTTTGCCTTTGCACTTATAGATGCTGCCTCCACCCGCAAGCCGGACACCGACAGGATTATGAAATATGTCCGTTCACCATTTTCCGAGTTCGACGAGCTTGAAACCTCACTTATCGAAGACTACACCGTCCGCTGGAACGTCGACGGTGAAATGTGGCTAAGCGATTTCACGGTAGGTGAAGAAAAAGAGCTTTCCACGCTCAATTCCCTCAGATCAAGAATAATTGAACCGCTAAGGAAGCTCCACGATGCCTGCAGGTCAGCCGACGCCAGGACAGTAGCCGCCGCATTCAGCGACTGCCTTGAGGAAAGCCGTCTGACCAAGCGTGCCAGAGACATAATCGAGAGCTACTATGACGAGGATGAAAAGTTAGAAGCCGCAAGACAGTTCAAGCAGCTCTGGAATGCGCTGATGAATTCAGTCGCCGCCATCTACAACACAATCGGCGACGATAAGCTCACCCTTAAGGAATTCGGCGAGCTCCTCAAGCTCTCGCTTTCCGACAGCGGAATCTCGAACCCTCCGCAGAAGCTTTCCTGTGTCGTAATCTCCGATCTCGCACGCTCAGTGATAACCTCGCCCAAGGTCGCATTCACTATGGGAGCAAACGACGGCATCTTTCCGAACGACTCGAAGAAAACCGGAATTTTCAGTGGGCGTGACGCTGAGCTTCTGGAGAGGGAAGGGCTCAAGTTTGAAATAAGCGACGAGCACAGGCTTTCTGGCAGCAGATTTGATTGCTACACAGCCCTCACCTGCCCGAGCGACCTTGAAATTATTTCCTACGCAGTTTCCGACACCACCGGACGGCACTTAAGACCATCGATAACCGTCACAAGAGCTATCAAGCGCCTCGATATACAACCTGTAAAGGCAGACAGCTTGCCACTATCCTTCTACTGCTCTGCACCCGAAGCAGCGTTTTATCGCTACTGCATCGGCGAAAGCACAGACGAAACCGAGCTCGTTGCAGTTAGGAAATCCCTTGAAACTCTGCCTGAGTTCAGAGAGCGGCTTCATCGCCTCGAAGCTTCCAAAAATCCTCATGGTCACCGCCTGTCACCGGCAGTTGCAAAAGAAACATTCGCCAAGCATGACATAAACGTCACCGCTAGCAGAATCGATACATATAATCACTGTCCTTTCAGCTATTTCATCCGCTATGGCTTAGGAATAGAGCCAGTTGAGCCGATGACAATCAACCCTGCCAACCGTGGCTCGGTTATGCATTTCGTCTTTGAAAATGTTCTCGAGCGTTTCGGTGATGGCTTCGATAAGGCAACCGACAGCGAAATAGAATCTGCAGTTTCTGAGTTTCTTGAAATCTATGAGAAGGAGAACTTAGGTGGTGATTTCGGCAAAAACTTCAAGTTCAAAGCCGACTATGAACGCCTGGCGTCCGCATGCTGCGAAATTCTCTTCAACATCCGTGAAGAATACGAGGTGTCAAGGTTCCGACCTGTACGCTTTGAATATGACCTTTCCCGTGAAAACGGCGAAAGCGTTCTCTCAATTCCGATAAATCAGAACCTTAAAATAAACATCCGTGGCATAGTTGACCGAATCGACGCTTATGAGGCGGAAGACAGCAAGAAGTATATCCGTGTAGTCGATTACAAAACCGGCAGCAAAGCATTCAGATTTGAGGACATCTATAACGGTCTCAACCTCCAGCTGCTTCTCTACATGGTTGCCCTGACCGAGGGAACGGATGAGAGCTTCCGTGATTGCACACCAGCCGGAATTTTTTATATGAAAGCCGGATTCTTAGAGTGTGATGACGACTATTCGCCGCTTTCAGACAGCGCAGAAGACCGCCTAAGACGCCGTGCCGAACAGCTGAAACGCTCCGGGCTCATTCTTGAAAATGACGACGCAGTCACCGCCATGGATGAAAATATTTCTGGGAAATACGTCCCTGTCAAGAAGAAGCGTGACGGAAGCTATACCAAGCAGTCATGCCTCATTTCGGAAGAGAGCTTCAGACTTCTGCGCAACTTTGCCAAAAGCAAGACCGTTCAGTTCGGAAATGATCTTTTGAACGGCAAAATAGATGCGGTTCCAGTCGGACCCGATTCTATACACGTCAGATGTTCAAATTGCGGTTATCAGTCGGTCTGCGCCCGTGCGGGATACATCTATAAGCCAGTAACCGAAGAAGACGGTGATAAACTGAAAGCCGAGATAAAATATGGAGGTGAACCCGATGCCGAACTGGACACCTGAACAGCTTGAAGCAATAAACGCCATAGACGAGCCGGTAATTGTATCCGCAGCAGCCGGTTCTGGCAAGACAGCCGTCCTGGTTGAGAGAACAATCCGCCTTCTATGTGATGAAAAAAAGCACATTCCTGCCGATAAGCTCCTTGCGGTGACGTTTACAAACGATGCCGCTTCACAGATGCGTGAAAAGCTATCTGATGCACTCGAAAAGAAAGCTACGGAAGAACCTGACAACTTGTGGATCCAGAAGCAGCAGTCGCTTCTGAAGCTTGCTGACATATGCACCATCAACTCTTTTTGCTTTGACATGCTGAGAAACCATCTCGAAGAAACCGATTTCCAGAGCGGTGTCCGAATCATGGAGGAGAATGAGTCGGGGATGCTGACAGAGCGTGCGCTGACCGCAGTTCTGGAAAACGCCTATCGTGACCGCCCTGAAGAGACAGAGCGGCTCATCTCGCTCTTCTGCAAGGAAAACGACTCAACCCTCCGTGGCATGATCCTCAAGCTCTATAGCTTCTTGAGAACACTTCCGTTCAAGGACATCTGGGCTGATAAAATCCTCACGTCCCTGAAAGACGGCACAGCTGTGCAGAGCGTCATCCGGGAGAGAACCGAGGACGCTGTACATCTCTGCAAGAATTTAAGGACCGTCAGTCTCCGCCTCCGCAGCTTAGCCGAAAGCCTTTCCTGCCATAAATCCGCTCAGGAAATCTTTCTTAATGCCTGCGATCAGGCAGACGACCTTTGCAAAATTCCAAAGGGCTACGACTGGGACGAATGCCGGGAAATCTTCATGAGCGTTTCGTGGAAGGGCTTGCAGTCCGCACGCCAGACGAAAGCTGAAAAGGCAGAATCTACAGCTGCTGAAGACGAGCTCTATCAGACTGCAAAAGACTGCTACACCCGCCTCAAGGAAGTTGCCGCAGAAATTTCCGGAATCTATTTCTGTACTACCGCCGATGCCGAAAAAGATGCAGCTCTCACTGACGAGTGCTTCACATCACTCATGAAGCTCACAAACGAGCTCTGGGATGAAGTTCTGCGCATGAAGATTGAGAAAAACGCCGTCGACTTTGCCGACACCGAGCTGATAACCGTTCGGCTTTTGGCTGAATGCGACTCTGACGGCAAGCTTCACCGCACCAAGCTCTCAGAAGAAATCCGTAACAGCGGCAGATATAGCCTGATTCTCATTGATGAGTTTCAGGATGTCAACAACCTCCAGGAAGTCATCTTCAAGTCAATTTCAGATACGGATAATTTAGGCGAAATCGGTTCAAATGTCTTCTGCGTGGGCGACGTGAAGCAGGCGATCTATCGCTTCCGCCAGGCAAACCCGATGATTTTCATGAACACGAGGCTCCAAGGCAAATCGCCCGACAGCCCGGTGCGTGAGATAATACTTTCTAAGAACTTCCGAAGCCGTGCCTCAGTTCTCGACTTCTCGAACTATATCTTTTCATCTCTCATGACAAACGACCTGGGCGAGGTGGAGTATACCCGTGAAGAGGAGCTTGTTCCGGGAGCCGAATATCCCGGCGAAGACCAGCCCTGCACAATAATCGAAGTGGACTCTGAGGGCAAAAACTCCGCCGAAGTGGAAGAGCTCGAATACACTGCCATCGCAAGGCGCATAAGGAAAATGATAAATGACGGCGTCACAGTCACAGACGGGGGAGTGCAAAGACCATGCCGTGCAGGCGACTTCTGCGTCTTGTCAAGAAACAATCCCGATGGCGAATTAGCTGTTGGGTGCTTCGAAGCTGAGGGCTTGAAGATAGCCTCAACCAGCGTTTCCGGTTACCTGGGCTCCCGTGAAATCTCGCTACTTATCAATCTTTTGTCCATCACTGTCAGTCCGATGCGTGACATTCCGATGTCGAGCATCATGCTCTCTCCGATAATGGGCTTCACAGATGATGAGCTCGCCCGGGTGAAGCTAACAGACAAAAAGCACCGGCTCTATCGCAATATGCTCGATATTTCGGAGGACAATTCTGATCCGGTTCTCAGGGACAAATGTCGCTCCGCAGTTGCGCTTGTAAAAAAGCTCCGTCTCTATTCGTCGAGCATGACTCTGACACGCCTCATAAAGAAGATATACGACATCACCGACCTTATAAGCCTTGCCGCATCCTATGAAGACGGCGACAAGAAGATTGCCAACTTATATCTCATGCTCGAATATGCCAAGAGCTATGAAGAATCATCAAAGGACGGTCTGAACGGCTTCCTCAGATACATAGACTACATTTCCCAGAACGGCGGCGACTTCAACGAAGCCGTCACAGTAACAGAATCCTCCGATTCCGTCAGCTTCAAGACAATCCACAAGTCGAAAGGTCTTGAATACCCGTTTGTCTTCATCTGCCGCCTCTCAAAAAAGTTCAATAAAACCGACCTCTACGGCAGACTCATCCTGAATACGGACGCCGGAGTCGGAATGAGCTTCCTTGATTATGGCAGCCTCACAAAGCGCAAAACCATCTTCTCCGAGTACGTAGAATCGAAAAATCTTTCAGAAATGCTTTCAGAAGAGCTCCGGCTTCTCTATGTCGCAATGACCCGAGCCAAAGAGCGGCTCTTCATCGTCTATGACATCGATGAAAAGACCGCCGGGCGTGCCGCTCAGTTCTCATATGAGATTGATGGAGCAAAGATTCCGTCATCGCTTTCAAGCCGTGCCCAATGCATGCAGGACTGGCTCACAATGGCGCTGTGCAAACACCCGCATTTCAGGCTTTTAAGAGAAGTTCTTCCGGACGACGCCTATACTGACCCGGGAAGAGTGCCGGATATTTCCGAGGAAATCCCTCTTGAAAAAAGCCAGCTCGAAGACGCCGCAGGTATATCAGGCGATGTCCAGCCGGACGAAAATCTCAGGCAGAAGCTTCTTCATTCGTTTGAATTCAGAAATGACCCGATTCTCACCTCCACCGAAGCCAAGGTCACTGTAACAGAGCTCGCCGCCGACGACCCGGTCAACTTCTTCCCGAAGGTTCCGAGGCTCAAGGAAACTGTCACCGAGCTCACTGCCGCACAGAAGGGAACGCTTATGCACCGTTTCATGCAGTGTGCCGACTATTCTCTTGCTGCTAGTGATGTGGCATCTGAAATAAGTCGCCTGACCAGCTCCGGCATCTTCGCAGAGCACGAGGCAAAATCTCTCGACACCGCTTCACTTTCCAGGTTCTTTGAAAGCGATATTTACCAGAGAATGAGCCGGAGCCCGAATGTCAGCCGTGAAAGAAGCTTTATAGTCAAATTTTCCGACATAGATGAGCCGGAGGACATAAAAGCTATCTATGGCAACACCGACGGCATGATGCAGGGAATTGCCGACTGCATTTTTGAAGAGCCCGACGGCTATGTCATCGTTGACTACAAGACCGACAGAGTCAATACGGTTGAAGAGCTCGCCGAGCGG
This sequence comes from Oscillospiraceae bacterium, assembly GCA_021200565.1. GTDB lineage: Bacteria > Bacillota > Clostridia > Oscillospirales > Ruminococcaceae > Faeciplasma. The sequence continues at coordinate 22,862 of JAJQGJ010000024.1, forward strand.
TACTCAATGCAGCTCTCGCTCTATAAAGCGGCATTCGACGTGCTTTTAGACAAGCCGGTCAAATCCTGCTATATCTACTCTCTGAGGCTCGCAAGCGGCTCGGAGATTCGGTTCTGAAAAATTTTTTCAAAAAACGCTTGACAAACCGACACTCACGGTATATAATGACAACCGTAAAGAAAGTAGCAACGTTTACGTTCTCACCTCAAGCATTTGTGAAGAGGTCGATAAGGTTGATTTTCGGAGAGGGAATTCCCGAACCGTGAGTGATTTTATGAGCGTAAACCATGTGTTTGCGCTTTTTTGTTGGGTTAAGACAACAATTATTTTTCGGAGGTGTAGCACCATAGCTAACATAGCTCATCAAATCAATGAAGAAATCCGTGACAAGGAAGTTCGTGTAATCGACTCAGACGGCACACAATTAGGTATCATCTCTTCGAAGGAAGCTCAGAAAATAGCGAATTCGAAAGAGCTGGACCTTGTTAAAATTGCGCCCACGGCGAATCCGCCGGTCTGCAAAATCATGGATTACGGCAAGTATTGCTTCGAGCAGTCCAAGCGTGAAAAGGAAGCCAGGAAGAACCAGAAGATAGTTGAAATCAAAGAGGTCAGAATGACGTCAAAGATTGACGGTGGTGACTTCAATACCAAGGTCAATCAGGCTATCAAGTTCCTGAAGGGCGGAGATAAGGTCAAAGTTTCTGTCAGACTTCAGTTCCGCAAGGGCGTCCCACTTCATTCTGAGCTGAGCGACAAGCTTCTTGATGAGTTCAAGGAAGCAGTCGCAGAATATGGCACATTCGATAAGCCCAGCAAGGTCGAGGGCAGAAACATCACTCTGATGATTTCCCCCAAAGCGAGTAAGTAAATAATTCATTAAGGAGGATATTTCCAAAATGGCAAAGAATAAGATCAAAACCCATTCCGGCACCAAGAAGCGTTTCAGCCTCACAGGAACCGGCAAGGTAAAGTTCCAGCACGCAAACAAGAGACATCGTCTCGTATCGAAAGATCATAAGGCAAAGAGAATCGCCAGAGGCACAGCATATGCCAGCAACGCAAATGTTGAGGCACTCAAGAAGACAATTCCATACAAATAATAGGGGAGGTAAAAGATTATGGCTCGTGTAAAGGGCGCAATGATGACCCGTAAGAGAAGAAACGCAACCCTCAAGCTCGCCAAGGGCTACTGGGGTTCAAAGAGCACCCACTTCAAGATGGCTAAGCAGGCTGTCATGAAGAGTGGCAACTATGCATATATCGGAAGAAAGCAGAAAAAGCGCCAGTTCAGACAGCTCTGGATTGCAAGAATCTCTGCAGCAGCAAAGGCAAACGGAATGAACTATTCCACACTTATGAACGGTCTTAAGAAGGCTGACATCACAATCAACAGAAAGATGCTCTCCGAAATCGCAATCAATGATCCTGCTGGCTTCACAGCAATCACTGAAAAGGCAAAGGCAGCTTTGAACTAATGAAATAAGGTAACCACGCTCCGCGCGGGCGTGGTTATTTGTAATTTAGAAAGACTGAAAATTTTGACGAAAATGGATTTTAAGCTCATTTCAAGCAGGGATAACTCACTCATAAAAGAATATATAAAGCTCCGTGATAATAAAAAATACCGCACATTCCAGCATAGATTTGTTTTGGAGGGAGCAAGACTGTCGGGCGATGCCGTAAAATCAGGCGTTACGCTTCACAGCGTCTTCCTGACCGAGCAGGCGATGGAAAAGTACCCTGAAACGGCAGCACTTCTGGGCGAAAGCTCCGAGATATATCTGATTCCGGATAAGCTCGCCCGTGATCTTGAGGACACAAAAAACTCCCAGGGAATCTTTTCTGTCGCATCAGTACTTGACAAAAATCTTGACGCTGGTAAAATAAAAAGCGGAAGTCGTTTTGCAGTCCTCGACAGTCTTCAGGATCCCGGCAACGTTGGAACCATTCTCAGGGTAGCTGATGCAGTCGGATTGGATGGAGTTTTTCTCTGCAACTGCTGCGACGTCTATAACCCAAAAACAATCCGCTCTACAATGGGCTCTGTATTTCGAGTTCCGTTCAGGGATGATCTGAGCTTTCCCGAGGCGGCGGAGCTTCTGAAAAGCTGTGGCGTCACTCTCTATGCCGCAGTTGTTGACAAGGACGCTGAAAGCATCAGGGAAACCATATTCTGCGACAGCTCCTGTGCAGTAATAGGAAACGAAGGCAACGGTCTCAGCGAGCAGGATGTCGGGCTCTGCGACAAGCGTATAACAATCAGAATGAACGGCACAATAGAATCCCTGAATGCTGCAACAGCTGCGGGAATAATACTCTGGGAAATGACAAAATAAATAAAAAGGGGAATGACTCATGACGGAATCGACGAAACACTGGCTCTGGCTTACATTAGCCTATGGACCTGCAAATTCAAGAAAGTGGAATCTCATGTCCCACTACAGCTCCGTCACGGAAGCATATGAGCATGTCACCTCCGGCGACTTCACTAATGTTCTTCCCCAGGACAGAAAGTCGTTCGAGCTCGCCACTCCGGCAAAAATAGATGAGCTTGTCTCAGAATGTGAGAAGCAGAGAATCAACATCTATTCCTATGATGACCCGGAATTTCCCGACAGACTCCGTGAAATCTACAATCCGCCGTCAGTTCTCTTCACGCTTGGAAGACTTGAATCGATAGACGAAAGCGTAATCATAACTGCAGTCGGAACAAGAAATCCCGATGACTACTCAAGAGCCATCGCTTCACGGCTTATAAGAGAGCTCGCCCATGCCGGAGTCACTATAGCGAGCGGCTGTGCCTCAGGTCTTGATTCGGTGTCACTTGTGTCGGCAATAAAAGGCGGTGGCAGAGTCTACACAGTGATGCCCTGCGGGCTTCTCTGCGACTATCCCAGAAATTCTGCGGCTATGAAGAAGGCAGTCTCCGCTCACGGCGCAGTAATCAGTGAATACCTTCCTCACTCCGGCTCAACAGCACTTAATTTCAGAATGAGAAACAGAATCCTTTCAGCAATAGGCTTGGGAACACTCATACTTCAGGCTGGCTCGTCAAGCGGCTCACTCAGTACAGCTGCATTTGCGCTTTCTCAGGGAAAGGACATTTTCTGCATTCCTCCACATAACCTGTATGATGATTCCTACTCTGGCGTCATTTCGCTCCTTCGTGATGGCGCAATCCCGGTTTTTGATTCGAGAGACATTCTGAATGAATACTACAGCGTCTACGCCCATCGGCTCAACTACAGCGCAGACGTATTTTCCCAGAGAAGCGAAAGCGGACTTTTCGGAATCAACAAACAAGCCGAGCCAGCACCCGTCCGTCAGACCCGCAGAAAAGCAAATCCGGAGCCAGAAGAGCATCCTGAGCCTATAGCGAAGCCAAGACCAGCTCCTGATTTATCAGGACTCACGGAAGAAAGACGCAGAATCGTCGAATATATCCTCTCGAACGGAATAGTTCTGTTCGATGAAATAGCCGAAAATGTCGACGGAACCACCGACCTCGAAACATCATTGACAGAGCTCGAGCTTGATGGTATAATCCGTTCGCTTTCCGGAAACAGATACACAGTCTGAGAAAGAAAGCTCAGATCTATAAGCTTTAAGCTTAATCAGAAAGGCAATATCACAAATGTCAGATTTAATTATAGTAGAGTCGCCTACTAAGATCCATACAGTCAAAGGAACCCTGGGAAGCGGCTACGATGTGGTTGCTTGTGTAGGTCACGTCCGTGATCTGCCCAAGTCAAAGCTCGGTGTAGATATAGAGCACGGCTTTGAGCCTACCTATGTCGACATCAAGGGCAAGGAAAAGGTCATCGAAGACATAAAAAAGCGTGCCAAAAAAGCCGACCACGTCTATTTTGCAACCGACCCTGACCGTGAGGGAGAAGCCATTTCGTGGCACCTGGCAACAATCTTAGGCTTTGATCCTGACGACAGAAACAGAGTCACCTTCAATGAGATAACAAAAACCGGAGTGGAAGCAGGAATCGCCAAGCCCCGGAAAATAGATATGGATATAGTGAACGCTCAGCAGGCAAGGCGAATTCTTGACAGAATCGTCGGCTATAAGCTTTCACCGTTCCTTTGGAGAAAGGTGCGCAAGGGTCTCTCTGCCGGACGTGTCCAGTCTGTCGCTGTCAGGATGATAGTTGACCGTGAAGAGGAGATAAAAAGATTCTCTCCTGAGGAATACTGGACAGTAGAAGCGAAGCTTCTGGGAAAAGCCTCCCGAAAAGCGTTCACAGCCCGCCTCACGGCTATTGACGGCAAGAAAGCTGAACTCAAAACCAAAGAGGAAACCGATGCAGTCTTAGCAAAAATTGACGGCGGAGATTTCGTTGTAACTGCTCTCAGAAAGGGCACACGTTCAAAAGCTCCGGCTGCACCTTTCTCGACAGCGTCGCTTCTCCAGGACACAGCACAGCGTTACAACTTCAATTCAAGAAGAACCATGAACATCGCCCAGGAGCTCTATGAGGGCGTAGAAATCGAGGGCTTGGGGGCGGTAGGTCTTATCACCTATATGCGTACAGATTCACTGAGAATCTCCGATGAAGCGAAGGCTTCCGCCGCACAGTTCATAACAGACAATTTCGGCAATCAGTATCTCCCTGAAAAGCCACGTAACTACAGATCCGGCGGCAATAATGTCCAGGACGCCCACGAAGCCATCAGACCCACAATGATTGAGCTGACGCCGGAAAAGGCAAAACCAAGCCTCACAAACGACCAATATAAGCTCTATAAGCTCATCTGGTCGAGATTCTTGGCAAGCCAGATGGCTGACTGCGTGATGGATACCCAGAGCGTCACTGCAGAAGTAAACGGCTGCACCTTCAAGGCTTCCGGCTTCGCAGTCAAATTCGACGGTTTCACAGTTCTGTACGAAGAATCAAAGGACGACGACTCGGAGAAAATCCCTATTCTTGCAAAAGGCGACATCCTCAGGACAAAGTCAGTCGACGGCATCCAGCACTTCACCCAGCCGCCGGCAAGATATACTGAAGCTACTCTCATCAAAGCCTTCAAGGAGTATGGCATAGCCCGTCCGTCAACCTACGCTTCAACAATAACGACTATCCTGCAGCGTTCCTATGTCGAACGTGATGGCAAGCAGCTCAAGCCGACAGCCTTGGGCGAAGTCACTACGGAGCTCATGAAAGACCACTTTGAGGACATAGTCGACGTCCAGTTCACCGCTCAGATGGAGTCAAATCTTGACGATATAGAGGCAGGCAAAGCTGATTGGCGGCAGACCTTGCAAATCTTCTATGATGGCTTCGACAAAGACCTTAAGCAGGCAGAAACCGATCTTGACGGCAAGCGCATAAAGGTTCCTGATGAGCCTACAGATCAGATCTGCGAGCTTTGCGGGAAGCCGATGGTCATAAAAATAGGAAAATACGGCAAATTCCTTGCATGCTCCGGCTTCCCTGAATGTACAAACACCAAGACTATAGTCATCGAAGCCCCCGGCAAGTGCCCATATTGCGGAAAGAAAATACTCCAGAAGAAGACTCAGAAAGGCAAGAAGTACTTCGGCTGTGAGGACAACCCAAATTGCGAATTCATGACATGGGATACCCCCACAAACGAAATCTGTCCGAAATGCGGCTCAACGCTCTTCCAGAAGGGCTCAGCAAAGACGGGCAAGCTCCTCTGCCATCAGAAGAATTGCGACTACGAAAAGGACTTGAGCAGTGAATAAGGTAACAGTAATCGGAGCCGGTCTCGCCGGCTGTGAAGCGGCATGGCGTCTTGGCAATATGGGAATTCACGTTAAGCTATATGACATGAAGCCGGAAAAGTTCACACCTGCTCATAAATACAGCGGTCTGTGCGAGCTTGTCTGCTCAAATTCCCTCAAGGCTGAAAGACCGGATTCTGCAGCAGGACTATTGAAGCTTGAAATGAGACGCTTAGGCTCTGTCACAATGCCGGTAGCCGATAAAACACGTGTTCCTGCAGGAGGAGCCTTAGCGGTTTCAAGAAAAGACTTTTCCGACAAGGTAACCGAAAAGATTCTTGGGCATCCGAATATAGAATTCATCTCAGGCGAGATAACCGAAATCCCCGATGGCTATGTCATAATAGCAACAGGACCGCTGACGAGCGACGCACTGTCAGACAGCATAAAATCCCTCATCGGCGAGGATTACCTCTATTTCCACGATGCCGCAGCTCCGATTGTGACCCGTGACAGCCTTGATATGTCATGCGTTTTCGAAGCTTCAAGATATGATAAAGGCGAAGCGGATTATCTCAACTGCCCGATGAGTAAGGATGAATATCTCGCTTTCTATAACGAGCTTATCCATGCCGAAACCGCACCTCTTCATGAGTTTGAGAAATCCGGTAGCGACAATTATAAAGTCTATGAGGGCTGCATGCCGATTGAGGCTCTCGCCAAGCGTGGCGAGGACACAATGCGCTTCGGACCTATGAAACCAGTTGGGTTGATTGATCCGAATACTGGTCGCAGACCCTACGCCGTAGTTCAGCTGAGAAAAGAGAATGTTGACGGAACGATGTTCAACCTCGTCGGTTTTCAGACAAATCTTAAGTTCGGCGAGCAGAAGCGGGTATTCTCAATGATTCCTGGACTAAAGGAAGCCGAATTCATGCGCTATGGCGTCATGCACAGAAACACCTACCTGAATTCTCCGATGCTCCTCGACAAGCATTTCTGCCTTAGAAAAGACCCTCGGATCTACTTTGCAGGTCAGATGACCGGAGTCGAGGGCTACACCGAATCTGCAGCAAGCGGAATCTATGCCGCAATGAGTCTCGGAAGAAAGCTCTTGGGGCTCAGAGAGATAACTCTTCCCGTCGAGACGATGATTGGAGCACTCGCAAACTACGTCGAAACCGGTTCACCCTCTGGCTTCCAGCCGATGGGCGCAAATATGGGAATTCTTCCGGAACTGCCGGATAGAATAAAGAACAAACAATTAAAATATCAGGCACTTTCTGAGAGAGCAATGAACGCTCTTGAAAGAGCACTGACAGAGAATCAGGAGGCTTAAAATGGCTGATAAAATCCGTGTAATAGTTGACGCTTTCGGCGGCGATAACGCTCCGCTTGAAGTAATCAAGGGCGCAATCAGGGCTGTAAATGAACTTGGTGTCGACATAACCCTCGTTGGCGACGAGGAGAAGATACGTAAATGCGCAAAGGATAACGAACTTGATATATCTAAGATAGCCGTTCATCACGCTCCCTCAGTCATGGCTGTTGAAACCGAGCCTACAAAGATTCTGAAAGAATACTCTGACAGCTCAATGGCAGTTGGTCTTAAGATGCTTCACGACGGCGAGGGCGACGCTTTCGTCTCAGGTGGCTCAACAGGTGCTCTCACAGTCGGTGCCACGTTCATTGTCAAGCGTATGAAAGGCATCAAGAGATGCGCTATAGGAATGGTTCTCCCGACAACCAAGGCTCCCTGCATGGTTCTTGACATCGGCGCAAATTCCGAATGCCGTCCTGACATGCTTGTCCAGTTTGCAATAATGGGCTCAGCCTATATGAATAAGCTTCAGGGAGTAGAAAAACCAAGAACCGCCCTCATCAATATCGGTGCCGAGCCGACAAAGGGCAGAGACCAGGAGGTCGAAACCTATAAGCAGCTTGGAACCGCTCCAGTCAACTTTATCGGCAATATAGAAGCCCGTGAGATTCCCTTAGGCGGAGCAGATGTCGCCGTAACCGACGGCTTTTCAGGCAACCTGGTGCTTAAAACCTACGAAGGAATGGGCAAGCTCATCTCGGCATACTTAAAGGACATGTTCAGTGGCGTAACCGGAAAGATTGCCGGTCTGTTCGTGCTCAAGAGAATCAATGCTATGAGAAAGAAGCTCGACTATTCTGAATACGGCGGAGCGCCGCTACTTGGTGCTGCGAAGCCAGTAATCAAGGCTCACGGCTCATCGAATGCAACTGCTTTTTATAATGCCATCCGCCAGGCAAAGCTCTACATAGAAAATAACGTAACCGAAGAGATAGCAACCGCTCTTGAAGAACTGAAAGCGAAAGAGGCTGAGGAGAAGTAAATGGAACTTTCTAAATTAGAAGAATTTGAACAGAAGCTTGGCTATACTTTTAAGGATCAGGAACTTCTCATCGAGGCTCTCACTCATTCGTCATACGCCAATGAGTCTCATCATACGAGAAATTCGAACGAACGCCTTGAATTCCTGGGTGATTCCGTCCTGTCAATAGTCGTTTCCGAGTATCTTTTTGAAGAGTGTCAGGACTACCCCGAGGGCGAGCTGAGCAAAACCCGTGCAACTCTTGTCTGCGAGAAATCGCTTGCAAAGTTCGCAGAGCAGATTGATCTTAAAGAGTATATTTTCCTGGGAAAAGGCGAGCTTGCAAACGGCGGCAAAAATCGTCCGTCGATAATTTCCGACGCATTTGAGGCGGTAATCGCCGCAGTCTATCTCGATGGCGGCTTCGAAGCGGCAAAGAAATATGTCCTCCGGTTTATCCCCGAGAACGTAGAAGAAGCTGCCGCCAAGGAGTATGATGACTACAAGACCGTCCTGCAGGAGATAATTCAGAAGAATCCTGAGGAATCGGTTGAATATGAGCTGGTTTCCGAGTCGGGACCTGCGCACAGACGCTCGTTCACAGTTGATGTCATGCTGAATTCAAACGTCATCGGCACAGGCACTGCGAGCTCCAAGAAGCGAGCCGAGCAGCTTGCGGCAAAGGAAGCTCTTAAGCTTATGGGAGCACTTCCCGATGATCACTGAGATGCGCCGGGGGAGACATGCCAATCTGAGCATCTTCGTCCCGCATATCGGCTGCCCGCACAAGTGCTCATTCTGCAACCAGAATACCATCACCGGTCAGACCTTCATCCCGCACTCCAAAGACGTAATCGACACATGTGAAAAAGCTATTTCCGACGGCGTTGATATTTCGAACACCGAAATCGCATTTTTCGGAGGAAGCTTCACGGCAATCCCACGGAGCTATATGCTTGAGCTCCTTGAACCAGCAAAGAAGTACGTCGATAAGGGATTTAAGGGCATCCGCCTCTCTACCAGACCTGATGCTATTAATGAAGAAATTCTTTCGATACTTAAAAGCTACGGCGTCACGACAATAGAACTCGGTGCGCAGTCGATGTTTGACGATGTGCTAGAATTGAACGAACGTGGGCACACGTCGGAAGATGTCGAAAACGCTTCACATCTCATCAAGCAGCATGGTTTTAATCTTGGACTGCAGATGATGCTTGGCTTATATGGTTCTACACCTGAAAAAGACTATGAAACCGCCCTTAAAATCGCAGGTTTGGAGCCCAGAGAAGTAAGAATATATCCGACAGTAGTTCTTAAGGACACAAAGCTTGGCGAGCTTTATACCGAGGGAAAATATAAAACCTATGGGCTTTCCGAAGCAGTCGAGCTTTCAGCGAAGCTACTTGATTTATTTGAAGGCAGGGGTATAACCGTCATCAAGCTCGGGCTTCATTCGTCAACCGATGTCGAGAGCTCCATGCTTGGAGGCATTTACCATCCGGCATTTCGTGAACTCTGTGAAAGCGTCCGGGCAAGAAACAAAATGGAAAAGCTTATGGGCAATGGGGCATCTTATACTTTCACCGTTCGTCCCGATTATCTTTCAAAAGCACTCGGGCACAAGAAAAGCAACATAGAATATTTCCGTTCAAAAGGCATAGAAGTCACGATAAAAGCAGAGCCATCTCAGACGGAGAATATTCTCATTAAGGAATGATAAAAGCGTGTATTTGAAATCTATTGAGCTTCACGGCTTCAAATCCTTTCCGGACAAGGTCAAGCTTGAGTTCGGAAAAGGCTTGACAGCTGTTGTAGGTCCCAACGGAAGCGGGAAAAGCAATATAGGCGACGCAGTCAGATGGGTTTTGGGAGAGCAGTCCTCCAAAACTCTTCGTGGCGGCAAGATGGAGGACGTAATTTTCGGAGGAACCGAAAAGCGTAGCCCCATGAGCTTTGCTTCCGTAACACTGAATATATCAAACGAAGACCGCACCCTCGAAATAGATTCCGATGAAGTCAGCGTAATGCGCCGCCTTTGGAGAAGCGGCGAAAGCGAGTACCTGATAAACGGAGCCCAGGTCAGACTCAGGGATGTTGTCGAGCTCTTCATGGACACAGGCTTGGGTCGTGACGGCTACTCCATAATCGGACAGGGCAAGGTCGCAGACATAGTGAGCTCTAAATCGGGTGATCGCCGGGAGATATTCGACGAAGCCGCAGGAATCTCAAAGTTCCGCTACAAAAAAGCCGAGTCCGAAAGACGCTTGGCATCTGCCGAAGAAAATATTCTGAGACTAAAAGATATACTCTCAGAGCTTGAGGGAAGAGTAGAGCCTTTAAGAATCCAGTCAGAAAAGGCAAAAAAGTATCTTAAGTTAGCCGACGAAAGAAAGCACCTCGAAATCTCCGTCTGGGCTGACAGATTGGAAGAGCTTAAGACCAGCGAAAGTGAAACCGGAAATCTTCTTCTCTCGTCCCAGGGCGAGTATGAGCACTTAACCAATGAAATTTCCCGTTATGAAGCGGAAATAGAAGAGCTCGCCGCAAAGCGCAGGCAATCAGCAGCAGCGGCTGAGGAATACAGATCGAGAATAGCAGAGCTCAGCTCCCGCAGTGCTGAAGCGGCATCCGACATCGCTGTCTACAAAAACAACATCATGCACTATGAAAGCGAGATTTCGGAAGCCGAAAGAAAACGCCAGGAGCTTCTTGAGGCTGAAAAAGAGGTCGAAAAGAGCATCTCAGAAAAGCTTTCAGAATCTGAGCGAATCAGGTCTGAGCTATCCTCACTCAGCGAAGAGGTATCTTCACTCGAGCGGGAGCTCACCGGCTTGAACTTAGAGGAGAACGAGCATGAAAGCGACCTTGGCAGCTTCCGTGAAAAGCTCAATCGTGCATATGTCGAACGCTCCGAGCTCAAGTTCGCAATAGCAAGTGCCTTAAGAGACAAAAGCGAAGCGGAAGCTGCAATCAAAGAAGCATCAGCCCAAATTGATACACTTAAGTTGCAGATAACACGGACTGAAAATGATGAGCAGTCGGCGTTAGACGGCGTTTCCGACATCTTAAGACAGATTTCCGAGCATCAGAACCGTTTGACCGGCTTCAATATGCTCTACCAGAAGAAAACCGAGCAGCAAAAGAAACTTTCGGCTGAATATAACGACGCAGAACTAAATAAGCGCTCTCTCGAATCCCGCCGTCAGATGCTCATCGACTTGGAGAACAGCATGGAGGGCTTTGCGGGAAGCGTCAAGAGCGTCATAAAAGCCGGCAAGTCAGGAAGGCTCCAGGGCGTCAGAGGCACAGTTTCCCAGCTCGTCTCAGCAGATTCAAAATACAGCCTCGCAATCGAAACTGCCTTGGGCGGTGCAATGCAGAATATTGTCGTCTCAAATGAAGAGTCCGCAAAAGCCTGCATCAGATTCCTGAAAGAAACCAACGGCGGCAGAGCGACATTTCTGCCGATAACCTCAGTCAAGGGCAACACTCTTAATGAGCGTGGTCTTGATATGGAAGAGGGCTTCGTTGCAATGGCTGACGAGCTGCTCGATTGCGACGAAGAGTATTCCGGAATAATCCGCTCACTCTTAGGCAGAACAGCAGTCGCCGAGAATATCGACCTGGCATCAAACATTGCAAAAAAGCACGGTTACCGTTTCAGAATAGTCACTCTCGACGGTCAGGTCATCAATGCTGGCGGCTCCTTCACCGGGGGAAGCTCATCAAAGAATTCGGGCGTACTTTCGAGAAAGAACGAAATCTCGAAGCTTTCCGCCCAGTTAAATAAGCTTGAATCCGACCTTTCGAGGCTGAAAGAACGTCTTTCCTCTGTCAATGCCGAAGCCGAAAAGCTAGGCTTTGACTTAGACGGCGAAAAGGACATTATCTCTTCGATGGAAGCGGATAGAATAAGATTTGAATCAGAAGCCGAACGCTTGAGACTTTCCGCAGAACAGCTGAGAGCCCGTGTCTCAGATATTGAGAAATCTGCACTTGCAAGCAAGAACAGGATTTCCTCTTCAGAAGAATCCAAGGCTTCCTCAGAAATAAGACTTGCCGAGCTCGAAGCCGAAATTTCGGTGATTGAGGGCAGGATAAGCGCAGCAGGCGAGGAAAGTGTAGCTTTAAGAAGCCGCCGTGAGGAGATTTCGAATGAGATTTCTAAGAAACGCCTCCATTCGACAGAGCTTGCAAAGGACATCGAGGCTGCAAATCAGTTTATAGAGCAGCTTAGAGCCGGCATCGAAAGCTCGCATGCATCTGCAGGTGAGTATCTTGCAAGAAAAGCCGAACTCGAACGTGAAATAGTCGCTGAGCAGGAGAATATCGCCGAGCGTGAGCATGAAGCTGAAGAATCCAAGCTTACAGCTGAAAGATACAATGAGCGCATCCGTCAGGAAACCGACAGCTCTCTTGAATATGAGCGTCAGGAAAATCTGACACGTGCTAAATCTAAAGAGACTTCATCTCTGAAAGAATCGGTCATGAGTGAAATTTCACGGCTTTCGGAAAGACTCGAAACCATCCGCCGTGACAGCTCAGATATAATCGGAAGCCTCTGGGAATCCTATTCGATGACCGCCGAAGAAGCGGCAGCCCAGGCTGAAAAGCTCACCGACGTTTCCGAAGCGACAAAGCGACTGACCGAAATCAAAAACAAAATCCGTGCACTCGGCTCTGTCAATACCGACGCAGTCGACGAGTATAAGGAAGTCTCCGAACGCTACGAATTTCTTTCGAAGCAGCTCACCGACGTCACAAAATCGAAGTCAGAGCTCGAAGCACTTATCGATGACCTGACAGTCAATATGCGCAGGATGTTCTCTGAGAGCTTCGAGAAGATCAACGAGAACTTCAAGCAGACATTCTCTGAGCTATTCGGAGGAGGAAGAGGTGAGCTGATTCTCACAGATCCCGACAACGTCCTTGAATCGGGAATCGAGATAAATGTCGCACCTCCCGGAAAGGTCATCAAGAACCTATCGCTTCTTTCCGGAGGCGAGCAGGCTTTCGTTGCAATAGCAATATACTTTGCAATACTCATGCTCCGCCCGTCGCCTTTCTGTATCCTTGATGAGATAGAGGCAGCCCTCGACGACGTGAATGTCACAAAGTATGCGCAATATCTACGGCACTTCACCGACACAACCCAGTTTATACTTATCACCCACCGCCGTGGCACGATGGAGGAAGCAGACGTTCTCTATGGTGTCACTATGCAGGAAAAGGGTGTCTCTAAGCTTCTCAAGATGGACGTTCACGATGTGTCGTTCAGCGACGATGAGATTAACTAATATAAAACAAAGGAGAATAATATGGGCTTTTTTGACAAGCTGAAAGCAGGACTTTCAAAGACAAAATCCGGTCTTATGAGCGGCATAAACAAGCTGTTCTCGAGAGGAAACCTCGATGACGACTTCTATGACGAGCTCGAAGAGCTTCTGATCCTTTCCGATTTAGGCGGCAAGACCTCAGAGGAAATCGTCGAGTCGCTCAAGGAAAGGGTTAAAGAGAATAAAATCAAAGATCCGATGGAGGCAAGACAAGCTCTCAAAGACATAATCACTGAAATGCTTGGTGAAGACGTGCCTCTCGACTTAAGCACAAAGCCATCAGTAATCCTTGTAATCGGCGTAAACGGAGCCGGCAAGACCACCACAATCGGAAAGCTTTCTAACCAGCTTAAAAACCAAGGGAAGAAAGTGCTTGTGGCAGCCGCCGACACCTTCCGGGCCGCAGCAGTCGACCAGCTCCAGGTCTGGTGTGACCGTGCCGGAGTCGACATCGTCAAGCACGCAGAGGGTAGCGACCCTGCGGCAGTAGTCTTTGACGCAATGGATGCCGCTAAGGCGAGAAATGTCGATGTAGTAATAGTCGACACAGCCGGAAGACTCCAGACCAAGAAGAATCTCATGGCGGAGCTCTCAAAGATTTCAAGAATCGTCCACACCAAGGCAGAGGGTTGCGCACTCGAAGTGCTCATCGCTCTTGATGCCACCACCGGTCAGAACGCCGTCAACCAGGCTCGTGAATTCAACGAAGCCGCCGACATCACCGGAATAATCCTCACAAAGCTCGACAGCACCGCCAAGGGTGGAATCGTAATCCCGATAGTGAATGAGCTCAAAGTTCCCGTAAAGATAGTAACAGTCGGCGAGAAGATCGACGACATCCAGCCGTTCATCGCAAAGGACTTCGTAAATGCACTGTTTGACGAGGGAGGGGAGTCGTAATGAAGATGATACTTGCTTCCAACAACCCCGAAAAGCTCAGAGAAGTGAGAGAAATCCTGACTCCATACGGCATAACCGTCATCTCCCAGTCAGAAGCTGGAATTAAATTAGAAGTAGAAGAAACCGGCACTACCTTTGCCGAGAACTCCGAGCTCAAGGCTAAAGCTGTATTTGATTTGACGCATATGCCAGTAGTTGCCGACGACTCCGGAATCGTGGTCGACGCTCTTAACGGTGAACCCGGAATTTATTCCGCAAGATACGGCGGCGAAGGTCTCGACGACGTCGACAGATGCCACTTGCTTCTTAAGAATATGAAAGACGTTCCCGACGAAGAGAGGACAGCTCGTTTCGTCTGCGTCATAACCTATTTCGACGAAAACGGCACTAAGCACCAGTTTGACGGCAAGATTGAGGGAAAAATCGGCTATGAAATGATAGGTTCTAATGGCTTCGGCTATGACCCACTCTTCATTGTCGGTGACCGTTCGCTTGCTCAATATACCGACGAAGAAAAGAACAGCGTCAGCCACCGTGGCAACGCCTTGAGAAAGCTGGAAGCTTACCTTGCTGAAAACCATAAGCCAAAGAGGGTGTCAAAACTGAATTCCAAACAGCGTTCATACTTAAAAGCCTACGCCGCCAATATCGAGCCCAGCTTCCAGATAGGCAAGGGCGGCATCAGTGAAGCACAGGTCAAGTCGATAGACGACTACCTCACAGCACACGAGATAATCAAGGTGAAGTGCCTTGAAAACAGCCTCTATACTGCCAGAGAAGCCGCAGAAGAGCTCGCCGACAAGACAAATTCCGAAGTAGTAATTACCATCGGCTCGAAAGCGGTTCTCTATCGCAGGAACCCGAAGAAGCCGGTTATCGATTTCAAATGATGAAGATAGCAATATTCGGGGGCACATTCAACCCCATTCATAATGGACACCTGAATGCCATAGAGAACGTGCAGAAAGCCCTGTCTCCTGACAAGCTGATTCTCATGCCAACCCATATCCCGCCACACAAGGCTGTGAAAGATTTAGCTTCCGACGAAGCAAGGCTCGAAATGTGCCGGATTGTGGCATCGCTCTATGAAAACGTCATCGTCAGCGATTTTGAACTTAAGTCTGCCGGCAAGAGCTACACGGTAACAACGATGGAGCATCTTAAGAGCGTCTATCCTGGTGATGATCTCTATTTCGTTATGGGAAGCGACATGCTCAATACTTTCTTAACCTGGTACCAACCGGAGAGAATAATGGAGCTCTGCACCCTCGTCTGTGTCTGCCGTTCAGAAGCAGACAAAAAGCAAGCTGTAGTCAAGGCCGAAGAGATTCGCACCTGTGGCGGCAGATGTATTCTCATAGACTGCGAAGCTGTAGAGGCATCATCAACCGAGATAAGAGCTGACCTGATAGCCTATAACAGCTCATTCGGACGGATTCCAGATTCTGTTGAACACTATATTTCTGAAAACGGTCTTTATAATTTTGACAAAACGAAGTATAATAGCTACAGGGAATATTTAGCTGGAATTCTTTCCGAAAAGCGGTTCAACCATAGCTTGAATGTCGCTGATGAGGCCTTGAAGCTTGCGGTCTTATATGATTGTGACAGAGAGAAAGCCTATTTTGCCGGACTTGTCCACGACATCTGCAAAGAGATTCCAATAGAGGATCAGTATGCACTCACTCTGAGATGCCCTCTTGACGTCACCGATGTCGAGCTCCATGCTCCTAAAACCTATCACGGCATAGCCGGCTCGGTCTTTCTTAAAGAGCATTTCGGAGTAACCGATCCCAATATTCTCTCGGCAGTACGTTACCACACAGTCGCCAAGGGCGGGATGAACCTCCTTGAGAAGATAATCTACATGGCAGACCTCATATCGAAAGAGCGTCACTATCCGGATGTCGAATACTATAGAGACGTCACCCATAAGGACCTTGATTTGGGACTATACGAGGCGATGAAGTTCTCGATTGAGGATTCTATATCCAAAACAAGAACCATTCCGACGCTGACGCTTGATGCCTATAACGAATACACCCTTTATAAGCTGAGCCTTCAGGGCGAGACAAAAAAGTAGGAACCAAAGGATTCAACGCCCTTTATGAGTAATTATGAAAGAGCGTTTGAAGAAAATCCTGTCGAAATTCGAAAGAGAAGAGCGACCAAGGCTCAGGCTTCGCCGTGGGGACAAGCTTCCGCTTATGATGGCTGTTGCCTGCATCATAACGGCGACGGCAACCTACATGATATTAAGTGGCACTGCGGCATATGCCAAAAAGCTTGTGGCATTGCGAGCTATAACGCCTGAAATTCAGGACTATGAGCTTGGAAACTACTCTTTTGAACCGGTCACCACAAAGAGAAATATTCTCTTTTCGATAACCAATGAGGAAGAACTGTGCCGTGTGCATGTATTATCTTTCGATGAGGACAAGCACACTCTTGACATCTCAGACATTCCGCCAGATACTCTTGTCTCCTGCGGAGGCTTTGAGGGAACGCTTGCGGAAGCTTACGAAACCGAAGTCTATGCAGAAATAGTCTCGATGGCATTAAGTCTCCATCTTGATGGAAGCATGGCAACGGACGTCGAAACAATTTCTGACTGTATAAATCTTCTCGGCGGAGTGAAACTGACTCTTGACAAAGAGATAAAAATCGGCGAAAATATATTAAGTAAGGGTAAAAGAACTGTAATGGGAAGTGTAGCAAAGATTATCTTCTCTGACGGTCAAGCCTACACTGACGGCGACATAGATCGTATCACCGCATATCATAATCTTCTAATATCGCTTATTTCAACTCTTAAAGAAAAAGGCGCAGTCGAGTGGGTCAGTCTCACTCTTAACCTCATTGTAAACAAAGTCGAAACCGATATGACTGTCAGCGAGATTATAGAGCTTATAAATCTCCTGAACAGGATACAGACAGAGAACATTAATATCAATTTGATAACAATAGAAAATTCAAAGTAAAGGAGCTCGAAATGACAGAATTAGAAAAAATCACGGCAATAGTGAAAGCACTCGACTCAAAGAAAGCGGAGGACATCCGGGTAATCAAGATAACCGACCTGACGATAATCGCTGACTACTTCGTTATCGCCGGTGGCACCTCCACAACCCACACCAAGGCTCTTGCCGACGAGACGGAATTCAAATTAGGCGAGCTTGGAATCAAGCCCAGCCATATTGAGGGCGTCGACGGTGCGAGCTGGATAGCAATGGACTTCGGCGACATCATTGTGCATGTATTTTGTAAAGATACCCGTGCGCAATATTCGCTTGAAAAGCTCTGGAGCGATGGAGAAGTTATTGACATATCGGGGATGCTGTGTTAAAATACAGTAGATTGACAAAGGGTCACCCAAGTAAATTATAAGGACTGATAACAATGAAATATGATTTTGCAGCCGTCGAGAAAAAATGGCAGGATTACTGGGAAGCCAATCATACCTTCGACGCCAAGATAGACTACTCGAAAGAGAAGTTCTATGCTCTCGTAGAGTTCCCATACCCATCCGGAGCAGGACTTCACGTCGGACATGTCAAGGCTTTCTCGGGACTCGAAGTAGTCTGCCGCAAGAAGAGACTTGAGGGCTATAATGTTCTCTTCCCGATAGGCTTCGACGCATTCGGACTCCCGGCTGAGAACTACGCCATCAAAACCGGCGTTCACCCGAGAATCTCAACTGACCATAACATCCACCACTTCTCCGAGCAGCTTAAAAAGGTCGGATTTTCGTTCGACTGGTCACGCACTGTTGATACCACCGATGAAGACTACTACAAGTGGACACAGTGGATATTCCTGAAAATGTTCGAGCATGGTCTTGCTTTCAGAGACAAGACGTTAGTCAACTATTGTCCGAGTTGCAAAGTTGTACTCTCTAATGAGGACTCCCAGGGCGGCAAGTGCGACGTTTGCCACAGCGACGTAATCCAGAAGCCGAAGGATGTCTGGTACTTAAGGATCACCGACTACTGCGACAAGCTTTTGGAAGGTCTTGAAGAAGTAGATTATCTCCCGAACATCAAGCTCCAGCAGCAGAACTGGATCGGCAAGTCTACTGGCGCATTCGTCAACTTCGAGCTGAAGGACATTCCCGAAAAGCTCAGAATCTACACCACCCGTCCCGACACCCTTTATGGCGTCACATTCATGGTAATGGCTCCTGAGCACCCGATTATTGACCAGTATGCAGATAAGATCACCAATTTTGATGCAGTCAAATCATATCGTGATGAGTGTGCAAAGAAGACTGAGTTCGAAAGAACCCAGCTTGTCAAGGACAAGACCGGTGTCAAGCTCGAAGGTATATCTGCTATAAATCCCGTCAACGGCACCGAAATCCCTGTCTACATATCCGACTATGTAATGATGGGCTACGGCACCGGCGCCATCATGGCAGTTCCTGCACATGACCAGAGAGACTATGAATTCGCCAAGAAGTTCGGTATCGACATAATCGAAGTCATCAAGGGCGGCGACATCTCCAAGGAAGCCTACACCGGCGACGGAGAAATGGTCAATTCCGGCGAACTCAACGGCTTGACAAACAAGAAAGATTCCATCGAAAAGATGATAGAGGTCCTGGAACAGAAGGGAGTAGGCGAAAAGGGCGTTCAGTACAAGATGAAGGACTGGGCGTTTAACCGCCAACGTTATTGGGGCGAACCGATCCCGATTGTATACTGCGAGCACTGCGGAATGGTAGCTGTTCCGTATGACGAACTGCCTCTGAAGCTCCCGGAAGTAGAAAACTTCGTTCCCGGCTCAGACGGCGAAAGCCCACTTGCCAAGATCGATAGCTTCGTAAACTGCACCTGCCCGAAGTGCGGCAGACCTGCAAAGAGAGAAACCGACACCATGCCTCAGTGGGCGGGCTCGTCATGGTACTATCTCCGCTACTGCGACCCGCACAACAGCGAAGCGTTAGCTTCGAAAGAAGCACTCGATTACTGGATGCCAGTTGACTGGTATAACGGCGGCATGGAGCACGTCACACGACACCTCATCTATTCAAGATTCTGGCACAAGTTCCTCTATGACATCGGAGCCGTCAACACACCAGAGCCTTATATCAAGAGAACCGCACAGGGACTCGTTCTCGGACTTGATGGCGAGAAGATGAGCAAGTCAAAGGGCAACGTTGTCGATCCGCTCGACGTAATCAAGGAATACGGCGCAGACGTCCTGAGAGTCTACACACTCTTCATGGGCGACTACGAAAAGGCAGCTCCCTGGAGCGAGTCAAGCGTCAGAGGCTGCAAGAGATTCTTAGAAAGAGTCTGGGCACTTCAGGACACTCTCATTGACGGCGACAACTACAGACCCGAGTTTACTTCGAAGATGCATAAGCTCATCAAGAAAGTATCAAACGACATCGACACGATGAAGTATAACACCGCAATCGCTGCGATGATGACAATCCTTAACGACTTTGCAGCGGCAGGCTCCATCAACCGTGCCGAGCTGAGAGACTTCTTGATCATGCTTTATCCGTTCGCTCCTCACATCACAGAGGAGATGTATACAGCGTGTGATTTCGGCGGATTTATCCATGATGCTAAGTGGTGCACCTATGACGAAGCACTCTGCAAGGACAGTGAAGTTGAGATAGCCGTCCAGATCAACGGAAAGATAAAGGACAAGGCAATGGTTCAGACGGAAGCTACATCTGACGAAGTTCTGTCGCAAGTCAAGGCTATGGACAAGATAGCTTCGGAACTTTCCGGAAAGACAATCGTCAAGGAAATCTACGTCAAGGGCAAGCTCGTCAACATCGTAGCAAAATAATTTTCGAAACTTGCAAATTTCTCTTGACTTCCATTAGCATTTGTTCTATAATGTAAGAAGTTACATTGTGCGTAAATGTAAGTATAATCCTCAGCCAGCCTCAGGCTAGCTGCCTGACCATGTGGCAAAAGGGGGGAACATCAAATGGCAGAAATACACGTCGGCAAAAACGAATCACTGGACACCGCTCTTAAACGCTTCAAGAGATCATGCGCTCGAGATGGTGTTATCGCCGAGGTACGTAAAAGAGAACACTACGAAAAGCCTTCTGTAAAGCGTAAGAAGAAGTCGGAAGCTGCTCGTAAGCGTAAGTACTGATCAGTAAGAAAATCAAAGGCGAGCAGTTGCCGATAGCATATCGGTCTGCCCGCTTTTGTTTTTGATTGAGGAGAATTGATGCTTTTCAAACCGAAATACGTATTCAACACTATAGCCGACATTGATGTCGAATTCCTGCAGCGTGAGAACATCAAAGCCCTGATTCTGGACCTGGACAACACTCTGACCACGCATAACAATCCGATTCCAAACGAGAAGATAGCTGGTTGGCTGGCTAAAATGAAGGCAGAGGGTGTCCCGATGCTGATAATGTCAAACAATCACTATGAACGTGTCAAGCCTTTTTCGGAATCTTTGGGGCTCGACTTTGTCTGTGACGCCGGAAAGCCGCTCGGCAAAGGCTATAAGGAAGCTATCGGGCGTTTGGAACTACCGAAGAAAGAAGTCGCCACGGTTGGTGATCAGATCTATACCGATGTTTTAGGTTCAAATTTTCACGGAATCCGCTGTATATTCACGTTTCCGATAGTCTATGAAACCGGCTTCTGGTTCAGAGTAAAGAGAACTCTCGAAAAGCCATTACTACCCAAGAAAGAGAGGGCACTGAAATGACAGCACTATTCGGACCAGCCGGCAGCTCGGAAGCTTTTTCAAAGATATATAAGAAGTCATCCGACATGCCAAAGTACTTAAGCGAAATGAGTCTTGATGCCTTTGAGTATCAGTGCGGACAGGGAGTCCGTGTCACCGAAGCCACAGGAATAGCTCTTAAGTCCGAAGCCGAAAAGTGGGGAATCAGGCTCTCGCTTCATTCGCCATATTTTATCTCGCTTTCAAGTGTAGAACCGGAAAAGCGAGACAAGAGTATCGACTACATATTGCAGTCATGTCGGGCAGCAAAGCTCATCGGTGCTGACAGAATCGTCATCCACTCCGGCTCCTGTGCAAAAATATCACGTGAATATGCGCTTGAGCTTGCCTGCGAAACCCTTTCAAGAGCGAGACAGGCTGCTATCGCTGAAGGCTTTGAAGACATCCACTTCTGCCCTGAAACAATGGGAAAGGTAAACCAGCTTGGAACTCTTGACGAGGTTCTGACTCTTTGCAGGCTTGATGACACATTCCTGCCAACAGTCGATTTCGGGCACCTCAACGCAAGGACGTTTGGAGCTGTGAATTCAAAAGAAGCCTTCTCCGAAATCCTTGACAAAATAGAAAACGAGCTCGGAAGTGATCGCCTGAAAATCTTCCACTCTCATTTCTCAAAGATTGAGTACACCAATCCGGGAGGCGAGAAGCGGCATCTGACTTTTGAGGACACAGTTTATGGTCCTGAGTGTGAGCCACTTATGGAGCTTATCGCAAAGAAGGGTCTTGCGCCCACGTTTATCTGCGAGAGCGCAGGAACACAGGACAAGGACGCACTGACTATGAAACAAATCTATAATAATTATTTATCGGGAGGAAATACATATGAGCAAATTTGAAAGACTGTTTGAAGTGATGCCGGCTGGCATAGATTGCGCTTTAGTAACGGCTGACGTCAACCGCAGATACTTCACCGGCATGAAGTCATCAGCCGGAACCATCCTTGCCTTCAAGGACAAGGCTTATCTCATCATCGATTCAAGATATTTCGAGGTAGCTTCACTCACCGTCAAGGACGCAGAGGTAATCCTTCAGGGCAAGCTCTTCGAGCAGATCAATGAGCTTCTCACGAAGCACGGCGCAAAGACTGTCGCTATAGAAAGCGACTATGTAACTGTCTCTCAGCTGAATTCTTTCAAGGAGAGAATCACTGCTGCAGAGGTAGTATCTTCAAACGACTTAAGCAAGGCAATAGGTGAGCTCAGAATCGTCAAGACCCAGGACGAAATCGACAAGATGATCAAAGCTCAGAGAATCGCTGAGAAAGCATTCGACAACGTCCTTAATTTCATCAAGGTCGGCGTCACCGAGAAAGAAATTGGTCTTTGCCTCGACTATTTCATGCTTAATAACGGAGCTGAGGATTTGTCATTCGAGACTATAGCCCTCACTGGTTCAAATACTTCCCGCCCTCACGGCGTAGGCGGCGACACCAAGGTCACTGAACATAGCTTTGTACTCATGGATTATGGTGCTACATATGACGGCTACCACAGCGACATGACCAGAACTGTTTGTGTGGGAACTCCTACCGATAAGATGGCTGAAGTCTATGACATCGTCCTGAGAGCCCAGCTCGAAGCTATGAAGCACATCAAGGCTGGCGTCAATGCAAGCGATGTTGACAAAGTTGCACGTGATATAATCACCGAAGCCGGCTATGGCGACAAATTCGGACATTCTCTCGGACATGGAGTTGGACTCGAAATTCACGAAGCACCCGCAGCAGCGCCGTCGAGCAAGCATGTCCTGAAAGAGAACATGATAGTTACCGACGAACCAGGAATCTATCTTCCCGGAGAGTTCGGAGTCAGAATCGAAGACTTTGTAATAGTCAAGAATGACGGCTGCATAGACATGACAGAGGCGAAAAAGTCGCTTATAGTGCTGTAAATGTAAAAAATTCGGTGCAAATTGCACATATTTCGAATTAGTACTTGCATTATTGACGATTATCGGTTAAAATAGAATTACTAAAGACAGAATTATCCTTCGGATGTTGTATGTAAACAGCATGCCGAAAGAATTGGAGGAAAATTTAAATGATTTCAGCAGGTGAATTCAGAAACGGCGTAACCTTCGAGGAAGATGGCAACGTCATGCAGGTCATAGAGTTCCAGCACGTCAAGCCTGGTAAAGGTGCTGCATTTGTAAGAACCAAAACAAAGAACGTACTTACAGGTGCCGTAGTCGAAAAATCTTACAACCCCACCGCAAAGTTCCCGACAGCTTATATCGAAAGACGTGATATGGAGTATTCCTACTCTGATGGCGAGCTCTACTACTTCATGGATTCGGAAACCTATGAGCAGATTCCTGTAAGCCCTAACGACGTCGGCGACAACTTCAAGTTTGTCAAGGAAAACATGGTCTGCACAATCCTTTCCTACAAGGGTAAGGTATTTGGCGTAGAGCCCCCGTTCTTTGTAGATCTCGTTGTAACCCAGACCGATCCTGGCTTTGCAGGCAACACCGCAACAAATGCGCAGAAGCCCGCAACCCTCGAAACCGGCGCAGAGATCAAGGTTCCGCTCTTCATCAATGAGGGCGAAACGATCAGAATCGACACCAGAACCGGTGAATACATGGGTCGTGCATAAAAAAGTACATCTCTATTTCAACACTAAAATTTAAACCAGAGGAGGATTTGTTATGAACTTATCAGAAAAGGTACAGTACCTGAGCGGTCTTATGGACGGCTTGGGAATTGACGAGTCAACCGACACCGGAAAGGTACTTCTTGCAATGAAGGACATTCTGGACGAGGTGTGCGAGGCTGTTGACGGAATTGACAGCGACGTCGACGATATTGTCGACTTCTGCAACGCAATGGACGAGGATCTTCACCATGTGGAGGAGGCTATCTTTGATGAGCCTTATGACGAACCGCCTCACGGTCCTCACCACGGTCCTCATGATCCTCACGGACCTCACGACGGTCCACACCATGGTCCACATCCAGGTCCGCATCATCCTGACCACGACCATTGCTGCTGCCATCACCACGAGATGGAGGAAGATGATCTCCCTTTTGAACATGCCTTCCCGTTCTTTGATGACGACCCGCTTCCAGTCTGGGATGACGACGAGGAAGTCGATATTCCTGACGAAGAAGACGAAGACGAGAGCGAAGCTTCCGAGGCTGGTGGAGAGGACAAACCCGAGGAGTAATCCTTATAAGCTAAACAGGCAAACAGCTCTCCCGTAGGAGTTCTTACGGGAGAGCTTTGAATGAAAGAATATGGGTAATAAATATGGCTACATCAACCAAAAAAATTGATACAAAAAAATTAGTATTAGCAGCACTGTTTTCCGCACTTGCATATCTTATTTCACTGGTATTTCGAGTTCCTTTCGTCCCGGCAGTCAGCTTTTTGAGGTATGATGCCAAGGACGTTATTATAGCTCTTGAGGGCTTCATCTTAGGACCATGGTACTCGGTTGCAACATCAGTTATTGTCTCGCTTATCGAGATGGTAACCATCAGCTCAACCGGCATTATAGGCGCAGTAATGAACGTCCTCTCAACGCTCTCATTCGTAGTTCCGGCAACAGTAATTTATAAGTACAATCGTAAGGTTTATGGCGCAGTTATGGGACTCGCTGTCGGAGTATTCGCAATGACCGGCTGCATGCTCCTTTGGAACTACTTCATCACGCCTCTTTATATGGGCGTTTCAAGAGAAGCGGTTGCCGCACTACTCCTCCCGGCATTCTTCCCGTTCAACTTCATCAAAGGCTTGATCAACGCTTGTTTGACATTTATTTTGTATAAACCCATAATGAATGCCCTGAGACACGCTAAAGTACTTCCCGCATCATCAGGAAGCGCACCGAAGAAGGGCACTGCAGTTGCAATCAATATAGCAATGATAGCTGTTTTAGCGTGCGCCTTAGGAATAGCAATCTGGCTCAGCACCAGAAGTTAAGGAGAAAATCATGCCTAGTTGGCTTAAAAACGCAATTTTTTATGAGATATACCCACAGTCGTTTATGGATACCAATGGCGACGGAATCGGCGATTTTATAGGCATAATTTCAAAGCTACCCTACATAAAAAACCTTGGTTGCAATGCAATCTGGATAAATCCATGCTTCAAGTCTCCTTTCGGCGACGCTGGTTATGACGTCTCCGATTACTATGAGGTCGCCCCGAGATACGGCACCAATGACGACTTAAAGAGACTTTTTGAGGAAGCCCACAAGCTCGACATGCATGTGCTTCTCGATTTAGTCCCCGGGCACACCTCCTGGGATCACGAGTGGTTCAAGCGCTCATGTGAAGCTGAGCATAACGAATATTCCGACAGATATATCTGGACGGATTCCATCTGGGAGCAGCCTAAAGACCTTGCCTGCCTTGCTGGAATTGCACCACGTGACGGATGCTGCGCTGTCAACTTCTTCTCTCATCAGCCAGCACTTAATTATGGCTATGAGGAGATAACCCGCCCATGGCAACAGCCAACCGACGCTGAAGGACCAAAAGCAACTCTCGAAGAGATGAAGAACATCATGCGCTTCTGGCTTAATATGGGCTGCGACGGCTTCCGTGTCGACATGGCGGGATCTTTGGTTAAAAATGACCCCGAAAGCAAGGGCACAATCCGCCTCTGGCAGAACGTAAGAGGATTTCTCGACAAGGAATTTCCGAATGCCGCTCTTATTTCCGAGTGGGGAGACCCTGACAAGTCGCTTGCCGGCGGATTCCATATGGACTTCCTGCTCCACTTTGGACCTATGAAGTATTGGGAACTCTTCCGCGGCGATAAGGCTTTCTTTTCTGGCAAGGGAGATATTTCCGAATTCTTTGAGAAGTATATGGAGAGCTACAATAAAGCCTACGGCAAGGGACTCATCTGCATCCCATCCGGCAACCACGACATGCAGAGAATTTCCCACGACCTTACCGAAGAGGAAATAAAGCTTGCGTTCGCATTTATCCTCAGCATGCCCGGCGCCCCGTTCATCTACTATGGCGACGAAATCGGCATGAGAAACCTTGATGGTTTGGTTTCAGTCGAAGGCGGCTATGGCAGAACTGCTGCCAGAACTCCCATGCAGTGGGACGAAACTAAGAACGCCGGCTTCAGTACAGCGGAGTCCGATAAGCTTTATATCACAATAGACCCTGACGAAAATCGCCCGACTGTTTCAAAGCAGGAAGCTGACGAAAGCTCAATCTTAAACGAACTGAAGCGAATTACATCGGTTCGCAAGACCCATCCGGCTCTCAGCTCCGAAAGCGATTTCGAGCTCGTCTATGTTAAGAAGAACGACCCTGTAATTGCATATATCCGCAAGAGCGAATCTGAAAAGCTTCTTGTCGTGATAAATACATCCGATAAGCCCGAAGCTATTGCTTGCGATTATCTCCCAGAAGAGACAATCTACGAGCAGGGAAGCCCGGCAGAATTCGACGGCAAAAAATCACTTGTACAAGCAAAATCCTGCGGTTTTTACCGCATTTAAATCGACAAAGAAGGACAGATAGAAATGCTTACACTTGATAAGTTTGAAGAAGCCTCAGAAGTAGTTAAACAGGCAACCCAGGAAACCAAACTGGTCTATAGCCCCTACTTCAGTGAAAGAACCGGCAATAAGGTCTACCTGAAGCCTGAAAATATGCAGGTCACAGGAGCCTATAAAGTCCGTGGTGCTTACTATAAGATAAGCACTTTGACTCAGGAAGAAAGGAACAAAGGCTTGATAACTGCCTCTGCCGGCAACCATGCCCAGGGAGTCGCCTACGCTGCAAAAGCCTATGGCTGCAAAGCCGTTATAGTCATGCCGACAACCACTCCGCTTATCAAGGTAAACCGCACCAAGAGCTACGGCGCAGAAGTTGTCCTATATGGCAACGTCTATGACGAAGCATGCGACTATGCCCTCGAACTGGCGGAAAAAGAAGGCTACACCTTCATCCATCCATTCGATGACCTCACAGTCGCAACCGGACAAGGCACAATAGCAATGGAAATCGTGAAAGAGCTCCCACTGGTAGACTGCATTCTCGTCCCAATCGGAGGAGGAGGACTCGCCACAGGCGTTTCCACCCTCGCAAAGCTCCTGAATCCGAATATCCATGTAGTAGGCGTCGAGCCTGCAGGCGCTGCTTGCTTAACAGCTTCTTTCAAGGCTGGCGAAGTAGTGACCCTCCCGACGGTAAGCACCATCGCTGACGGCACAGCAGTAAAGACTCCCGGCAAAGAGATATTCCCATATCTTCAGAAAAATCTCGATGATATTATCACCGTCGAAGATGATGAACTTATAGTCGCATTCCTCGACATGGTTGAGAATCACAAGATGATAGTCGAGAATTCCGGCTTACTTTCAGTAGCCGCACTCAACCACCTTGGCTTTAAGGGCAAGAAGGTTGTGTCAGTCCTTAGCGGCGGCAACATGGACGTCATCACAATGAGCTCAGTCGTCCAGCATGGACTTATTCAGAGAGACAGAATCTTCACAGTTTCCGTACTTCTTCCGGACAGAGCAGGAGAGCTTGTCCGAGTAGCAACCGTCATCGCCAACGAGCAGGGCAACGTCATCAAGCTCGACCATAACCAGTTTGTCAGCACCAATAGAAACGCTGCAGTAGAGCTCAAGATCACGATGGAAGCTTTCGGCACCGACCATAAGCAGAGAATCGTGAAAGCTCTCGAAGACAGCGGCTTCAATCCGAAGGTTATAACACCTAATCTGTAAATTTAGCCACAATAGTTAGTTTGTCCATTTCAAAAAGCTTGACAAGCTAATTGTGAGTTGCTATAATCAAAACATAATAAAACCCTTATCAAGAGCGGCGACAGGAACCTCCGGTTACAGGAACCTTTGGTTCCTGGGGAAATTGGTCCTATGTAGCCCGGCAACCTGTTTTCTAGGTGCATAGCTGCGTAGCAGCTGTATCCAGCGGTCTAACCGAAAGATGAGGAAATTCGAACACTGTTCGAAAAGTCTTTACTTTCCGCACTCGGTTATCCGGGTGCGGTTTTTATGATTCTATGAAAGGACAATACATATGAGAAGTTTATTCACTTCCGAATCAGTTACCGAGGGACATCCTGACAAAATCTGTGACCAGATTTCCGATGCCGTTCTCGATGAATGTCTCCGGCAGGACCCTGAGTCAAGGGTTGCCTGCGAAACGACATGCGCTTCCAGCCTCGTTATGTGCATAGGAGAGATAACAACAAACGCCACAATCGATATTCAGAGCATCGCCCGTGATGTCATCAGCGACATAGGCTATAATAAGCCGGAATACGGCTTCGACTCCGAGGGCTGCACCATCTTGACCTCAATCCGCAAGCAGTCTCCTGATATAGCTATGGGCGTCGACAATTCGCTTGAGGGAAGAGATACAAACGATTCTGATATAGGAGCCGGTGACCAGGGCATGATGTTCGGTTATGCATGCGATGAGACTCCTGTTCTGATGCCGATGCCGATATATTATGCCCATAAGCTCACCCGCAAGCTTGCAAGCCTCAGAAAGAGCGGAGAGCTTGGCTACTTAAGACCAGACGGCAAGAGCCAGGTTACAGTTGAATACGAGGACGGCAGACCCGTCAGAATCCATACAGTAGTCATTTCCACCCAGCACGACCCGGACGTCTCTCAGGAGCAGATTCATGCCGATATAATTGAAAAGTGCATAAAGTCAGTGATCCCCGCAGAGCTAATGGACGAAAAAACAGTGTTCTATGTCAATCCAACCGGCAGGTTCGTAATAGGCGGACCCTGCGGCGACAGTGGACTCACCGGTAGAAAGATTATTGTAGACACCTATGGCGGTTATTCCCGTCACGGCGGCGGCTGCTTCAGCGGAAAAGACCCAACCAAGGTGGATCGCAGTGCAGCTTATGCCGCAAGATACGCAGCAAAGAACGTAGTAGCGGCTGGCTTGGCGTCAAAGTGTGAAATCCAGCTTGCCTATGCGATAGGAGTAGCACGCCCGGTTTCGCTTCTTGTGGATACATTCGGAACAGGCAAGCTCAGCGATGATATTCTGGCAAATGCAATCGGCGAGGTTTTTGATTTCAGACCGTCTCATATAATAAGCGACCTCGACCTTCGCAAACCGATATATCGGAGCATATCCGCCTATGGTCACATGGGCAGAGAGGACATTGAGCTGCCATGGGAAAGAACGGACAAGACAACCGAGCTTCTTCAGGCTTTGAAGCCGTAGATTTAAACGTAAATTCCCGGGAGGAAAGTGAGCTCCTCAAGCTGAGGGAAAAGATATACCTCTTGGTTATTCTTATGCTTTCGCTTCTTGCAATAATCGGCATGTTCGCCATGAGAAATAGCAGCAGCGACTCATTCAGCCTGCTTCTGGCGGATGAAACGGAGCTATATGATCTGAGCATCATAAACTCCGCCACGGTTGAAGACTTCATGGAGGTTGATGGAATAGGCGAGGTGAGGGCAACCTCAATCGTTAATTTCCGTGAATCGATAGGCGGCTTCACTGATATAAGCCAGATCGCCTATATTGACGGAATCTCAGACTCGA
Source organism: Oscillospiraceae bacterium (assembly GCA_021200565.1). Lineage (GTDB taxonomy): Bacteria > Bacillota > Clostridia > Oscillospirales > Ruminococcaceae > Faeciplasma. The sequence continues at coordinate 52,391 of JAJQGJ010000024.1, forward strand.
CATTAGAAAGCATAATCGAATACTTCTATGGAGAAGATTCCGGAGACTAAAAATAAAAGCACAACAAAAATCGCTCTTTCAAAAAAATGAAAGGGCGATTTTGTAATGCTTAGGAGACTCTTCAAGATAAAAAGTGGAGCTGATACCCAGATTCGAACTGGGGACCTCATCCTTACCAAGGATGCGCTCTACCGACTGAGCTATATCAGCACCATCTGACACGATTCATCCGTGCCACGATTTGATATTATAGACTATTCGAGCCGGTTTGTCAAGACCTTTTTTGAAATTTTTTTGAGAATTCGTATATTAACTTTTACTCCTCACTAGAGCTCTCATTTGAAACTTCTTTTTCATCCTGTTCATCACTTGCGGTTTCGCTTTCTTCAGAATCGGCTGAAACTTCAACAGCCGGGATAATGGTGCCTTCTGAGCCTATATTCACTCCTGCCATCGAATAGTAGCTTGTTTCCGTGGGCATATTTTTCCTTGTCAGATTTCTTTTCACTATTGCCGAGAGAATGTCGAATACAACCGCAAACAGCGGAACGCCGATAATCATGCCGACAATTCCGAAGAGATTTCCGCATACAATGATGGAGATAAGAACCCAGAAAGATGAAATACCGATTCTGTTGCCTAAAATCTTCGGACCGATGATATTGCCATCAATCTGCTGAAGAACCAGAATAAATATTATGAACCATATAACTTTTTTCGGCTCTGCGATAAGAACCAATAGTGCCGACGGGATCGCACCGATAAACGGACCGAATATCGGGATAATGTTTGTAATTCCGATTATAATTGAGATGATCATGCCATATGGCATCTGGAGAATAAGCATACCGACGGCGCAAAGGCATCCTATTATGATTGAGTCAAGAATCTTGCCATAGATGAATCCCAAAAGTGCATGGTTGGTGCTCGAAGTGAATGTAAAGAGTGAGTGATAGACTCTTTCAGGGAAGATACCGACAATAAGCTTCTTCGCTTGTGCCTGCAAAATTTCCTTGCTCGCAAGGAAGTAGATAGCTACAAAGAATCCTAAGATGAAGTTCTTGACTGAATTTGCAAAGCTGAGAAGGCTTGTCAGCAGAGTTGAAAGCTGTGAAGCAAGATTAGATACAAATGAACTCAGATATGAGGTTATGTTGTTGAGCTCATTGTTGACAGCAGTTGCAATGCTCGGATAGTCATCCAAAAGCTTCGTCAACCAGCTTTCAACCGCCGGATAGACCTCGTTTACAAGACCGTCATAAATTCCTGGAATGCTCGTGATAATCTGCGGTATAACCGCCATGATAACAAGAACGATTACAGCAATTATAATAACCGAAGCAACAGCAATGCCGATGGCTCTTGAGACTTTAGGATGAGGCTTTTTGCGGAAAATTGTTTTTCCAAGAATTATCTCGGTTCTCTTCACCATCGAATTCATGATGAATGCGATAACAAGTCCCCATATCACAGGCTCAAGAACGCTCAGGATATTTTTGAAGAACGAGCTCACCGTGTCCCACTGGAACAGAATCAGTACCACCAAAAGAACGACAGTGATAAAAGCGAAGCAGTATCCGAATATTTTGTTGTATCGTTTGTTGTCAAAGAATCTCAAGTAAATTCCTCCAGGCATATGTGTTATGTATTAAGGGAAAGCTTTCTTATAGTATAAACCATACTGATGTTAAATGTCCATACCCAAAAGTGAAATTTTTAGAAAAAGATAAAAATCGTCGCCGTGGTATTTTCTTTTTCGAGTGTTTGTGATATACTTACAAGGTGTAAACTTTGAACACGGAGGAAAGAAAGTGGCAGATAACTTTACAGAGTTAAAAAGAAAAGCTCTTACAAAATATTTTTCGCATCTTAACGACATGCAACGTGAGGCTGTATTCACAGTTGACGGACCGGTTCTCATCCTTGCAGGAGCAGGAAGCGGAAAGACGACAGTACTCGTCAACCGTGTTGCCAACATGATTTATTTCGGCAACGCATATCAGGACACCTACAGATATTCGGGCGTAACCCCAGATGATGAGAAGTTCTTGCAGGATTTCGCCGATGGAAAGACCGACGACCAGGAACGCTTGAGAACCATAACCGCAGTGAACTGCGTAAACCCGTGGAATATCCTCGCAATTACATTTACAAACAAAGCAGCAGGCGAGCTCAAGGATAGGCTTCACCAGATGCTTGGCTCAGTTGCGGACGGCATAACGGCTGCAACCTTCCATTCGGCATGTGTCCGCATCTTAAGAAGAGAGATTGACAAGCTTGGTTATGCTTCGAGCTTCACAATCTATGATACAGATGACACCCAGAGAGTTATAAAGGCGTGCTTGCAGGACTATAATATCTCAGACAAGAGATTCCCACCGAAAGAGATCATGCGTGAGATTTCAGCTTCTAAAGAATCTCAGGTCGATGAAAACGAATATGCGAAACTCTCAATGGGAGACTATCGCAAGCAGACTATTGCAAAAATTTATTCCGAATACCAGCAAAGGCTTCGCACAGCCAATGCTCTCGATTTTGACGACATAATTTTACTCACAGTCAGGCTTTTTGAACAGTTCCCGGATGTTCTCGACCATTATCAGAACCTCTATAAGTACATACTAGTAGACGAGTATCAGGACACCAACATGGTGCAGTATCGCCTCATTTCGATGCTGAGCGCAAAAAGAAAGAACCTATGCGTAGTAGGAGACGATGACCAGAGTATCTACAAGTTCCGTGGGGCAACAATCGAGAATATCCTCTCGTTTGAGCACCAGTATGAGAACGCAAAGGTCATCCGCCTAGAGCAAAACTACCGCTCAACCCAGAACATTCTGACATGTGCCAACGAAGTTATCAAAAACAACCGCAGCCGAAAGGGCAAGAAGCTCTGGACATCAGCTGGCGACGGCGAAAAGGTTACTGTCTATGGCGCCTCAACCGAGCAGGGTGAATCAAGGTATGTCGCCGAAACGGTTTTGGGCTACATCAAGGATGGCGGCAAGTATTCCGACAATGCAGTTCTGTACCGAATGAACGCACAGTCGAACTCGATAGAAAACGCCTTCATGCGAAGCGGAATTCCATATAAAGTCATCGGAGGTCTTAAGTTCTTCGATAGAAAAGAAGTCAAGGACATAGTTGCCTACCTGTCAGTGCTGAATAACGAAAACGACCTTCTCAGGCTCAAGCGCATCATCAACGAGCCAAAGCGTGGCATCGGAACGGCAACAGTCGACGCACTTGAGAGCATTTCAAGAGACTTAGGCGAGTCGCCGCTTCAGGTTATGCGAATGGCAAAGGATTACCCGATTCTCTCACGTTCCGCACCGAAGCTTATGAGTTTAGCCGACATGTTCGATGAGCTGAGAGACCACTCTGAACTGATACCACTTCCTGACCTCTTGGATGAACTGATGGACAAATCCGGCTACCGGGCATTCTTGGAAACCCAGGGCGATGAGGGACTGACCCGACTTGAGAACATCAACGAGCTCAAATCCTCCATGGTGAACTATATCGATGAAGCCGAAGAGCCGTCGCTTTCAGGATTCCTTGAGGACGTTGCGCTGATTTCAGACATCGACTCGATGGACTCATCCGACAGCGTAACCCTCATGACCGTTCACTCTGCAAAGGGACTCGAGTTCAATAATGTTTTTGTAGTTGGAATGGAGGAAAACATCTTCCCATCTTCCCGCAGCATGGACTCTGAAGAGGATGTGGAGGAGGAACGCAGACTCGCCTATGTCGCAATAACGAGAGCCCGGAAGCATCTGAGCTTAAGCTATGCAAGACAGAGACTTCTCTTCGGTTCGACCAACTTCAACCGACCATCAAGATTCATTTCCGAGCTCCCAGACAGTTCAATCGAAAAGCGCCAGGAGAAAACCTCCGACGACTACCAGAGAAGAACTGTCCCGCAGAATCGCACATCAACCACCACGTCATATCTCCAGAATGCAAGAAAGCCTCAGCCTGAGAAATCCGCAAACATCGATTTCTCAGTCGGTGACAGAGTCCATCACAACGTTTTTGGCGACGGAACAGTATTAAAAGTCACCAGGATGTCAAACGACATGCTCTTGGAGGTTGCCTTTGACACCGTCGGCACCAAGAAGATAATGGCGGCATTCGCTAAAATTTCAAAAATCTAAAGATAGGAAACACTTATGGCATATACGTATGACGATTACCTCACAGAGGATATGTTAAGCCTCCATGACGAAATGGCGGTAAAGATTCTCATCTGCTATTTTCTGAGGCAGATTAACCGCCCGATAACTCCAACCCAGCTCGCAGAGATAGCCACTACCGACGGCATAGTGAATTACTTCACCTATTCTTCGGTGGTTGAGAGCATGCTTGAAAGCGGAATGCTCTCTTTGAGAAAAGACGGCGATGAGGAATATTATGTCCTCTCCGAAGCCGCAAGAGCCGGCGCAGACAGCTTCAAGCAGCAGGTTCCCCAGAGATTCCGCAACAAGATTCTTTCAGCTGGTCTCAAGTTCTTCGCCAGACTCAAGAACGAGAACGATGTCAAAGTCACTGTCTCCAAGCAGGAAAAGGGCTATCTTGTTGGGATCAACTGCCAGGACTCTGGCACAACTCTTATGGATCTCAAGCTCTTCGCTCCTGACGAGGAGCAGGCGAATCTTCTTGCAGAGAAGATTAAGCTCAACCCGACTGACTTTTACGCCAAGGTGATAGATTTCGCAACCGAAAACGAAGAATACCAGCCGGAAGTAAAGGAGGTCGACGATCTGTGACAACATTTGCAGACGCAAGCGAAAACAACAGCTTCTTTGCGCTCACTTCCCGAATGAAGTACATAAACCGCTGGGGACTGATGCGCAACACCCGCAACGAAAACATCGCCGAGCACTCTCTGGATACGGCGATAATAGCGCACCTTCTGTGCATTCTCCGGAATGACCGCTTCAGAGGAAATGTCGACCCGGACAGAGCAGCAGTTCTTGCCATCTTCCATGACACAACCGAGATAATAACCGGAGACCTCCCGACACCTGTCAAATACCTCAATCCTGAGATAAGAACCGCTTATAAGGACGTTGAAGCTGCAGCGGTTGAAAAGCTTTTAGGCTGCATTCCTGAAGACATCAGGGGAGAGTATGACGGAATATTCAAGTCGGAAGACAAAGAGCTCCTGAAGCTCGTCAAAGCTGCCGACAAAATCTCAGCTTTGATAAAGTGCATAGAGGAACGCAAATCCGGCAACCGTGACTTTGAGGAAGCGGAAAAGCAGACTTTTGAATCAATCAGGGCTATGGGAATTCCCGAGGCTGACATGTTCCTTGACGAATTTCTGCCTGCATATGAGCTTACTCTTGACGAGCAGGCTTGATAACCATCACGAAGGGTGATCATATTGCTTAAAAAGCTTTTTATCAAGGACTATCAAAACACATCTGAGCAGTCAGTCAGACTGAGATATGGAATTGTTGCCGGAGTTTTCGGAATGCTGACTAATCTCATGCTGTTTCTTTTTAAGCTTCTTGTCGGACTGATGTCCAATAGTATCACAGTCATTGCCGACGCCGTCAACAACCTGTCCGATGCGTGCTCATCAATACTCACGATGATAGGCTTCAAGCTCTCAAGCCGTCCTGCCGATAAAGACCATCCCTATGGTCACGCAAGGTACGAAGAAATCACTGCACTCATAGTTGCACTTCTGGTCCTGTGCGTCGGAGTGCTCTTCGCAAAAAGCTCAATAGACAAGGTAATCACCCCCAGTGAACTTGAAATCAGCGCTGTAACTTACATAGTGCTCATAGCGGCAGTCGCAATGAAGCTCTGGCAGTACTTCACATACATTGACTTCTCGAAAGCGATCGACTCAGACGCCTTGAAAGCCGATGCAGTCGATTCGAGAAACGATGTCATCACGACGTCGTCAGTAATCCTCAGCATGGTTGTCATGCAGGTTTTCAAGGTTAACCTTGACGGCTGGTTCGGACTTATAATCTCAGTATTTGTGATAATTTCCGCTGTGAGAACGCTTTCCGAGGTCATCAGCCCTATGCTGGGCGAGCACCCGGACGAAAAGCTTGTCGAATCCATCTATTCGCTAGTCAGAGACAGAGAAAACGTTGTAGGCTACCACGACCTCATCATCCACAGCTATGGGGCAGGGAAGTGCTATGCCTCTTTACACATCGAAGTCGACGCCTCACAGGATATATTTCTTCTTCACGACATGATCGACACCATCGAGCGTGAAGCTCATGAAAAGCTCGGAATACTTTTAACCATCCATATGGACCCTGTCGACATGAAAGACCCGCTTCGCATGAAACTTCATGAAATTACTGTCGAAGCGCTTCACGACGAATTCGGAAGCGATCTCGGAATCCACGATTTCCGCATAGTTGCAGGACCCACACACACCAATATTCTATTTGACATTGTAGAGCCGTTCGGAGAACACTATGACATATCCCGCATTAAATCCCTTTTGACCGAGAAGTATCTTGAGGCACACGATCCCACAACCTACTACTTCGTCATCAACGTTGATAAGAAGATGGACTGATGAAAAAATCTGAATTCAAAAAATCCGACATAGCTCTGATAGCCGTTTTTGCTCTGGCGATTCTACTAAATGTGATAGCCAGGCTTTCGACCACAATTTCCGACTTCTATGTTCAGAAAATATACCCGGTAATCTCGACGCCATTCATCTGGCTTTCAGGACTTTTCCCGTTCTCAGTCGGCGAGGTTATGATAGTTCTTGCGGTTATACTCGTTCTCATCGGGCTGCCGGCGTTCATTATCTTCATGATAGTGAAGCGAAAAAACAAGGCTCTCACCTCGAAGGTCAGCGGCTTTTCACTCCGATTTGTTGCCTGGATAGTGGCATATGTCCTGATGACCGAAACTCTCAACTGCTTCATAATGTATCAGTGCACGCCGTTCTCGGAGAGATACTTTGAAGAGACTGAACATACCGAAGAACTTCTTATAGAAACAATAGGCGCAGTAGCTGATGGCTTGGCAGAGCTCAGCGACAGCTTCTCACGTGGCGATGACGGCTACATAGAGCTTGACGATGATTATATCGACGAGTGCAAAGCTGCCCTCACGGCAATATCAGAGGACTATTCCCAGCTTTCCGGATACTATCCGAATCCAAAAGGCATCTTCTTCTCATTCTTTATGTCTCAGGAAAGCATAATCGGCTTATACATCCCGTTTGCGTTCGAAGCCACATACAATCGTGATCCGCAGGACATCTCAAAGCCTGCAACCATCTGTCATGAGCTCGCCCACCTCAAGGGAATAATTCAGGAGGATGAAGCAAGCTTTGTCGCTATGGTAGCCTGCTTCAATTCCGACTGTGATGCCGTCCGCTATAGCGGTCTTCTGGATGCATTCTACTATCTCTATTCCGATGCAAGTGAGCTTATTGGCACTTCCTATGAAGACGCTTTAAGGGAAGCTATTGCCAATGTCCCGAGTGAAGTCTGGGACTATGATATGTATTCATTCAAATCCACCTATTGGGAAGAAAACGAGGACAAAGAAATAATCCCGACAGAAACGGTACAAGCCGTCAGTGAAGCGCTTACAGACGCAAATCTCAAATTCAACGAAGTCGAAGAGGGAATCGAAATCTATTACAAAGTCACCGAGCTACTTATGGATTACTATGCCTCGGGAGGCACAATCTGATTGAGATATACGGAGGAACACTATAATGAAACCGAAAAGAATCCTTTCCGCAGCCATAGCGTTTGCCATATCGGTAACGGCTTTGACCTCCTGCGGAAGCACTTCGCACCCCGACCTATATGCCTATGATGAGGATGCACCCTCACTCTATGAAGCCTTTTCGCAGTGGTTCAAGGTCGGAACAGCCATGAACACAAGCGACTTAGTAGAAGGCTCAGAAGAGATGGAGATCCTTATTAAGCAGTATAACATCTTCACTCTCGAGAACGAGTCGAAGCCGGAGAACATCCATCCGTCCGAAGACGTCTACAATTTCGAAGCCCTGGACAAGCTAGTTGAGTTCGCCAACGAGTATGACAAAACCGTCCGTGGACACGTTCTTGTCTGGCACTCTCAGTGCCCCGACTGGTTCTTCTATGACTACAGCAGCGATGCTGCTGGCGGCAACACCGTCTCGGCAGACGTCCTCATCGAGCGGATGAAAGAGCACATCACGACAATAGTCAGCCACTATAAAGGTGAAGTTGACGTCTGGGACGTCGTCAACGAAGTTCTTGGTGACAATGGCGGACTCAGAGATTCCATGTGGTACCAGATTATCGGCGATTATGATGGCGACGGCGACAAATACGACTATATCGAAATTGCCTTTGAGACAGCCCACGAAGCCGACCCGGACGCCAGGCTCATCATCAACGACTACAATCTCGAATGGTCAGAAGACCGCACCATCACTATGTACATGATGGTCAAGAGTATGCTCGAAGAAGGGATTCCCATCGACGGCATCGGACTTCAGATGCACATCGACATTGATTTTGACGTCGAAACCTGCAAGAATAATGTTGAGATTCTCATGAAGCTGAAAGACATCGACCCTGATTTTGTAATCGAAATCACCGAGCTTGACCTGAGCTGCTACTCCTGGAGTGACGAATCAACCGACATAGAGCTTACAGATGAGTTTGTCGAAATGTTCGACAGCCTCTATTCGGACATTTTTGAAATGTTCATTGAATTCTCCGAAGCGGGATACCTCGACTCGGTTGTGATGTGGGGCTATAATGACGGCATGAGCTGGCTCAACGGCTATCCCGTCTCCGGCAGAACCAACTATCCGCTCCTGATTGACCGTGACTACAAACTCAAATCAGCCTATTGGAGCCTGATAGACTTGGCGACAGCAAAATCCTGACAAAAAATGACCCGGCATTACCTGTCGGGTCAAATTATTTTATCCTGCTTGTTTTGTCATTGACATCCGTCTATTTCTTTGAACCACGGAGGACTGAAACGCCTTTATCATTGCAGGCGAAAGCTCCGGGCAGTCTTCATCAAACACAATCGGCTTTTTCGCTGCCGCCCTGATTTCTTCACGCTGTTCATCAGTCAACGGCTTCAACTCTTCAAGAGTTACTGTTTTGGTCATAATAAAGTCTCCTTTCAGTTGGGGTTGCAATTCTTGCGGAAATCAGTCTTATTGATTCTTTTCGTTCGGTAAATACGACAAACAGTACGTCGTCAACTTTGCCTATAGCCATATACCTGTCTTCATCAACGCTGTGCTCGAAATCGTACATCTCAATGTAGTAAGGATCATTGAAGACGAGTGAGGCTACCTCGAACGAGATTCCATGTTTTTCCTTGTTGATTAAGTTCTTGTTTTCATCCCACTCAAATTTCATCGTCATAAGCCCCTGAACACCTTTATGCTTATATTATAGTCGATTCTGAGTTAAAAATCAACCCCTATTTCTTCCTTAAACAATTTCCTGCTTTTCGTTTCAAATCCTCCCATCCAGTCTTACGGTATAAAAAATTTCACAAAAATTTCCCTCGAAATAATGCCTGTTTTGGTTGACAAACCTCAGGTTTGGTGTTATCATAGATATGGTTTTATACCAGAATATATTTTGGAGGAATTCTAATGAAAAAATTTGTATCAATCGCTCTTGCGATCATCATGATGCTTTCTGTAAGCGTTTCTGTTTTCGCTGTAGATGATGACTATATCAACAGCGTTGCAGCTGAAGTCCTTTCCGAGTATGAGCCTCTCTTCCCGATGGACAACGGCTGGTGGACTGAAGATTCTGATCTCGGCAGTTCTACCGATGCTGGCGTTGCTTTTGCAGAGGCTATTTTGACCGACGGAGCCAAGATTGTTATCAAGGCTGACGCTGCTGCAGGTTCCACCGAGGATGGCTGTGGTTACCAGTATGGCATCCAGACAACCGACACTTGGGTAATGGTTCTTGCTCACTTCAACTATCCTGATGAGGGCGCATGCATTGCTGAGGAAGTTGTTGTTGAAGGCGACTATGCTTACATCATCATCGATGCAGCTGAGTTTGTTGATGCTCTTACTGCTAACGACGTCGATCTCACTGTTAACACTTGGCAGTGGATCTTTGGCGCTTGCTCTGGCGCTAAGACCTATGGCGTTTATGTAATCACCACTGGTTCTTCCTCTGACGATTCTTCTGCTGAGGCTGAGACCGAAGAGGCTGAGGCTTCCTCTGAGTCCACAGAAGCTTCTTCTTCCGAAGAGACCTCTTCCGCTTCTTCTCCTGACACCGGCGTTGCATTGGCACTTCTCCCGATGGCTCTGGCTGGCATCGCAGTAGTTAGCTCCAAGAGAAAGTAATTTCTCCTTAGTTTAAAGGTCGAGGCGTTCCCGCTCAGGGTACGCCTCGATTTTTATTTTCACAAACGCGCCTTTTTCGGTTGACAAACGCTTTCCGAAATGGTATTATAAATATGGTTTTGAACCAAAATATATTTTGGAGGAATTGAAATGAAGAAATTCGTATCAATCGCTGTCGCACTCGCAATGGTTCTTTCCCTGAGCATCGTTGCTTTTGCTGACACCACAGTTGCTTCAACAGAAATCACTGTTTCCGGCAGCTACACCATTGACATTCTCGACGGCGCTGACTTCACCGACGAGACTCTCTATCTCTACATCTACTTCTCTCTTAACGATGATAGCAAGGCTGGTTGGGGACCTGCAGGTCTTTGCTCTCCTACTGACGGCTCTGTAAACTGCATCGGTTACCAGTCTCCTGGCGGCTATGAGCTCACTGCTAATGCTGACGGCTATGTTTGCTTTGCTCTGACCGACATCGCTGCTGCTTTCGAGGCTGCTGGCTTTGATGCAAATGATGGTGTTATCCTTAACTGGTGGGAAGCTGAATACTGCACTCCTCTCAGCGTTGCATTAGTTTCCACTGATGACAACTATGCTGTCGCTGAGGAAGAGACCACTGAGGCTGCTGAGGAATCCGCAGAAGCTGCTGAGGAGACCACTGAGTCCACAGAAGCTTCTTCTTCCGAAGAGACCGCTTCCGCTGCTTCTCCTTCCACCGGTGTTGCTCTCGCTCTCGTTCCGATGGCTTTGGCTGGCATCGCAGTAGTTTCTTCTAAGAGAAGATAATCACTTTTCTGTCATAGATCAAGACCGCAGGCTTCGGCTTACGGTCTTTTTCTGTGTAAATTTTCAGTAAATTTCGAGAATTCGGTTGACAACGACAAAAGATAGTGGTATGATAATAGTGGTTTTATACCAAAATATATTTTGGAGGAATTCTAAATGAAGAAATTCTTATCAATCGCTGTAGCACTCGTTATGGTTCTCTCCCTGACTTGTGTTGCTTTTGCTGATGTATCAGTCGATGTTAGCGGCATTGACACTGCTTCCAGCTGGGACACTTATGGCGCATCCTATGAGGATGATTCTATGGTAATCTCTCTCGATGACATGAACGCTATTGTTGAAGCTATGAGCGAGGAGGGCTCTGTAATCGTTTACACCCTCACCAACACTGCTGGTTGGTTCCAAGTTGGTTTCAACTCTGATTCTGCAGCTTATTCCAACACTGGCGATCCTGACGGTACTGGCGGCTATATCGCTTACACTGTTGAGGCTGATGGCGACAACCAGAAAGTCTATGTTGATGGCAAGACCGTTTATGATCTTATCACTGCTTCTGAGTGGTATCAGCTCATCTGCGGCGGCGAAGTTCTTTTGAACGTCACTGTTGTTACCGGTTCCGATGACGCTTCTGCTGACGCAGACGTTGAAGAGGTTGGCGAGACTGAAGAGGCTGAGGCTGCTGAGGAGACCGTTGAGGCTACCGAAGAGACCACCACTTCTACTTCTCCTGCTACTGGTGTAGCTCTTGCTCTCGTTCCGATGGCAATCGCTGGCATCGCTGTAGTTTCTTCTAAGAGAAGATAATCACCGATTGATTTCAAAAGACCGTGAGCTAAGGCTTGCGGTCTTTTTCTTTGAATTACCTATTGCCATTCCGCAAATCTTGTGGTATAATACTATCAGAGTTAGTTTCACCTATATAAATTTATAGGCGGTGTTGTTGTGAAAGTCTATCTGGATTGTTGTTGCTATTGTAGACAGTTTGACGATTTGGCTCAGGAAACGGTCAAAGCAGAAGTCGATGCTATTTTTATCGTTTTTGACTTGCATTGGCAAGGAAATATATCTCTTGTAGGGAGCACCTTGCTCGAAGTGGAGCTTGGGAAAATAAGTGATTCCGATAAGAAAAAGAAGATTCTTAAGTACTACAGTAGCGTTGACGAAGTAATTACAAATGGTGATAGTGTAAAAATGAGGGCAATTCAAATTCAGGGACTATCAAATATTCGTGCGTTTGACAGCGCTCATATTGCATTTGCTGAAGAAGCCGGTGCAGATGTCCTTTTGACGACGGACTATAAGCTTATAAAAATGGCTTCAAGATTAGATTTAAAGGTAAAGGTTATGAATCCTAAGGATTTTATTGACCGGTACATGATTGGAGGAGGTTTTTAATGGCAAAGGTGAATTACAGTAACCCTGTAGAGCTCAAAATAGCAGGATATATGGCTTTGAAGGAAGCACTTGGCGTTGATAATGCAATACGCTTTATGCAGGATTGTTACCCGGGTTCGGGTGATTACACCAAAGAAAAGTATGAACAGCCAGATATGAGCATCGATGAGGTTTTTGCTATGGTTGAAGAATACGAAAAAACAAAAGCCGCAAGCTAACCCTGCGGTCTTTTTCTTTCCCATCAAAAAACTTCCGTAAATTTTCCGATATTTATTGACAAATCCGAGTTGGTGTGTTATCATAGATGTGGTTTTAACACCAAAATATATTTTGGAGGAATTCACAAATGAAAAAAGTATTGTCAATCGTTTTGGCGATAGTCATGGTTCTCTCTGTAAGCGTCGTTGCTTTTGCTGATGACACTGTTGTTCTTAGCTTGGATCAGGAAGATGTTTACCTTTTCTGGTCGAATGGTAACTGGAATACTGGTGATTTCACAGATTATGCAATGACCGACTTCATCGCTGCTCTTCAGACCGAAGGCGCACAGCTCGTTGTTGTAAGAGCTTCTGAGTCTACTATTCAGTTCTCTGATGGCGGCGACTATGAGAAGATCCTTATCACTAATAGCTGGTACAGCGGAGCTGACGTAACCACTGGTGACACATGGGTTGCTCTTGGCACTGCTGGTCACACCGATGCTGATGAGCCTAACAAGGGAATCATCGATCCTATCTCTGATGATGGTGTTACTATAGTTTACGATGCTAACACTGTTGGTCAGGCATTGGCTGATGGCGGCTTTGGTGTTGATGGCACCACTGTTACTTTCATCAGCAATAGTCATCCCGATGGTGTATACAAGTTCTCTAGTATCTCTGTAATCGTTCCTGAGGGCGCTGCTGCTGCAGAAGAGACCGAAGAGGCTGAGGCTGCTGAGGAGACTACTGAGGCTGCTGAGTCCACTGAGACTTCTACCGCTTCTTCTCCTGACACTGGTGTTGCACTTGCTCTCGTTCCGATGGCAATCGCTGGCATCGCTGTAGTTTCTTCTAAGAGAAGATAATCACTTTTCTGTCATAGATTAAGACCGTAGGCTTCCAGCTTACGGTCTTTTTCTTCAAATCGCTATTGCGAAGCTGCGAATTTTGTGATATAATACTATCGAAGCGTGAACCTATATAAACTATAGGCGGTGGAATGGTGAAGGTATATTTGGATTGTTGCTGCTATTGCAGACCGTTTGATGATTTATCACAAGCGCAAGTGAATGATGAGTACATATCAATTTTAAGGGTAATTGATTTGCGCTGGCGTGGAATAATATGTATTGTTGGGAGCACGGCACTAAAAAATGAAATCGAGAAAATAGGCGACCCGAGCAGAAGGCTGGATGTTTACGATTCGTTCAGCAGTAACATTAATGAAGTAGTGACTCTTACTGATGGAATAAAATCGCATGCATATCAGATCCAAGCGGAGTCAAATATACAGCCGTATGACAGTCTTCATATTGCATGTGCGGAAGAATCCGGTGCAGATTTTATGCTGACGACAGATTACAAGCTTATAAAAATGGCTTCAAGGTTAGATTTGAAAGTGAAAGTTATGAATCCCAAGGATTTTGCTGATCAATATTTGAATGGAGGAGATTATAGTGGCACAGGCACGAGTGAATTACAGTAACCAAGTAGAAATAAGAATGGCTGGCTATACTGCTTTGAGAGAAGCACTTGGTCCTGTTGGCGCAATTCAATTTCTGCAGCAGGGCTCTTCTGGCACAGGTGATTATACAAAAGAGAAGTATGAACGACCGCAGCCAACTCTCAATGAAATCATTGCTGAAATTGAAGCATCCGAAGATAAGACCGCCAGCTAATCTGACGGTCTTTTTCTTGTAGGAGCGGATATTATCCGCCCGCTTTTCCAAAAAATACGCCTTGTCCCTTGACAATCTCACTAAAAAGGTTTATCATTAACAGAGCACAATTTTATAAAGGGGACGTATGCTATGCCAAAACTTCTGATTGATGAAATATATAAGAGCGTGAAAGGGCTTTTGCCGAACGAGGACGCTGCCGATGGAGCGACTGTTACTGTTGAGGGCTGGGTGAGAACAAACCGGTCTAATAACAATATCGGTTTCATTTCTCTCAACGATGGCTCCTGCTTCATTAATTGCCAGGTGGTTTATGAGACTGAGAAGCTCGGAAACTATGCTGAGATTTCGAAGCTTCTGACCGGCTGCGCCGTAAGCGTCACCGGCAAGCTTATCCACACTCCTGAGGCTAAGCAGCCTTTCGAGATCAACGCTTCCGAGATTGCACTTCTAGGCACATGTGACGCAAGCTATCCCCTGCAGAAGAAGCGTCATAGCCTTGAATTCTTGAGGGAGATTCCTCATTTGAGACCCAGAACCAACACGTTTATGGCGGTCTTCAAGATCCGTTCGATTGTTTCACAGTCAATTCACCAGTTCTTCCGTGAGAACGGCTTCAGCTATATCCATACGCCTCTCATCACCGGCAATGACGCTGAGGGCGCAGGCGAGACCTTCACGGTCACAACCCGTGAAGATGGCGACTATCAGAACGATTTCTTCGGCAAGCATGCCTGCCTGACGGTTTCCGGTCAGCTCCATGTCGAGCCGTTTGCATTGGCTCTTGGAAAGGTCTACACCTTCGGTCCTACATTCAGAGCTGAAAACTCCAACACCCCATATCATCTGAACGAATTCTGGATGATCGAGCCTGAGATGGCTTTCTGCGACCTCAAGGGCGACATGGCGGTCATGGAAGCGCTGGTCAAGTATATTATAAAAGATGTTCTCGAAAGCTGCCCCGATGAAATGAAGTTCTTAAACGATTTCGTCTCCGAAAAGCACGACCTGATAGATAAGCTTGAGCACGTCATGAACTCCGACTTCAAGGTCATCACCTACACAGAAGCAGTCGATTATCTCAAAAAAGCTCCCGTCAAATTTGAGAACCCTGTAGAGTGGGGAATGGACTTCTTCAAGGAGCACGAGGTCTATATCTGTGACCAGGTTGCAAAGGGACCTGTTTTCCTCATCGACTTCCCGAAGGACATCAAGGCGTTCTATATGAAATTAAATCCCGACGGCAAGACTGTTGCCGCATGCGATCTCCTTGCACCCGGAGTAGGTGAGCTGATGGGAGGCTCTCAGCGTGAAGAGAACTTCGATGTCCTGGTCAAAAAGATGGAAGACATGAATATGGACAGAAGCACGCTCGAGTGGTACCTCGATCTCAGAAAATATGGCGGCGTTGTCCATTCCGGCTTTGGTCTCGGACTCGAAAGAATCCTCATGTACATTACTGGCGTTTCGAATATCCGTGACGTCATCCCATACGCAAGAACACCCAAGAACCTGAAATTCTGAACAAGGAGGAAACAATGGCAAATAACTACAAAGTCTTTTCAGACGTAACCTGCGATATAACAAAAGAGATGATCGAAGAGCTTTCCGAGGTCACTTTCGTCCCGATGAACATCACCGTCGGCGAAGAGGGTTATGTCTACAGCTATTCGGATGATGGAAATATAACCATCGAAGAATTCTATCAGAAGCTTAGAAGCGGACTTTTCGCATCCACATCCCAGATAAATCCTGAAGTCTATGAGGAATTTTTCGAGCCTGAGCTCCAGAAAGGCAACGACATTCTCTACATAGGTCTCACGTCCGGTCTGTCCCAGACACTCAACTCTTCAAGAGTCGCAGCAAGAAACCTCTCGGAGCAGTATCCCGACAGAAGAATCGAGATAATCGACCCATTTGACGCATCGCTCGGTCAGGGCTTCCTCCTTTATGAAGCTATCAAAGAGATGAGAACCGGCTTAAGCATGGACGAGCTCATCGCATGGATAGATGAACACAAATACCACGTCTGCCACTGGCTCACAGTTGACACCTTCGAGCACCTCAAGCGTGGCGGAAGAGTTTCCGGTGCAACTGCCGCAATGGGAACGGTTCTCCAGGTCAAGCCTCTTTTGACGCTCGACGACGATGGCAAGCTCCAGACGATAGCCAAGCCTCGTGGAAGAAAGCAGGCAACCGCCGCTCTTGTTGACCACGTCAAGAATTCGATCCGTCCCGACATCGGCACATTTATCTTCATCGGTCACGCCGACAATCTTGTCGCTGCCGAAGAGATGCGTGAAACACTCCAGAAGCTCTACCCGAATTCCACCATCGGAATTACCGATATAGGACCGGTAATCGGAGCCCATGTCGGACCTGGAATGACAGCAGTTGTCCACTGGGGAGACAGATAAAATTGAATAATAAAAGCGGAGTGAAGCCCACTCCGCATTTTTTATTTTGACTTATTCCGTCTTTCTTCGATGAAGTTCGTCGCCTCAGCATCGGCGATGTTCAGAGCCTGTGCCAGAGGATATTCTCTCAGAGCGTTTCCGACAAGCCTTGTGTCCTCGCCCATCGAAAATCCCATGTGCCATCTTATCGCCATTGCTTCATCCCTTGTGAGCTTCATGAACCCTGAAACGATATAGACCGACTTCTCGCCATGACCATATGGCAAAGTGTCATTGTAGTCGTAGTAGGGCACCTTTTCCCACGCTCCCGTCTTGTCGTTCTTGACGTTTCGTGTGCTGACAACATAGGTGTTGGTTTTGCAGACATCGTGCAAAAGCGCAACGATGGCTATTGATTCATCACTGAAGGAAAGCCCGAAACCGTTTTTCACTCTGTCCGATTCGAGATAGGACTTAAGGCATTCGTAAACGTTGATAGAATGCTCGCAAAGCCCACCCTCGAATGAATTATGGAACCGTGTCGAAGCCGGAGCCGAGAAGAAATCGCAGTTTTTAGACTGCAGGTATTCAAGCAGCTTTTCCGAGCCCTCACGCTTGATGTTTGTGGTGTAAATCTCGATGAATTTGTTTTTATATGCTAAAGCTTCTTGTGATAATGGCATATTTTGTGTCCTCCAGTAATTTTGTTACTATGATTGTATCACAAATCCGCGGGTTTTGCAATCAGTGTTTCCAAACTGTAATACAATTTCGCCTGATAGACCTTGCACTAAATCTCAAAAGGTGCTATAATACTATAGATAGTAATGTAGCGCAGTGTGCCTACTGTATTATAAACGAAAAGAGGTAACCAAAATGCCGAGAAGCATGACCGGCTACGGCAGGTCTAAGAAGACCTTCGGTTCGAGAGAGATAACCGTTGAGCTGAGGGCGGTCAATCACCGTTTCTTTGAATTTTCAGCGAAATATCCGAGGCAATATGCCTTTATTGAGGACAAGCTGAAGGCTCTTTACTCCGCCGAAATTAATCGTGGCAAGGTCGAAACCTACATAACGATTGTCACGACCGACAGCTCCGACGTGTGCGTGAATGTCAATACCGAGCTTGCAAAGAATTATGTCGAAGCACTGAGAGCCGCAGGAGCGGAGTTAGAGCTCCGTGATGACCTGACGCTTTCCCAGCTTTTCAGAATTCCCGACATCTTCACTGTAACAAAGCAGGAAGCCGACGAAAACGAGATATGGCAGGAGGTTTCCGAAACTGCCAAGGAGGCGCTTTCCGGATTTGTTGCAATGAGACAATCGGAGGGTGAGCGTCTCAAAGCTGACATTCTCACAAAGCTCGATCAGATTGAAGAGATGGTCTGTGAGATAGAAAAGCGTTCTCCAACGGTCACAGAAGAGTATCAGAAGAGACTTTATCAGAGACTTCAGGAGCTCTTGGATGGAAAGAACATCGACGAAGCAAGAATCCTGACTGAGACAGCGATATTTGCCGATAAGACAGCTGTCGATGAAGAGACGGTCCGTCTTCACAGCCATATTGCGGCATTCAGGGAGCTACTGGAACAGAATGAGCCTATTGGCAAGAAGCTCGACTTTCTCGTTCAGGAAATTAACCGTGAAATAAACACCACCGGCTCCAAGTGCTCTGACCTTGCAATAACAAAAATTGTGGTTGAGCTTAAGAGCATGGTTGAGAAGATAAGAGAGCAGATTCAGAATATCGAATGAGGTGAGTGAGTTGAATGTAGTTGATATTGGCTATTCTTGCTATGTCTCGACTGACAAGATAGTGGCAATCGCATCTCCCGACACCTCTCCAATAAAGAGAATCATTCAGGAAGCGAAAGACCGTGGCTCGCTCATCGACTGCACATTCGGCAAGAAAAACAAGTCGGTATTAATCACAGTCAGCGACCATGTCATTCTCTCGTCGAGAACGCCTGGATATATTTTGGGGACGGATAAAGGGGATAATGCAGATGAATAAAGGAGTTTTATACGTCTTTTCCGCACCGTCTGGTTGTGGAAAGGGAACGGTGCTTGCAGAAATAAGAAAGAGAATGCCCGACCTGAAGTATTCTGTTTCTGCGACAACCCGTGCGCCCAGGGATGGCGAAATTGACGGTGTGCACTACTATTTTGTTTCTGAAGAGCGTTTTAAGGAGCTTGTCGAAACCGGAGGAATGCTTGAGCATGCGACATTTTGCGGCAATTCCTATGGTACACCTAAAGAAAAGGTTTTCGAGTGCCTTGATAATGGCATCGACGTAATTCTGGAGATAGAGACAAAAGGTGCAATGATGGTGAAAGAGTCCTATCCCGAAGCCGTGATGATATTCATGCTTCCGCCGTCTATAGAGGAGCTGAGAGCCCGCCTCGAGAACAGGCATACCGAATCGGAGGAAGTAATAAATGGCAGAGTCCATGAGGCGGCGAAGGAAATTTCCCTTGCCAGGAACTATGACTATGTATTCGTAAATGACGATATTTCGGAAGCAGTCGACACACTTTATAGCATCATGACAGCTTCCAGAAGCTTAACAAAGATAAATCAAGACCTGATAAAAGGAGTGTTAGAAAAATGTTGAGACCATCAAGTTCTCAGATACTTAAAAACGGTGAGAGCGTATATTCGCTTGTAATAGCAGTTGCAAAGCGTGCAAGAGAAATCCTCGACAACGCCTATGAGAATAAGGAAGTAATCGACGAAAAGCCGGTAAAGACAGCCGTCGATCAGTTCGCCAACGGCGAGTACAGGCTTATAGAAGATCCGTCCCTCAAGAGAACCGTCAAGAGATGAACTCTTGCAGCGTTCATGCAGCAAAGGTAGTCCTGTCCGGTGCCGACTATGGCTATGATAACGAATACACCTATCGCTATCCCGACATTCTTTTTGGAACTGTCAGACCCGGAATGCGTGTACTGGTGCCATTCGGCAGGGCAAACACAAAGAGGATCGGACTGATAACGAGGGTTTATGAAAAAGAGCTTACCGAAGAAATGGTAGTCAAGCCTATAATAAGCCTCATTGACCGTGAGCCTCTCATAAACGATGAGCTTCTTAACCTGGTTTTCTGGCTCAAGGAGCACACTTTCTGCACCTATTTTGAAGCCTACCGGACGATAGTCCCCGCTGGCTATACAGTAATCCGCAGAAGCGTCTATACCCTTTCAAATCACAAGCCAGATGTGAGCCTCACCGATGATGAAAATAAGCTCTATCAGGCGCTTTTAGGAGCACAGTCTCAGAAGGAGTTTGACAGGATTATAGACGGTTGGGGCAACGCTGAAAAGGAATCCCTGATTCAGTCGCTCCTCGATAAGGGCATCCTTGAAGAGGAGGACGAATTCAAGCGCCGTGTCGGAGACGAAACGGTCAGAATGGTCAGGCTTTCTCCAGACTACATGAACCGCACCGGTGGAAAAGCGTTTACCCCAAAGCAGCAGCTTGTGGTTGATTTTCTTGAGGAGAACTCCTCAGCATCCATAAAAGAGCTCTGTTATATCTTAAGTGTGACCCAGACGATAATCACATCGATGCTGAAAAAAGGCATTCTTGAAGAGTATAGATATGAATCTCTTCGGACGCCGAAGAGCATCACTGAATCGAGACTCTCGCTCGATAGCGTAGTCCTCTCAGAAGAGCAAAAGGAAGTCTATGACGGCATCTCGAAGCTCCTTGATGATGGCAAGCCGGCTGGCGCACTTCTCCACGGCGTCACCGGAAGCGGCAAGACGGCAGTTTTCATCAAGCTTATCGAGAAAACAGTAAAATCCGGCAAAGGCTGCATACTTCTTCTCCCCGAAATCTCGCTGACACCTCAGATGGTTTCTAAATTCTGCGCCTATTTCGGAGACACAGTTGCAGTCGTTCATTCAAGCCTTTCGTTAGGTCAGAGAATGGACGAGTTCAAGCGCATTTCCCGTGGTGAAGCCAGGATAGTTATCGGAACCCGGAGCGCAGTTTTCGCTCCGATGCCGAATATTGGACTCATAATCATGGACGAAGAGGGAGAGAGTAGCTATAAATCCGACTCATCGCCGAGATACCATGCCCGTGACGTGGCGATAAAGAGATGTGGCAGCCATAATGCGCTTCTTCTGATGGCATCCGCAACGCCGTCTCTTGAAAGCTACTACTATGCCAAGAATTCAAGATACCACCTGTTTGAGCTCAACCACCGCTATAGTGGCTCGAAGCTTCCGCAGGTAGTAGTTGCCGATATGCTTCTCGAAGCTGAGGAAGGTAACGACGGTATCTTTTGCTTTGACATGCTCAGACGAATCTCGGAGGAAACAAAAAAGGGCAAGCAGACAATTCTTCTTCTCAACCGCCGTGGCTTCAACACCAACGCCACCTGCCTCGATTGCAGAACTACTGTGAAATGCCCTCGCTGCCAGATTCCACTGACCTATCATAAGGCAACCGGCAAGCTCATCTGCCACTATTGCGGCTACTACGCCTCATTCACCGGTAAGTGCCCAGAATGTGGAAGTGACCGTGTCAGGCTGACTGGTTTGGGCACTCAAAGGCTTGAAGAAGAGCTTGGGGACGCTTTCCCGGATGCCCGTATCCTTCGGATGGACGCTGACACCACCTATTCAAGATATGCCTACGAAGAAAAATTTTCCGATTTCGAAGCTGGAAAATATGACATAATGCTCGGCACCCAGATGATAGCCAAGGGTTTGGATTTTCCGAACGTCACAACCGTCGGAGTCATATCCCTTGACAGCTCCCTCAACGCAGGAGACTACAGAAGCTACGAAAGAACATTCTCGCTTCTGACTCAGGTCTGCGGCAGAGGAGGCAGGGGAGACTCGGAAGCAGTAGCCTATATACAGACCTTCTTCCCTGATCACCACATCATCAAGTTAGCATCTGAGCAGGATTACAAAGGCTTCTATGAACAGGAGGTCTCGCTGAGAAAAGAGCTGACATATCCTCCGTTCTGCGATATATGCACAGTTTCTTTCTTGTCGACGATAGAATCTGATGCTTTAAGAGCTGCGAATGAATTCGTTTCTATGATGCGTCATAATCTTAATACAGTAGACAAGAAGTTCCCACTTCGTGTCTTAGGACCAGCCAGATCCGGCTACGGAAGAATCGGTGGCAAATATAAATATGCGCTGACAATAAAGTGCCGGCTCTCGAATGCTTTCAGAGCATATATGGCGGAGCTTTTAAAGGATACATACAAGAATAAAAGCTTTTCAAACGTAAAAGTCTATGCCGATATAAACGGCGATACATAAAACATAGGAGGAATGCCACTTGGCACTCAGAAAAATAGTGATTGACGACGATCCGGTACTCTTAAAAACCTGCAAGCCGGTAGAAAAATTCGACCAGAGGCTCTGGGAACTCTTGGATGACATGCGTGATACCATGTATAAAGCCGAGGGAGTAGGACTCGCAGCTCCACAGGTGGGCATAATAAGGCGTGCGGTTGTCATAGATACTGGTGAAGGACTGTTTGAACTCATCAACCCTGAGATAACCTTCCGTTCCGAAGAAACCCAGCGTGGAGTTGAGGCTTGCCTTTCATATCCAGACATTGCAGGCTATGTCACAAGACCAAAAACGGTAAAATTCAAGGCTCAGGATCGTAACGGCGAATGGTATGAAAAAGAAGTCAGCGACCTGTTTGCAAGATGCGTCTGCCATGAGCTCGACCATCTTGATGGCGTAACACTCCCTCAGAATATAGAAGAGATTTATGAAGAGCCCGAGGAGGAATAACTCAGTTTATGAGAATTGTTTTCATGGGAACGCCTAGCTTTGCGATTCCGTCGCTTGAAGCACTGCTTCAAAACGGTTATGAAGTTCCTGCAGTCTTCACCCAGACCGACAAGCCAAAGGGCAGGGGAAACAAGATAGCCTTTTCTCCTGTAAAGGAATACGCACTTGCACATAATATCCCAGTCTACCAGCCGAATTCCCTCAAAAAAGAGACTGATGTCTATCTTCCGATATTGAAAGAACTGAATCCCGACATGATAGTCGTCGCAGCCTATGGAAAGATTCTCCCTGTAGAGATTTTAGAGCTTCCGGAGTACGGCTGCATCAATGTTCATGGCTCTCTTCTCCCAAAATACAGAGGAGCTGCACCAATCCAGTGGACAGTTCTGAATGGCGACGAGTTCGGCGGAATTACTACAATGCAGATGGCAGAGGGTCTCGACACCGGCGACATGCTCCTCAGTGAAAAAGTCACCGTCAGGGAAAACGAAACCGCTAGTGAGCTTTATGACCGGCTTTCCTACGTCGGCGCATCTCTTCTTATAAAAACGATAAACGGACTTGTAGCAGGCGAAATCACACCCGTCAAGCAGAACGAATCGGAAGCAACATATGCTCCGATGCTGACCAAGGACATGTGCGCCATTGATTTTACTAAACCAGCCAAAGAAGTCCACAATAAAATCTTAGGCTTGTCCGATTCGCCCGGAGCCTGCTGCTATCTTGACGGCAAACGCTTGAAGGTATATCGAAGCGAGCTTGTCTCCACTGAAAAATCATTCTCCGAGCCTGGAACAATCTTCGATGAACATAGCTTCACCGTTTCCTGCGGCACCGGCTCTGTCAGATTCACAGAAATCCAGGCGGAAGGCTCAAAGCGGATGAATGTTTCAGACTATTTAAGAGGCAGACCGGTAAAGAAAGGAACCAAGCTCGAGAGTAACCCATCATAGAAAGGAATCAAAATGCCTTACTACTATTACGGATACGGCTACAATTTTTCATATCTGATAATTCTTCTTCCTGCACTTATATTCGCACTCTACGCCCAGTTCAAGGTGAATTCGACTGTAAATAAATATTCCCAGGTCAGAAACACACGTGGGCTCACCGGCGCAGAGGTAGCAAGAAGAATCCTCGACCATAACGGTCTTTATAATATCCAGGTTGTCCATGTCAGCGGCTACATGACCGACAACTACAATCCAAAAACAGGAGTGGTTTCACTTTCTGACACCACCTATTCATCAACATCGGTAGCAGCAATCGGAATAGCAGCTCACGAATGTGGTCATGCAGTTCAGTACGCCCAGGATTACACGCCGATAAGAATCCGTTCAATGTTGGTTCCAGTTACAAATATCGGCTCAACATTCGGCTTTATAATTCTGGCTGTCGGACTCATATTCGGAAGCTACTATATCGCAATGTTCGGAGTTCTTCTCTATTGCCTGATGGCAGTGTTCCAGGCGGTAACTCTTCCGGTTGAATTCAACGCAAGCAGCCGTGCGCTTCACACTCTTGAGAGTGAAGCTATTCTCACGGAAAGCGAGCTTCCGATGGCTCGAAAGGTCCTCTCAGCCGCCGCAATGACCTATGTTGCATCACTTGTTTCAACTCTTGCGACAATACTCCGGCTTTTATTGATAGTCGGTGGCAGGGGCTCGAGAAGAAGATAAAAACTGACGAAAGCAGACATATAAATGCAGACACCAAGAGAGATTTGTTTGGGGCTTCTTGTAAAAGTCGAAAAAAATTCGAGCTTTTCAAGCGTTGCCCTTGATAATACGCTGTCAAAGTATTCCGGGCTTTCGGATGTTGACAGGCGTTTCATCTCCGCACTCTATTACGGCGTAATTGAAAGAAGAATCACTCTTGACGCTGTGATAGCAAAATACTCTAATAGACCGATAGACAAGCTGAATCTCGAAGTCCGGGAAATTCTCAGAATGGGAATTTATCAGCTTCTCTATATGGACTCCGTCCCCGACAATGCCGCAGTCGACGAGAGCGTCAAGCTCGCAAAGATAAATAATCAGTCGGCATCCGGCTTTGTCAATGCAATACTCCGAAGCTTCATCCGTGACGGAAAGAAGCTTCCCGGGAGCAACCTTTCCCTTGAGTATTCTTGCCCTCAGTGGCTTGTGGATATGTGGCTGAGGGACTATGGCGAAGAGATAGCCATTTCGATTCTCAAGTCTTCTTTAGGAAGACCTCCGACGACAGTCAGATTCAATACCTGCAAATTCGAAATTGCAGATATTTTATCAGAGCTCGCCCTTGACGGCATAGAAGCCGTTCCAAACGAAGTGATCAAAGACTGCTACAACCTCAAAAACTGCGGATCCGCAGAAAAGCTTTCGGCATATAAAAGAGGCATGTTTCATGTTCAGGACGCCTCCTGCCAGCTTTGTGCCACAGAGCTTGGAGCAAAAGAGGGCGAGACAGTTCTCGACGTTTGCTCTGCTCCCGGCGGAAAATCGTTCACGGTAGCAGAAATCATGAACGACATGGGAAGAATTTTAGCTTTTGATCTCCATGCCAATCGTGCGAAGCTGATCACCGATGGCGCAAAAAGGCTCGGGCTTTGTACAATCTCAGCCGGGACGAACAATGCAAAAGTCTATAAAAGCGAGCTCCCTATGGCTGACAGAGTTTTATGCGACGTTCCTTGCTCGGGACTCGGAGTAATCGGGCGCAAGCCAGAAATCAAGTATAACTATTCATGTGAGGATGACCTCAAGCAGTTCCCAATAGTCCAGTATGAAATCCTAAAGACTTCATCTCAGTATGTAAGACCCGGCGGGACGCTACTCTATTCGACGTGCACTCTCAACCGAGCCGAAAATGACCTGATAGCTGAGAAATTCCTCAAGGAAAACCCCAGCTTCGAGGGCTGTAAGCTTTCTTGTTTCGGCGACTATAAGGCGACGATAACGCCAGCCAGCTGCCAATTCGGCGGTGACGGCTTCTTCATGGCGAAATTCTCGAGAATTGGGTGAATATTTTTGACCGATATACTATCATTGAGTCTTGAAGAGCTGACTGAAAAGATGAAAGCCCTCGGTGAAAAGAGCTTTCGTGCATCTCAGATTTATGAATGGCTCCACAAAAAGCGTGCAACCGACTTTTCCGAAATGACGAATCTTTCACTGCAGCTTCGTGAAAAGCTCGCTGGCGAATTCTATATCGAAAAGCTCACATGCGTGAGAAACCTGAAATCAAGCCTCGACGAAACCGAGAAATTCTTGTTTGAGCTCTCCGACGGCAACCATATCGAAACGGTCCTGATGAGCTATGAGCATGGCGACTCCCTCTGCGTTTCAACCCAGGTTGGCTGCAAGATGGGCTGCAGATTCTGCGCATCAACCATCGCCGGCTTCAAAAGAAGCCTCAAGCCATCCGAGATACTTCTGCAGCTCTATGAAGCGGAAAGAATTTCAGGTCGCAAGGTCTCAAGCATAGTCCTGATGGGCATCGGCGAGCCGCTTGACAATTTCGACAATGTCGTGAGATTTCTTGAGCTACTGTCTAGTGAAAAGGGAACCAATATGAGCCTGAGGCACGTTTCCCTTTCCACCTGCGGTCTTGTCGATAAGATTTATGAGCTTTCGGAGTTGAATCTGGGGCTGACGCTTTCAATTTCGCTTCATGCAACCACCGATGAAAAGAGAAGCGAGCTGATGCCGGTCAATAAACGGTATCATATCGATGAGCTGATGAAGGCATGCCGTGATTATTTCGCCGTAACCGGGCGAAGAATCTCATTTGAATACGCCCTTATAGACGGCACAAACGACACTATGGAAGATGCAAAAGCGCTTGCTAAGTTAGTAGGTGGAATGCCGTCTCATATAAATATAATACCTGTGAACAAAATCAAAGAGCGAGACTTCCATTCTTCACGCCCTGCAGCCGAAAGCTTCTGTAAAAAGCTTACCGGTCTTGGAGTGAATGCAACTGTGAGAAGAACTCTTGGAGCAGATATAGACGCTGCCTGCGGACAGCTCAGGCGGGAATACGAAATATAGAAATTTGGAGGTGACAATGTGTTTGCAGCCGGAAAAACCGATATAGGAAAACTCAGGGAAGAAAATCAGGATAAGTTCAGAATATGTGCTATCGACGATGAAACTGTCTTTTCCGTCGTCTGTGATGGCATGGGCGGTGCTGCGTCAGGCGGTCTTGCCAGCGAGATGACATCGAACGCCGTCTATGAGCGTGTCCATCTCAGCTACAGAGCCGATATGGAGCCAAAAAGCGTCAAGTCGCTTCTTATATCTTCTGTCGAAGCGGCAAACGCCATTGTCTACAACAAGAGCCTCGAAGATGAGCACAATGCCGGAATGGGAACCACTTGTGTTGCCGCTCTGGTACATAAGAATCTCCTGAGCATAACGAGCGTAGGCGATTCAAGAGCTTACCTCATGAATGACCTCGGAATAGCTCAGGTGACGAACGACCACACGGTTGTCGAATATCTCTATTCAAACGGAATGATAAGCGAGGAAGAGATGCATAGCCACAAGATGAAAAATGTCATCACACGTGCTGTCGGGGTGGACAAATCGGTTGAGCCTGACTATTTTGAGCTTGATCTCAGCGGAGGCGAGTATATCCTCATCTGCACCGACGGACTCACCAACTACCTCACAAATGAGCAGATATATGAAATTTCTTACAGACAGCCAATAGAACACGCCGTAAACGAGCTTATAGATGCGGCAAACTCCCGGGGCGGCAAGGACAACATAACAGCCGTACTCATATCGGTTTAAAAGGAAAGGAGAATGAACATGGATAAATTCATCGGTCTTAAGCTCGACGGAAGATACCAGATCACCGAGCTTATCGGTGTCGGCGGAATGTCTGATGTCTACAAAGGTATAGACATAATGGAAAACAGAACCGTCGCCGTGAAAATACTTAAGCGGGAATTTTCCGAGAACGAGGAATTCGTCAGATATTTCAGAAACGAGAGCAGAGCCATTGCCGTTCTGTCTCATCCGAATATAGTAAAGATTTTCGATGTCGGTTATGAGCATGACCTCCAGTATATTGTCATGGAGTACATCAACGGCATAACCCTCAAAGAGTGCATAGAGCAGAAGGGCATGCTTCAGTGGCGTGAGTGCGTTCACTATACTATCCAGATTTTAAGAGCCTTGCAGCTCGCCCACGACAGAGGAATCATCCACCGTGACATCAAGCCTCAGAATGTTATGCTCCTGGCGGATGGAACCATCAAGGTGATGGATTTCGGAATCGCCTGCTTTTCACGTCAGAACGCCGGCACTGGCACCGAGCGAACAATGGGCTCAGTTCACTATGTCTCTCCTGAACAGGCAAGAGGAGAAAGAACCGATGAGCGTGGCGACATTTATTCTGTCGGCGTCATGATGTATGAAATGCTCACCGGCAGGAAGCCCTTCGACGGCGAAACTCCCGTTGCAGTGGCAATGAAGCACATGAGCGAGGAGCCGGTGCCGCCATCTCAGTACAATTCAAACATTTATAAAGGTCTTGAGGAAATAGTTCTTCGTGCAATGGAAAAGGAGCCAACCAAGAGATACCAGTCTGCATCCGGAATGATCAGAGATATTGAGGCATTCAAAAATGACCAGAGTGTAACGTTTGGCTACTTCGACGAGCCGATCAAAAGACCGGAGCAGCAATCGGGACTTCTTGACGGCATCAAAACCTCCGTCACAAAAAAGCGTGCATCCAAGCCGAAGGTAAAAAAGGAGAAGCCGAAGCCAGAGCCGGAACCCGAGCCGGAGGAGGAATATCCCGAGGAGGACTATGATGACGATGACGACGATGATCGTCCACGCCACAACTTCGTTCTCCCGATTCTTGCAGCGATGACGGTAACTGTCATAATCGTTGCAACGCTGTTCATGGCAAATGTGATCATGGGTGCATTCCAGACAACTGCTTCATCCTCAAATGACTACACGATGCCGAACCTGATTGGTCTTAACTACTACGAGGCACGCTCCCTTTATCCCGAAATTCAGCTTGTAGCTTCCGAAGAGTATAGCTCAGATTACGAATCTGGCATAATCATGGAGCAGGAAAAGGCTGAGGGCAGAATCGTCAAGGTCGGCGACGCTATAAAAGTAACCGTAAGCAAGGGAACGAGAACCGTTACAATTCCTGATGTCGTCAACTACCACTATTCGTCAGCCTACGCTGCATTGACAGGCGAATCGCTGACAGTCACGAGGGTAGAGATTGAAAGCGATGATGTTTCTTCAGGCTATGTCGTCAAGACAGACCCTGTCGCATATTCAACCGTTGAAGAAGGAACAACCGTCAAGGTTTATGTAAGTATAGGTCCGTCGGTTGAGGATACCACCGTTCCTTCTCTTGTCGGAAAGACCGTTTCCGAAGCCCAGATGCTTCTTGAAGATAACTATCTCGTTGCGAAGACGCAGTATGTCGAATCGAGTGAGGAAGCCGGGATCGTCATCGACCAGAGCATAGAAGCAGGCGAAACGGTAACGAGAAACACAACAGTCACAATCTATGTTTCAGACGGAACAGTCACCGAGGAACAGGAAGTCGACATTGATGAGGAAGAGATTGACGATGGCACTACGACAACCCATCCTGGCATCATAATAGATGGCGGAGATAGTTCTGGCGGCGAGACTGTCACTGGAACCACTATTGTCCTGAATATCGACATCCCGTCAAAGGCAACTAACAACTACTATGTGACCGTATATAACAGTGCCAATGGCGAAGCTTTGACCAGCACAATCACCATGAACGGCTCACAATATGCCGGCGGTACGCTTTCTGTAGCAATTACTGGCGAGGGTTCAATGAGCGTTTATGTAATGGCAAAGAGCACCAAGACTGGGCTGCAGATGACATTTGCCGAGTACGAAATCGATTTCACAACCGGCACATACTACCGGACCAACTACTGGACCACTGCGTTTACGATTATTGATTCATGATGATATTGGACGGAGTTATAATCAGCGCTTTCGGCACCGGCTACAAGGTAGCCTCGCTTGACGGCGAAGTTTTCACATGCAAGGCAAAGGGGATATTCCGCCAAAGGAATATCTCTCCTTGCTGCGGCGATAGAGTGACAGTAGAGTGTTCCGAAAACTCGGAGCCAGTCATAACCGAGATAAAGCCCAGAAAAAACGAGATTATAAGACCACCTCTTGCGAACCTTGATCAGATGGTCTTCATAATGTCGACCTGCGAGCCACCACCAAATCTGAGGATGCTTGATAAATTTTCGGCAGTCGCTCAGTATAAGGGCATTGAGTCTGTAATAGTTTTCACCAAGACTGATAAGCAGCCTGCCGACGACTACATAAAGATTTATCAGGGAGTCTATCCGGTTTTCGAAGTGAATAATGAAACCGGCGATGGCTGTGACGAAGTCAAGAAAGCTCTTAAAGGCAAATTTTCAGCTTTCTGTGGGAATTCCGGCTCGGGAAAGTCATCAACTATTAATAATATCTGCCCTGAGCTCGGTCTTGCAACCGCTGAGATAAGTAAAAGCCTCGGAAGAGGCAAGCACACAACAAGACGTGCTGACATCTTCGAGCTCGACTGTGGCGGCTACATAGCCGATACTCCTGGCTTCTCGACGTTTGAGACCGGAAAGTATGACACTATATTTAAAGACGAGCTTGCAGACTGCTTCCCGGAATTTAGGGAATACCTTGGTGAATGCCGTTTCCAGGACTGCTCGCACACAAAAGAGACTGGCTGCGCAGTGCTGGAGGCAGTAAGGAACGGAAAAATCTCCGAAAGCCGCCATGAAAGCTATTGTGAAATGTACCGGGAAGCGTCTCTCATCAAGCCGTGGGAGCTTAAGGACAAACAGAAGCGTTAGCAACTTTCGATTTCCCGAATATTATGTACAAATACATATGTATGGGAGGAATCAGCATGAAAGTTGTAATTGTCAAGCCATCGAAGCCGATTAGAGGCATTCTCCGGGCTATTTTTGGCATCAAAAAAGAAGCCGGCTGTTAA
This sequence comes from Oscillospiraceae bacterium, assembly GCA_021200565.1. Classification (GTDB taxonomy): domain Bacteria; phylum Bacillota; class Clostridia; order Oscillospirales; family Ruminococcaceae; genus Faeciplasma. The sequence goes on from JAJQGJ010000024.1 coordinate 82,978, forward strand.
GGATTTATTTGTCCCTTGCCCTTGTGTAAGGGACATCTTTTCTTGAAATCCATAATAGAATTCAGTATGTTATCATTCAGAATTCTGAAAACAGATTTACACATTGGCTTTGGCTTCCTTCTGGTTACTGCCGTGAGCTTTCTTGAGCCAAACGGTGTAACCGGCATCTGCCTTCTCTTTTGCTTCGCTCATGAACTTGGACATCTGATTGCTATGAAGCTTACAGGAGCAGAAGTGACTGGAATACGCCTTTACGGTGGAGGAATAGGTATTTCAGCCGAAACAGAAGAGCTCGGAAAATCAGCCCGGCTTCTTATCTACTCAGCAGGCTGCCTTACGAATATTACGCTTGCCTTAATTCTAAAAGACCGGATAAACTTCACAATAGCACTCTTTAATCTGATGCCCGTGAGCTATTTTGACGGAGGAATGATACTTCGGCTTCTTCTCCCAGATAGTGAAAAGCCTCTTGAAATAGTATCTAAGGTTACGATATGCGTTTTGATACTTGCGTTCTTCGCATCTGTAATGACAGTACCGGCATCCATTTCTCTGTCTCAGACAATGACGTTGTTCGCAATAATTGCTTCTGAGCTCATTGACAGGGAATTATAGGCTGAATTTGTGCAAATTGAACATGTTATGAAGCATATCAGAATGTGATTTTTACGAATCTTACTATTGAAACGACAGGCACGATGTGATATAATATTAAAGCATTTGAATTCCGTTGCGTTTTCCGAGCGCAAATGGGGGTTAATGCCGGTTTTATAACATGACATTAAAGCGGATAGTCCTCTGACTTCGTCAGGCAACGATAATCGTTGATAGAAGTGTATGAATGTCTGAAATTAACAGGAGGAGTTTTAAAGTGGACGCTTTAAAAACAATCGCTCAGTCGAGCATGAAATCAGAGGTTCCTCAGTTTTCTGTTGGTGATACCGTTAGAGTACACGTCAGAATCCAGGAGGGTGACAAGTCGAGAATTCAGGTCTTTGAAGGAACTGTAATCGCTCGCAAGCACGGTGGCATCAGCGAAACCTTCACAGTTCGCAGACTTTCCCATGGTTGCGGCGTTGAGAGAGTATTTCCTCTCCATTCTCCGGTTGTTGAAAAGGTTGAGGTCGTCAGACTCGCTAAGGTCAGAAGAGCTAAGCTCTATTACCTCAGAGACAGAGTTGGTAAGGCAGCCAAGACCAAGGACGCAATCAGATAATATCGACTCAAGGAAGAAGCCTGAAATATGGCTTCTTTTTTTGATCTTGAAATAGGGAATGTCACCGATCCGAAAGAAATGTACGGATTTTAACATGAGTAAAACCAAGGCAAAATCAGGCTAAAAATTTCCTCGAATTTTTTGTAAAATTCCTCTTGACAACTCTCTCGACATGTGGTATACTACAAAAGCTGTCCGGGAGGGCAGCACCTCAAAGAAGCCCACAGGAGCATGAAGCTCGTGAAAAAATTCGAAAAAAATTTGAAAAAAGGGCTTGACAAACGAAAGAGCTTGTGATATAATAAACGAGTTCGCTTGAGAGAGGGAACGGGGAGCGAGAAGAGAAGCGATGGAGAGTGAGGAAACTCAGGAACCGGCTTCAGGACTCAATCCGAAAGATGGCAGCTTGAAAATTGAACAATGAAAAGAATTAAGAAAGACCCTTGAAAA
>JAJQGJ010000018.1 GCA_021200565.1 Oscillospiraceae bacterium
TATTGACAGACAGCGCCGGAGAGGACGGCGCGAAACGGAAGAGGATTTTTTGGATAAGCAGATGAGAGGCGGAAATGAAGAAAAAAGTTTCAGGATTGATAATAGGACTATTCGCATTTTGCCTTGCCGTTGTCCCTGCAAAAGCAGGCGGCATCAATTCGGCAGAGCAGAAGATTATAAACGCAGCTTCACAGGCTTTCACCTATGACGGGAAGCAGTATGTTGTGGGAAGCTCGTATCTTTCGGAAGGGATTTCCAGGCTTTCAGAGGATGGCATTGACCTGACCGACTCGGAGGCGGATTCATATATACAGCAGTTTCGGGACAGCTACCAGGAGCTGGTCGAGGAAGGGTACTGCACCCTCCTTGCCAGTGAAGGGGATGATTCCGAAGAAGAGGAAAGTAAGCACAGCAAAAGTGAGTCAAAAGAAAACAAGGCGTTTTTAAAGGTGTTTCTGGGCGACCCGTCAGAGGAAGAGGACAGTAAGACGGCGTCCGAAACGGAGACGGCATCCGACACCGAGGCCGCGCCCGGTACAGAGACGGCATCCGACGCAGCGGGGGAAACGGAAGAGGATATCGGAACGGATGCTGCATTCACCAAAAAAGATATCCGGCATGCAGAGAAACAGAAGCTGTCCATGACAGGCACCCTGGGGGACTATACCCTGGAGGGGCAGGAGGACAGGGACCTGAATGACATCATTCACCTGGGCCTGCTCTGGAAAGTGGCAGCCGGGTGTACAGTCCTGGCGGTCCTGGCAGCCGGGGGACTGGTCTTTTACCAGGTTAAGTACCGGTCGCACCGGAGGAAAAACAGGAAGCTGCGGGGGACGCTGGCGGTTTTTGCCGGCATCGACATGGGCGTTTTTATCTTCCTTATGCTGGCGGCATTCGGCCTTCATTTTGGCCTGTATAACAACAATGCCATCCACAAGCAGATGATGGAGAGCGATTATTTTTCCGGGCTGACCCAGATGACACGGACGATGGCGCAGGAGGCGCTGGAGCGTGAGGGGAAAGACCCGGCCATAGCAAACCGTGTGTTCTCGCTTTCGAGTGTGTACATTGAAGAAAAGCAGTACATAGAGGACGTGTTAAACGGGAAGGAACATGAGATATCAGCTGACCCTGTACATGAAAGCCTGACAGGGGAGCTGGATGAAGAAGAGGATGCCGCCCTGATCGGGGAACTGGAAGGGATTTATACGGATATGCTGGAATTCCCGCTGGGGAGCCTGATACAGAAGAGCAGGAGCGCATTCCGGTACTGGTTTTATTTTGTGCTGGCGGCAGGGCTGCTGTCCATAGCAGTGCTGTTTATCCTGCTGGAGCAGATATACGGGTACCTGCACAAGGCAGTGCGGACGGCCGCATATGCGGCTGCCGTCCCATCGGTTTTGGTCACAGGGGCCGCAGGGGCGGCGGTGCTGAAAGATACTGCCGGCGGAATCGAGACAACGCCGGTATATTACCAGCAGTTCCTGCAGAAATATGCTGGATGGGACATCACGGTTCTGTTCTATGTGGGCTGTATCGGGATCCTTGTGGCATTTGCACTGTTTATCTGGAAGCAGTACCTGCACCGGATTTACGTGGAATAGATTCCATGGAATAGATTCCATGGAATAAATTCCATGGAATAGGCGGGGTATGCTGGTTTTTTGATCTATGCTGTTGGGAAAATGGGCCAGGTTATCTGCACAGGGGTTTTGGAACTGGCCTGGCTGGGAGAAAATGAATGAATTATTATGACATACATACGCATATTTTGCCGGGTGTAGATGATGGCGCGCGTGATCTGGAAGAGAGCGTTGCCATGCTGCGGATGGCATGGGAGGAAGGGATAACCCACCTGATCGCAACGCCGCATTTTTCGGGCGGCGGCGGGGAGCCAGCCGCGGAAGAGCTGGAAGAAAAGCGTTCGGTGCTCCAGAAGGAGGCGTGGAAGATCAGCCCGCGGTTTACAGTCGGCCTGGGCAATGAGCTGTTAAACGGGCCGGCCATCGTGGATGCCCTGCAGACGGGAAGGGCGCTTACCCTGGCCGGGACAAGGTATATCCTGGTGGAATTCCTGCCGGGGGATTCCTACCACACCATATACCAGGCGCTGCGGAACTACATGATGCACGGCTATATCCCGGTCGTGGCGCATATGGAGCGGTACGGGGCACTGGCAAAGCAGTACGGGCGCATGGATGAGCTGAGGCGGATGGGCGTTTACTTTCAGATGAACACAGAGAGCCTGGCAGGGAATATTTTCCAGAGGAAGGCGGCCTACCACCGGAGGCTGGTGACAGACGGATACATCCAGTTTTTAGGGAGCGACATGCACCGGATGGACAGGAGGGTCCCGCTGATGCAGAAAGCGCTGGGCTACGTCCCGCAGGATTTCTGGGAAAGCCGAAGCGGGAAGGCAGTCCTGGAGGACAACCCAAAGCGGATGCTAAAGGATGAATTTGTGTAAATATAAGTTTAAAGTTAAAGGATGAATTTGTGTAAACATAAGTTTCAAGTCAAAGACTTACGAGCTGGTGCCGCAGGCTCCGCCAGCGTCAACCGGATAGAACCGGTTAAACATCAGCCGTTTCCTGCGGGCGCGACATGAGGCGAGAAATGAGGAATTCGAATGGAAATACAGCAGAAGGATGAAATAGAAATTGATCTAATGGATTTGCTGCACGTGCTGCGTGGGCGAATTGTAACAATACTGTTGACGGGTTTTGTGCTGGCGGCAATCATCGGGCTCGGCACGGCGTTTATCATTACGCCGTCCTACCAGTCCACGTCCAAGCTTTATATTGTCAACCAGACATCGACCGTCACCTCGCTGACGGACCTGCAGACCGGAAGCCAGCTGACCCAGGACTACATGGTCCTGGTAACCAGCCGCCCGGTTTTGGAACAGGTCATTGAAAACATGGGGCTGAACATAACCTATGAAGGGTTAGCCGCCATGGTTTCCTTAAACAATCCGACAGACACCCGGATTTTAGAGATTACGGTGACATCCAGTGACCCGTATATGGCAAAGGAAATCGTGGATGAGATCAGTGAAGTATCGATGGTGCGCATTGCATCCATTATGAATGTGGATGAACCGACCATGGTGGAATATGGGCATTTGTCGGATTCACCGAGCAGCCCCAATATAAAGCGGAACATACTGGCCGGGGGCGCAGCGGGGATACTGTTAAGCGCGGCGGTCATTGTGATTATGTACCTGATGAATGACACGATCCGCACGGAAGAGGATGTGGAGAAATACCTGGGGCTGAATAACCTGGCCATGATTCCGGTCGAGGAAGGTGCGGTCGGGCAGATGATGAAAGACAGGCGCAAGAGGAAGGAGCAGAACGGGACGCTGCTTGCCCGTCTGCTGCGCAGGGGAAGGAAAGAAGGGAGGCAGAGCCATTGAAGAGCGTAAAATTTTCGGCGCGCCAGGCACTGGACAACCGAACGAATGAAGCATACAAATCGCTGCGCACGAATATCCAGTTCTGCGGCACGAATATCCGGGTCATCAGCTTTACCAGCTGCGTGCCGAACGAAGGGAAATCGAGCGTCTGCTTTAACCTGGCCGTTTCCTTTGCGGAAAGCGGGAAGCGTGTGATCCTGATTGATGCGGACATGAGGAAATCGGTGCTGGCGGGAAGGTACCAGGCAGGGAATGTGGAAGCAGGGCTGGCGCATTACCTGGCAGGGCAGAAGGAACTGGATGAAGTGAGGATGGAGACAGACATTGAAAACATGGACATCATTTTTTCCGGCCCGTACGTGCCGAACCCGGCAGAGCTTTTGGAGGAAGAGAACTTTAAGGAACTGGTAAGGGAATGCAGGAAGTCGTATGACTATGTGCTGATCGACACGCCGCCGCTGGGTTCGGTGATTGACAGTGCGATTGTCGCAAAGGAGGTAGACGGAGCCGTGCTGGTCATTGAAGCGGATGCCATCAGCTACCACTTTGTGCAGAACGTCAAGACACAGCTGGAGAAGAGCAATGTGAAGATTCTGGGAACGGTTTTGAATAAGGTTGCCATAGGCGGCGGGAAATACGGCTATGGGAAATATGGATATGGAAAATACGGCTACGGAAGATACGGGGCATATGGTGATTACGGCAGCTACGGCGAAAATACCCGGGGGGGGGTACACCGTCCTGAAAAAAAGGCGTAGAAGGCGCCTGTGGTAATGACAGG
>JAJQGJ010000017.1:0-92281 GCA_021200565.1 Oscillospiraceae bacterium
CATGGTGACATGTTTAGCCAGCGAGTACTAATTGGTCGAGGGCTTAACCTCTTGAATTATTGTTCATCATTCGCTTTCAATTCTAATTATTCAATTTTGAGGTTGCTGTGTGGATTCGCAAGCGAATCTGACAGTTCCTTAGTCGGTGACGATTGAGATGAGGTCCCACCTGTTCCCATGCCGAACACAGAAGTTAAGCTCATTCTCGCCTACGATACTTGGATGGCGACGTCCTGGGAAAATTGGTGTTGCCGACACTTTTGCACCATTAGCTCAGTTGGTAGAGCAACTGACTCTTAATCAGTGGGTCCTGGGTTCGAGTCCCCGATGGTGCACCACTGGCCCGTTGGTCAAGCGGCTAAGACACCGGCCTCTCACGCCGGTAACGCGAGTTCGATTCTCGCACGGGTCACCATGGCTCTTCACGAGGAATGCCTTGAGTTTCCCTCGTGAGGGCTTTTTGTTATTTTATGGTGTCACCTATACGAGTTTACACTAAGGGCCAATAGCTCAGTTGGTTAGAGCCACCGGCTCATAACCGGTCGGTCCGGGGTTCGAGTCCCTGTTGGCCCACCACCTTAGGGGTATAGCTCAGATGGTAGAGCAGCGGTCTCCAAAACCGCGTGCCGAGGGTTCAAGTCCTTCTGCCCCTGCCAACCGTCAAACGACGATAATACGTCGTTTGACGGCCTTTTTATTTCTAAGCTTTCCTAAGCAATCTTCTTGCTTTCTAACACTTTTCTAACATTCCTGTAGGAGAAGCTACTGTCATTTATGCATTTCATAAAGTCTCTTAGGCAAGAAAAGCCGACGCTTCACCCCATCGGCTTTAAATTAATTTCAGCTTAACCCTCATCATTCGTACTTTTCAATCATATTATCCGCAAGGCTAATCCTATAGAACTCATTCTCATAAGTTGAGAATATCAAAATCTCATCATCAATCCAGCTGATATAGCCAACAGTAGGGGATAGGTCCCCCAAATCAAGTCTTGACTCGTCGCCGGTTTTGAGATCTATAATCCAGATGCCCGGATTGAGGGACATTTCGCCACCCTCGGCGTACTTATTTGACCAATAGGCGAGCTTAGTGTAACTTTCGTTGACCGTCGGGACATCGTACCACACAACCTCGTCCCACTTGCCGGTGAGAGCTTCGTAGTATTCGTCATAGGTGAAACCATAAACTTCGTCCGGCACGAACAGCCCAGTAAACATTAAAACGATGTCTTCAGTAGAAATATAGTAGACGTACTCGTTAAGCACATTGACCGATTCGCCGACATTGGGAGCTATCATCATGCCGCCGTCTGAGGTTGGCATAATGGTGGATATAAACGTATTCTCATAAGGCATAGGGAAGTCTACCGCAACGATTTCCCCGGTTGCAACCCTGATGACATTCATTCTCATCTCGGCAGAAGAGAGCTGGGAATAGCCCTCCGCAAAGAAGATGAAGTTGTCCGTGACGACATACCCCACCGAAAGCCCTGAGCCTTTGGCAATAACCTCTATGTCTGTGTCGCTTGTCTTGCAGATATATGCTGTCATGTCACTTCCGGTTCTGAAAGCGATGTAGTCTCCGACTTCCTCGACATCATAGATCGTATCCGGGTCTACAATCTGATCGAGCCAGAAAACATCTGACAGGTCAACATCTTCTTCATATTCCTTCTCTGTGAGGCTATCTTTCGTACATTTCTCAAACCACAGCGAAATGGAAGCGTCGACAACCTTGACACCATCCGGCAGTATCAACGACTGATTCTTGATATTCTCATAGTACTCATCATAGATTTCGAGTTCATCCGATTCGGTTTTCTCAGTAGGTGAGGTAGTCGCCTTTGTGACTTTCTCGTTTGAAGAGCTCACAGTCGTGACACTGGGGTTATCTTCCACCCGTTCAGTTACGCTGCAAGATGATAGTAGCATCACGCAAATTAGCACGCAAATCAATTTTTTCATGCCCTTACTCCTTTCAATAAAACTCTGCAATTCCAAGTATATCATACCAAATCATTAACCGCAATATCTCAAAGATTAAGATTTGATTAAGATTTTCGCTGGTATTGGGATACAAAAAGGCTCCCCCTGTCAAGGGGAGCTGTCAGCGAAGCTGACTGAGAGGTGTGCGAGCCCGGAGGGTGAGCACGTCGCCAAGGGCGACAAAAAGCCTCCCCAACGCTTTGGGGAGGGGGACCATGCGAAGCATGGTGGAGGGGCTCAGCTCCTCATCAAATCCTGAATCGTAAACCCATCAAGATACTCAGAAATCATCTTGTCGAGCCCTTGCCACATTGGGTAGGACCGGCACTCATAGCGGCGCTCGCACTGCTCGACGGACTTGTCGACGCAGGAGACTGGGGCGAGTTCGCCTTCGGTGAGCCTCAGGATTTCGCCGACAGTGCATTTGTCGGGGGAGCGGCTCAGCTTGTAGCCGCCGCCTTTTCCTCGCTGTCCTTCCAGAACGCCGCCGGAAACCAGGCTCTTGACGATGGCTTCGAGGTATTTTTCAGAGAGATGCTGACCGTCGGCAATCTCCTGCAAGGGGATATATTCTTCCGTCTGCCTCTCGGCTATATCAACAACAACTCTCAAGGCATATCTGCCCTTTGATGAGATAAACATCGCATTCACTCCATTCTGACTTAAGTATACACCATCGCAAGATTAATTTCAAGTCCCGACAAAAATCTTGATTTGTGAAGCTCGAAATGGGGCATATTCCCTTGACAAGAGGCTCTTAATGTGATACTATATCTTTAACCTACCTTTGCGGTTGGTTTTTAAATGTGTAAACTGCCTTATGGCGATAAATAAAACTACGGAGAGTGAAATTCAAGTGTCTACACTTTTGGAAGTCAGCAATTTAAACGTCTCGATTGACGACAAGCATATCCTGCATGATGTCAGCATGCAGATTAACGAGGGTGAAGCCCATGTCTTAATGGGACCTAACGGAGCCGGAAAGTCGACTCTTGGCTATGCTCTGATGGGAAATCCACAGTATACTATAGAATCAGGCAAAATTGTCTTTGCCGGAAGCGATATAACTTCCGAATCACCGGACAAGCGTGCAAAAGCTGGAATGTTTCTCTCGTTCCAGACGCCGCTTGAAGTTCCGGGACTCACTGTTGAGAGCTTCCTTCGGAGTGCCCTCGAGCAGAGAACCGGCAAGAGAATCAAGCTCTTTGATTTCAAGAAGAAGCTTGCCGCCGCAATGGAGCTTCTTCAGCTCGACCCATCCTATGCTAAGAGAGATCTGAACGTCGGCTTCTCAGGCGGCGAGAAAAAGAAGACTGAAATCTTGCAGCTTCTCATGTTCCGCCCGAAGCTTGCAATCCTTGATGAAACCGACTCTGGTCTTGACGTCGACGCAGTAAGGCTTGTCTCCAATGGAATCAAGACCTATCTTGAGGAAGAGAACGGTGCGCTTTTAGTTATCACTCACTCAACAAGAATCCTCGATGCATTTGATATAGATAAAACTCATGTTATTGTCGACGGTCACGTTGTCGCCGATGGCGATGCCTCAATGGTTGATGACATCAACGAAAACGGCTATGAGAAGTATATCGAAATGGCAGGAAAGTGAGTCCTAAGCATGAAAGAAAAAAGTCAGGTTGAGAGTATTGACCGCAATATGTACGATTTCCGGAACGAGGATCGGGATAACTACAAACTGAATGCCGGTCTGACAGAAGAAATCGTCGACAAAATCTCAAAAGAAAAGAACGACCCAGCATGGATGAATCTTTTCCGGCTCCAGTCGCTTCAGATATATAACCGGATGTCCGTCCCAAATTGGGGACCGCCCATCGATGGGCTCGACATGGACAACATTGTCACATATGTCAGACCCAACACCAAAATGAGTGCCAAGTGGAGCGATGTTCCGGATGAAATCAAGGACACGTTCGAGCGTCTCGGAATCCCGCAGGCAGAGAGAAAGTCTTTAGCCGGCGTCGGAGCGCAGTATGATTCAGAGCTTGTCTATCACAACGTCCGTGAAGAGGTCGCTGCAATGGGCGTCGTTTATACTGACCTCGAGAGTGCAATGCACGGCGAGTATGCCGATATGATAAGAAGCCACTTCATGAAGCTCGTAAAGCCAACAGACCATAAGTTTGCAGCTCTTCATGGTGCAGTCTGGTCTGGCGGCTCGTTTGTCTATGTCCCACCGCATGTCAAAGTTGAGATTCCGCTTCAGTCTTATTTCAGACTGAATTCCCCCGGTGCCGGACAGTTTGAGCACACACTGATAATAGTCGATGAGGGCGCAGATCTTCACTTCATCGAAGGCTGTTCTGCTCCAAAGTATAATGTAGCAAATCTTCACGCCGGATGCGTTGAGCTCTTTGTCGGAAAGAATGCCCGCCTCAGGTATTCGACAATCGAAAACTGGTCGAAGAACATGTACAACCTCAACACCAAGCGTGCAACTGTCGAAGAGGGCGGAACTATGGAGTGGGTTTCCGGCTCATTTGGTTCGCATGTGTCCTATCTATATCCGATGACAATCTTAAAGGGAAAGAATTCCCGAATGGAGTTCACAGGAATCACGTTTGCCGGCAAAGGTCAGAATCTCGACACCGGCGCCAAGGTGGTTCACATCGGCGAAAACACATCATCATATATCAACACCAAATCAATTTCGAAGGACGGAGGCATAAGCACCTTCCGCAGTTCTGTAATCGTTGGCAAAAACGCTCACAAGAGCAAAGCGGCGGTTTCCTGCCAGTCTCTGATGCTCGATGATATATCCCGTTCTGACACAATTCCTGCGATGGACATCCGTACCGGCGATGCAGATGTTGGTCACGAAGCCAGGATCGGCAGAATCAGCGACGATGCTGTTTTCTACCTTATGTCCCGTGGCATTTCCGAGGAGGACGCAAGAGCGATGATTGTCGGAGGCTTTGCCGACAACGTTTCGAAGGAGCTTCCTCTTGAGTATGCCGTCGAAATGAACAACCTCATCCGCCTTGAGATGAAGGGCGCAATAGGCTAAGGAGGGGATAAGATGACAAACGAAAATATAATTCTGAATCCGCTCCCTGTGAAAACCTGGAACAGCCTGAAGATGAACGAAGTAAGCTATTCCGGAGAAATTCCGGAAGAAGCCTGTACCCCTGAAATCAAAAAGCTTTCCGATGAGCTGAAACTGACTCGTAACGAAACGCTTAGCGGCATCAGGTCTGCAGCAGGTGACAAGCTTAGCGATCTTATGCAAGGCGAGAGTATTCTTATAGAATCTGACAGCGAAGCATCATCCGCAGTTCTCAGCTATGACTTCACCGGCAGTAGATCAGCAAGGCTTTTTCTTCATGCTAAAGAGAATTCCAGACTTCCTGTATCCGTAGTAATGACAGGCGATGGAACAGCTGTGCTTGAAATAAAGATTCTGGCAGAAGCAGGCTCAACTGTTGATTTGTCTGTAATTCAGAATGTCGGATGTGAATCCGATGTAATAACTGACATCGGCTGTATCTGTGAATCGAATGCTACGTTCAATCTCACAAAGCTGGAGCTCGGCGGCAGGAACGAATACGTCGCAGTTTCTGTGGATTTGTCCGGAGAGCACAGTTCATTTTCGGCAAATTCAGGTTACAGAGTAAAGACAAATCAAAGCCTCGACATGAATTATGTTGTCCGCCATACCGGGCGCAAAACCGAATCGAATATATTTGCTTCCGGAATCTTAGAGAACGATTCGACAAAGGTTTTCCGTGGTACAATAGACCTCATCAAGGGCTGTGCCGGCGCCAAAGGAACTGAAAACGAGGACATTTTGCTCCTCGGCGACAACCAGGTTAACCAGACTATTCCGCTTATTCTATGCAACGAAGAGGACGTCGAGGGCAACCACGGCGCATCTATAGGCAGACTCGATGATAATATCATCTTCTATCTCGGCTCCCGTGGAATCTCAGCCAAGGCAGCTGAGGACATAATTGCCCACGCAAAGCTTGATGCGATTATCTCGCACATTCAGGATGAAGATGCCAAAGCATTCGCTCACAGCCTCATTTCTCCTGAGGCAGATGGAGGCGAAGATGCGTAACTACAAAGATGATTTCCCACTTTTAAAGAGCACCGACATCTCATATCTTGACAATGCCGCCACAGAGCAAAGACCAGCTGTTGTATTGGAAGCTGTCAGGGACTTCTATGAGCACTCGAACGCAAATCCGCTGAGAGGCTTATACTCTCTTGCCTACGACGCTACCGAGCATTACGAAAACGCCCGTGAGAAAGTGAGAGGGTTCATAAAGGCTCCGAAAACCAGCGAGATTGTGTTCACTCGAAACACCACCGAAAGCATAAATCTTGTTGCTTATAGCTACGGTCTGAACTTTCTGCATGAGGACGACGAAATCCTAATCACAATTTCCGAGCATCACAGTAACATCCTCCCATGGCAGATGGTTGCCAAGAAGACAGGAGCTAAACTTAAGTATCTCGAATGTGAACCGGACGGCTCATATTCATCGGAGAAACTCAGAGCAGCAGTTACGGAGCATACCAAGCTTGCCGCAATGGCACAGGTTTCAAACGTCCTTGGAAGCGAGAATCCGGTCAAGGAGCTTATATCTCTCGTTCATGGTAACGGCGGAGCGGTACTTGTAGATGCCGCCCAGAGCGCACCGCATATGGCTATCGATGTCAGCGATCTTGACTGCGATTTCCTTGCATTTTCCGGTCACAAGATGATGGCTCCGATGGGCATCGGCGTTCTCTATGGCAAGGAAGAGCTCCTTGAAAAAATGCCGCCATTTTTAAGCGGCGGCGAAATGATAGAATACGTCACAAGAGACAGCGCCACCTATGCCGAGCTTCCTCACAAATTCGAGGCGGGAACAGTCAGCGCAGGCGACGCAATCGGTCTTTCAGCGGCTATCGACTATATCGAAAGTATCGGAATGGACAACATACATTCAAGGGAAACCGAGCTCACAAGACTTCTTTTCGAGGAAATGCAGAAAATTCCGCACGTTAATATAATCGGCTCTCCCGACTATAGAAACCACTCTGGAATAGTCAGCTTCACCGTTGACGGTGTCCATCCTCACGATATTTCCGCAATTTTAGACGAAGACAAGGTCGCAATCAGAGCCGGTCATCACTGTGCGCAGCCGCTTCATGCTTTCCTCGGAATCCGTTCCTCAGCAAGAGCGAGCCTGGCATTCTATAACGACGAATCGGACATCGAGCGATTTATCAAGTCACTGAAAACACTAAGGAGGCGAATGGGTCTTGGCGAATAACACTTTCTATAACGAGGTTCTCACCGATCACAATCTGTATCCACAGTACAAGGGAACGCTCGAGGACGCAACCTGTGCTCTTGAGGGCGTCAATCCCTCCTGCGGCGATGACATCGTCCTGCAGCTTAAAGTTGAGAATGGCGTAATTGTTGATGGCTCCTTTGAGGGCGATGGCTGCGCTATTTCTCAGGCATCAGTCGACATAATGCTCGACCTCATAATCGGCAAAACCAAAGAAGAAGCCCAACATCTTTCAGACCTGTTCCTAAGAATGATAAAGGGTGAAGCCTCGGACGACGAGATAGAAGAGCTTGAAGAGGCTGGAGCCTTGAAAGACGTTTCGCATATGCCATCCCGTGTCAAATGTGCAGTTTTGGGTTGGCGGACGATGAGCGAAATGCTCGGGAAAACCGAATAAGCATAAAAAACAGGAGTCCTGACGGCTCCTGTTCTTATTTTAAGTTAAATCAAATTCATCCAGACTCTCATCTGGTTCTCTCCACGGTTGCACCATGCATAGTATGGAATCGCTTTCGCATATCCCTTTTCGTACGTTGGCTTACTCGTAGTGTAAAGCCTGCTGACTTCACAGCTTCTTACGACAGGCAAGCTCAGCGCTACTATTTCATCAGGAAGTCCATCAGCCTTTTCCAGGGAAATATCGTCTTCACCGGTCAATGACAGTGAGAGAATGTTGCCATCGCACCAGCTGTTGTCATTGCCCTCAAAGCAGTAGACAAGCGGTCCACGGCATAAAGCGACAGACCCAGTAAGCTCCGGAATCTTATTCGAAGGATAGACATAGTAGGGAAGTGAATCAAGCTTGAGAGTTATTTTGTCGCCTTTCTTTACATCAAGATAAGCATAGCCGTTCTTAATGTCGCAATAAGACTTTTCACCGTTTACTGTCAAGCTATATTCCTTGCTCCACTCTGGAATCCGGATAGCAAGCTTGCTCTCGCCATCAAGAACGGTGTAATTAACATCAAATCCAAACGGATAATCGGTTTTGCAGGAAAGTTTGAGCCCATTTTCAAAATCCACTTCTCCCGAAGCAAACATATGGCAGAAAGCAGTCTTCTCATTCTCACCATAAGCATGCTTGCCAAACGAGCAAACGCATCTTGCTAAGTTAGGAGGGCAGCAAGCGCATGCATACCACTTGGGTCTTTGGGTCAAATCATGCCAATGAGTGGAAGCGCATCCCGAAATGCCCGGGACACATTCGAGCGGATTCACGTAGAAGAAGCTCTTTCCGTCAAGCTGAATTCCTGCAAGAACAGTGTTATAAAAAGCCCTCTCCATAACATCGGCGAATTTTCCGTCAGCCTCGTTTTCAAGCATTCTCGAAGCGAAAAACATTAGCCCGATAGAAGCGCAGGTCTCGCAATATGCCGTGTCGTTCGGAAGGTCATAATCGACAGTGAACGCCTCACCGTTGACGCTTGAACCGATTCCGCCGGTCAGATACATTCTCTTTCCGGTTATGCTTTCCCAGAGGCGGTTGCAAGCCTCTAAAAGCTCCTTGTCGTCGGTTTCACTTGCCAGATCAGCCATAGCGGTGTAGAGATAAACCGCTCTGACCGAGTGTCCGACAGCGTCCGACTGTTTTCTCACGGGCTTTGAGCATTGCATATAGTCGTGATCCCTTCCGTCGCCGCCCCAGACAACCCAGTCACGGGATTTACGCTCTTTTTCGAAATACTGCGGGTCAACGCCACGAATGTCGATGAAGTGCTTTGCTAATTCCAGGCACTTGTGATTGCCTGTCAGTCGGTACATCTTCATCAGCGCAAGCTCGACCTCCGGATGTCCGGGATAGCCCTTGTGACCGCCGGTGATAAACACATCATAAATGTGCTCGGCGTTCTTCTCCATTACTTTCAGGAGCTTGTCCTTTCCGGTAGCCTCGTAATAGGCGCAAGCTGCTTCCATCATGTGCCCGGCGCAGTAGAGCTCGTGACCCTCCAAAAGATTCTGCCAGCGGCGGTCTCTGTCCTTGATGGTAAATGCAGTGTCGAGGTACCCGTCTTCATCTTGAGCGGAGGCAATAATGTCTATAACCTCGTCAGCAGTGGCTTCAAGGGTTTCATCCGGATGAATTGCCAGTGAATAAGCAACCGTTTCCAGCCACTTTGCAACATCGCTGTCCTGAAATACCATCCCATAGAATCCATCGCCGACGTCCTCACCTCTGAGAGCCTTTCCTGCATTGATAAAGTTCGCAATAACGTGGCTCTTCTCAGTATCGGGTGCCTCATCCTTAAGAACCGAGTACTGATAGGGAATGACCGTCTCCCGGATAAGCTCCTGCTCTCTTCCTATGAAACCGTTGTCCGGTCTGTATGCTGTTTGTTTTATCTGATGTTGGTTTTTCATAATAAATGCTCCTTTCGAGTCCTGAAAGTATTATATAACATCGTAGTCCTCATTGCAAGAAAAATCTCCCCGATTTTCATCTCGGGGAGACTTAATTTTTGAGTGACTACTGAATCGAGCAGTCGTCAACATAAAGAACTCTCGGACCGTTGTCAGCTGGCTTGGTGACAGCGACTGTTTTGTCTTTCTCGAGTCTAGATGCAAAGAACTTTGTCGCAACCTGAGGGAACAGGGCATAGCTCAGAACATCTTCCTCAGAGCCGTTGAAGCCAGGGATGTTCTTGACCTCTTCACGGTACTTGTCGAGCTCCGGCTCGATAAGGTCTGCCGGGCGGCAGGTGATAACCTCGTCATCGCTTATGCCGGCTTTCTTTCTGACATCCGGATTTACTTCGCCCGGGAGACGACCATATTCGCCTCTCAAGAGTCCCTTGGATTCCTTTGTGAGCATCTTGTAGCGCTCGCCGGAAAGGACGTTCATAACCGCCTGAGTGCCGACAATCTGGCTTGTGGGAGTTACGAGCGGAGGATAGCCGAAGTCTTTTCTTACTCTCGGAACTTCTGCCAGAACCTCATAGTACTTATCCTCGGCGTTAGCTTGCTTGAGCTGTGAAATCAGGTTGGAGAGCATTCCGCCAGGAACCTGATACATAAGCGTCTTGGTGTCAACGTTCAGGACCTTTGGATCAAGAGTACCCTCAGCCTTGAGCTTATTGGCAACATTTCTGAAGTGCGCCGCTGCATCGGCGAGCTTCTTCTGGTCGAGCCCGGTATCTCTGTCAGTTCCCGCAAGAGTAGCGACGAGAGATTCGGTTGCGGGCTGTGAAGTACCGTTAGCCAAAGGTGAAAGTGCAGTGTCAACAATGTCAACTCCTGCCTGTGCAGCCATCAGGTTAACCATGTCGCCTGTACCGGTGGTGTTGTGAGTGTGAAGATGAATCGGAATATGAACATGAGCCTTCAGCTCTTTCACGAGCTCAGCTGCATCATAAGGAAGAAGCAGGTTAGCCATATCCTTGATACAGATGGTGTCAGCACCCATTTCCTCAAGCTCCATAGCGAGCTTGACAAAGTATTCCTTGTTGTGAACAGGGCTTGTGGTGTAGCTCAATGCCGCCTCGCATATTCCGCCATACTTCTTCGTAGCTGTGATAGCGGCTTGCAGGTTTCTCGTATCGTTAAGGGCGTCGAAGATTCTGATAACGTCAATGCCATTTTCGATGGACTTCTTTACGAACGCATCAACAACGTCGTCCGCATAATGCTTGTATCCGAGAATATTCTGTCCACGGAAAAGCATCTGGAGCTTTGTGTTTGGCATAGCCTTTCTCAAGGCTCTGAGTCTCTCCCAAGGATCCTCGTTAAGGAATCTCATGCAGGAGTCGAAAGTAGCTCCTCCCCAACATTCGAGCGACCAGTAGCCGATGGAATCGAGAATCGGGCAGGCGGGAAGCATGTCGTCAAGTCTCATTCTTGTTGCAGCCTGAGATTGATGTGCATCTCTTAAAATTGTGTCGGTTATATAAAGTTTGTTAGTAGCAGCCATTGAAATCTCCTTTCATATCAGCCCAGAAGCGAGATAAGAACACCCGCAGCGATAGCAGAGCCGATAACACCCGAGACGTTCGGACCCATGGCATGCATGAGCAGGAAGTTCGAGGGATCTTCTTTCTGACCTTCTCTTTGAGCGACTCTCGCTGCCATAGGAACGGCGGAAACACCAGCCGCACCGATGAGCGGGTTGATCTTGTTCTTCTTCGAGAAGAGGTTCATAATCTTTGCGAGGATTACGCCGCTGGCAGTTCCCAGGCTGAACGCAATGATACCAAGGACGAGAATTCCAAGGGTCTTGAAGTTAAGGAATGTATTAGCAGTAGCGGTTGCACCGACGGAAACTCCCAAGAATACAACGCAGATATTCATAAGCTCGTTCTGAACGGTCTTCGAAAGTCTTTCGGTAACGCCGCACTCTCTCATAAGGTTTCCGAGCATCAGGCATCCGATAAGCGGAGCCGCAGAGGGAACGAGGAGTGCTACAAATATAGTAACAACAATCGGGAAGATGATCTTCTCGGTCTTTGAAACGGGTCTTAATTCCTTCATGACGATTCTGCGCTCTTCCTTTGTGGTCAGCGCACGCATAATCGGCGGCTGGATAACAGGAACGAGTGCCATATAAGAGTAAGCAGCAATCGCTATAGGACCAAGCAGGCTTGGAGCCAGAAGCGAAGTCGTGTAAATAGCTGTAGGACCATCCGCACCGCCTATGATAGCGATAGCCCCCGACTCAGCGGAGGTAAAGCCCATGAGTGTAGCGCCAAGGTATGCAATAAAGATACCGACCTGAGCAGCAGCACCAAGAAGCAATGTCTTCGGGTTAGCGATCAGGGGACCGAAGTCTGTGGAAGCACCAACGCCGATGAAGATAAGGCAGGGATAAACGCCTAACTTAACACCTAAATATAGAACGTCAAGCAAACCTACTGAAATTGTCTCTCCGACAGTCAGCGTACTCGCCACAACTGTGTTTTCAAGACTGTCGATAAACTCCTGCGTTATTGCAGCACCGCCAAAAAGATCCCAATGAATATGTCCGTCTACAAAGAGAACCTCGTGGAACATCTCAGCACCCGGAATATTGGTAAGAAGCATTCCGAAAGCAATCGGCAGTAACAGCAGTGGCTCCATCTTCTTTACTATCGCAAGGTACAGAAGTAAACATGAGATAGCAAGCATAATGATAACCTTCCAGTTATCCGCAATCATAGCGAAGCCGGTTGTCTTAAGAAAATCTAAAATAGCATCCATTTAAGCTTTTTGTCTCCTTTCCGTAAATACGGTTACAAACCGCCATTATTCGATTGCCAGGAGAACATCGCCAGTCTTGACGGATGCACCCTTTGAAACGCTTACGGAGACAACCTTGCCGGACTTGGGAGCCATGATTTCGTTCTCCATCTTCATAGCTTCGAGAATCATAAGAACGTCGCCCTTGTTGACAGACTGACCAACTGATGCCTTGACATCAAGAATAGTTCCAGGCATAGGAGCAGAAACGGTTTCAGCACCTGTCGGTACAGAAGCAGATGCTGCCGGTGCTGCAGCAGCCGGAGCAGACTGATGCGCCTTGGCTTCCTCAGCAGAGATTTCCTCAATTTCGATTTCGTAATCGGTTCCATTTACATTAACGTGATAGTGTTTCATAGTGTTATCTTCCTCCATTTGTTGTCAAAATTGCTGCATCAAAGTATTACAGCTTCTTAATAGATTTAATCCTGATTGCTTCCACGTCTTGCCCGAGCTCTTCCGCAATGACAGCGGAAACAGCCGCAATAAGCTCCTGTCTGTTGACGATAGGCTCAGCAGTGGGTGCGCTTACAGCGGGAGAAGCAGTAACAGAAGCAGGCTCTTTATCAGCCGTGCTCTTATTTACTTTCTTCATGATGAAGCCGAGCAGATAGCAGATGGCGATAAGACAAATCAGTCCGAAGAAAACCATGCCAATGCCGAGACCGACTACGGTTGCGGTTGACGGGGTTTGCGCTTCTAAAAGTATCATAGCAGTTCTCCTTTCAAATTGCCGAATCAAGATTATTGTAGCACAATACACGGATTTTTTCAAGACCTATTGCGAACGAATTCAGATATAATTTTCACAGATTCGACATTCACTCAAAAATATTCAAAAAACAGTGGAAATTTTTCTTGCAAAGTGATATACTGTATCGTGATAGATTATGTGAACACTAAGGAGCATAGCATGACTATAGCTGTAAATGGCATAAAAATAAACTATAAAATGGCAGGAAGTGGAGATATTGTCCTCTTTCTTCATGGTTGGGGAGCTAACATGGAGCTTTTCCAGGGGCTCATGACAGCCGTTTCCGAGAAATATACTGCACTGGCTCTTGACCTTCCCGGCTTCGGTGGAAGTGAAGAGCCTCCAGAGCCATGGAGTGTTGACGATTACGTAAAATTCGTAAATGCATTTTTGGATGCGCTCAGCGTGAAGCCCGTCGCCCTCGTCGGTCACAGCTTTGGCGGAAGAATCATGATAAAAGAACTCGCTGGCAATCTTCTTCCGAGTGTCACGAAAGCCGTCTTCATAGACTCAGCCGGAATCAAGCCCAAAAAGACCCTGAAGCAGAAGCTCAGTCTTGCATGCTACAAAGTCGGCAAAGCTGTCTTAAGCTTCAAACCTGTAAAAGCACTTTTTCCGGATGCCCTCGACAACCTGAGAAACAAGCGTGGCTCTGCAGACTACAAGAATTCGACACCCACTATGCGTGCAACACTTGTAAAAATTGTGAATGAGGATTTGATCGGGCTCTTGCCGAAAATTAACGTTCCATCTCTTCTCATCTGGGGAACTGCCGACACTGCAACTCCCATTTCAGATGGCGAGACCTTCGAGAAACTCATTCCCGATGCCGGGCTCGTTCGGGTAACCGGTGCCGGACACTATTCATTCCTGCAAGCTCCAGAGCTTACGGAGCGTGCAATCCGCTCATTCTTGGGAATCCCACTATAAAACCGGAGGTCGTAACCGATGATTAATCTATTTATGGCGCTGAGTGTTTTAGCTTATATATTCGCAGCCTGCCTTTCAGCACGCCATTTCATCCACATGTTCCAGCTTAATTCCTATAAGCCCCGTGTTCAGGCGAAGTGGCTTTTTTCGCACGCCTCAACATACATGGTAGTGCATCTCATAGTGCTTGTGATCGCAGTTGTACTAAGCGTAATCAGCGAAAATTCTTTGATTCCGCTTCTGCTGTCCGCAATTCTTATTTTACTGATAGCTCTTCCTGACATTCCGAAAGGCAATGACAAGGTTCCGCTTAAGTACACAGCCAGAGTGAAAAGACTTATACTGACGCTTGCAATACTCTATATAATCCCGATAATTCTTCTCTGGCTTATTCCGATGAAAATCTCTGTACCATTGATGGCTTTATGGATATTCCTTGTTCCATGGATGGTACTTCTTGCAAACCTCATCAATCGTCCGATGGAGCTTGCTATAAATCAGCACTATATAAATGATGCAAAAAGAATCTTAGCTGACTGCCCGAACTTGACCGTAATCGGCATCACCGGCAGCTTCGGCAAGACAAGCGTCAAATACTTCCTTGATTCACTGCTGAGTGTAAAATATAACGTCCTGAAAACTCCAGGCAATTTCAATACGCCTCTTGGAGTAGTCAAGACCATCCGAGGCTCCCTTCGAGCCACACACGACCTCTTTCTATGTGAGATGGGTGCCAAAAATGTCGGGGACATAAAGGAAATCTGCGATATAGTCCATCCTACTCATGGCGTCATTACATCTGTGGGCGAAATGCACCTCGAAAGCTTTGGCTCGATTGAAAACGTCAAAAAGACCAAGTTCGAGCTCGCAGACGCAGTCAAAGGCAAAGGGATGCTGTTCCTAAATATGGATAATGAAAATATCCAGTCGGCTGCACCGAATTATGAACATATCTCTTATGGAATAGATGACCGTTCAGGATACTATGTAACAGATCTCAGCATCTCAGAAAAGGGTTCTGAGTTCACTGTGCATGCGCCATCCGGCAGAAGCTGTGAATATCGCACTCCTCTTATCGGCAGGCATAATGTAGTCAACATCTGTGGAGCGATTGCCGTTGCAAATAGTCTTGGAATCACTCTTGAGGAGCTCAAAGCGCCTGTTAGAAAGCTTGAAAGCGTTCCGCACAGATTGCAGCTTATCAACAAGGGTGACTATACTGTCATAGATGACGCCTACAATTCGAATCCTTCCGGCGCAAGGGCAGCTCTTGAAGCACTTTCAATGACCGATGGCATGAAGATCCTTGTAACTCCCGGAATGATAGAGCTTGGTTCCAGGCAATATGAACTGAACAAAGAATTCGGCACCGAGGCGGCAGTGGTCTGCGATTTCGTTGCGCTTGTCGGCTCAGCGCAGACCAAGCCCATTCACGACGGACTCACAGAAGCCGGCTATCCGGAAGATAAAATTTTTGTGGCGGAATCGTTAAGCGAAGCCATGCGAGCTGTTTACTCCTTGACAACCGACGGAAAACGTAAGATAATACTACTTGAAAACGACCTACCTGATAATTATTGATTTGAGGAAAGGAAGACCAATATATGAAAATCAAACTTGCACTTTTATTCGGAGGCAGAAGCACCGAGCATGAGATCTCAATAATCTCTGCTCTTCAGGCTTACGGATATTTGGACAAAGAGAAATACGACATCATTCCCATCTACATATCCAAAACCGGCGAAATGTACACCGGCGAGCACGAAGCGGATATAGAAGCCTATAAGGACATTAAGAAGCTTCTTTCGGAAAGCTACCGTGTCACATTCGCAAGAGCGGGAGACAGGGTAGAGCTCCACAGAGTGGAGACAAAGCTCTTCCAGAAGCCATTTGTAGACTATGTCGACATCGCTTTCCCGATAGTTCATGGCACCAACGTTGAGGACGGAACTGTCGCCGGATACTTGAATATGCTCGGTCTGCCGTACGTCGGCTGTGACGTTCTTTCGTCCGCTCTTGGTATGGACAAATATGCCATGAAGTGCGTCTTCAAGGATAACGGAATTCCGGTTCTTGATTGCATGCTCTGCTATTCGGACGAATTCGACGAAAACCCGAACCTTGTCATGCTCAGTATCGAGAAGAAGTTCGACTATCCAGTCATCGTCAAGCCGGTAAATCTCGGCTCCAGCATTGGCATATCAAAGGCTGATTCGAAAGAGAAGCTTGAAACCGCACTCTCCGATGCATTCAAATATTCAAAGAAAGTTCTTGTAGAGCGGGCAATAACAAATCTCACAGAAGTCAACTGTTCAGTTCTTGGAGACGACAGGGAAGCCGAAGCCTCCGTCTGCGAAAGACCAGTCAGCGCCGACGAAATCCTGAGTTTCAACGACAAGTATATGAGCGGCTCGAAGTCCTCAAAGGGCATGGCGAGCACCAAGCGTATTATCCCGGCTGACATTTCCCAGGAGAACACAGTCGCCATTCAGGAGTATGCTGTCAAAGCATTCAAAGCTCTCGGCTGCAACGGCGTCGCCAGAATCGACTTCATGATCGACAACGACTCCGGTGAGGTTTACCTGAACGAAATCAACACTATTCCCGGTTCGCTTTCCTTCTATCTTTGGGAGCCGAAGGGTGTCAAGTATGCAGTTTTACTCGAGAGAATGATTTCTCTCTCCCTCAAGCGCTACCGTGAGCAGCAAAGCATCACCTATACTTTTGACACGAACGTCTTAAGCGGCGTCCATCTTGGTGGCACAAAAGGCGTCAAAGGTGGAAAGGTATAATCAGCAAGGAGGAATCTGATTTGGATTGGAAAACCGTCAAAAAAATCGACGCTCATGTTCATCTCGCACCTGAAGAAACACTTGCTTGGATTGATGGAGTCTGGAAGCACGCTGAACGTGAAGAATATATCCGCCTCATGGACGAATATAATGTCGAAAAAGCCATCTTGGTTCCGATAAACGAGGGTGCAACCTACTACCCGGATTGCAGTAAGACAAACAGGTGGATGGCGGATATGATGAATTCTTCGGGTGGCAGATTTATCTCGTTTGCGGATGTTCTTCCGGCGGGAGGATATTTCTACGACACGGCACCATATTTCTTGGAGCAGGCTGTAAATGAGTACGGCTTGAAGGGCTTGAAGCTTCACCCGTCAAATCTCGGAATCCCGGTTGATTCGCTCGAAACGGTTCCAGTGATAAGAACGGCATGCGACCTTAAGATTCCGATAATGATTCACTCTTATCCGTTCGGAGGAACCGACTTTGACTTGTGCTCACCTGCCAGAATTCACAATATTTCAAGAGTCTTTCCGGACGGAATTATAATAATCTCCCATATGGGTGGTTCCCGTTGGCAGGATGCTCTGGAAGGAAAGGAATATGTCGACATTTCGACCTACTTACCGGAGCTTGTTCGCATCTATGGAATTGAAACCTCCAACCGCATTCTTCGTGAATTCGGTGCAGACCGCCTGATTTTTGCTACAGATTATCCACAAGTCTACGGAGTGGAGCCGGAAAATATCTACGAAACCTACTTCGAAATTCTGAACCAAATGGACTTCACAGATCAAGAAATCGAAAAGATAGCCTATGGAAATATTTCTGAAATCTTAGGATTATAAGAAAATCGCCCGTCACAAATAACCTGTGGCGGGTCTTTTTATGCCCAATTATTAAGAACTATTAAGATTAGATTAAGATTTCTTAATATTTATTGACTTGCAGGAAATGCGGGGTGTAAACTTTAAACATCAAATCTGAAAGGAACACGATTATGAAAAGAATATTTGCTCTTATTATCTCACTTGCCCTCACAATTTCTCTCGTCGGTTGTGGCTCAGGTGACATGATGTACTCTGATAGCAAAGCAAACTCCGACAATTCCTATTCCATCCCATATTATGTTGCAGAAACCGACAGTGCAATCTATGTCGACTGCACTGTGAATTCTGTAAACGTAGAAGAAGGGAAGATAACCTCCGTCTCTGAGCTTGACAGAATCAACGACTGGTACTCAGCACTTTCTGATGACGGAACTATCGCCGATGGCTATGTTTTTGTGACTGTAGAGGTCACCCTGAACAGTCCAGAAACGATTGACAGTCTCAGCCTTTCCTGCTTCTGGCTCTGCTATGGAAAGTCTGCTAAGAACTACGACTTCAAAGAACCGAGCTACCTAAGCGACTCTGCTTCACCCGATGATGTGCACAATGCTATGACTATAAACGTGACCGCAAATGAAGATAAAACCGTGACAATAGGTTATCTCATGGCGAAATCGAGGCTCGAAGACGCCAAGTATATTGCCTTGGGAGCTGCATTCACTGACTTCGGCGATGATGGCGATTATACAAACCCTCTTATCAAGCTTGCCGACAGTCTGGAGGAGCTTTCATGAAGGCAGCACTCAAGTTGGAGCTCCGCAGGCTCATCTTCTCAAAAGAGCTCTATATAGCACTCACTATAGGTCTTGCGCTGGTTGTCTGGCTTTTCGTGTATGAAGTTTCGGAATCGGTGCGCTTTGCGGAGCAGTACGCACTATATGGTGACAAAGTTTCCGGTTATCTCTACTATCCGAAAACGGTGTTTAATTCCTCGATTGAGCTTGAATATGACGCTCTCCCACCGATACTTCTCTATCTTCTTTTTCCGATAATAGCAGCATTTCCTTATGCTTCGACCTACTGCAAGGACAAGAAAAATGGGTATCTTAAGAATCTTCTCGTAAGAATAGACCGCAAAGATTGTTTCATGGCAAAGTACATGGTATCTTTCTTAAGTGGATTCTTCGTTAGCGGAGTAATCCTGTTGTCGAGTCTCATACTTACCATGCTCGTTTTCCCAGTGCTAACTCCCGAGGCAGTCACCCAGAACTACTATGTCCAAACCGGCAACATGTGGGGAGAGCTTTTCTACACAATGCCAATGATATACACGCTTCTTTATATCCTGATCGACATGCTCTGGTGCGGCTGTATGGCGAGCTTCGCACTTCTTATCAGCATGTTCACCCGTTCCGCATTCCTGGCAGTCACCGGAAGCTTTGTTGTTTTTGAAGTCCTAGATTATGTTCTCTCACTCTTTTCGCTATCCCGGTTCAGCCCGATCACTTTTCTTAGACCAATTCAGATAGCTGACGGCATATCTCTTGAAATCATCCTGACCGAATTCATAGTATTTATGGCGGCGAGCTTCACCGGATTTTACTTTTTGGAGCGTAAAAAAGATGTATTTTAAGTATGACCTGAAAGCTGGTTTCCTGCGAGACTTGCCAAAGCTTCTTATCCTCGCTGGTATAGTCTTAATCGCAAATATCTCGCTATTCAGATATGCCGAGCTGTTTTCCCTGGATCTCGAAAGCTTCGACTATATTCTCTATCTTGTAAAGTCAATCCCGCCATTCCCACAAAGCGGGGAAGAGTTCCGATTTCCTGTTGCCTGGTACCTGATTCAGCTTTACCTAAACTGGATAATCGGCAGATATCCATTTTCCTCAGTCTGCGACAACGTCCTGATATATGGTGGCTCACGCCAAAGATGGTATCTTTCGAAGGTAGCTTGGATAGCCATCACTGTGTTCGCATACTATCTCGTGATGATAATAACTTCACTTCTTTTCAGCATAGTCTCCGGAGTCCCGATTTCATGGAAAATCAATCTTCTCATACATGCTGGTGAGATTTCATCCGCAACACTTCTACTACCTATAGTAACATCATTCGTAACCGGCGTATTTCAGCTATTTCTCGAGATACTGACCACGCCGATAATAGGCTTTTTCGCAGTAGCCATGCTATCCGCTGCATCAACCTACATAACAAGCCCTTTGCTTTTCACAAACTGCTCCCAGCTTCTGAAGCTTTCGGCATTTTCGGAAGATGGCATCGGAACCGGCGAAAGCTATCTGACTCTAGGAATAATATTCGCACTAAGCCTTGCAGCAGGGCTTATAATCTTCAGCCGGCGGGACATTCTTAGAAGTCAAAGAGACGAGGAATAACTATGATTTTAGAATTACAAAACGTATCAAAGGAAATAAAAGGTGTGACGGTTTTAGATAATATCAGCCTTACCATGCAGGGCGGCAAAATTTACGGCTTTCAAGGTAAGAACGGCAGTGGCAAAACGATGCTCATGCGCCTTATCTGCGGGCTTATCAAGCCTTCAAGCGGACAGGTCATCATCAATGGTGAAATCCTGGGCGAAGACATCTCTTTTCCAAGAAGCGTCGGAGCCCTGATTGAGAATCCGGCATTTCTCCATGAATACACAGCTCTCAAGAATCTGAGGCTTTTAAGCGACCTGCGAGACCATCTTTCGGACGACGAGCTCAAAGCTATTCTTTCTGATGTTGGTTTAGATCCGTTAGACAAGCGGAAATACCGTAGCTTCTCCCTCGGCATGAAGCAGAAGCTCGGCATAGCCGCTGCAGTCATGGGCGAACCAGAACTCGTCATCCTTGATGAGCCCATCAACGCCGTTGACGACGCCGGTGTAGAGAACATCCGCAAAATTCTCTCAAAGCTCAAAGAGAGCGGTTCACTGATTATAGTCGCCTGCCACGACAGGGAAGAGCTCGAGCTTATCTCCGACGAAATCCTCAAGATAGATGCCGGGAGGATTGTCTCATGAAGCGAATTATAGCTATCATAGCAGTGCTTGCGATAGCATTCACGGCAAGGGTCGTCTATGTCAACGCCTTCGAATATCGTTTCGCCGATAAAGCCGTTTACTCCACAGGTGAGACATTCACCCTGAACAGCTTAGAACTGACTTGCATCTACGACGGCATTTATTCATCGGAAGAGCTTGCCAAAATCTATGGTGACGAAGTTATCAGCTATTGCGACGAATCCGACCTCATCCTGACCCTCGAAATCACCAATCCGACAGACGAGCCTCAGACCCTCGACCTCTCCTCTTTCTGTATGCAATACGCTTACACCTCCGGTGGAGGTATCAACCCTTATCTTTTCGCTTTCTTAAACGAGAGCATCAGCTCGAAATGCACGATAGACCCCGCCGAAACGGTCACCGTCAATTTGCCATACTCCTACGACTGGGACACCTTAGGCTCACAGAAGCCCTACGACCTCGTCCTGTCCCTCTATCCAGAGAATGTGAGGGTGAGGATAGTAGAGAAGTGATCATAATTCATAAAATCTCATCCTCCGAGTATTATTTCCTTAGTCCCGGCAAAAATAATGGAAGTATTTTTGAGGAGATGTTATTATGTGGGAAAGAAGTGTTGCGGTTTCGGTGGTCAAGCGGATGGTGATATTTGTCGCCGGCGGGCTTACTTATGGGCTCTTGGAGATAATATGGCGGGGATATTCGCATATTTCGATGTTTGTGGTCGGTGGGCTGTGCCTCGTGATAATCGGAAGTATTGACGAGGGCGGGGAAGTGCCTTGCCTTCTGTGGCAGGCTTGCCTTGGGAGTCTCACAATTACGGTTATGGAATTCACCTCTGGGGTGATAGTAAACCTTGTGATGGGGCTTGAGGTCTGGGACTATTCGCAGCTGCCGATGAATGTCATGGGACAGATATGCTTGCCATACTCGGTGCTGTGGCTGATCTTATCAATTCCGGCTATATACTATGAGGATATTTTAAGGCGCTTTCTATTTGGGGAGAGAATCCCGCACCAAAGACTGCTTCCTGAGTTCCTGGTATCCGAAAATTCACCGAAAAAAGCGAAATAACGGGCAAAATCATTGACTTTTAGCTTCTGTTGTGCTATTCTTTTTATTTAGGCGGGCTAAAACCGCAATGTATAACGCTGAAAGGAAATGGTACTTACGAAAAAATCAACTATAAAAAAGTACGCCAAGCTCATAGTCAGGGTTGGCGCAAATGTGCAAAAAGGTCAGACCGTTCAGGTCTATGCCGATGTAGATCAAGCTGAGTTTGCGGCTCTCGTCGTCGACGAGGCATATAAGGCAGGCGCAAAGAAAGTCAATGTCGAGTGGGGCTGTGACTCTATTATGAAGCTCAACTACAGACATGCTTCTGTCAAGACGCTTTCGACTATTCTTCCTTGGCAGGAGGAGAAGATGAAGTGGCAGAGCGAGGAGCTTCCCGCAAGAATCATGATTGAGTCGAGCGACCCCGACGGTCTCAAGGGCATCAACATGGAGAAGATGCAGAAGGCTTCCCGTGCAAGATACAAGGTTTCAAAGCCCTATTCCGAGAAGATGGAGAACCGCCATCAGTGGACTATCGCCGCTGTTCCGGGCGAAGCTTGGGCAAAGAAGGTATTCCCGGGGCTCCGCAAGAATCAGGCTGTCGAAAAGCTCTGGCAGGCAATTCTTGAAACCGTTTATGTCACCGATGATAATGACCCGATTGAAGTCTGGAATCAGGTCAATGAAGACTTCAAGACTAAGTGTGCTAAGCTCAACGCTTATCACTTTGAAAGACTTGAATATAAGTCTTCAAACGGCACCGACTTCAAGGTCTGGCTGATGCCTAAGGGCAGATGGTGCGGTGGCGGAGAGACCGATTTAAACGGCAGATATTTCAACCCGAACATGCCCACAATAGAAGTGTTCACAACTCCCGAAAAGGGCAAGGCAGAGGGCAAGGTTGTTTCCACAAAGCCTCTTTCCTATCAGGGTCAGCTTATTGAGAACTTCTGGTTTGAGTTCAAGGATGGAAAGGTAGTTGACTTCGGCGCAGAGAAAGGCAAGGACAAGGAGCTCATTGAGAAGATGGTCACCATGGACGAAGGCGCTTCCATGATTGGCGAGGTCGCACTCGTTCCCTGCGAGTCTCCCATCAACAAGCAGAACATTCTCTACTATAACACCCTCTTCGATGAAAACGCAAGTTGTCATATCGCTCTCGGCAGAGGCTTCAACGACTGCGTTGAGGGCTTCGAGGATCTTAAGAAGGAAGACTTCGACGCTATGGGTGTAAACGACTCGATGATTCACGTCGACTTCATGGTCGGCGCACCAGACCTGTCGATTGTCGGCTACACTCACGACGGTCAGGCTGTCCAGATTTTCGAAAACGGCAACTTCACCGCAGAATTCAACTGAACTTCGTTCAACTGATTTTATTCGTAATTCAAAAGCCCGCAGATTCAAAACCTGCGGGCTTTTTATGCTATGATTTATTGCTTTCTTTTAAACTTCTTTAGGAAGAATATTCCCGAGATAACACCTGGAATTCCAATCCATAATATTATAGTTACTGTTGCAACAACGGCAGGATAGTCTATCGTCAGATATGAGGCGATGAATAATATCGTAAGCGGTAATGATATTATCCCGATAACTTTGTGAGCCAAATTCCATGTGTCCTCATCTGCCACAGTCCACGGTAGCCTTAACCCAGTATGATTGCTGAATGGAAGGCGAGGGCTTATAATCCCTCCTACAAACATAACTGTAGCCATCAACAGCATCGCAAATATTTCTTCTATCTTCTCAGAATCAGAGATTACATCGGATTTTATAATAATTGCAAACACTAGACACAGTGCCAATAGGCATACATCAAAGATAGTTGTAAATCGAACAGCATTCTTTTTGGAATAGTCTTCGGATTCGGTCAGCAAATCTATATTCTTGTAGAGTATTATACAAGCTAAAAGTAAAAGTGCTATTGACATGACCATCGAGACGATTTCATTGCCTATACTTAGCATCGCAATAAGAGAAATTAAAGAAATGAATATTATCCAACCTCGAACTTTTGCTATCTTTTGCATACGGGATTTTTTCATGTTCTCGATTTCGAGCTCTTTCCTTAGCTCGGAAATTTCCAATGACAAGTCTTCATTATGAATGTCCGACACTCCGAGAAGTCGGTTCACAGGAACATCAAGAAGTTCCGCCATTCTGATAAGGATGTCGGCGTCCGGCACTGATAAATTATTTTCCCACTTAGATACGGTTTGTCTTACTACTCCAAGCTTTTCAGCCAGTTCTTCCTGACTCATTCCCGATTCAATCCGGCATAGCTTAATGTTTTCGCTTATCATATGCTCACCTCAGCTGTAATTTTTACTATAATGATTATACACGGTAGTAACGTCAAAGGCAAGCAACTAAAATTAACATCTGCATTTAAAGCTGATAGACACTAAAAAGCGGCAGAACCAACTTTTTGATTCTGCCGCAATTTCATGTTATTTCTGGTTAATCAGAACCCTAAGGAAGCCTTAAACTCTTTGGCAATCTTCTGTCCGAGCTCAACTGCATCTTCCCTTACAGCCGCAATAGTGGTGTAATAAGCCTTGATCTTCGGCTCGGTGCCGGAGGGACGGATGATGACGGTTGCCTTGTTTTCGAGGGTGAACTTGAGGACGTCCGACTTCGGGAGGTCGATGCTCTTGGACTCACCGGTAACAAGGTCGGTGTCGGTCTTCTTGAGGTAGTCGGCAAGTGCAACAACCTTGAACCCTGCGATTTCCTTCGGAGGATTCTCGTGGAGGTCGCCCATAATCTTTGCCATTTCAGCCATGCCGGCGGCGCCTTCGCAGACGAAGCTCTCAACTGTGTGGACATAGTTGCCGTACTTCTTATACATAGCCTCTCTTGCGTCTAAGAGCGAAACGCCGATTGAACGGTAGTAAGCAGCCATCTCGCAAATCATCATCGAGCCAACAACGGCATCCTTGTCTCTTACATAGGAGCCAGCAAGGTAGCCATAGCTCTCCTCAAAGCCGAATATGTATCTATCGGCTTCGCCAGCAGCTTCGAGATAGCCAATCTGCTCTCCGATAAACTTGAATCCGGTCAGAACATTTCTCATCTCAACTCCGTAATCTGCAGCGATAGCGTCCGCAATGGCGGTAGAAACGATTGACTTGACAGCAACGGGTCTTTCGGGCATAGTGCCTGATTTAATTCTCTCCTTGCAGATGTATTCAAGGAGCATAGCTCCGACTTCGTTTCCGCTGAAGAGGACATAGTTTCCATCCTTGTCGGGAACAGCAATACCAACTCTGTCGCAGTCGGGGTCGGTGGCAAGAAGCAAATCGGGCTTTACAGTCTTGCAGAGCTCGAGTCCCAAATGCAAAGCTTCCTTGATTTCGGGATTCGGGAACGGGCAGGTGGGGAAGTGACCATCCGGATTTTCCTGCTCGGGAACGACGGTGACGTCATTGACGCCGATTCTCTTAAGAATAGCCCTTACCGGCTTGTTGCCGGTGCCATTAAGAGGAGTGTAGACGACCTTCAATCCGCTTGCAGCGCAGACCTCCGGATGAATCTGCTGCTTCTGAACCTCATCGAGGTAAGCAGTGATAACATCCTGAGAGATATACTCAATCATGCCATTAGCAAGACCCTCATCAAATCCGACAAGCTTAGCTCCGCCGAACATGGGAGTAGCGTTGATTTTGCCTAAGACTGTGTCAGCAGCCTCAATAGTCATCTGGCAACCGTCAGAGCCGTAAGCCTTATAACCGTTGTACTTCGAAGGATTGTGGGAAGCAGTGCAGACGATACCAGCCTTGCAGTGAAGAGTTCTGACAGCCCATGAAAGCATGGGGGTAGGCATTAGCTCGCTGTAGATGTAAGCCTTGATGCCGTTTCCGGCTAAAACTCTTGCAGCCTCCTTCGAGAAGAGATCCGACTTGATTCTTGAATCATATGCGATAGCAACTGCATTATCCTGTCCGGGATAAGCTCCGTTAACATAGTCAGCAAGTCCCTGCGTAGCTCTCCTGATGGTATAGATGTTGAGCCTGTAGGTTCCAGCACCGATAACGCCTCTTAGTCCTCCGGTACCGAATTCAAGGTCACGATAGAAGCGATCCTTTATAGCCTCCTCGTCACCCTCAACCGACTTCAGCTCCTCGATTAAATCCGGGTCTTCGGTTGCGTTTTCTAACCAGAGCTTGTAAAGCTCGTTTTCGCTAGGTCTTAATTCACTCATGGTAAAATGCCCCTTTCAATGTATTTATATTTGTCGGTGAGCTCATGCTTGCTCGCCGTTACGAATCTGGAGAAGCTTAGCTTTAAGGTCATCCTCCATCCTGACCATCTCAGCCTCAGCAGCGAGTCTTGCGGCTCTGCCATCCGACTGGATTTTCATGACGTCGTCAAGAGTCTGGATAAGCTGCTCGTTGGTCTGCTTCAAGGTTTCGATGTCGACAATTCCTCTCTCTGCTTCCTGAGCAGTTTCGACGGAAGCCGTGTGAAGCCTTTCTGCGTTCTGCTTGAGAAGAGCGTTCGTGATGTCGGTGACCTGCCTCTGAGCCTGAGCTGCCTCAGTTGAGTGCTCAATTCCAAGAGCCAGAACCATCTGATTCTTCCAGAGAGGAATAGTGTTCGTCAGTGTGGTCTGAATTTTCTCGACCATGACGTTGTCGTTATTCTGGATCATGCGTATCTGCGGAGCAGTCTGGATGGAGATAGCCCTTGTGAGCTCAAGGTCGTGAATCTTCTTCTCGAACCTGTCGCACTTGTCAGCAAGGTCTCTTGCCGCCTGAGCATCCTCTGCAAGACCAGTTTCCTTAGCCTTGGCTTCAAGCTCCCTGAGCTTGCCGCTTCTTACTTCTTCAAGCTTCTGCTTGCCGGCTAAGATATACATGGTCAGTTCCTTGAAGTATGCTAAGTTCTGGTCATACATCTTGTCAAGAACAGCAGAGTCCTTGAGAAGTCTTACCTGGTGCTCCTGAAGAGCATCGCCAATCTTTTCGACGTTGACTTCAGCTTTTGCATACCTGGTCTTCATAGCTTCGAGCTTGTTTGACTGCTTGCGGAAGAAGCCACGGATTCCCTTTTCTTCCTCCTCGTTGATGCCCTTGAGCTCGTTGACCATGCTTGAAATCAGACCTCCGACCTCTCCTAAATCCTGAGTGCGGACATTAGCCAGAGCGGCATCCGAAAAGTCAGCCATCTTCTTCTGGGTGCTTGCGCCATACTGCAAAATCTGAGCGGTGTTCTCAACGTCAATCTTTGCAGCAAAATCAGCAACCATCTTCTGCTCCTCGGGAGTCAACTTGGTCTCGACAACCTGTGGAGGCTTCTTTTCGGCTTCGACAATCTCCGCCATAGCTTCCGTTTCGAGATCTGGCTCCAAAGTGAGCTCGGGAACGCTGGTGAATTCTTGCTCGTTTACGTTATCCATAGTCATACTCCTGTTCTTGATATATTTTTCTGTATATCCTGATTATTTTGCCCTTATTTGAAGTCGTCGCCCTTAAGCCCTTCCTGCGCAAGAAGGGTGTTGAGGACAGAAATATCGCTTGAAACATCCATAGCAGTGTCGGAGAACAGTTCATCCAGAAGCTTTTCAAACGCCAGATTCAGAGTGTCAAGAGTTTCTTCGATCTCACGCTTCGAAGCCTGGATATTTTCGCCCTGAACCGGCTGCTTATCCATGTCCGCATAAGCATTCAGAAGCTTTATTGTCATGGGAAGATAGTAGTCCATCAGTTTCTTGAGGTCGGGAACAATCTCAGGATTAGTTTCGGCTCTTTCAAAAATTCTTCTGACTATAAGCTCCATCCTGGAAATTTTCTCTGAAATCTCTTCGCCTGGGATAGCATCATTGCAGGCTCTTATCTGCGAAATAAAGCTGTTGCCTTTGTCCAAAACCTCCTGCAACTTCGCATCCTTTTCAGACTGACGCTCTTTGGCAGTAGCCTTCACAGACTGCTCAGCTTGCTTTATGAGGCTTTTCTGATAGTCGCTGTAAGTTTCATCGCTTGTGATGAGAATCGTCTCTTTCTCGTCAAGGTGACCCTCTAAGAAAAGACCGTCGTCAATCATTCTCTTGAGTTCTTTTCTTACTTTCTTGACGCTTTTTCCAACGCTCTGAGAAAGCCTTTCGATGGTGCAGTGAGTTTTTTGCCCCAGAATCTGTCTGTAGGTCTTGAACCTGTTTACAAAGCCAATCTGCTTGCTGCCGCTGACAATAAGCGGCACGCCGACGATAAGACCTAAAATGGCAGGTAAAGCGGCTATGAGCCCGAAATCGAAATAGAACCACCATCCTACAAGGTCTATCAGTGCCGAAAGACACACAGCACCTCCGGCAAGTACAGCACCGCCGACTATCTTCATGATTCCGCCGGACATAATCTTTTGCGGATTGCCATATAAAGCCGGAAGATTATTCTGCGACGGAACCACTCTCGGAGTGGATTTTGTGCCATCCTGATAGCTGCCTTTGTCCGAATCGTCGTAAGCTGCTCTTGAACTGCCGCCGGTTGCTCTTTTCAGGGCATCGGTTCCCATGTTTATAACATTTCCGATAAGACTCCGAACCGACTCATTAAGCTCACTGTAGTCCTGGGAATAAACGGCTTTGTCGATAACATCACGGATGTCGTTTCCAAGGTCATCCCAATTCCAACCATCATTTGCCATGTTATTTCCCTCACTTCTAAGTATCAATTCCATTCATCTCATTATACAGCTTTTTTCATCACTTTACAAGTGCCAATGAACGGTTTAAAGCAATTTTAGCACGAATTTTTTGTGAATTTTTTGAAGAATGAGCCACATGGCACTTGAATAAACGCTTCAAATAATGTAGAATAGTAAAAGAACTCGAAAAAGCAGGGAAGGAATGAGCGATATGTTTTCATTGGTTAAGAGTGTAGGGCTGTTTGGAATG
This sequence comes from Oscillospiraceae bacterium, assembly GCA_021200565.1. Lineage (GTDB taxonomy): Bacteria > Bacillota > Clostridia > Oscillospirales > Ruminococcaceae > Faeciplasma. Next base: position 28,783 of record JAJQGJ010000017.1, read on the forward strand.
AACGCATTCGAGGTGAGTGTCGAAGTCGAAGCGTCAAGGGGAATGGAACGGTTTGAAATAATTGGTCTTGCAGACGCTGCGGTCAAGGAATCCCGTGAGAGAATCCGTTCCGCATTCCGTTCTTCAAAGCTCCGCTTTCCTAATCTGAATATAATGGTAAACCTTGCACCGGCTGATGTCAAAAAAAGCGGCTCTTCACACGACCTTGCAATAGCTATAGCAATTCTGGAAGCATCAGGAGCTTTCCCGCCAGAACGGACTGAGAATTCCTGTTTCATAGGTGAGCTCTCCCTTAGTGGAGACTTAAGACCGATTAACGGCGTTCTCCCCATGACAATATTTGCTCAGCGAATGGGCATGAAGAAGATATATCTCCCAAAAGATAACGCCTATGAAGCCTCCGTTGTCGAGGGAATGGAGGTCTATGGCGTTGAGTCTCTGAGCGAGCTTGCACATTGCCTGAGTGGCGATATAGTCATCGAAAAGGAGCCTCCCTATGTTCCATCTGAGAAAAGAATGGGTGACATGCTCGATTTTGCTGATGTCAAAGGTCAGCAGTTCGCAAAGAAGGCTCTCGAAGTAGCAGCCTGCGGAGGACATAATCTTCTTATGATAGGCTCTCCCGGCTCCGGCAAGAGTATGCTTGCCAAGCGCCTTCCTTCAATACTTCCCAAGATGACTTTCGAAGAGTCAATAGAAACTACAAATATCTATTCGATAGCCGGTCTTATCGACAAGAGCGCACCTCTGGTAATTGAAAGACCGTTCAGAGCTCCGCATCACACAGTCTCAACAGCGGGTCTTGCCGGCGGTGGCGGAATCCCACGCCCAGGTGAAATCTCACTTGCGCATAACGGGCTCTTGTTCTTAGATGAACTCGCTGAGTTCACCCGTTCGACACTCGAAATCCTCCGCCAGCCTATTGAGGACGGCAAAGTTACTATTTCGAGAGCGTCAGGAACGGTTACATATCCTTCAAACATAATGCTCGTGGCAGCAATGAACCCTTGCCCCTGTGGCTACTACGGTCACCCCAAGAAAAAGTGCGTCTGCACCAAAAAGCAGGTCTCGCAGTATCTATCTAAAATCTCCGGACCGCTTCTTGACAGATTCGATCTGCATATCGAGGTCGCACCGGTTGAGTATGAGAATATCTCATCCCTGAAAAAAGAGGAATCGAGCTCTGCAATCCGTGACAGAGTGCAGAAAGCAAGAGAAATCCAGACTGAGAGATATAAAGGAACCGGAATCACCTGTAACGCCAGAATCACCTCTGAGCTTTTGCATGAGGTCTGCCCGCTTACTGAGGATGCGAATACTCTTTTGGGAGAAGTTTTTGACCGCCTCGGGCTATCCGCCAGAGCATACGACAGGATTCTCAAGGTCTCAAGAACAATGGCAGACATGGACGGCGAAAAATTGATTGACCGCAAGCACGTTGCCCAGGCAGTCAGATACCGCTGCCTCGACAGAAAGTATTGGGAGAACGGATGATGAATAAAAATATATTTGAGTTTATGCCAGCTTCACGCTCCGCTGAGCTCATCTTAGCCTGCGGCGGAAGAAGCTCCCGCATGGGAGGAGAAAACAAGCTTCTGTCCAATATTTCCGGAAAACCGTGCATCTATCGCTCCTGCGAGCCATTTTGCAGCTTTCCTGAAATAAAGAGAATCATAATCTCTGCACCAGATAAGCTTGCAGATGCCTACAAATCAGCGCTTAATGGGATAGATAAACCGGTTCTGTTTGTCAGCTCCGGCGAAACCAGGCAGCAGTCTGTCGCAAATGCCGTTAATGCTGCAACCGAAGACATAATAATGATTCACGACGGCGCAAGACCTCTTGTTTCGACTGAAGAGATAAGAGCATCTCTTGACGATGCTTTTGAGTATGGGAGTTCAATAGTGTCTACACCTATGACAGAGACGATAAGGTTTTCTGACGGCGAGACCTCATATTCTCCTGACCGCTCAAAATATTATCTCATCAAAACGCCTCAGAGCTTCTCAAGGAAGCTTTATCTCTATGCTCTTGCGAATGCAACCGGCGACTACACCGACGACGCCCAGCTTTTGGATTCGGTTGGGATAATGCCTCACTTGACAATGGGTTCAAGAAATAATATAAAAATTACAGTTCCGGAGGATTCGAAGATGGCAGAAGGGCTCTCAGGCTTCAGCAGCATAAGAATCGGTCACGGCTACGATGTTCACAAGCTGGTGCCAGGCAGAAAGCTTATATTGGGTGGAGTTGAAGTACCATACTCTCTCGGGCTTTTAGGGCATTCCGACGCCGATGTTTTGACACACGCTCTCATGGATTCGCTTCTTGGAGCAGCGGCACTCGGCGACATAGGGAAGCTCTTCCCGGATACCGATGAAAAGTATAAGGGAGCCGACAGCATCGAGCTTCTAAGAGAGGTCTGCCGCATTCTCAGGGACAACGGCTTTGAGATAGTCAACACCGACATAACTGTTATCGCCCAGAAGCCTAAGCTGTCGCCTTTTATTCTCACTATGCGAGAAAATCTGGCGCGGGCTATGGAAATTGACATTGGCTGCGTTTCCGTAAAGGCAACCACCGAGGAAGGCTTAGGCTTCACCGGAACGGGAGAGGGGATAGCCGCACATGCTGTTTCTCTCATAAAAGGCTGATTGAAGCTGGATGATAAAAGCTCTGCTTAGGCAGGGCTTTTTGTGTCAATGTCAGCTTAATTCTCATATACTATGTTAGCCTCTTCTATTCGGAGGCAACTTTGAAATAGTAATAAGTGCGGGGTGCACTTTGAAATGAAATATACTCTCTTAGCCGTTTCTTCCATCACCTACGCAATGAAAGCAAAGAAGCTTCTCAATGGCATGGGAATATTCTGTGAGGTGTCGAAAACTCCGAAGAATTTAGCTTCCGGTTGCGGCTATTCGGTCAGAATACGGGATAATCCCGATTATGTCACGGGAATTCTTGAGAAGAACGGCATTGCGATTAAAGGTCGCAGAACAGTTGAAATGTAAAATTCGGTCTTTACGAAAGGAACTGCCAGTTTGAAAACGGTTTATTTTGACAATGCAGCCACGACCTACCCAAAGCCTCCTTCAGTGGTTAAAGCCACAGCGGAGGCGCCAGTCAAGTACGGCGGAAACCCGGGCAGGTCGGGGCATGCTTATTCATATAATGCAGCTGCAATGGTCTATGATGCACGCTGTGCAGCTGCTGAGATGTTCGGCTCCAGCCCTGAAAACACGGTCTTCACAAGTAATTGCACTCATTCCCTGAATCTTGCAATAAAAGGAATAGTAAAACCACATGACAGGCTTGTAATATCCTCGATGGAGCACAATTCCGTCGCACGTCCAGCCTACGCTCTTTCGAGAGCAGGAGCTTTGGTGGATGTTGCCACAGTAGGGAAGACCGACGAGGAAACTGTAAGCAATTTCAGAAAGCTGATTACTCCTGGCACCCGCTGTGTTGTCTGCACAGCCGCCAGCAACGTCACCGGAAGAGTAATGCCGGTTCAGGAAATAGCTGAAATCTGCCGGAGCACGGGCGTTTGCTTCATAGTTGACGGTGCGCAGGCTTGTGGAATTATTCCATTAAGCCTCGACGACGGCATGAACTTCATCTGTACTGCAGGTCACAAAGGGCTCTATGGCGTGACGGGGACGGGACTTCTTATCTCTGACGGCGAGTATGTGCCGAGAACAATAATTGAGGGCGGAACCGGTGCCACATCAGCTGAGCTCGAACAGACCGGCTTCATGCCGGAAAGACTCGAAAGCGGAACCCTCAACACAGTCGGAATTGCTTCCCTGAAAGCCGGAATCGACTATGTAAACAGCTACAGCATGGAGGATATTTTCGACCACGAGCAGTCGCTCTGTGAGATATTCCTGGATGGTCTTATGAACACCGGCAATGTGACGGTATACAGAAACGGCGACCACTTCGTGCCGATAGTGTCCTTCAATATCGAAGGCATTCCGTCTTCAGCGGTATCCGGTGCGCTGTCGGAGAGGGGATTTGCCCTGAGAGGTGGTCTTCACTGTGCGCCTCTGGCTCACAAGACTCTTGGAACTCTTCCCGAGGGAACGGTAAGATTTTCACCGTCTGTATTTAATTCCGAGTCAGATGTCAAGAGGCTTATTGGCGAAGTAAAAAAATCGCAAAAGATGGACTTTGACTATTGAAATTTCCCTCGATTGCTGTTAAAATAGAAAGAGTATAAATGCCGGTATCAGGCGGAAAGGGAAATGGACTTGGAGTTTGTCAGTGATATTTGGGTAAAGTTCATAAGTATAGTCAGTTCAATATCATTTAGGGATATTATTGACATTATCATATTAGCGTATATCCTCTATAAGCTTATAAAAATTATCCGTGAGACAAGAGCGCAGCAGCTTCTTACCGGAATTTTAATCATACTCGGTGTGTATCTGATTGCCTCCTGGTGGCAGTTGAAGGTCATGTCGTATCTCTTGGAAAACTTCTTCCAGATTGGCATCCTTGCGGTCATTATCGTCTTTCAGCCGGAGCTACGGCGAATCCTCGAGAAGATGGGTCAGGCAAATGTAAAGAGCCTCGGAATCTTCGGCGGCGGAGGCTACAAAGCCGACGACGAGGCGAAGAATTGGGATGACACCATCGAGGTTATCGGCGAGGCTGTGAGCCAGCTTTCCGAAACAAGAACAGGTGCGCTCATAGTAATCGAGCGAACCACCCGTCTTGGCGAGCAGATTGACAACGGAACAGTCATGGACTGCATCCCGAGCGTTGCGACTTTAGGTAGCATTTTCTTCCCGAAGACACCGCTTCACGACGGCGCCGTAATCATAAGAAATGCAAGAATTATAGCGGCTGGCTGCTTCCTTCCGACTCCTCAGAAGGAGGAAAGAATCAACAAGCAGCTTGGCTCCCGCCACAGAGCGGCAATCGGCATGAGCGAAAACTCTGATGCCATAATCGTCGTGGTTTCCGAGGAAACCGGAACCATTTCGATAGCCGAAAACGGCGAGCTCACCAGAGGCTACACCAAGGAAAGAATCATAAAGTATCTGAAGTCTCAGATCATGACCGAAAAGCAGTCGCCCGATAAGAAATTACTTGGCAGGCTGTTTACGAGAAAGGAGAAGACCGATGGCGGAGAAAACGACAGAGAAAACCAAGAAGAGTAGTTTTTTTAAGAGCGGTAACTTCTACCTGATGATATTTTCCGTGGTTCTTGCGTTTGTCATCTGGATAATCATGTCGCTCACAGTCTTCCCTGAAACAACCGTCACTCTCAAGGACGTTCCTATTGATTTTTCTCTTGATGGCTCCTATGCGGACGTTGCCGGCATTTCAGTCATGAAGACATCGGTAGACTCTGTAAACGTCGTAATTTCCGGCGAAAGATACCTTATCGGCGACTATACAGCCGACGACATCCATATCGGAATTAATGTTGATGCTGTAAGAGCTACTGGCTCTTATGAGCTTTCGCTTGTTGTAACAAGTGTTAACGGCGACACCATCGAGGTTGAGCAGATTGAGCCGTCAACCGTCAAGGTTGACTTTGACTACATGGTAACAAAGACTTATTCCGTCGAGGACGGGACTCTTGTAGCCGATGTGTCAAATCTCACAGCCGCAGACGGATATATAATCGATGAGGATGAGATAACAATTTCCCCATCAACAATCGAGCTTTACGGTCCGCAGGACTATATTGATCAGATAACCTCTGTAGCCGTTTCTGTCGATAATTCAGCAATCATCCAGTCCACAATGACGTCGAACCTCAATTCTGTTGTATTCTACAGCGGAAATGATGTGTTTGAAAACGAAGATGTAACTGCCGACAATGAAAGCTTTGAGCTGATAGTGCCGGTGTACCTGGTCAAAACTCTTCCTTTCTATGTGACGCTCACATCGTCGGTAGACTCGTTCGATGTCTCTTCGATAGCCTATAGTGTGGATCCGTCAAGTATAACCGTCAGGTCTCAGAATTCGAATCTGAGTAGCATAGAAGACCTGCTGTTAGGTTATATTTCCGTTAACGAAATAACAGTCGGAAGCGTGTTTACTGTTTCGATTGACAAAAACGCCAATTATGAAAACATTTCCGGAATAGATACAGCCACAGTATCCTTTGAGCTTGATGGCTATGCTGAAAAGGTAGTGACTTTGAGCAATTCGCAGATATATATAATAAACGGCACAGAGGACAAGACTGTCAACGTCGAGCAGGCTCAGATTCAGAATGTAATTCTGGTAGGACCCGAAGATGTTCTGGAGCAGATAAGCTCAGCTGATGTTGTCGGCGAAATAGACATGATCGACTATGCAAACACAACTGTCAGCTATACCATCATGGACGTTACAATCTATGTTCCCGGCTACGACAACGTCTGGAGCTATGGTAAATACAGAGTATATGTGAGCATCGAGAACGTCGAGACAACCGATGAAACAGAAGCAGAGACCGAATAAGCAGAATAAAGTGTAAACCAATTTATCGGGGTGAAAGCTGCTTTTGCCCCGATTTTTTGAGCGTAAAAGTGGGGAAACATATGCCGATAATAGTCATGAATATAAAAACTCCGCTAGATGTGAGCGAAGCCGAAATTATTGCAGCGTCTCTGAAAGAAACCGGCATCGGAAAACGTCACGTCCTTGCGGCATCGATATACAAGACCTCTTTGGATGCAAGAAAGCGTGAAAGAACACGTGATGGCATACGCCTTGTAAGCTCAGTCCTTCTCTCGCTCGATTCTGACAGGCTTGAGCGTGAGCTTTCGAAGAGGCAGAACGTTAGATATTTTGAGGAGCTTGAGCTTTCGCCGACAATTTCGGGGAGAAAATCCGATGGCAGAGTTGTAATTGCAGGTTTCGGACCAGCTGGAATGTTTGCGGCACTCATTCTTTCAGAATACGGCTATAAGCCGATAGTTCTGGAGCGTGGTGGCTCAGTCGATGAGCGACTTGCAAAGATTTCTGAGTACTGGTCGGGAGGAGAGCTTGATGAGAACACTAACGTCCAGTTCGGCGAGGGCGGAGCCGGAACATTTTCCGACGGCAAACTCACAACCAGGATAAACGATCCACTTTGCCGATATGTACTACAGAAATTTGTAGATTTCGGCGCACCAGAAAGCATTTTAAGGACAGCCAAGCCGCACCTTGGAACTGATAATCTAAGGGAAATAGTCAGGAATATCCGCAACCGGATTATAGAAAACGGCGGTGAAGTCAGGCTTCATAGTGAACTCACCGGAATAGCTTTTGAAGGTGAGCGAATAGCAAAAATTTCAACAGCATCCGGCGAAATAGAGACAAGTGCACTGATTCTGGCAATAGGTCACTCTGCAAGAGATACATTCGAAATGCTTCTTGACAGTGGAATCAGACTCGAGCCCAAGCCGTTTTCCGTCGGTGCAAGAATCGAGCATACCCAGGAAAGCGTCGACAGAAGTCTGTATGGCGACTATGCCGGAAGCCCTCTTCTTCCGAAAGGCGAATATCAGCTGTCCTACAGGAGACCAGACGGCAGAGCATGCTATACATTTTGCATGTGCCCAGGAGGAATGGTTGTAGCGTCAGCAAGCGAAAAGGGAACCATAGTCACAAATGGAATGAGCATGTATAGCCGTGATGGCAAAAATGCAAACGCTGCTGTTGTAGTATCAGTAACTCCGGATGATTTCGGACATGGTGCGCTCGACGGCGTCAGGTTTGCCTCAGAAATTGAGAAGAAAGCATATCTAATGAGTAGCAGCAGCTCAGCTCCTGCAATGACAGTGGGAAATTTCATAGGAACTTACTCAACCCGTTCTGTAGAGCCAAGCTACAAGCCGGGAGTGATCGAGAGCGATCTTAATAAGCTTTTCCCTGAGTTCGTCAGCAAAATGATGAAGGAAGGGCTTGCGAAATTCGCTCATGAAATGGATTGCTTCGGCGACATGGGAGCCGTTCTCACTGCTCCCGAAACAAGGACCTCATCACCGGTGAGAATCAGAAGAGATGAAAATATGCGTGCTATCGGAACCGAGAATATTATTCCGTGCGGTGAAGGTGCCGGATATGCCGGAGGAATAATGTCCGCCGCAGTCGATGGAATCAAGGCAGCGCTTGAAGTGATGAGAAGCTTCGCTCCGTAATATAAAACCGCTTTCCTTAGTAGTAGGGAAGCGGTTCTTTATTTTATTCACGGTTTGTAATCAGCCCGAGCAGTCCGGAAGCTATTGGTACTGCAGCTGCAAAAAGAAGTGACCAAACCATCTCTGACAGCATCAGCGGCGTCGTCTCCATAGCGACAGATAAGAACGGAAGATAGATGCACAGTGCAGTTACTCCTGCAGAAACAAGCGCTGCCAGTATCAGTGATAGATTTTCAAAAGGATTCATCCTGAATACCGATTTTCTCTCGCTTCTGCACTCGAAAACATGGATAAGCTGGCTTGCAATCAATGTCACTAATGCGCAGGTTCTTGCAGTCTCAAGAGTACAGCCTAAGTACAATGAGTATGCAAAGCATCCGAGTGTGCAAAGCCCTATCAGAATTCCTCTTATCGTAATCCTTCCGAGAAGTCCTCCGCTGAAAAAGCTTCCGGAAAATTCTGACGGCTTCATTCTGAGTATCTCTTTCTCGCTCTTTTCAAGACTCAGAGCCATTGCAGGAAGTCCGTCAGTCACCAGATTCACAAGAAGTATCTGTGTCGGAAGCAAAACAACCGGCATCCCGAGAACGATTGAGAGGAACATAACCATAACTTCGCCAATGTTACAGGAAATCAGGTATCTTACGAATTTGCGGATATTCATGTAAACCGTTCTGCCTTGCTTTACTGCTTCGCAGATGGTCGATAGATTGTCGTCAAGAAGGACCATGTCAGCCGCTTGCTTGCACGCCTCCGAGCCGTTCTTTCCGATTGCGATTCCAATATCCGCCTCCTTGACAGCAGGAGCATCGTTGACTCCGTCACCGGTCATTGCGACGACATTGCCTTTCCTTTTGAAAGATCTGACGATTCTTAACTTATCGCTTGGGTCAACTCTCGCAAAAATAGCAACTTTTGAAATTACTTTGTCGAGTTCCCTCTCACTAAGCTTGTCGAGCTCCTCTTTTGAAATGACCAGATCTCCACGCCGTAGTATTCCGACTTCCTTAGCAACCGCTTCAGCAGTAAGCTTGTGGTCTCCTGTAATCATAACTGTCCTTATTCCGGCTCTCCGGAGTTCGTTTACTGACTTTTTAGCTTCCGCTCTCGGAGCATCAAGCATGCCCATAAGCCCCAGAAAAACCTCGTAGCCGGTCTTCTCATCTGTAAAGGTAAACGCCATGACACGAAGTGCTTGCTTGGCATAGTCATCAACTACCTGATATAAATCTCGCTTTCGCTCACTTGTCATCGGAGCAATACCGGATTCAGTATATATCAAGCGGCAGGTTTTGAGAATTACATCTGGTGCGCCCTTTGAATAAGTTCTTATGCCGTTATTGTCCGATACAGTAACGCTCATCCGCTTGGTTTCACTGTCAAACGGAATTTCAGAGAGCCTTGTCTGATCGCCTTTCAGAATTCCAAACTTCTTTGCAGCAGCCAGGAGAGCAACTTCCGTAGGGTCACCGGCGTCATCACTGGCATTATTGCAAAGAACCGAACATCTGAAAAGCTCTTTCAGACAGTTATCAGCATCCGGATTGTCTGTAATGGCATATTCCTTGTCAGCGGTTCTTATCCTGGTAACACTCATCTTATTTTCTGTAAGGGTGCCGGTTTTGTCGGTGCAGATGACATTTGCACAGCTCAATGTCTCTACAGAGTGAAGCCGCCTGACAAGAGCATTTCTCTTCATCATTCGTCTGACAGCAAGAGCAAGAGCAATAGTGACAGCCGCTGGAAGACCCTCCGGAATTGCAGCGATTGCAATAGTTATGCCTGTCATAAGCATGTCAAAAATCGGCTCGCCTCGCAATATCCCAGCTATGACAACAAGGATGCAGACGCCGGCACATATCAGACAAAGCGTTTTTCCAAGAGAACCGAGCTTTTTCTGAAGAGGCGTTTCCTGAGAACCAGCCTCGTCAATAAGTGAAGAAACCTGTCCCATTTTTGTCTGCATACCGGTATGCTCGCATTGTATAACGGCGTTGCCTCGTGTTACCGAGCTTCCCATAAAAACTGAATCGTTTGAGTCGTCTTTTCTTATTGCCTCAGATTCGCCCGTCAGTATAGATTCGTTGCACCAGAGCCCGTTAGAACGGAGAATTCTTCCGTCACACGGTACTTGGTCTCCGGCTTCGATAAGAATTATGTCATCCGGAACTATAAGCGAAGCGTCAATAACCTTTTCTTTGCCATCCCTGATAACCCTCGCAGTTGGTGCTGTCAGCTTTTCAAGTGCTTCCATCGTTCGTTCTGTCCTGTATTCCTGAACAAATCCAAGAATAGCGTTCATCAGAACGATGAGTATGATAGTAACGGCATCATAAATCTCGCCCATGAAAGCCGAGATAACCGTCGCACCGAGGAGCACCATGACCATGATGTCCTTGAATTGCGACAGGAATATCCCGACCGGGTTCTTTTTGTTTTTTGACTTAAGGCGGTTGTAGCCGTATTCACGTAGCCTTTTCTCAGCCTCCGCTTCACCGAGCCCGCCAAAATTGTTTTCCTGCATGATAAAGCTCCCTTCCGAAACTCGTCCTAAGATGAGTTTATGATAGGGAGCTGTGTTTTAGAATTGATTTCAGTCAGCCTTATAAGCCTTGACTATTTCTCCAATATACATCGTGTGAAGATCCATTTGCGGATAGTTGTTCTTGAGCACGTCTTTATCGATAAACGAGTCCTCTGTGAATTTCTGTGCAAAGAGCTTTCTGCATACGAGGACAAGATTTGCTTCTTCAAACGTGACTGTTCCGTCAGTGAATAGTGGAGTGATACCAGCCTCCTTCGGCTTGTCGTGGTCTCTTCCGGAAACTCGTCCGCAGAGTCCGAGGGCTTTCTTGTAGCCATCCGGGAAGAAACTGAGAGTGAAGTACTCGTTTCCATCGACAAACTGCTTTGTGTATCTCTGAGGTCTTATATAGCAGGTTGCAACTTCCTTGCCCCAGAGTATTCCGACTCCGCCCCAGGAGGCGGTCATTGTGTTGAATCCACTTTCATTTCCAGCCGAGATAAGGCACCAGTCGTTGCCAATTCTCTCGAATGGGTTGAAAGTGAGACTTCCTATATTGAATTCTTTCAGCATCAGAATCATCCTTTCTAAAATATATTCAAGATACTTTATGCCTGATTACTTTGCTCTATGCTCCTTGATAAGGCTTTGGATCTTCTCATGCGGATCGATAATCGAGCTTACCGACATGTCATGGTTGAGTGCTGTGATGAAGTAGGAAACATACTTAGAACAGTCAACGACATGATACCACTCTTTCTTGAGAAGTTCTTCTGGAGCATAGGTCAGGTTGGTTCCGAATACTCCGTCGATGACGCCATCACGATGAGCCTTGTCCATCTCGTCGTAGCCTTTGGTGAAGATGCAGTAGGTCGCATAGGTGAATATTCTCTTGGCGTGTCTCTTTTTGAGGTCATAAGCAACCTCAATCATAGACTTTCCAGAGGAGATGATGTCGTCTGCAATGAAGATGTCCATTCCGGTGACGTCGTTTCCTAGATATTCGTGAGCTTCAATCTTGTTGACGCCGTCGATAACCTGGCTGACGTCTCTGCGCTTGTAGAACATTCCAAGCGTAACCTTAAGCTCAGACGAATAGTGCATATTCCGATTCATTCCGCCCTCATCGGGTGATACAATCATGAAATGCTCCTTGTCGACAATCAGGTCCGGAAATGCCTTGAAGAGAGCCTTCAGAGCCTGATACGATGGAACTATATTGTCAAATCCCATCAGAGGCACAGCATTCATGACTCTTGGGTCATGGGCGTCGAACGTGAGGACATTCTCAACTCCGATGTTCTGGAGCTCCTGAAGCATGCAAGCAGCGTCAAGAGATTCTCTGCCGTTACGCCTGTGCTGTCTGCCGCCGTAGAGAAGCGGCATGATTACATTGACTCTGTGCGCCTTTCCTCCCGCCGCCTGAATCAATCGTTTTAAGTCCTGGAAGTGATCATCGGGGGATTTGCGGTTTTCATATCCGAAATAGGGATATGTGCAGGAGTAGTTTCCAACATCGCATACGAAGAAAAGGTCGTAACCTCTGATTGTCTCGTAGATGAATCCCTTAGCGTCGCCGGACTGGAATCTTGGACAGCTTGACGGAATGAGGAAGGTGTCAACGTCTCTTCCGGCTTGTCTTGCCCAAGTCACGAGATAATCATTGATCTTCTCTCCGAGCTCTTTGGCGTTGTCCATTGCGATAATACCGAGTGGAGCTACACTGAGCTCGGGGTTGAAGATTTGCGAGGTCTTTTTTAACATTGTCATTGAATCATGCCTCCATATTGTATTTTGAATAATAGTGTGTTGGGTTGCTTTATTCTAAAATCTACAGATTCGATCTGCAGACTTTATCTACAGATGATCGGAGTGCTTTTTTCTTGCACGTCTGACGTTGACAAATACCGTCGCAGCCAGCATGGCAATAAGGAAAATGGGAACGAGCCATGGATTGGTTCCGTCAATCTTTAGCTGATTCCAGAGAGTCTGCATAAGCTCGCTTGCCTCTTCGGAGAGATTCACGAACACCTCTGTATGCTCTGTAAGATATTCATCCGACGGATATTGCAGAGGATTGTTTTTCACGTCGTCGTCCAAAAGCTCATACGCCGCTTGATTCGGGGTTGAATAGCCGGTGTATTCGCAGTTGGCAAGAGCAACCTCAGCTTCGCAGAGGAAGTTTATATACATCTCCGCCGCTTCTTTGTTCTGAGCGGTTGTCGGAATGCAGATAGCATCGACAAACTGGTTTGTCCCCTCGATGGGAATGCAGTAGGTTAGGTCTTCGTTTTCAGCCATCATGGTGACAGCGTCACCGGAGTAGTAGGGAGCGATGGCGGCGGAACCGCCTTCCGTCTTGTCAAAGATTTCGTCCATTACGTACGCCTGAACCAGAGATTTCTGATCCTTCAGGAGAAGCGCCGCTTCCTGAAGCTCAAGCTCATCCTCGGTGTTCTGAGAGTACCCCAGGTATGTCAATGCGATGCCAAAGGCATCACGGGGATTGTTGAACATGAGAATATTTCCGGAGTAGCTTTCATCCCAGAGAGACGCCCAGGAGGTTATCTCCTCGTCAACCATCGAGGTGTTGTAAATGATAACGACCATTCCCCATAAGTAGGGAACCGAGTACTCGTTTGTCGGATCATATTCAGGATACAGAAAAGTCTCCATTATGTTCCCAAGATTCGGAATATTGTCGAAGTCGAGTTTCTGGACAAGCCCCTCATCTATCATCTTTGAAATCATGTAGTCGCTCGGAACGATGATGTCATACTCTGCACTGCCAGACTGAATCTTTGAATAAAGGGTTTCGTTGCTGGCGAATGTAGTGTAGTTGACCTCAATTCCTGTGAGTGCTTCAAAAGCTTCGTTTACGTCGAGCATGTCCGACTCATTGAGACACATATACTCGCCCCAGTTTGCGACGTTGAGTATCACGTCCTGTCCCATGAAGCGTGTGTAGTCGTAGTCGGAAAGAAGCTCTTCGTCGAGCTCAGAATATGCACCGTAAGCGTTGCCCGAAGAGCATCCGCAAAGTGAAAGCGCAAGAACAAGAAATGCCGTAAGAAAAGCAAACAGTTTTCTCATACCATGCTCTCCTTCCTCTGAGCGGCACGGAACTGCTCCTGTTCACGTCTCAGCTTGCGATTGTCGAGTATGTTTTTCGTTATGAGAATAATGCAGATGACTAAGAATATAATTGCCGACAGAGCATTGATCTCAGGCGAAACCTTAAGTCTTGTCATCGACTCGATTGTGATGGAAAGTGTCTGCACATTCGTGCCGGATGTGAAGTAGCTGACAACGAAGTCGTCAATCGAGTAGGTGACGCTCATCAGAAATCCGGTGAAGATTCCGGGCATAATTTCCGGAATCACAACCTTGAAGAACGCCTGACGCTGGTTGCATCCAAGATCCTGAGCGGCTTCCACTAGGCTCGGATTCATGCCTCTCAGCTTCGGGAGAACACTGTAGATGACATAAGGTACGTCAAACGAGATGTGCGACAGTATAAGAGAAGCAAATCCGAACTGGAAACCGAACGAGGTTCTGAAAATCTGGAATAGAAGCATGAGCGAGACACCCATTATGATCTCAGGGCTGACAACGGGTATATATGTCAGGTTCATGAGAACGGTTTTCGAGGTCTTTTTCATACTGTTGATGCCCAGAGCTGCAGTGGTTCCTAAGATTGTTGCAAAAATCGATGCTGCAAGAGCAATTATAACGGTGTTCCGAAGAGATGTGAGTATCGTCTCATTGTGGAACAGCTTGACATACCAGTCGAGTGTAAAACCTGTCCAGTTGGAACGGGATTTTGAAACGTTGAATGAGAATACAATCAGAACGAGAATCGGAAGGTACAGAAACAGGTACAGGGCGTACATGTATATCTTGGAGAACTTTTTCATAGCATAGCCTCCTCTTCCGAGCCAAACTGATTAAAGAGACTCATAAGGAAAATTACGACTATCATAAGAACCAACGCCATAGCTGAGCCAAGGTGTGGGTTATAGGAGGTTCCCAAAAACTGCGATTCGATTATGTCGCCGATAAGGTCGCTTGTACCTCCGCCGAGCATTCTGGAAATTACGAATGTCGAAACGCTCGGGATAAAAACAGCGATGATGCCAGAATTGATTCCGGGCATTGAAAGAGGCAAAATAACCCTTCTTACGAGGTTGAAGTTGTTGGCGCCTAAGTCTCTTGCTGCCTCGATAACGCTTGAATCAATCTTGACCATTACCGAATAGAGCGGCAGAATCATAAACGGTAGATAATTGTATACCATGCCGAGTATTACTGCGCCGCCGTTATTTATAAGGTTCAACGGACCGATTCCAAACAGCCCTAAAAACTTGTTGATAAGACCGTTTGATTCCAAAAGTGTCATCCATGCGTAGGTTCTTAAGATGAAGTTTGTCCACATCGGGACCATTATTAAAACTATAAGCGAGGATTGATTAAACGACTTTGCTCGGGAGATGATGTATGCTGCGGGAAAGGCTAAAACAAGACAGATGACCGTTGCGATTATGGCGAAGAGTATTGAGCGGAAAAGAACCGCCATATAGTCCGACATGTCGAACAGGTTCTGAAGCGTAAAGCCACCGTCAGAATCGGTAAGAGCGAATCCGATTACAAGTCCCAGGGGAATTATCGTGAAGATTAAGACCCATACAGCGTATGGTACAGCGAAAACCTTTGATACCTTCATCGGTTTATGCCTCTGACTTGTGCATGATATGTATGTCCATCGGAGTAACATTCATGCCGATAATCGCTCCTGCCTCCTCGCTCTGAGTGGAGTGTATTTTCCATTTGTAGCCGAGAGCGTCGACGCCTATTTCGTAGTGAACGCCTTTGAAGATGCAGCTTTCAACTACACCGACGATAGCTCCCTGGTACTGCGGAACAACCTTGATGTCTTCCGGTCTTATGACGACGTCGACAAGCTCGTCAGGGGCAAAGCCCTGATCAACGCAGGAGAATTCCTTGCCGGCGAACTCGACCAGAAAGTCACGTCTCATTATTCCGTCTATGATGTTTGATTCGCCGATGAAGTCGGCAACGAAGGCGTTTGCAGGCTCGTTATAGATGTCCTGCGGCGTGCCTATCTGCTGAATACAGCCGTCTCTCATTACGACAACCGTGTCACTCATGGTGAGGGCTTCCTCCTGGTCATGTGTGACATAGATAAATGTAATCTCAAGTTCACGCTGCATTCTCTTAAGCTCTATCTGCATTTCCTTTCGGAGCTTAAGATCCAATGCGCCCAGTGGTTCATCAAGAAGTAAAACCTTCGGGCGATTGACGAGAGCTCTGGCGATGGCAATTCTTTGCTGTTGTCCGCCGGAAAGTGAATTGACCGAGCGTTTCTCAAAGCCTTGCATGTTCACAAGCTCAAGCATCTCTCCGACACGAGTCGCAATTTCTTTCTCAGGAAGCTTTTTGATCCTCAGACCGAAAGCGATGTTGTCGTAGATATTCAAATGGGGGAAAAGTGCGTACTTCTGGAAGACAGTGTTGACCTCACGCTTGTGGGGTGGGAGGTTGTTAATCTTCACGCCGTTAAAAAATAGCTCACCGCTTGCCATTTCGGCAAAGCCACCGATGATCCGGAGCGTTGTGGTCTTTCCACATCCTGACGGACCTAAGAGTGTTACGAATTGCTTGTCCACTATGTCGAGGTTGATGCTTTTGAGCACCTGAATCCCGTCATACTCGACAACAGCATTTCGTATGCTGATGATAGTATTTTTCAATTACAATCTTTGTCTCCTTGTTTTAAACAATTTTTTCGGCAGCATGATACCCCATAATGCCACTTTTCATTATATAGCAAATTCAGCCCGTTTACAATAATAAAATTATAAATATTTCTGCAATTATGATAGGATTTTTTTAGCCTTTTTTCGACAACATCAATATCAACCGACCGAAATCCAAAAAAATCTTCATGTTCACGCAAAAATAGGCATTGAATTGCGCAGGGAAATGTTATATAATATTATAGGCTGAAAATGTATAGTGACATACTGTGTGCTAGCCTCAGCAAAAGAAATCGAAAGGCGTGAATATATGAATAAGACACAGAGATTTTTTGATTCTCTTAAAGATATGAAAGTAGCTTTTATCGGAACTGGCGTAAGCCATACAGAACTTATAAAGCTTTTTCTCTCAAAGGGTATAGATGTAACTGTTTTAGACAAAAAAACGAAAGATCAATATGATCAGGAGCTCCATCAGGAATTCTCCCAGAAGGGCGTAAAGTTTGTGTTGGGTGAGAGTTATCTTGACAGCCTGACCGACTATGACGTAGTCTACAGAACTCCCGGAATGTACTATAACAATCCGAAGCTCGCTGAAGCGAGGCAGGCGGGGGTTATAATCACAAGCGAGATGGAATCCTTCTTCGAGCTTTGCCCATGCAAAATCTATGCAGTAACCGGCTCTGACGGCAAGACCACCACAACTACAATAATATCAGAATTCTTAAAAGCCGAGGGCTACAAGGTCTGGCTCGGCGGAAATATTGGAAAAGCGCTTCTCCCAAGAATCGAGAGCATATCTGAAACCGATTTCGCAGTAGTGGAGCTTTCAAGCTTCCAGCTTATCTCAATGCGTGAATCTCCAGATGTCGCAGTCATAACCAACATCTCTCCGAATCACCTTGACGTTCATGGCACGATGGAGGAGTATATCTCCGCTAAGTGCAATATCCTGGATCACCAGAGCGCATTTTCAAAGGCTGTCCTGAATCAGGATAATGCTGAAACTGTCAAGCTCGGTTCGAGAGTCAGAGGAAATTTAGTCGGCTTCTCAAGGCTGGCGCCGGTCAAAGTCGGAGCGTATTTGAATTCGGATAGAGTCCTTTGCTACTGCGACGGAAGAAAGACCGTCAAGATTATTCCAGCTGAAAGAATCAAGCTTCCCGGCGAACACAACATTGAGAATTATCTGGCAGCAATCAGCGCAGTCTGGGGAGACGTTTCCATCGACTCCATCTGCCGTGTTGCCCGACACTTCGGCGGAGTTGAGCATCGTATAGAATTTGTTCGTGAACTTGATGGTGTCAAGTACTATAACGACTCGATAGCATCAAGCCCGACAAGAGTTATAGCCGGTCTCAAGGCTTTCGGAACGAAGATAATCGTAATCGCAGGCGGCTATGACAAGAAGATCCCTTTCGAACCGCTTGCTGAGCCGGTCAACAAGTTTGTCAAGACACTGATTCTTATGGGTCAGACCGCTCCTAAGATTGAAAAAGCTGTAACAGAAACGCCTTTCTACAACCCCAATGAACTCACAATTCTTCATGCTTCTGGAATGGAGGAGGCAGTCGAGCTTGCAAGAAAGAGTGCGTCACCCGGAGACATCATAACCTTGTCTCCAGCATGTGCTTCATTTGACATGTATCCTAACTTTGAGGTCAGAGGCAGACACTTTAAGTCGATAGTGAGCGGACTCAAGTAATGATAAGGCGAATTGACAGCTTTGACAATGCAAAGCTTCTCCTAAGGGATTCTCACTACTCGAGAATTATTTTGTCTCACATTCTTGCCTATGGTACCGAATATGACTTCTGCGAATTCTATGAGCTACTGAAAGGCAACAAGCGAGTTGGAATATTTGCCTCGATGAACAGCTCTCTGACAGTTGATCTTCTGGATGATGCCCATAGTTCGTCAGGCTGTATCCGTGAAACCGCTGAATTCATCCGGTTCAAATATCCGATGATCGTTGAAATGCCGGAAGTTCTTATTCCAAGACGAGGACTGAATGAATATCGTAAGGAGAAAAGATATTTCTTTTCTGTTCCAGTGGCAGAGGAAAACGCAATCGAAGACGGCGAGCTTTTAAGAGAGCTTCCGTGTGAAGCAGTTTTCGATACTGTATTCTCAGGACAGGATGCAAACTATGGTTTGTGGCTCACCGATACGGTGAGGCGAGTGAACAAGGGAATAGTCCGTATCTACGGTTACCATTCGGCAGTTCTGACTGTCAAATGCCAGAGCTACGGCAGGGCATATCTTGCTGATATAGCAACTCCGGAAGCAGACAGAGGTAAAGGCTATGCTTCCGCTCTCATAAGATTGGTTTCTCAGGAACTGAAAAAAGAGGGAATAGAATGCTATCTTGCCTCCGACGAATCCATGAGAGATTTTTACCTTCGCCTTGGTTGCAAGGAGCTCGGCGAAGACTATATACTTAAATTGAAAGAAAGAAAAGACTATGAAGAACTTATTTAACATTGACGAAAGAATTCTTAAGCTTGCGGATGAGGCTGAAGCTCAGTGCTCTGAAACATTCAGAAGAATTGACAGAATTGCGGAATACAACGGCATGAAGGTGCTTTCAGCGTTCATCAAGAACGGTGTCAGCGAGACATGCCTGCATGGCACAACCGGCTATGGCTATGACGATGTTGGAAGAGATACTCTCGACAAAGTCTATGCAACGGCTTTCGGTTGCGAAGATGCGCTCGTCAGACACACTATTGTAAACGGCACTCATGCGCTCTCGACTGCACTTTTCGGAGTCTTAAGACCTGGCGACAAGCTTCTGATGCTCTGCGGAGCACCGTATGACACGCTCGAGGAGGTCATCGGAAAGCGTGGTGAAAAGGGCAACGGCTCACTGATGGATTATGGAATCCAGTATGAGGAAATAGAGCTTCTGGAGAACGGCATGCCAGATCTGGATGCTATAACTGAAAAAGTAAAGACCGCAACAGTAGCCTATATCCAGCGTTCAAGAGGCTATTCGACAAGACCTTCTTACACAATCGCTGACATCGAAAAGATGATTCAGGCAGTCAAAAAGGGTAATCCGAATGCAATCATAATGGTCGATAATTGCTATGGCGAGTTTGTCGACACCAAAGAACCGACAGAGGTCGGAGCTGACCTCATAATGGGCTCACTCATCAAGAATCCCGGCGGTGGAATCGCTTCAACCGGCGGATATATCGCAGGAAGAAAAGACCTGGTCGAGAAGTGTGGCTATCGTCTGACCGTTGTCGGAATGGGAAAGGAAGTAGGCGCATCTCTCCATCAGAACAGAGAGATGTATCTTGGCTTCTTCCTGGCGCCTGAGGCAACAGCCGCAGCGGTCAAGACATCTGAATTCGCCTGCACGCTTTTGGGACTGTTGGGTTATGAGTCTCTTCCGAAGCCTGGAGAACCAAGAGCGGATATAATCGCTTCTATTCTTCTCAAGAATGAGAAAACACTCACGTCATTCATAAAGGGAGTGCAGAAGGGCGCACCGATTGACAGCTACCTCATTCCTGAAGCAATTCCCACTCCCGGCTATGAAAGCCCGGTAATAATGGCAGCAGGAGCATTCACAATGGGCGCATCGATTGAGTTTTCAGCAGATGCTCCGATAAGAGAGCCTTACGCCGCCTGGCTCCAGGGAGCGCTGACATATCCCACAGGCAAAGCAGGAATACTTATGGCAGTTCAAAATATGCTCGAAGACGGCGAGATAAAATTAGACTAATGTTTGCATAGGAAGGAGAAACCAATGGCAGAAAAGTATACAGTTTCATTAGCGCAGTTTGCAAAGGAAGTAAACCTCAAAACGGTCTACACTCCCAAAGACCTGTCGAAGATATTAATTTCAAGCAACGACATCAACCGCCCTGGACTTCAGCTCACCGGCTTCTATGCTTATTTCAATAATGAGAAGATCCAGATTTGCGGAAACACCGAGTTTGCGTATCTCCAAGGACTGGCATCAGATGAAAGAAAAAGAGTTCTGATGACGCTGTTCTCGTATAAGTTCCCGGCTATAATCGTTTCTCGTGGACATGAACCTTTCCCGGAAATGATGGATGCGGCAACAGAATATGGCGTCCCTGTTCTCTCATCTGAGCTCGACACTTCCGAGGTTATGTCAAGAGGAATTGCATACCTAAATACTCAGCTCGGTCAGAGAATCACCCGCCACGGAGTTCTCATCGAAATCTATGGCGAAGGCGTTCTTATCGTCGGCGAAAGCGGAGTAGGTAAATCCGAAACCGCAATCGAGCTTGTCAAGAGAGGTCACAGACTCGTTGCAGACGATGCAGTTGAGATAAAGAAAGTATCGGCAATCTCCCTGGTCGGCTCATCTCCCGACAACATCCGCCACTTTATCGAGCTCAGAGGCATAGGAATAGTCAACGCAAGAAGACTCTTTGGTATGGGTGCCGTAAAGATGACAGAAAAGATTGACCTGGTCGTCAAGCTCGAAATCTGGGATCCCGACAAGGTCTATGACAGAATGGGTGTCGATTCCGAGAGCATGGACATCCTGGGAGTTAATATCCCTTGTATCACAATCCCTGTAAAACCTGGACGTAACTTGGCTGTAATCTTAGAGGTTGCTGCAATGAACAACCGCCAGAAGAAGATGGGTTATAATGCCGCTCAGGAGCTTCTCAATAACCTCGGTCTTGAGATGGAAGGAATCGAAACGGTTTCCAAGTGGGAGGATTTCTGATGCTTATTCAGGCTGACCTTCACACGCACACAATAGCCTCCGATCATGCTTATTCAACCATCACCGAAAACTGCCGTGCGGCAGCGGATCTGGGGCTGAAAGCCATCGCAATGACAGACCACTACGGCGTAATGCCCGACACTGCTCACGAATGGCATTTTACCAATATGCGAGTTTTGCCGAGAACTGTTTTTGGCGTTACCGTTCTTAAAGGCGCAGAGGTAAACATATATAACTATAACGGCGATGTCGATATGCACGAAGACCTGCTTAAAAAGATGGAGTGGGTAGTAGCATCGTACCATAAGTATACATTTGAAGAGCTTTTGGATGACCCGAAGGTCGTTTCCGATGGCTACATAAAGCTTTGCCAGAACCCATATATTGATGTTATCGGACACCCGACAACCGACTTCTTCCCATTCGAGCACGAAAGAACCCTGAAAGTCTTCAAGGAGTATGAAAAGCTCGTTGAGATAAACGAAAGCTCGCTTATGAGAAAGAAGGGTTCTCTCAAAAATTCTGTGCCGATTCTTCAGCTCTGCAAAAAGTACGAAATCCCGATAGTAGTCGATACCGACGCCCATTTCTGGGATGCAGTCGGAAAGACTTCGACAGTTGAGAAAGTTCTCAGGGAAGTTGATTTCCCTGAAAAGCTTATCTTAAACAGCGACTGGGAAAAGGTGAAAGAGTGGATTCTTAAGAAGCACCCTCAGCTCGAGCTATAATAACTTTTGAAATGGTGACAAAGTAATGCCAGACAGCATAAAAGCATTGCAGGAAATATCCTTAAAATACGGCTGTAAATTTCTGATTAACGAGCCACTCAAGGATCATACAACATTCAGAATCGGTGGTCCATGCGATATAATGATTTTTCCGAACAGCATAGATTCTCTCAGAGAATTTATTTCTGCAGCCGACAGATTTATGATTCTCGGAAATGGTTCAAATGTCTTGTTCTCGGATAACGGCTACAGAGGAGCAATATTTGTAATCGGTTCAGATATGTCTGAAATAACTATCGACGGCGAATATATCACTGCTTGCGCTGGCTCTTCGCTTGTAAGAGTTTGTAAGACAGCGCTTGATTCTTCGCTCACAGGGCTTGAATTCGCCTATGGAATCCCTGGAACAGTCGGCGGAGCTGTCTTCATGAACGCTGGAGCCTATGGCGGAGAGATGAAGGATGTTGTAACGGAAGTGACCTGCATAACCCCGTCGGGTGAAATCAAAACATATACAGGCAATTCCCTCGATTTTGGCTATAGAAGCTCCCGCTTCACCAGTTCTGACGAGATAATTGTCTCGGCAAAGTTCAGGCTTTCTTATGGTGACAAAGCTTCAATCAAGGCAAAAATGGATGAATTGATAGCGAGGCGCAAATCCCGTCAGCCGCTTGAATATCCAAGCGCAGGCTCGACCTTCAAACGTCCCGAAGGCACCTATGCCGGGCTTGTCATAGAAGAAAGCGGTTTGAAAGGCTATTCTATAGGCAGCGCAAAGGTTTCCGATAAGCACGCAAATTTTGTCATAAACACCGGAGGTGCAACTGCCACTGATGTTATTGCCCTGATTTCACATATAAAGAAGACTGTATTGGAGAAAACAGGATATAGCCTTGAGTGTGAAGTCAAGCTTATAGAAGAATAGGCGAAAAATGGGAGGAAGAATATGAAAATCGTCATTGTAACTGGAATGTCGGGAGCAGGGAAGTCGAGTGCCATCAACTATCTCGAGGACATCGGCTACTACTGTATCGACAATATGCCTCCCGAAATGCTTCTGAGCTTTGCTAGATTTATAATCGGTTCAGATAAGCTGATAACTAAAGTCGCAATCTCCGTAGATATTCGTTCGGGAGAGCTATTCTCAAAGTTTGAGGATTGCGTAAATGCGCTGAGAGCTCCTGATGTCGAGTTATCTGTTCTTTATCTCGATGCAGATGATGATACTTTAGTCAAGAGATATAAGGAAACCCGCCGCAAGCATCCACTTGATGCAGAGGCTTTTGGAAACCTTTATAAAGCCATCTCGCTCGAGCGTGAGGAAACCGAAAGAGCCAAGGAGATGTCTGATTTCTACATCGACACAACCGACTTCGGAATGGCCGATTTCCGTGCAGAAATGGCTGAGTTCTTCACCGACAAGGGCACAAGAATGGCGATAAGCGTCATCTCATTCGGCTTTAAGTATGGAATCCCAAAGGATGCAGATTTAGTATTTGATGTGCGATGCCTTCCGAATCCATACTACGTTCCCGAGCTTAAAAACAAGACAGGGCTTGATAGTCAAGTGTATGATTACGTAATGTGCTTTTCTGAATCAGACGAAGTTTTCAGGAAAATATACGACCTTTTGAGCTATATGATTCCTATGTATGAGAAAGAGGGCAAGCCTCGGCTTGTGATAGCCTTCGGTTGCACTGGCGGCAGACACCGCTCAGTTAGCTTTGCAAGAAGAATGTCGGAGGCTCTGACGCAGGATAAGTTTAGCGTAAGGATGGATCATCGCAGCTTAGAGACAAAATCATGAAAGTGAAATCTACAGAATCATTTGTATATAAAGTCAAATCTGAAGCCGCCGAGTCGGTAACAGGAAGAAAAAAATCGGATGCATGCCTTCTTGGAATGCTTCTTCTTCGGGAGAATTCAAGCGAAGAAATTGTCTACAAAACTGACAGTGAAATCAGTAGAGACCTGTTTATAAGACTTGTTCGCCACGTGATTCCAAAAGAAAGCAACCTGGGTGAAGAGATTTTCCGCCACAGAGGCAGGCTTCCGGAATACAGAATCTCAATTTCTGAGAACAGCGATATTGTTGCGATCCTAAACCGCCTCGATATTTCAGGCTTAGATTGCAATGAGCTTTTATCCAGGGCGGACAAGCTCTTCGATTCGAATTTCGGTTCATTCATGACTGGGGTTTTCTTAAGCTGTGGCAGAGTAACTGATCCCCATAGAGAATACCACCTTGAAATAGCAATCCCAAAAAGTGCTCCAGACAGTCTTTACAGCGGCATCAGCGAGCTTTTGGAAAAGCATATTGGTCTTGTTGCGAAACGCATCATCCGTGGTGAGCAGAAGATTCTGTACTTCAAGGACAGTGAAAACATCGAGGACATGCTCACCCTAATAGGAGCGACCAGCGCAAGCCTTGAAGTGATGAACACCAAGGTATATAAGGACATTATAAATCGTGTCAACCGGGCAACCAACTGTGACACAGCAAATCTCGAGCGTCAGAACATTTCGGCAAGAAAGCAGCTTGAAGCTATAAAAGTGATCGAGAATTCACCCGACGGGCTGTCGCAGCTTTCGGACGAGCTCCGGGAAGCTGCGCTTCTCAGGCTAAAATATCCCGAGTATGCCCTGAGCGATCTTGCAGCTGAATTCAATCCGCCGTTATCCCGCTCGGGAGTCAATCACAGATTCAAGAGACTTATTGAAATTGCTGATAATATTGTAAAATCTAAAGAAGGGTAACTATGGCAAACTTTGTCCATCTCCATGTTCATAGTGAATATTCGCTTCTTGACGGTGCATGCAGGCTTAAAAGACTTGTTGACCGTGTCAAGGAGCTTGGGATGGATTCTGTCGCTGTGACCGACCACGGCAATGTTTTTGCTACCGTTGAGTTCTATAAAATAGCAAAAGCAGCTGGAATCAAGCCTATAATCGGCTGTGAAATGTATGTCGCTCCGAGAACGAGATTCGACAAGGCAGGGAAGATAGATAATCCCTACCACCTGATAATACTTTGTAAGAATGAAACCGGCTATAAAAATCTCTGTAAGCTGACGTCGCTTTCCTACACGGAAGGCTTTTACCGTAAGCCAAGAATTGATTTTGAGCTTCTGGAAAAATACCATGAAGGTCTTGTTTGTCTGTCCGGCTGTATTGCCGGCGAGGTTCCGAGGCTTTTGAGTGCCGGAGACTATGTCAACGCAAAAAAGACTGTTCTCAGATACCGTGCACTTTTCGGTGAAGACTACTACATTGAAGTCCAGAATCACGATTTTTCCGACGAGACGGATATTTTGCCGTATCTCTTCAAGCTCAGCGACGAGACCGGTGTCAGGCTTGCCGCAACAAATGATGCTCACTATATAAACCGCACTGACGCACCGGCTCAGAAGGCGCTTATGAGAATTGCAACCAACACCGCACTCGATGATCCGGATGGCATGAGCTTCCCGAACGATGAATTCTATATCAAATCAGAGGAAGAGATGCTTGCAGCGTTTCCAGGGCATACTGAGGCTGTATATAACACCGCAGAAATAGCGAAAAAGTGCAACGTCGAGTTCGAATTCGGAGTTACCAAGTTGCCGGCGTTTTCAATAGAGGGTGTCACTGACAACGAAGCATTTCTTCGGCAGATGAGCCTTGACGGGCTTAAGAAACGCTACGGCGACAATGTTACAGACGAGATAAGAGCCAGGCTTGATTATGAGCTCTCGGTTATTTCTGGAATGGGCTATGTCAATTACTATCTCATCGTCTGGGACTTCATAAACTACGCCAAAACTCATGGAATCCCGGTAGGACCTGGCAGAGGCTCAGGAGCTGGAAGCCTTGTCGCCTACTGCATCGGAATAACCGGAATTGATCCTATCAAATATAATCTTCTTTTCGAAAGATTTCTGAATCCTGAAAGAGTCTCGATGCCAGACTTTGATATAGACTTCTGCATCGAGGGCAGACAGGACGTTATCGACTATGTCAAGCGCCGCTACGGCGAAGACCATGTGGCGCAGATAGTCACATTTGGAACGATGGCGGCGAAAAATGCTGTCAGAGATTGCGGAAGAATCATGGGAACGCCATACAGCGTTATTGATAAGGTTGCAAAAGCCATTCAGTTCGGCGATACTCTGAGCAGCGTCAAAGAAAATTCCCAGGAGGTCAGGGAGCTCTATAATTCCTCTCCTCAGGTAAAAGAGCTTATCGATATGGCAGAGCAGGTTGAGGGCATGCCAAGGCACTGTTCGACGCATGCTGCGGGAGTGGTTATCACTGCAGGACCTGTTTCCGACTATGTTCCGCTTATGACAAACGACGGTCAGCTTGTGACACAGTACACGATGGGCGTTCTTGAAAGCCTTGGAATACTGAAAATAGACTTCCTCGGTCTTCGGAACCTCACCGTCATCCGTGATGCAGTGAGGGAGATAAGAAAAATCGAGCCGGATTTCGACATAGAAAAGATTCCTCTTGACGACAAAGAGGTTTACAAAATGCTTTCAGATGGCGATACCGTCGGAGTGTTCCAGTTTGAATCTCAGGGAATGACAAGCACAATAATGCGTCTTGTCCCTGAGGATATAGAAGACCTGATAGCTGTAATCTCTCTTTACCGACCAGGACCGATGGATTCCATTCCGACCTATATAAGAAATCGCCACAACAAGAATCTTGTAACCTACAAAACGCCTCTTCTCAAGCCGATACTGGACGTAACCTACGGCTGTATCGTCTATCAGGAGCAGGTAATGCAGATATTCCGTAGCCTTGCCGGCTACTCATACGGCAGAGCGGATATAGTCCGCCGTGCAATGGCAAAAAAGAAGCATGACGTTCTCGAAAACGAAAGAAAAGCGTTCATCTATGGCGAAAAGAATCCTGACGGAACTGTCAGCTGCTGTGGATGCATTGCGAATGGCATTTCCGAAAAAGCAGCCAACGAGCTTTTCGATGAGATGACAAGCTTCGCTTCCTACGCTTTCAATAAGTCCCACGCCGCTGCTTATGCAACTGTTGCATACGAAACGGCATACCTAAAACGCCATTACTTTAAAGAGTACATGTCGGCACTTCTGACAAGTGTGCTCGACAATGTTTCAAAGGTAACTGAGTATTCAGCGGAATGTGAATCAAAAGGAGTAAAAATTCTTCCGCCGGACATTAATCAGAGCCGTGATATTTTCGTTCCGAATGAGGACGGAATCAGATATGGCTTATTGGCTGTCAAAAGCCTTGGTAAGAGTGCAATTAATGCAATTCTGCAAGAGCGTGACAAAAACGGCAGGTTTACGTCTTTGGTTGACTTCATCCGTAGGACACGTGGTTCTGAAGTTACTGCTCGCTCAATCGAAAGCCTGATAATGTGCGGAGCATTCGACTGCTTTGGAACCAATCGCAGGCAGATGCTTTCGGGTTACGATATGATAGTGAATGCCATATCAAATGAGACAAGAGCGGGAATTGCCGGTCAGACAGATTTGTTCGGAACAGCGGAGACGACCTCAACCGAGCTGACGCTTCCGTATGTTGAGGAGTATTCGCTCACAGAGCTTCTTGAGATGGAAAAGGAAACAACTGGCATTTATATCTCCGGTCACCCGCTTGCAGCATATTCTTGCTGGATGACAGCCTCTGGCATGACCACAGCAAAGAGGATAATAGATGGCGTTTCGGACAATCCTCCCACGTATAGGGACAAGCAGGAAGTGAGCATAATGGCAATCTTCCGCTCAAAGAGAGTTCACAATACCAAGGGTGGCTCTCCGATGGCTTTCTGTGTTGTCGAGGATGCAACCTCTGAGATAGAAATAATAGTCTTCCCAAATATCTACGAATCTGCGAAAGCTCTTCTGAGGAGCGGCGAAAGACTTGCAATTACCGGTAAGCTTTCAATCAAAGACGAAGACACTCCAAAGATTCTTGTAGACACTATTCAGAATGTGGATGATTATGTTGAGGAGATAAAGAAAAGACCTCTTTGCCTCAAGCTTGAATCCGCAGACAAGGACAAGATTTCTAGGCTTCGCAGCCTCTGCGAGAAAAACAAGGGAGACGGCAGACTTATTGGCTATCTCTCAGATGTAAAGAAGTCCACCGACATCAAGGGCGCAAACTCAATCAACATCAGCTCTGAAACCATCTCCGGGCTGATTAAGATATTCGGCACTGATAACGTCAAGTTTACCGTCAAGAAAGGACAATGACAATGAAAAAATTATTTCAAGGCTTAGTTTGTATGCTCACTATCGCAGTAATACTTTGTACTACAGCCTGCGGCACAGCAGTTATGGAGAACGCTACGTTTGGTGACGTAAGAAGTGAGTACAACACATCGCTTGATTTAAGTGAGAACACTTATACCGAGAACAATGCTCCGAGCGACTATTACCAGATCCTAGAATTCGAGGATGCTACTTTAGGCGGAAACTGCTCTGTAAAGAGCAATGAGCTCTTCTCCGGCGGCTTGGGCGTTACCGGGCTTAATTCCGACAGCGATTCGATGGTATTGTCCTTCATGATTGAAAGCTCCGGCTTCTACAATCTGACTGTTTCTTCACTCACAGCAAACGCCGGAAGAACCAATTATGCCAATCTTGACGGAAGCTATATAGGCTCTGTAGAATGTGCAACAGCCAACGAAGTCTGCGATGTCACGCTTGAGTACATCTACTTAAGCGCCGGTACTCACGAGTTTTCAATGACCGTAAGCTGGGGCTGGGTCGATTATGACTGCCTCACCATCACTGCATCAGATATAAATATCGAAGATGTTTATAACGTCACTTGCTCCCTTTCGAACGAAAACGCAGATGACAACACTGTAAGACTCTATAACTTCCTTTGCGACATCTATGGCAAGTATACCTTGACCGGTCAGTTCGCCGATGCAAGCAGAGATTCTGAAGAGTACGAATGGATCACATCAATCACAGGTGAGGAATTCGCAGTTTTAGGTCTTGATATGATGAATTACACACCGGTAGCTCAGGCAAATAACGCCTCAACTGAAACGGTTGAACGTGCTTATGACTGGTACGTCAACTGTGGTGGAATAGTACAGATTTGCTGGCACTGGCAGTCGCCTGAGGATTACATTTCCGACACAGGAGCCTGGTACAATTCATTCTATACCGAATATTCTACAATCGACCTTGACAAAGCCATGAATGGCGAGGATGATGAACTCTATAACCTCTTGGTTGAGGATATGCACGAGATAGCTTCAAAGCTTCAGATCTTGAGAGACTATGGTGTTCCTGTTCTCTGGAGACCACTCCACGAGGCCTCAGGAGCATGGTTCTGGTGGGGAGATTGCTCCGCTGAGAGCTACATCAAGCTCTACAGACTTATGTACGAAATATTCACAGAAGAATACGAGCTCACAAACCTCATCTGGGTCTGGAATGGTCAGGATGCCGACTGGTATCCGGGAGATGACGTAGTCGACATAATCGCCTGGGACATTTATCCTGGCGAAAATGAGTATTCATCTCAGGCGGCAACGTTCATCGAAGCCTATAAGTGCTCAGATGAAACAAAGCTCGTGGCTCTTTCCGAAAACGGCTGTATTCCCGACCCAGACAATCTTCAGCAGGATAATATTCACTGGCTCTACTGGGGAGTATGGAGCGGCGACTTCGTCTACACCTGGAAAGGCTATAACGAGTCCTACACTGAGGAAAGCATGCTTATAAAGGCATACCAGAGTGACTACACACTGACGCTTGCAGAGCTGCCGGATCTGACAAAATACCGGCTTCAATAACGCTAAATCCAACACTAAAATATATTGGAGGAGTTAATATGATTAAACTACTGTTTCAAGGTGACAGCATCACTGACATGGGCAGAGACCGTGAAAACATTCACGACCTCGGCTGGGGATACCCGAGATATGCCGCACCTGCGCTGAGGGAGCTTTGCCCGGACGTCGAATTTGAATTCGTCGATCTCGCAATCGGCGGCGATCAGACATCTAATCTTGTTGAGCGTCTCGAAAGCGATTTCGTCGAGGTTCAGCCGGACATATGCTCAATTCTCATCGGCATCAATGATGTATGGAGCCATGCAGGTGAAAGAGACTGGATGAGTGACGAACAGTTCGAGAAGAACTACAGAACCATTCTTGATGCTATGAAAGAAAGAACTCATGCAAGAATCATGCTTATGGAACCGTTTCTGATTCCTGTTCCTGACAAGCTCTACTTCAGAGAAGACCTCTACAAGAAGACCGAGGTTATAAGAAAGCTTGCTCGTGAGTATGCAGACGTGTATGTTCCGCTCGATGGACTTCTCAATTCTGCATTCATAGGAGATGATCCCGTCAGCTTCGCAGAGGATGGCGTTCATCCCACAGAAAAGGGTGCAAGGCTCATCGGTCAGATTTATGCCGAGTACATGAAGAAAATTGTAGACAAAATCAAATAGTCGGAATTAGTACGCTTCTCTTGGAAAAGGGAAGCGTATTTTCTTAAGAAAATTAGGGCTTTATAGTGCACAGGGTTCTTGAAATATGTCGCTTGAAGTGGTATAATATCACCATTCGCTAGTAATTTCGGAATGGGAGAAGGCTCTAAAATGAAAAGATGGGAAGTAAGAGAAATAAATACAGATGCTGTCAAAGAAACTCTTAGTTCGACCGACCTCTCCGAGCTCACAGCTGAAATTATGTCCGCAAGGGGATATAATAGCATTGATGATATAAAAGCTTTTTTCAATGGGACTGAGCTCAGCGACCCATATCTCCTTCCTGACATGGACAAGGCAGTTGAGACCATAAATCAGGCAATAGAAAACGGCGAAACAATCTGCGTCTATGGCGATTATGATTGCGATGGAGTCACTTCAACAGCAATCCTATATGATTATTTCATAAATATGGGAGTCGAAACTCTTTGCTACATTCCTGAGCGGAGTGAGGGCTACGGGTTGAATTTGAGAGCTATCGACGAAATCCGCCAGAACGGCGCAACTCTCATCGTAACCGTTGACAACGGCATAACTGCCGTCAGGGAAGCTGACTATATTTATGAACTTGGCATGAAGCTTGTCGTCACTGACCATCACCAGCCTGCCGAAGCTCTTCCAAGAGCGGAAGCATTAGTTGACCCATATCTTGAGAATTGCAAATCCGAGTTCAAAGACTTCGCTGGCGTCGGAGTGGCTTTGAAGCTGCTTTGTGCTCTTGAAGAGGGTGGAGCCGATTTCATAGTTGAACAATATGCCGACATCTGCGCAATAGGGACAATAGCTGATATAGTTCCGCTTACTTCCGAAAACAGAACCATAGCAAATATGGGTCTTGCACAGCTTAAGTACACCGAACGTGAAGGTCTTGTGAGCCTTATCGAGCAGAGCGGAATCAACCGTGATAGTATAAATTCTTCGTCGGTGGCATATTTCCTGGCGCCCAGAATCAACGCAGCAGGGCGTTTCGGTTCGGCTTTAACTGCTTTAGACATGCTCGTAACAGAGGGCAACGAAGCGGTTGAAAACGCACGTAAACTGACCACTCTCAATGATCAGAGAAAGCAGTGCGAAGCAGAAATCATCTCCGAAATCGGCGCTTATATATCCGAAAATCCCGACATCGTCCATGACAGAGTTATTATTTTAAGCGGCAAGGGTTGGCATCATGGAGTAATCGGAATAGTAGCGGCAAGGCTTCTTGAGAGGTACGAAAGACCGGTTGTGATTCTTTCAATAGATGATAATGGCTTTGCTGTCGGCTCTGCAAGAAGCATCCAGGGCTTCAACATCTTCAAGTGCTTTGATTCATGTAAAGAGATATTAGTTAAGTATGGCGGGCACGAATGCGCTGGAGGTCTCACTGTCAAAGAATTGGATATTCCCAGACTTAAAGAGATGATTCTTTCTTATGCCAAGGAGAATTTCCCGACAATGCCGAGGTTCACGCTGACCGCTGATAAGCTCCTCAGAGGAGCAGATATAACTGAGAAAAATATAGCAGACCTTGCAAGAATTGAGCCTTTCGGAGCTGGTAATCCTGAACCTCTGTTTGCTCTTTCGGGAGCGGCGGTTCTCAAGGTTGTTCCACTTAAAAATGGCGAACACACAAAGCTCGAAGTTTCCTATGACGGCGTTCATCTCAGCTGTCTGATGTTCAGACGAAAGACCGTTTCCGCAGGAATTCAGGCTGGCGATAAGGTAGACCTGATGGGAACGCTTTCCATAAACGAATATAATGGGAGAAAGAGCTTCACATTAACGGTGACAGATTATCGTCTCCATGGAATCAGGCAGGACAGCTATTTTGCAGCATACGACGCATATGAAAGCTTCCGTCGGGGTGAAGAGCTTCCATTAGAAATCCTCAAGAAAGGTAGACCGTCCCGTGAAGAGCTGGTTTCCATATATAAATACGCTTCCGGACTAAAAGCACCGTTTGCTGTTGCGAACCTATCATGTCGGCTCGGAATAAACTGCTTTAAGCTGTCAGTTGCTGTAGACGCTTTCTGCGAGACGGGACTTTCAAGGACAGCCGAAAACGGCTACATAGAATTGACTTCACCCAAAGCAAGGGTGGACATAGAAAGCTCCGTGACGCTTCATCGTCTCGACAGCCTGATTAAAGAATATGAAAATGCACAAGAATAAGTGAGGAGGGAACAGTATGGCAGAAGTAGATAAAGAAATAAAAACCGAAGTAAAGGTTGAAACATCGAAAAAGGTGGTTTTAACTGCTGAGGAGAACGGAAGAATTGCGGATGAAGCTTATAAGGGCTTCATTGATTCAATAGTTGCTCTCGATAAAAATTATAATATCGAAAAGATTGAGCAGGCTTATCAGCTTGCTCGTGAAAAGCATGCAGGACAGTTTCGTGAATCTGGAGAGCCATACATCATCCACCCGATAGCTGTTGCAAAGATATTGGTCGAACTTGGCATGGATGCGGATACCATCTGTGCGGCACTTCTCCACGATGTTATTGAAGACACCGGCACTCCCTACGGCGAGCTTAAAAAGAGATTTGGCGAGGATGTCGCCAACCTCGTCGACGGTGTTACAAAGCTGAATCAGGTCGCCCTCTACTCAAAGGAGGAGCAGCAGGCGGAGAATATCCGAAAAATGCTTCTCTCAATGTCGAAGGACATAAGAGTCATCATAATAAAGCTTGCTGACAGACTCCATAACATGAGAACACTCGGTTATCGCAGTGAGGAAAAGAGGAGAAGCGTATCCCTTGAAACGATGAGCATATTCGTCCCTCTTGCAAACCGTTTGGGAATCAGACAGATGAAAGAGGAGCTTGAGGATTTAGCATTCTCATACCTTGACCCCTTTGCCTACAACGAAATAGAGCAGCTTCTTGAGAAATCAAAGCCTGAGCGTGAAGCCTTTATCGAGCAGATCAAAAAGCGTCTTGCCAAGAGGCTTGAGCAGGACTTCAATCCTCTCCCGACAATCGAGGGAAGAGTCAAGAGTGCCTATGGAATTTATAAGAAGGTTTATGAGCAGGGAAAGCTCTTTGATGAGATATATGACAAATATGCTGTTCGTGTTATAGTCAACACAGTAACCGAGTGTTACTATGTGCTTGGCATAGTTCATGATATGTTCCAGCCGATCCCAAACAGGTTCAAGGACTATATTTCCACTCCGAAAGCCAATATGTACCAGAGTCTCCATACAACCGTTATGGGTAGGGAAGGAATACCTTTCGAAGTTCAGATAAGAACCTACGAGATGCACCACACCGCAGAATATGGAATTGCTGCACACTGGAAATACAAAGAAGGCGTCAAGGGCAAATATAAGTATGATGGTCGCCTTAATTGGGTCAGACAAATTCTTGACAGCCAGCAGGAATCAAATGACGTTGAGGATATAGTCAGAGCTATCAAGGATGACCTTGCTCCCGAGGATGTATTCGCTATGACTCCTAAGGGTGATGTTATTTCTTTGCCGCTTGGAGCTACGGTCATCGACTTTGCGTATGCTATACACACTCAGGTCGGACACCGGATGACGGGGGCAAAGGCTGACAAGAAGCTAGTACCTCTTGATTATCAGATAAAGACCGGCGAGATAATCGAAATTATAACCACCAAGGATCCGAATCATGGTCCCAACAGAGCCTGGCTAAACATCTGCCAGACCAATGAGGCAAAGTCCAAGATTCGTTCCTGGTTCAAAAAGGAACGCAGAGAAGAAAATATCACCGAAGGAAAACAGGAGCTCGAGCGTGAATTCAAACGTAATCTGATAAGAGTTCCCGAGGGCGAGCTTGAAGACTTCCTGTCTCTTGACATGAAGCGCCATAACTGCGAAACCCTTGATGATTTCTATGCAGCAATCGGCTATGGCGGCGTCACGCTGTCGAAGATTATGCCGAGGCTCAAGGATGAGTATACGAAGAAGTACATCCAGACTGCAAGCTATAACGACAATCAGAATAACCCTGATCAGTTCTCAGGAAGAAAGAAGCCGAGCTCCGGTATCATTGTTGATGGAATGGACAACTGCGTCGTCAAGCTCTCTCAGTGCTGTTCACCGCTTCCGGGCGACGATATTATCGGATTTATTACTCGAGGTCATGGTGTCTCTGTCCACAAATGCGACTGTATAAATTATCTCTCACAGAAAGATAACGAACCCGAACGTTGGATTCCTGTCCATTGGGCGGGTAAGGATGAAACAGCAAGCAATTACTACAAGGTAGTTCTTGATGTAATCGGTTATGATAGAATAGGAATTCTTGCTGACATCATGTCCTGTTTGCAGGAAACGAGAACGATGACCTATGAATCCACAGCAAGGGTCCTCAAAAACGGCAACGCAAGCATCACGCTGACTATTAGTGTAGCCGGAACCGCAGAGCTCCAGAATGTTATAACCAGGCTCAAGAAGGTTGAGGGAGTATTCTCGGTTGAAAGAAGCTCAAAGTAGGTGCATACTATGGATATAATCACAATCCCTGACATGGGGGATTTTGCAACCAATGCGTATATAGTCAGCTCTGGCAACATTGCTGTCCTGATTGATGCGCCATGTTATCCTGATATAATTATGGATAGGTTAGGAGAACTCAAGCTCGAAGCAATTCTCCTGACCCATGGTCACGTCGATCATATCTCAGCAGCAGGGGAGCTCAAAGAGAAAACCGGTTGCAAGGTTTATATCTCACATGAAGATGAGCCGATGCTCCGAAGCTCTAAGCTTTGCCGTGCTGATTATTTTTCTGTTCCATTCTACCCGTGTAAAGGTGCCGAATGCTTTTCCGATGGCGATGAGCTTATTTTCGGTGATATGACTTTCAAAGTCGTGTCTACCAAAGGTCACACCTACGGCTCTGTTTCGTTTATCATCGATGATGTCATATTCTCCGGCGACACTCTCTTTGCCGGTAGCATTGGCAGAGTTGACATCGGAGGAAGCACTTTCGGAGACATAATTTCTTCGATAGATAAGCTCTACAAGCTTGCTGACGGCAAGAACATGCGGGTTTTCTCCGGACATGGACCAGTGACTGACTTGTATTCGGAACTTATCGAAAATCCCTATTTAGGTGCTCTCAGAGGTCAGTAAGATGTTTACACTTGTTTTTTCGGGAAATGATTTTAAGTATGAGCTTGAAGCTGTCTCCAAGCTCTTTTTCCCTGCACAGAGCTTCGGCTTTATATTTTTGGATACAGAAGAGAATAAAGAGCTACCGGATGATAATTTTGCGTTAGTAGAAAGAATCGGCGAACTTTTGAAGGTCAACGTTACACTTGATGGGAAAGTAGCTTCTGAGAGTCTTACACTTCCTCTTGACACTGAGGACTTTGATGACGAATGCGAATTTCAGCTTGGAAAGCTTCTTTTCTTGTGCCTGAGAACTCTTACCGGAATCTCGCCAGAGTGGGGAATACTGACTGGTGTCCGACCTGTCAAGCTGATAAATAAGCTAAGGGCAAAAGGCTT
Source organism: Oscillospiraceae bacterium (assembly GCA_021200565.1). GTDB lineage: Bacteria > Bacillota > Clostridia > Oscillospirales > Ruminococcaceae > Faeciplasma. The sequence continues at coordinate 64,609 of JAJQGJ010000017.1, forward strand.
CGACTTTGAAGAGTCATCTGAGTACCTTACTGACAGGTACCTTATGACAGATGAAAAGATAAAGGTAGGTTGGAAGACTGCTGAGAATCAGGATGCGGTTGTGTCAGCTATGCCAGAGCGTTCGTTCAGCTTATATGTTGATATTCCGTTTTGTCCGACGAGGTGTACATATTGCTCATTCATCTCTCAGACTGTCGGAAGCTTTAAAAAGCTGATGCCTGAATATGTCGAAAAGCTTTGCGAAGAAATATCATTCACAGGGGAACTAGTAAAGGACAAAGGCTTGACGTTAGATACTGTTTACTTTGGCGGAGGAACTCCTACGTCGATAGAAGCGAAAGATTTAGACAGAATAATGCGTGAGATTACTTCTTCGTTTGATCTGTCTCATATCCGTGAATATACCGTTGAAGCCGGGAGACCAGATACTATCACATCTGAAAAATTAGACGTTATCAAGGCTAATGGCGGCGACAGAGTCAGCATAAATCCTCAGACGCTAAATGAAGAGGTTCTGAAAGCCATCGGCAGAAGCCACACCGTCAGCGAATTTCTTTCAAGCTATGAGCTTGCAAAGTCTAAAGGCTTCAAAGCTATTAATGTCGACCTGATTGCCGGACTTCCAGGCGACAAGCTTGACAGCTTTACAAAGTCTGTTGACGGAGTGATGGATCTTGAACCTGAGAACATAACTGTTCATGCCCTTTCGATCAAGCGTGCATCTGAGCTGATGGCAAGGCGAAGCCTCGGCGACGGCGAGCTCTGCGAAAGGATGATTAAGTATTCAACAGAAAGGCTCATGAACGCCGGTTACAGCCCCTATTACCTCTATCGCCAGAAGAATCAGCTCGGCAATCAGGAGAATATAGGCTGGGCTCTTGACGGCTATGCCGGGATATATAACATCAACATCATGGAGGAAGTTCAGACGATTTTGTCTGTGGGAGCGGGAGGAACTACAAAGCTTGTTTTGTCTCGGGGAGACGGCGATCGTCTCAACCGCTTCTTCAATCCGAAATATCCGCTTGAATACATCAAGCATTTCGATACGGTTCTTTCAAGAAAACAGGAAGCCGGCAAGCTTCTTAGCTTGATATAACGAGGTGAGAGAATGCCAATTCTTTGCTCCACAGGTGCCCTGATCGGGCGACCTAACCGAAGAGATTATACACTTCTTAGGGACATAGCTCCAAAGCTTGGGTGCGATGGCTTTGAGCTTATGATTTACCCTGACTGGTATCTCATCTATGGCAAGCTCATTGACTTTACACATGAGATTGGAATCAATATTCCTGTTATCCACTGCGAAAAGAGCATCGGTGAACTCCTGAGCAGCGGCAATGGGGAAGATTTGAACACTGCAATGCGGAATTTCCGGTTGAATTGCGAGATAGCCAAGGGCGTCGGAGCTGAAAAGCTCGTTTTGCATTTGTGGAATGGTCTTGTTTCCGACAGCCACATAGAAAACAATTTTGCCGGTTACAGATATTTGCGGGAAATTTCAGACGAATATGGTCTTGCACTCCTTGTTGAAAACGTCGTCTGCAATGTCAGTAATCCGATGCAGAGATGCTATGAGCTTCATGAGACTTATCCCGACGCTGAGTTCGTCTTCGATACCAAGATGGCGGCGTTTCACTGCCAGGAAGAGAAGCTTTATGACGACGAGAACGCCTGGCTTCAGGACAGTATCAGGCACTATCACGTCAACGACTACGGCGGAGGCTATATGGATTGGAGCAACCTTAGGGTGCTTCCGATTGGCGATGGTCGGGTTGACTTTGACAAATTCTTCTCTTACATCAAAAGAAAGAACCACAAGGATTTCACCTTTACAGTCGAATCAACTGCCTTCGACAAAACAGGAGTTGTACATACAGAAATCTTGAACAGGTGCTTTGACACTATCCGAAAATATCTGTCAGAGGGGAGCGGCAGCGTTGCTCAGTAAAAATGATATAATCGAGCTGAGTATTGACTCTCTCAGCTCAGACGGCTCCGGAATTGGCAGACATGATGGCATGGCAATTTTTGTCCCGGATGCTGCAGTGGGAGACAGAATTTCAGCCAGAATCCTCAAGGTCAATAAGACCTATGCTTATGCGAAGATTGAGAAGCTTCTCCGGGCTTCGCCGGACAGAATCGAGCCTGACTGCTTTGTCCACGCCTGCGGAGGCTGCGTCTATCGCCATATTTCCTATGACGCTGAGCTAAGGGCAAAAGAGCAGTCTGTAAGAGACGCTTTCCGGAGAATTGGCGGCTTTGAACAAGAGCCAGAGCCGATTGCAGGAAGCCCGAAAGCCAACAGATACCGCAACAAGGTTCAGCTTCCGGTCTCTATGGCGGATGGAAGGGCTTACTGTGGCTTCTTTTCGCCCAGGTCTCACCGGGTTGTGCCAGTTGGAGACTGCCTTTTGCAGCCGGAAATATTCACCGAAATCTGCAATTTTATTATAAATTATGTCAACCGAAATAATATCTCTGTCTATGATGAGAAGACAGGCATGGGAATCCTCCGGCACATTTACTTGAGAAGAGGCTTCCACACGGGCGAAATTATGCTCAGCCTTGTCTGTACGAAGGAAACAAGGCTCTTTGACAGCCTTTCGACTGAGTTGACTGATAGGTTTCCGGGGATAATGACTGTTCTTCTCAACATTAATTCTGCTGCCACAAACGTTATTCTCGGCAGTAAAGATATTTGCCTTTACGGATCTGGAACCATCCGGGACAGAATGTGCGGCGTGACTGTCGAGATTTCTCCACATTCCTTCTACCAGGTTAACACCGAGGCTGCCGAAAACGTTTACCGTGCGGCAAAAGAGTTCCTCAACCCTGATGGCTCTGAAACGCTTCTTGACCTTTACTGCGGCATCGGCACGGTTGGTCTTTCGATGGCGCAAAGCGTCAGACGGCTCATCGGAGTTGAGATTGTCCCGGCGGCAATCGAAAATGCCAGAAGAAATGCCAAAATGAACGGCATCAATAACGCCGAATTCCTCACCGGCGATGCGGGAACCGTTGCTGAAAAGCTGATTCAGCGTGGCGAAAAGCCTGATGTTATCATCGTCGACCCTCCAAGAAGAGGCTGCGACGCCGAAACTCTATCGGCAATCGGGAAAATGTCTCCTAAAAAGCTTGTCTATATCTCCTGCAACCCCGCCACCTGCGCCAGGGATCTCGCAATACTCGCAAAATCCGGCTATGAACTTCAAAAATTCAAGCCCTTCGACATGTTCCCAAGAACCGCCCACGTCGAAACAGTCGCTCTTATGGTCAAAACTAAAGAATAACAGCAATACTGTATAAAAAGGCAATCCGTTCGGGTTGCTTTTTTCACTTCCCCACAAAAATTTCTTCTCCCCCACAAAAAAGTCTTGACAACTCTGTGGGGGTGTATTATAATATTTATACGTGGGGGAGGGCTTGCCAAAAGCTTAACCACAGAAACTATTTCGGAGACGCAAAACCCTTTCTCCGATCAAAAAATCCGGCATAACCGAGGCTCTATATTCCAGTTATGCTAATACTAAGGAGGAATTTTTAATGGCGAAACGTCTTATGTGTATTATCCTAAGCGTTTTAATGATCGTCTCACTCCTTCCAACCGGTGCGTTTGCAACCGAAGCTAATGATGATGTCTCATCACTAGTCGAAGACGCAGGCAGTACCGGCACTGAGACAGATGAATCTATCGGGGAGGAGGATACAGAAGCAAACGCCGATGCTTCGGGTGACGAACAGGCTGAAGAAGTTGCGGAAGACCTTGTTGAAGAAACAAGCGAACCTGTTGCGGCAGCTAATGAAGAGATCGAGGAAGACTCTAGCAGTTCTTCGACTACAACTCTTCAGTCGCAAATCGATTCTGCAAGCACTACTGCAACTACGATCACCTTGTCAACAGATGTCACCGAAGACATCACGATTGCAAGCAGTCAGAACATTACTATTGACTTGAATGGTCATAATATTACCAACGCTTCTGGTGACACAATCACCGTTGCTCTTGGCGCAACTTTGACCATTACTGGTACAGGCACTGTTGACAATGTCACCCATGGAAAGGCTGCTATCTTTAATAATGGTACGGTAACTTTGCATGGTGGTACTTATACACGCTCGCAGGAGACTGGCACTAGTACTGCTACAGGTGTCGTCACTAATAGTTACTATAACATTGTTAACCACGGCACTATGACGATTAACTCTTGTGTCACTGTTACTCAGAGTGGTAACTTCTCTTCCATGATAGAGAATGGGTACTACAATTACTATGACTCAAACTCCAGAAGTGGTTATGTTAGTGATACAAACGCTCAGAATCCTTTGTTAACAATTAATGGTGGCACATTCACTGGTGGCTTGAACACTGTTAAGAATGATGACGGCGGTATACTTTACGTTTATGGTGGCACGTTTAGCAATACCACTCAAGCAACTATCATGAATGCTAACGTAGCAACTATCACAGATGGTAATTTTACGTCTGAATATGCAGTCGTTCTGAATGCAGCGTTTACTGGCACTGTAAACGCAGGAACACTTACTATCAGTGGAGGCACTTTCACTGCTGGAAGTGGATACAGTGTTATTGACCGTCATTCCGCTGCTAACGCATCAGGAACAATTTCAATAAGTGGTGGTACGTTTACTTCGGGAAGCGGAGCAACTCTTCTCAGCTCTTCCGCAGCTGCAAGTGAATCCGTTACTATTTCCGGTGGTACTTTCTCTGGAGACGTCTCCGCATATTGCACCGACGGCTATGCGGCGGTTTATGACAGCACTAAGGGAACTTACTCTGTTGAGACTGGCGTTGCGGGGGTTTATGATGCGAGCGGCAACTGCTTGGCTACTTATGACACCTTGTATGCAGCTTCCACCAACGCTACAACCGGTCAGACTGTTAAGCTGATAGCTGATGTTGGTTCTGAAAGTTCTGAGGCTAATGACTACTTCCGTGTTGATAGCGAAAAGAACATCTCTTTGGATCTGAACGGATATAGCATTTATGCTTGTAGCTCCGAAAAGAATACAGCTATTCTCGTGACTGGTTCATCCACTTTGAAGGTAACTAACTCTAGCACGGAAACAGGTGTAGTTACTTCTACTGGAACGAAAGCACTTTGGGCAATAAGCGGCTCTGTAACGATTGACACAAAGGGATATGTCTGGACTGGTGCAACAAACGCTGTCTTGGTACAGTCTCAGAGCACTTATAATCAGAATGACATTGTCGTTACGATTGACAACGGTGCATTCTATGGAAAGACTGCTGTTGCAATCAAGAATGATATTGGTGACACTGTTATCAATGGTGGCTTGTTCGTAGGTTATTCAACTAATGATGAAAAGTCGATATGTGTTGCCGGTGGTAGCGCTGTGAGCAGTGGAACTGTTACTATTAACGGCGGATATTTCTATGGTACTCTTTCGACACAACAAAGCACATTTACTGTTTCAGGAGGTTACTTCACTGACGGTATTGATTCTAAGATTCTTGTTGCTGGAAAGAATTTAGTTAGTATTGACGACAAAGAGACCGTTGACGACGGTTACAATACCGAGTATGACTATAAGTACACCGTTGGCGATTATGCCTTTGAGTTTGGTATTGTTACTTCTGGCGGAACTTATACTCCTGTTGGATATGTCAGCACCATTTCGAATGCTTGGAATGGTGTAAACGGAATCGATACCACAGAGTACACGGATATTAATCGCTACTACATCAAGATGTACAGCGATTACACAATCCGCAATAGTACTTTTGATACTAGTAGTTTTACAACAACAACATGTAGAAAGTTTGAGCTTGACCTTAACGGACACACGTTAACCTCTACAGGTACAGCTTCTGCTACAATCACCGTTCAGTCTAACGACACTCTCACGATTGTTGATACAAGTACAGCTAAGACTGGTATGGTAACTGGTGCAGCTAGTTCGCCTTATGGAACTGTGAAGAACCGTGGAGGCACGTTGATAATTGAAGGCGGCACTTATGAAAATACTGCTGGTCTTCTTGTCAACAACAATGGTGATAATGCTTCAAGTGCAGTAACCACAATCACCGGTGGTAACTTCATCATCAATGATGGTACATCTCCGTTCTATAAGGTCTCCGGTTCAACCCTTGAGATTAAGGGCGGCAACTTCACCTCCGCTCCGAGCAGCGACTTCTTAGCCTCCGGCTACGCCGTCTTAGTCACCTCCGACGAGACTTATCCCTACACAGTAGGTGAGGCTGAAACGTTGGCATCATCTGCCGTCGCTAAGATTGATTCCGTCTACTACACCTCCCTCTCCTCCGCCATCTCCTCCGCAGCAAGCGGCGAGACGGTGACGGTGCTGAGCGACATCAAGCTTGAAGCTCAGGTTGAGGTCACTGGTACAGTAGTTTTGGAATTGAATGGTCATAGTATTGAACGTGATCCTGATACTAATAAGACTGCAGCATTGCTTCTTGTTTCTACTGACAGTGAATTAACTGTTCAGGATACGAGCGAGGGAGCAAACGGATACATTGACGGTGCGACTTACTCAACAAGTGAAGGTACTTATGTTGGCTATGGTATTCAGATAGCCGGCGGCACAGTTAAAGTTGTTAGCGGTACTGTTAAGGGCTATCGTGGTGTTTACATTAGCGGCGATAGTTCAAGCTTGGTGGTGAATGGCGGTGCAGTTTCTGGTACTACTTATGGCGTATATCAGGTTAGCGGTTCAACCGAAGTCAAGAGTGGCTCAGTAACTGGCACTTCAAGAGGCATCTCTGCAAGTACAGGTACTGTAACCGTTGAAGGCGGTACAGTAACTGGGACTTCTGATTTTGGTATTTTCATGAACAATGGTACAGTTAATGTATCAGGTGGTTCTGTAGTTTGCACAAGTGGTACTGGCATTAAGATTCAGGGCGGCACAGTAAATGTTAGTGGTGGCACTATAAGTGCTTCAACTGGCATCAACGCTCTTGCTTATAATTCAGCAGCTACTGTTAATATAACAAATGGAAATATTACTTCTACCGATATAGGCGTATTTGCATACTACTACTATTATGACGCTGAAGTTAATGTTTCCGGAAATTCAACTATTACAGTGAACGGTGAAGAAGCTAATGGCTGGACTTACGGTATAGAACTCTGTGCTGGTACAACTGCTTCAGTTTCAGACAATGCTACTATCACAGCTACTAACAGTGGTGAAAATGGTGGCTCTGCTGGTATTATCTACATTGGTAACGGCGACAGCGATAATCCCACGACTCTTAACATTTCTGGTGGTACAATCTCTGGTGAAACCTACGGCTTATCTGGCAACGGTTCTGCTTCTTACTCGGAGGTAACAATTACCGGCGGCAAGATTTCTAGCGGCTTTGTTGCTATCTACCATCCTGAGATGGGTGACATTTCAGTCTCTGGCGATAGTACTGAGATAACTGGTGTTTACGCTGGTATTCAGCTCATGGCAGGTTCGCTGACCGTTTCTGGCGGTACTATAAAGGCTACTGCTACAGCAAGTGAAGTTTCAGACAACGCTAACAGTGTTGGCAATAAGACCGGCGACGGTGCTATTGCTGACGGTGCTGCAATTTCGATCATTAACAGAAAAGGCTACGGAAATACTCAGAGTGGCGGCACAGTTTCTTACGAATCCGTTGAGATTTCCGGCGGTACAGTTATTTCTGCTACTGGTGTTGATGCAGTACAGGCTTACGCTCTTACAAGCAACGCTTATGTTGATTGGGATGTTTCAGGCGTTTCCATCACCGGCGGTTCGTTCTCATCCATCGTCAGCGAAGACTTGTGCGGAGGTTCTTATGTACCTGGCACAACCACTGATGACAACGGCTACTACACTGTAGTCGAAGGCACAACAGTCGCCAAGATCGACACTACTGAGTACGTCACCCTCAAGAAGGCTCTCACCGCTGCATCTGCCGGCGACACCATCACCTTGGTAGCTAATGCAACAGTTACAGCAGATGCAACTGCTGATGTCACCGGCACAGTCACCATCGACCTCGCTGGCAAGAACCTCACCATCTACAGTGGAATCACCCTGACCGTTGCCTCCGGCACAACAGTTGTTATCAAGGATACTGCTTCAACCGGCGGTCTCGTCACCAACAACGGTGTCATCGCAGTAGAGGGAACTCTTGACATAAGAGATCTTGGTTACACAACTTCTGCTTCTGGCTCAGGCTTGCTTGGACACGAAGGCGGCAAGATCACTCTTGGCGCAAGCTCGACATTCATCGTTCTTGATGTTTGGAATGATATGTGGAGCACCTTAGGCACTTGGTCTCCTAACTGGACTTCTGCAACTGGTTCAAATGGCATCATCTCATCTGCTGCCAAGGGTGCGAAGATTTACAGCTATGGTGTAGGATATGTCTGCGATGCAGATGTTACATCTGATACTTACGTATCTGGCACTTACTGGGATCTCAGCGGCACCTACCTCGTAGAGTACTACAAGAAGAGTGCAACTGCTTCTGATTGGGCTTATCCGTCCATCGAAGACAGCAACACCATCTTCGCGGGTTGGTATTCAGATGATGAATATAGCTCGGTTTACACCACAACTTCCGGCGAAGCTTATGCGAAGTTTGTAACGCTTAGCGGTGATAGCTCAGAAGCTGGTGTCATCAACTTCCTTGGTGGATCTCTTAAGACTGACATTGTTGACGAAAATAATGATCCTGTTTACAGCTACACTAGCTTGAGATTCGGTTACGACATCGTTCTTCCGAGCGGTTGTGATACCACTTATTCTTGGCAGTGGAAGTGGTCTAAGGATGGTACAACAGTCGCTGGCACCAAGGATGGTTACTATTGGAGTGATGCAAAGAATACCTACGAAACTGGTTTGAAGGCATTCCGCTCAAACCTTCTCATAAGTAATATTCCGGCTGCAAGCTACAAGGCTACTATTTATTCTGCTTTGACCGTTACATATGTCACCGCAGATGGAACAACGGTAACAGCTAGTGAAGCGTCTTATGATTCGAGGAGTGTTTACGAAATTGCATATACAATCGCTAATTCAGAAGATTCTTCAGATAAGGAATTTGCTAGTAATATTATCTCTGCAATTCCGTCAGATTCTAATTAGTGGCTGATAGCGAAAGGAGAGCTTTACCATGAAATCAGACTACGAAGTCCATGTTATGGAGGTATTGATGTTTGATTTGTCTGATGTATTCACAGATTCTTCAAGTTCACAATATACCGGAACGAAACAGCCGGACAACGAAGTATCCTTTGCTTCATAATGTGTTGTCTATGGAAGATGGCATCGTGACAATGGCATATCAAAAACCTGTCATGGAAATTGTTTTCTTCGCAAATGATACCGCTTTCTGCAACACTGGAAATAGCGGTGGATATGTAAAAGATGACCATACAGGCTGGACTGGCGATTATTAGTTGTTAGGTTTTAACAGTCAAACCCAAAAAGGGAGATGTTGGAGACTCCGGCATCTCCTTTTTGTGGAGAATAAGGAGAGGAGAGAAAATGTTGAGAAAAAAGATTTGGGTGCGGGTTTTGGGGCTTTTGATGGCTCTTTCGATGATGGTTCTGGCGGTTGGTTGTCAGGAGATCAGTGAGTCGGAGGAGGGCGAAAGTTCTTCTGAGGCTCAGGTGACTGAGGAGGCTTCGGAGGTTGCTGATGAAGAGGCTTCTGAGGTTGAAAGCTCGGATGAAGTGGAAGAGGCTGAAGAGACTGCGAGCGTTGAGGCTCCGGTGGCGGTGGTTGCTGAAAACCCTGTCGACACCGAAACTCCTCACGTCGAAACCGAAACCGGCGACAACGTTGTTGCTTTCACTGACGAGGACTTCGAGAGTGCAGATGTCGTTATCGACGATGATGACGTAGCAGTTGTTCTTGAAGAGTCGGAGAGCACTTCGGATGCTGCTTCGGGCTCAACTTCGGGTACCAGTTCAACCGTAACATCTAACAGCACATCATCCGGCACCGTCTGGATCACCGGCAACACGGGAAGCAGCTCATCGGGAGGAAGCACATCATCCGGCGACAGCGGCAGCTCTGATGATTCGAGCGGCGACACCGGCTCTGATTCCGGTTCCGACACCGATTCCGACAGCAGCTCCGACTCGGACAAGAAGACTGACAGCACTGACATCGGCTGGACCGACTACTATTAATGGCGGATAAGTTTTGCGTCCGCATAGCCGGGCTGACGATAGGCGTTGAGGCGCACTACTCACATCTTCGGAGCTTTTTCGGGGAGTATCTTTCCCAAGGCGAACCCGACTTCTCTGTCAGCTGGACGGAAGAAGAGATAGCGGCAGAGCATGACGGAATGAAAGCCGTCGGTCAGACGGGGAGCTATAGCATGGAGTATCTCGAAACGCTTGCAGCTCTGCGAAAGATTTCGGACATACTCCCAAAGTACAATCGCTTTCTTATGCACGGCGCCTGTATTTCCTGCGACGATAAGGGTTATCTTTTCACTGCCCCGAGCGGCACCGGCAAGACTACCCACATCTCGCTGTGGAAGAAGTATCTTTCGGATCGAATAGACATAGTCAACGGCGACAAGCCAATTCTTTCGGTTGAAGACGGAACCGTGACGGTTTACGGAACTCCCTGGGCTGGCAAAGAGAAATGGCAAAAGAACCGAAGCGTCAAGCTTGATGGTCTTTGCTTTTTAGAGCGTGGAGGGAACTATATCACGGGGATTTCTCCGGAGGATTGCCTTGAGCGGCTTTTCCATCAGGTTTATATTTCCCGGGAAGAGCCTTTTGCTGGCAAAACTCTTGAGCTTCTTGATGAGATGCTGACTTTGGTCCCGCTTTACCTTCTTCACTGTGATATTTCTGAAGGGTCTGTCAGAACGAGCTTCGAGGCGATGACGGGCAATACCTACGTTAAAAAAGCATAAAAATAATCGGTCTGGAACTAACTCAGACCGATTTTTATTATCCATATTCGATTATTTCAGGCTGATAGTAAACTCAAGGTGAACATCAGGAAGACCGATGCGATATTTCCGGTCTAGCTCCGGACCGCAGCTGTTGGTTCCAACTCCCGCCATTCCGCTGTCGATGCAGAAGATGCTGCTTCCAGACTTCTCGAGCTCATAATTGTGCTTCTTATAGGCGAGCTCCTCCTGGGTGTAGACTGAAGCGTTGAACGAGAACGGTTCCTTCGCCTCAACCCTCAGTACATTCTCGCCGTCCGAGATTTCGGAGAACAGGCAGCCACAGTGAGAAGAATTCTCCTGCGGTCTGATATAGTCCTCGTGCATGTCAGAAATGTTTGCCACAAACTCTCCCATATAGGAAGCATGGTGCTTGTCGATATAGCTTTCATAGGGACCATAGCCGTAGTATCTGACCTTGTCTAAGCTCTGGTCAAGGAACATCCTTAGCCCGAATCTCGGCAGGAATGGAACCTTGTTACTCATCTTGCCGTCGGTAGTGATGCTGATGTCGCCGTTTCCGTAAATTCTTATTTCGGAAGTAGCGACGCAGAACGGCTGATGAATGCTCCACCCAAACGAGTGTGAAAGTCTGATAATAACGCTGTTATTGATAACTTCAGCAGAGCTCTCATAAACCTTCGTGACATAGTCGTGAAGGTGTGCCTGGTACCAATCTCCTCTCATAGTGTCATTGTCAGTAGGCGCTCTGAAGAAGTTCCACTCAACCGGCTTGTCAAGTATGTTCTTTCCACCAGTTTCTATAGAAGTGATAGCGCCGTGCCTGCGGTCAAATCTCACTGTCTTGTTGCCAGCATGAACAGTAAATTCAAGCGGCGTTTCAATAAGAGTGGGGGAGCTCTCGCAGATAACAGGCTTCAAAGCGTGATTTTCGCAAAGCTTAATCTGCTCGAAGCAGACTTCATATCCGTCATTCGAAGTAAATATAAACCTGATGTAAACGCTTTCTCCGCCGACATTCTCAGCTTCCGGAACCTTAACAACAGTCTCACCACCTGCCGGCAGTGAATAGTTGACATCTCCCGAAGCGATAATCTTTCCCGTATCAGTGATCTCAAACCTGCAGCCGAGAACCCCATCCGCATCGACAAACAGAAGCTTATTCGTGAAAACAAAGCTTCCGGCTTCGCTACCTTTAGTGACAATTACGGGTCTGTAAGCCTGCTTTGCTTCAAGAAGCCCGATGTGCGGCGTCCTGTCGGGATAGGTGAGCCCATCAACACAGAAGTTCCCGTCATTGTGAAGCTCGCCGAAATCTCCTCCGTAGCCATATTTGACCTTGCCGTTCTCTGCAATGCCCTGAATCAGCGCATGGTCGCACCATTCCCAGATAAGTCCTCCCATGAGCCGTTCGTTTGAGTTATAAAGCTCACGGTAATCCTCCAGGTCGCCGTTTCCGTTGCCCATAGCGTGGCTGTATTCGCACTGAATAAACGGACGCTTTTCGTTCTCGTTTTTGAGGAACCACTTGATTCCATCGGGAGAGTAGTACATCTGTGACACAACATCGAGAATATCAGTAGGCGAACCATCAAGGCAATGTAAGCTCTGATAGTGTAAAAGTCGTGTTGAGTCGTTAGCCTTAATCAGCTTTGCGCCGTCAAGAAAGTTCTTGCCCCAGCCGCTTTCGTTTCCTAGTGACCACATAATTATAGCTGGGTGATTGTAGTGCTGATATACAAGCTTCTGTTCTCTGTCAACAAACGCTTTGTTGTAGCTTTCCATCACTGCCAGAAGCGAAATTCCCAAGTATGTATCTTCGGCACTCCATTTGAGATCATTGTATACCATGACGCATCCGTGCGTCTCGATATCAGCCTCAGCAATAACATAAAATCCGTATTCATCGCAAAGTCGGTAGAATAGGGGAGCGTTCGGATAGTGCGAGGTTCTTATGGCATTGACATTGTGCCTCTTCATCAGCTCGAGATCCATGCGCATATTTTCTTCACTTGCGTAATATCCGGTATCGGGATAGCTGTCATGACGGTTAACGCCATGAATCTTGATAGCTCTTCCGTTGAACTTAGCGACGCCATTTTCGATGTAAATACTTCTGAACCCGACCTTCTCGCCAATAACCTCACCATCAGCTTCGATAACAAGGTTGTAAAGATTTGGCACCTCAGCAGACCAAAGCTTCACATCTGGCACTTTACACTCAAACTTTTCTCCATCCAGGACATCAGCCACAAACAATTCATTTCCGTCAGGATCTGAAAGAGTGATTTTCACATCAGAGCCCTTGACGGTAATTGCAAAGTTGCCGTGCATGTCAGCTGTGATTCTGTAATCCTCAATTCTTTTTTCAGGACGGGAAACAATATATACATCCCTGAAAATGCCCGACAATCTGAACTTATCTTGGTCTTCGAGGTATGTACCGTCGCACCATTTCAGAACAGCGCATACGATAGTGTTTTCTCCATCTTTCAAGTAATCGGTAACGTCGAATTCCGAGAAAGCATGCGAAACCTGAGTGTAGCCGACGAATTTGCCGTTTATGTAGAGATAAAGACAGCTGTCAACGCCTTCAAAAGTGAGAATTCTTCTCGTGCCGTCGAGCTTGTATTCGTAAGTTCTGCGGTAAATTCCCACAGGGTCATCATCCGGCACATAAGGCGGATCATAGGGGATAGGGTAGTTGACGTTAGTGTACTGAGCCTTGTCGTACCCATGAAGCTGCCAGTTTGACGGAACGTGAATCTTAGCACTAAATTCCGTCTCCGTGAAGTTGTCTTCGAGATCAATAATGCTACTGTAATACTTGAAATCCCATTCGCCATTTAGCATTTCAACTCTGCTCGAGTGGTCTTTCGTCTCAAACGGGTTCTCGCCCTTAGCAAATGGCGCAAACCAGGCATGATCTGCCAACGTCCCGATATGCAACGCTTCTGGATCTTCATGATAAATCATCTTCGCCTTAGCCGAGCCGGCTGCGGCTATCTTTTTCATATCCATTGTAATTTTCCTTTCTATTTAAATTGTTATGGGTGTTCTCTTATACTCACAACTTCCCATACTCCGTCTTCGCTTTTCTCTACTTTCCATAGAGCTTCGCATCGCAAACTGGCACTGACTGTGTCCCCGTTTGAGTCAATCGCTTCTTCGGAATAGTAGACCCAGATATATCCTTCGGTGTCGCCCAAGTGCGCACTCCATAGTTCAAGTGAATAGTTCACATATGATGCTGAACGTTCGCTTGGTGTAGCATACCTTGAAAGAAGCCCATAAAGCTCATCACATTCGGCATCCGTATGCTTACAGTCCTGAAATGCCGCATCAGCCTGCCTGAGAACCGACTGCGCTTCGATTCTGTCGGACAGACTTCCAATAGAAATGAGCATTGAAATCTCGTCACTGTCATAGTAGGATAACGCGCCGCAGACCATCAAAAGCCTGTAAACCGGGAACTGATAAATCAGTATGCAGACAAGGAGAATGCAGGAAACAATTACTGTTACAGCTGTCCACTTCCTCTTACGAATCTTCTTTTTCACGCCAGTTATAACTTCGGCGTCGCTGGTTCTCTTGACAAGAGAAGTCTCGCAGATGCACTTCTCAGCTTTCGTTTTTTTGAGCTCGGAAGCACAATCGGGGCAATTTTTAAGATGCTCTTCAACAAACTTAGCTGTGTCCTCACTTACCATATTCTCATAATAAAGTGGCAGGAGGTCTCTGACTATACTACAATCATTCTCCATTGTTCATTTCCTCCATTCTTAGACGAATCATTTTTCTTGCCCGGTGGTAGGTGACACATGCCCAGTTATCGGTTTTACCGTAGATTTCGCCTATTTCCTTGAACGAAAGCTCGCCGAACACCCGCCACATGAAAACTTCCTTGTAGGGCTCCGCAATGTCGTGCAGGGCTTTTCTTACCCTGAGAAAGTCGTCCTTGCGACTTGCCGATTCTTCGGGCAAAGCTTCTGGGTCGACTATGTCCTGGAAATTCACATCGTCAATGCTCTCAGTTCTTCTCGACTTTTTCAGATACGAATAATAAGAATTCTTCGCAATCTGACAGAGCCAGACTCGGATATCGCATTCGCCTCGGAACTTTCCGATAGATTTCATCGCTTTGAAGAAAGTCTCGCTCGTTATTTCCTCGGCAATATGCGCATTTCCGGAAAGCCTCAGAATGTAGTTGTAAACCGATTCGAAATAGGTCTTGTATATCTCCTCAAACTCCACTGCTCGCCACCACCTTACTTATAAGACTTCATGGAGGAAGAAATCTTACAAAGTATTTGCGAAAAAATTTGAGGAAGTCTGTTATTCGCTGTCAGCTATAATATTCGGAAAGTCATTGACATCATCGCTCAAAACAACCATCGCCGCACAGTAGGGCGGGAGAGTTATCTTGAATACGTTTGTATCTGTACTTTCGACAACGTTTATAAGCTGAATCTCAGAGCTGTCGCCATAGATGGCATACACAGCTGCGGCGATATATTCTGTTTCGGATGAGGTCAGGTCGATAACTGCATTTTCGTTCAGGCTTGAATCTTTATTTGTAATCATGAGAGTTATCAGACCGTCATCAGTTTCAGCTGCATATGCACTGGAAAGTGATACATCATCTGTTGTTGTGCTGATGAGAGTGCCGCCGAAGGACGAATCCTCGCCGTCGTAGTTGGTATAAAGCCTGATTGCTGCAAACTGATACTCATTTCCGCCCCAAATGGTTGCAAGGTATACTCCCATATCTGCAAAGCAGCCAAGTGCCTCAGCCTCAGCGATAGTTCCTGTTATGTCTTCACCATTAAAGTTATATTCAGAAATGGCGAGCTTGGTGCCGGGGTAGTACTCATCAATAGATGCCTGAATAGTCGGAAGAAGTGGCAGATTGTTCATGCACCACTGACCGATCCAGCTGTTCTCTGAGAAGCCTTCTTCATAAAGAGTACGAACCGACTGCAATCTGTCCTCGGCACTTACTCCTGCTGATTCGGAATAATAGTGGATGTCTAAAACATCAAGAAGCCGGACTCCTGCTTCTTCCGAAGCCTGACACATGTAGTCTAAGTAGCAATCTATAAACCAGTTATAGCCGTTCTCTTCCTTTAAGTCCTCCCATTCTGTACTGTCATCGCCATCGGCAAGATGATCATATGCGGTGTAACCGTAGAGTGCGGGACCGAATATCTCAGCGTTCGGATCGAGCTCCTTGACAATCGCTGCGAGCTCAGCAGATTTCGAACAAAGCTCTTCTATTGTGACAGGGTCTGGATGAATTCTTGAATGAGTTCCAGCCCATAGTGCAGGCTCGTTGTCAAGGCTATAACCTTGTATGCCAGTTTTGCTCGTAGAATCGCCGAGCATATTTATAATGTAGTTGACATACTCGTCCATATAGACGACGCCGTCTGTGAGGTCAGGAGAATCAGGAAATTCGCCATCTGAACGGAATATGACCTCGTTGAATCTTTCTGACGGAGCAGTGTTTTCAACTGAGACTTGCCCGCTCTTGTCGGCTGCAACGTATCCTGCCATCTGTAAAGTAGTCAGCTTGTACGTGATTCCGTTCTCTTTGGCTTCTTCAGAAAGCGTTCTCACGCAGTCTGCAGGTTCGTCTGAATCGGAAAGATTGCTGTCAGATGAATGGTACCAGTCTGCACCGGCATTCGAGGCGTTAGTTTCCCAGTTATAAGCTGTCATACGATTGCCGCCCTGACGTATTGCTGTGAAATTCGCTGCGTCGAGGCTTTCTTCATTGCCATACTGGTTAACACCGTAGATGTATGGGCTGATCTCCTTTGTTTCCTCGGTGAAATCGATGACAATGTTCATGTCATAGCTTTCATCTGAGTAGATGTCTGTTGGGGTTGTCACTGTTTTCCTTCCAGATACAGAACAGGAAGACATAACCGTAATGATAGCGACAATCAATACGAGTGCGGATATACTTCTTTTTAGTTTCATATTTTTTCACCTTTCCGATTAAAGCCATCCCTTTCTCACAACTTTAATCATATTTGATGGGAAAATTATAACATGTAGGCTTAATATATGTCAAGAGAAAAACATGATATTCTTTATCATATGGTTAATTTTTCCTGAGGCGGGGGGGTAACTAATTTTGGGACGTTGAAAACTTTTTAGAAATTTTCTACAAAAAGTTGTTGCATTTTTGGCACCGGTATGTTATAATTATGGCGGTGGGTGAAATTAACGTGTAAAGAATGTTTGATTTGCGTTAAGTAAGCTCGTTTGTATTTTCGATGACCGGCGTTGCACTGTTGTATCGCTGAGATTTGGAATGCGATACAACAGTGTTTTATTTTACTTTGATTTGAACCATAATACTTAGCAGCTGTGGAAGGATGCAGGGGTATGAGGAATATTGTTTATAGCTATATAGACAGATTCAGGCACGAACGCCATGAGCGTTTGGTGCTCGGGTCTGTTTTGCTTCTTTTAGCTATAATTGTCTCTATTACCGTCTATTGGCAGCTCCGTTATACAGGCATCACAATGACAAATGAAACCTATTGTGGCTATGAAGAGCATACCCACACTGAAGAATGCTATGAATATACCCTCATCTGTGAGCTCGAAGAATCCGAGGGTCACTCACATACCGATGAATGCTATGAAGAGCAGCTGGTTCTGATTTGCACACTGGAGGAATCGGAAGGTCATATCCATGATGATACTTGCTATGACGAAGAGGGCAACCTCGTATGCGGTCTTGAAGAGTCTTTGGGACATACTCACGACGAATCCTGCTATGAAACTCAGCTGGTTCTGGTCTGCGAGCTTGAGGAGTCTGAGGGACACATCCACACCGAAGAATGTTATGAGAAAACCCTCATCTGTGGGCTCGAGGAGCACACCCACACTGTTGAGTGCCTTGTAGATCTCAATGCCGATGTTGAAGACGAGTCCATCTGGGAAGCAACTCTTCCTGAGCTCACTGGCGACTTGAGAACCGATGTTGTTGCCATTGCCCGTTCGCAGCTCGGCTACACCGAATCAACCGCCAATTACACCTTGGGCGAAGACGGCATAACTCACTATGGCTACACACGCTATGGCGAATGGTACGGAAGCATCTATTCCGATTGGGACTCCATCTTTGTGGCGTTCTGCCTTGATTATGCAGGGATAGCTGATGAATTTACATATAATGCCGGTGCTTATGCCTGGTCGGTTGATCTGACTAATCTCGGCTACTTTATGACAGCTGACAGCTATACTCCCACTTCGGGCGATATAGCTTTCATCGATACAGACGCAGACGGCAGAGCCAACATTTCCGCAATAGTAGTCTCTGTCAGCGAAACAAGCATCACTGTTATCCAGGGCAACTATTCAGTAACCGATTCAGAAAGTAATACGATAGATCTGGTTGCGTTCGTTTCTTACAGTACTGAGACTTCTGCCGCCGAAAATGAGCTCGTCACATTATCCTCCGGAACAGAATCGGAAACAACAGCTGTCACTCCAGCTATCCTTGGCTATGCCAATATATCTCCTGAGGCAGCTGCAGAAGAAGTCACAGAAGAAACTGTCATCGATGAAAATTCAGACGAATCCGACGAAGATGAAGTAGAACTCGGCGAAGAACCAGCAGATGAAACTCCAATCGACGAAGAAATCGTTGCCGAGGAAGAGACCGAAATTGTCGAACCGATTCTCTCAACATCTGCTGCTGTCGACTATGTCTCGCAAGTAAATGAGCTTTACACTCTCGCAATGTCGCTGACAGCCGGCGACACTGCCTCAGCTGCAACAATCTGGGATAGTCTGATGGTAATCTGGGAACAGATTTATGCCGAAGAAGAAGCCAGCACTCTCACCCTGACGTCAGAAGAATATGACAATGTAAACGCCCTTACAGACGAAGTCTATTACTATTTCGTTGAAACAGTAGGCTATGACCCATATGAACCGGCAACGCTGGAGGAAACAGGCTCAAGCTCGGATACTATTTACACAGTTGTTCCTTCAGAAAATGATAATACCTCAGCCTCGGAGCTTTCTAATACTACAGTCACATGGACAGCTTCCAATGTTTCTTATGACAATGGAACATTCACTCTTGAGCTGCTTGCCAATTTCACGATAACCGGCACACAGATTCAGCCGACATATGTAGCAGGTACTACGACGGTTGAGAGCTATGCGACCTACTATATCTACCTTCCTG
Source organism: Oscillospiraceae bacterium (assembly GCA_021200565.1). GTDB lineage: Bacteria > Bacillota > Clostridia > Oscillospirales > Ruminococcaceae > Faeciplasma. The sequence goes on from JAJQGJ010000017.1 coordinate 83,731, forward strand.
ATGGCGTTGAGGTTGCTGAAAGCATTCTTGGCGAACAGCAGCTTGGTACAAACGAATCAGGTGGCAACGTGACTTTCCACTACTACTATAGATACGACCAAACCACCGACAGCTACTATATCGAAGTAGTATTCGATGTACCAGAGTATTATACTGCCAACAATTCTAATGTTGAACTAACTGGTAAGATTGACTATTCGCACTATACTATCTCTGCTGAAGATGTAACACCAGGTAGCGGAAGCATCATAATCACGTATGGCGACGTAGTGGAAATTGTCATTCCGACAAGCGAAATCGATAAAGAAGAAAACGAATCCTGGCTCCAGGATATTACAGTAACCAAAGCTTCTCAGGCATATGACACTGCAACAAACAGCATAACCTACACTGTTTATATCAGCTCAACCTCCGGTTCGGGCGTTATAACCTTAGATGATGTAATGTCTGTTGTTGCCAACCAGAGTTATTCAGGCTCTCTGACAGTTGAAAGTGTCGATGTTGAGAGTGTTTACTATCAGCAGAATATTTACTATTCCGATAACTACGGCAATTCCTGGACATCGTGGAGCAGCGGAACTCAAGTTACATCTTCGGGAAATGCTATTGAATCCACAACAACTGTTGGTTCTGATTACACTGTAAGCGATACCCCCACAACTGGCAGCGACGTCACCATAACTCTTGCTCCGCTTGCTGGCGCAACGCCTGATGGAACGACAATCACAACCGGTGACCGCTATGCTATTACATATACAGTTACATTCGAACCGAGCTCAGGCACTATCGATGCAACAGTTACCAACGATGCAACTGCAACCTCCACTAAGGACGGCGACACCGTCACCGATGAAGCAACCTCAACCCGCCGTGTCTCGACATCTACTGTCAGCAAGACACATAAATATGATTCCGACTCCGGTCTGATGGTCTGGACCATCACGTTTAATGCCAATGGTTCAAATATTGCTGGATACACTCTTTCCGATGATATGCTTTCGCAGCTGATAGGAGATCTGAGTGTTGAGGCTACTTATAATGGCAGCACTATTGCCACAGCTGACGGAACTGATTACACTGTAAACTACGATAATGGCGTAATTACCAGTATTACCTTCAATGCCGTCGATGATGATGGCGATGGAAACTACGACTCCAACAACCGCGCCTACACCATCACCTACACTACCGACACCGGGCTTGGCATGGGTGAGGAAAGCAAGTGGATTTATAACGAAGTTGAAATCTATGAAGATAAAACTCTCGTCGATGAAGACGAAGACTCAGCCTGGGTCTACAGCAGCGGATCAATCGCTAAATCTGTTGTAGCAGCTAACACTACAAGTACAGCGACGCTTAACGGCGAATCTGTCGAGACTCGTATTCTCACCTGGACATCAACCCTCACTGTTCCATCCTCCGGCATCGATGCTGGTTCTACTATCCAGGACTGCCTGAACGGCAACTGGGGCTTCTACAGCCTGAGCTCTACAAAGCAGTGGTTCAATTATGATCAACTGAAAGCATTTATGGACACGTTGACCGGTACTAATGGCGCACTCACTGTTATAGATTCGGCAACAGGCGATACCAAATACACTCTCTCTTACGATGATGGTAATGGTTACACAATAAAGGTATACGGATACCCAAATGACGGTTCAAACGGTGATTGGATAGATTACAGTGATATACTTGCTGATCCGACATCTTACGAAAACTATGTCTTCACCGAATGGGAAATTACCCTCAATGAAGATCTGCAAGGTCCAGGAACTATCACTTTCACTTACAGTACCACAGCAAATATATCGAATATCGAAACAACGCAGAATTATACCAACTACATCTATGTCAATAATTTGTCAGCAAGTGCTACCTACACCGAGCGCAGCTTGGTCTATAAGACGGATGGAAGTGGAAATTCTAACACAACCACCACAACCACCAGCACCGGCGATGGCACCGTTACCTGGAAGGTATATGTAAATGCAGACGGCGCATCCGGTGAATTCATCATCACCGATACTCTTCCTGCCGGCGTAACCCTGTCATCTGTTTATATCCAGCTTGGCTATTCCGGTTACTACACAACGCTCGCTGCAACAACTGACAATAATGTTACTACCTTGAGCGATGGAACCCTGAACAACCAGACTATCAGCGGAACTGTTACGAAGAACTCTGATAATACATCCGATGTCGTTATCACCATTCCTTACGCTGCATATTCCATCATAGCCTCTAATGCGTCGAATCCGTATATCATGCTGACTTATACAACGACGATTGATGATTGGGATGAGACCTATGAGTTTGATGCTTCCAATTCCAGTGTAACGTTTGATGATTCAACAAACACGTACACAAGATCTTATGAGCTTTATAACTCAGTTTCTGTTACGCTTGCTGGCAATAACTTTGGCGAAGATGAACAGCAGCAGAACATCAACCATACCAAACAAGGTGAGATAACAAACTATACCCATGATGAGGTTGAAAAGAGCGGCGACTATAGCAAGCTTGCAGATTCCAGCAATATGGTCAGTTATGAAGTCCTTCTTAATCTGGATGCTGAGGATTTGCTTGACGGCGGTGATACACTGACATTTACCGACGTTTTGTACTCGTATGATTACACAACCTCAACCGGCAGTGCTGTTTATCCGACTCTTGTCTATAATACCGTCAAGTTCTATAAGCTCTACAAGCTGACAGTTACAGAGGACATCTCCGGCACAGATACGGTTTATACCTACACCTATACGGATGACAGCAGCAACACTGTAACTCTGTATTCAGGAACTACCGATATTACAAACTGGTCGGGTTACTCCAGCTCGATTTATTCCTACACCGAGGTCGACGGCAAGACCACCTACTATTACAAGGTTGAATTGGATCTTGATTGGGACTTCGTTCATGACAGTTCGCAGAACTGGAATATAACAAGCACTCTCACTGCTGAAATTCCCGACAACACTGCAATACTGGTCAACTACACCTACTATATCACGGCGATAGGAAGCTCGTGGATTTCGGTAAGAAATGATGCAAAACTCACTGGCGACTCCAATACCAAGGGTTCTGACAGCGCTGGCGACAACTATTATTACACCGATCCGACATCGTTTGCTACCATCTCTTCTGCCGATGGCTTTACGATATACAAATCCGGTGCGCATACGTCAGAGTTCATCGCAGGCGTAACGTTTGCCCTTTACAAATATGATTCGGGCTCTAAAACTTGGGAAGAGGTTAATTATAGCGGCACACTCACCACTGACAGCTTCGGCTATCTGTCAATATCGCCTTATGATGACGCAAATGAACTCTATGACTGGTACTCTCCCAACACTCTCTACTGCCTCAAGGAAACTGATGGTCCCGAGGGCTACCTCATAGACACCGAGACCATGTACTACTTCTTCTGGTATGATGATTCTCCTACTGCGGATCCTTCATACTCTGACATGGTATATCCCGACGGAGTAACCCTGTCGGATGTCAGCGTTGTAACCATCAAGTCGAACACTACTATAAACGTCTACAACCAGCCCATAACCACCTTCACCCTCAACAAGGTCAGTTCAAGTGACCTCACGACCACCATCCCTGGTGCAACGTTTGCTCTTTACAGATGGAGCGGCTCGAGGGAAGCCTGGGTAAAGATTGGCACCTACACCACCGACGCAAACGGTAAAATCTCCATCACCTATGATGAAGACCTGTTCGACTACAACAGAGCCTACAGGATTGTTGAGCAGTCCACAGCGGACGGCTACAACGTCGCCTGGGAAGATATAACCGAGTTCTACTTCTACTGGTCTTCGGATGAAGACGGCGGCAGCATTATAGCGCCTGACGGTTGGGGAGAGACAGGCAGCAAATACGCCTCAGTCATCGACCTGTCGGAAGGCAGCCAGACTGTCACCGCCACCAACTCGCCTACTTCGACCAACATAGAGGTCAAGAAGGTCTGGATAGGCACCGACGGCGAAATAGAGACCGACATCTCCTCCTACACCGCCACCGTCCAGCTCTACTACTACCTTGCCGACGCCAACGGCAACCCCGTCAGACTCTCCACCAGCTCACCCGCATCCACCACCGAGCTCATCACTCTGACGACGACAACGGGCACGGTTTCAGACACTACGGCAACGTTGTATAGCAATACAAATGAAGCTTCTCTAACGGCTGGTTCATACAACACTCTTAACATTGATTCAACTAAGTTGATTGCATCTATTTATGATGAAGACTACTCAAGCGGTTATGTTGAAGTTGTAGTCGCTGGTGGTGACTATCCTACCTACATGAGTCTTATTCTTCAATATGTCGATGGTGGGGGCAGTTATCAAACCTTGACTTCTGTTTCACCATCAATCAGTGAAGAAATAGTTGGCAACACGTCTTACTATACTTTGACTTATAGTTTTGAAGCTATTCGGTCCGCAGTAGCCTCGGCTGGTTTTACTTATTCTGATATTAAGAGCTTTTGCTTGAATCTGAATTCCTTTACCTCAGCCGGCACTTTGCAGAGTATTAAAGCGCTTGGTTCTGCATTTGTAGGTAATAATAAGGCATCCCTTAGTGCCGATGTGAATGCAACTCACTATAACTGGCTCGGAAGTTATTTCTGGGAAGATCCTGATATTAAAGAAGCTCTGCAAACTGATGGGGCACGTATCCGAATTACTTACGATTATACCAATGGATCTGAAATCATAATCGGACTTCAGACATCAGATGGTAACTTCGCACAGTATCCAGCGGTAAGCAGTTCTGGAGTTGCTGAAATTGCAGTGTCCGATTTTCCGACGACTGTTACAGATAGTTATGGAAATACAAGTTATTTCAGTTGGGATAATTGGAAGGCTATTTACCTTCAGGAGAGTGATTCAAGCCGAAGCCTTATCGGAACAATCACGTCGATAGAAGTTCTTGTTCTTGCATCGTCAGAAACAACTACTCTGACATACGCCTATGCTAGTACAGATGATAACAGCAAAACTTTGACGGACTCCACCTGGTATGGTTTCTTTGACATACATAACTATACTTATATATTAAGTGCAATTCAAACTGATGGTGCCGTTGTATATATCGAGTATACTTGCACTGACACGCTTCCTACAAATACTGGGTTTGGAATTCAGTATTACGACGGAACCAGTTATGACTATGTTTGGTACAAAGAAATTGCTTCTCAATATGAGCTGGGCAGTGGTTATATAGCGATTCCTATATCTAACATCACAAGTGGAAATTGCAGCCTGGAAGACTATAATGCTCTCTACTTCTACGATTACAGCGGCGATTCAGTCACCATAAATTCCGTCTCCATCCTGATCCCATACGACCTGACGGAGTCTATTTCGGGGACTATAAGCAGTGATGCGCAGTATTCAGTGGTGCTTTATGAGCCGGTGTTCCCGAGTGGCTCGGTGGCTATCAGTAACACTAACTCAGGGCAGTGGAATGCTATTACTAACTCGGCATCGGAGCCGACTTATGACTACACTGCGGTCAACAGCACCGTCTCCCACAACTTGATCACCGGCTATGCTTTCCTTGATGCGGTCTTCTCTGATGTGGCGTCTACTATTGAGCTCACGGTTCAGGTGACCAATTCGGCATCCGATGCAGCGACTGCTCTCAAGAGTCTTTCGCTCATTATCCAGGGCGATAAGTCGGTCGGCACCACCGACGATGGCTATGTTGCGATTGGAACGGTTTCGCCGACGAGCGTCACACTAGTGAGCGGCACCACCGACACCTACACCGTCACCTATAATACCTCGGAGCTGGTTTCGGCACTGAAGAACTTCAACTCAGCCTACACCAACGCCGCAGCGGTCTATGCAGACTATAACGCCCTTTGCGTTTCTATGGGAAATGGCGACACCACCTTTACCGCCAACGTCACCGGGCTCAGCGTTAATTCAGTGGAGCTTGACGCCTCCGAAACCTACATCTACTCGAGCCTCATCGGCACTGAGTATGACGGTATCCCATATACCGATGAAAACGGAACGACGTTCATCTACACCTTGAATGAATCGAACAACTGGACAGTCGCCGTGGCGAATCTCCCGATGACCTACACGGTCACCGACTCGCAGACCGGCGAAACCACAACCTACTACAGATATTACTATTTCGTTGAAATATCCCACTCCGGCGGCACCGTTGCCTACACCACAACCTACTCTCAGCGTGAAGGCGAAAACGGCGGCGGAGAAATAGTGATCTCAAACATCGCCACAACCTTTGTCTTCCCGACAACAGGCTGGTCAGGCGACTTCAGAACCTTGTACGAATTCGGCGTAATGCTGATACTTCTTGCACTTTTCGGTGCAGGAGCATATAGGAACATCTCACGCATAAAGAAGAGTCTCGTGAGTGACCCTGTACAACACAGGGTAGACCCAGAAGGACACAACGAGAGGCTTCCCGACGTGAGAAACCGCAAATTCGTAATCCCAAGAATTGTCCGAAAGGGTGACACTCGGGCAGGACCTGAGGATGGGTGACCACACCCCAAATTGATTTCGGGGGGTAGTACCTCCTGCCGGAAGCAGTAACTCCGGACAGATATAACATCTGAAAAACTGCAAAAATATCTAAAGGAGTTTACATAATGAAAAGATTAAATAAATTATTGGCAATAGTCTTAGCAATAGCTATGATTATGAGCATGGCAGTTGTCGTGCAAGCTGATGATCCTTTAACAATTACTGTTAATACGCCAACTGACTCGAACAGCGACGGCGAAACTTACTATGCTTATAAGGTTTTTGATGCTTCAGGCTTTGTAGGTTCTTATACGTATACAATCAGTAGTAACAATTACTTCTATGAAACTATTGCGAGTTTATCGGACGTTTTTAAGGAAGATGGAACCACAAGAATTGGTACTGAGCCTACAACTGCTTACTTCACACTGACAAGAATAGGGGATGGTACTAGTTCACCTGTCAAATATGTCGTTGTTGCAAACACTGCTGCTACAGAAAATGGTTCTCTCGCTGAGGCAGTGGTTAAGGCTCTAAAAGAGAAAGCTGATGCGGATACTTACCCTTATAATTACGCCGCAACTGCAACCGCAGATAACGGAAGTGCAACACTGGATATAACTAATTTCGGCATCGGTTACTACTTTGTAACCACAACTACTGGTTCAGCAGTCGCCGTCGGCGGAACATATCCAATTACTGCTACACTGACCGACAAAAACGAAACTCCTACTGTCGATAAAACTGTTTATGATACAACAGGCGCAACTTACAATACAAACAGCAAATCCAACAACGCTCAGATAGGCGACATTGTTTACTTCCAGACAAAGATCTCTAACATCGAAGACGCCACAAACCTCGTACTTCATGACCTTATGGAAGCGGGATTGTCACTTAATTCAGATTCAATCTCTGCCACCCTTTACTCAGCTACAAATCTCACCGGAACGCTTTTGACTGCTAATGGTACCGATTACACTGTAGACACAACGACCAATTACTACATAATTGATAAGTCTGATACGACTAAGTATCCCTTTGCAACCGACGGTACGTATTATACAAAGTCAGGTACTACATATACGCTCTTTACCGACGGTACTGCCACTGGCTTTGATTCAGACACCGACTATTACGTAAGAAGTACATTCGACATCGATTTTGTTTTGACTTCTACTAATTTAAGCAGTCTTGACAGCACTTCCTACATCATCGTCAGCTACTCCGCAACTTTGACCGGCACTGGCGTTGAGATTTATGATAGTAGTAACGACAACGAAACTTATGTTTCATATGGCGATAGCTCTTACTCAACAAAAAGTTTAACACAGACCTATACATATAAGGTTTCTGTGTTCAAGTATACTGGTAGTAATACTCCTTTGGCGAATGCAAAATTCAGAATTTACTATACCGACAGTAATGGAGATACTCAGTATTTGACTGCAAGTGACATATCATCAAACTACACAGTTACAGGTAAAACGACTACCGCAACTGAGGCAGCAGAGTTTGTGTCCGATGCCAGCGGTAATATCAATATTTCGGGTCTTGACGCTGACACAACTTACTATCTTGAGGAGACCGAAGCACCGAGTGGCTATAATCCATTGACTGCACCTATTCAGTTCAAGATCAACGAAACTGACAAAACCCAAGTAAATTATGGCAACACTACAGATGCTGAAAAGATCTCTGTTATAAACAATGCTGGTGTGGATATGCCTACCACCGGTGGCATTGGTACAACCATCTTCTACATCGTTGGCGGTGTGTTGGTAGTCGGGGCGATTGTGCTGTTGATTACTAAGAAGAGAATTGGAAAGGATGGGGAGTAAGACTTTCTGACAGCTCCCCACAGCGTACCCTCTCTGTCAGCCCTTTGGGCTGACATCTCCCCCGGAGGGGGAGACAAGGTTTGAGCCTCACGCAACCTTTTCGACAACCGCATTTCTCGCCTCTCCCTCTGGGAGAGGTGGATGCGCCGCAGGCGCAGACGGAGAGGGTCTGCAAATCTCGGCTCTCCC
>JAJQGJ010000017.1:92381-288130 GCA_021200565.1 Oscillospiraceae bacterium
GTTGACTGAGAGGGCTCTGGGAGGTGGATGCGCCGCAGGCGCAGACGGAGAGGGTCTGCAAATCTCGGCTCTCCCTCTGGGAGAGCTGGCAACCCCGTAGGGGTTGACTGAGAGGGCTCTGGGAGGTGGATGCGCCGCAGGCGCAGACGGAGAGGGTTCGCAAAAAGAAAGGACAACACGCCATGTCCAAATATGCACCTGTTTTGAAGAATAACGATATGCTACCGAGGGCAAGGGAGCTCCGCAGAAACATGACGCCGCAGGAGAGAAAGTTGTGGTATACGTTTCTGAGGACATATCCGGTGAAGATATATCGGCAGAGAATCATAGAATCTTTCATTGTCGACTTCTATTGTGCTTCCGCAAGACTCGTTATCGAGATAGACGGTTTGCAGCACTACACAGAAGACGGTGTTGCACGTGACCATGACCGAAGTGTCATCATCAGGAATAATCATTTAAAGGTGCTCAGGTTCACCAACGTCCAGATCGATTATCAATTCGAATCTGTATGCAAAACCATCGACCATACCATAAAGCGAAGAATTGAAATGCTGAAAGGCGATGAGTACGATTGGGATGATTGAGAGTGTATGCACGGACTATCTCTGTATGGACCCTCTCAGTCAACCCCTGCGGGGTTGCCAGCTCTCCCAGAGGGAGAGCCGAGATCTGTGGTCGAGCAGACTTTTGCGAGATCCGCAATTCTAGCCTCCCCCTCTGGGGGAGGTGGATGCGCCGCAGGCGCAGACGGAGAGGGTGCGAAGCTTACGGAGAGGGCGCGTGGGAGATCAATCTGCGAATGTCAAATAACAAAAGGAGTGAAGCCATGCAAAATCAGAATAATAACGACTTCACTCCCAAAATCATGACCGTCGAAGATGTCCGTTACCGGAAAAGAAACCGTCGTCGGGCTGAGCGACGGGCTGAGAGCAAGAAGCGGTCATTTGTTACGCCCTTGCTTTTTCTGACTTTGCTTGTTGGAGTCGCTATTGTCATCTATCCCTCTTTCGCAAGCTGGTGGAATTCCAAGGTTCAGTCGAGGGCAGTGGCGAGCTATGACGATGCGGTTTCTTCTCTCAGTGAGACCGACTATTCGGAGTATTTCGAGGCGGCTTATGCTTATAATGAGGAGATCAACAAGCTCGGCTCTGCAACGGCTCTCACCAATCCGGAGCTGCTGGAGGGGTATGATAGCATACTGAACGTTTCCGGAACAGGAATCATGGGGTATATCACTATCGAGAAGATCAATGTCCTGCTTCCAATCTATCACGGTACTTCGGCGAGCGTTCTGCAGGTCGGTGCCGGGCATCTTGAGGGGACAAGCCTGCCTGTCGGCGGCGAGAGCACACATGCGGTCATCTCCGCTCACAGAGGACTTCCGAGCGCAACGCTCTTCACACATCTTGATCAGATGGAGGTGGGGGACACCTTCACCATAACAATTCTTAATGAGATTCTCACCTATGAGGTCGACCAGATTTCGATTGTCTATCCATATGAAATTGAGAATGTCTATGTCGAGGAGGGTCAGGACTATGTGACGCTTCTCACATGCACTCCATATGGAATCAACACCCAGCGCCTGATGGTCAGGGGTCACCGGATAGAAACGGAAGCTGCAAAAAAGACGATAAGGGTCACAGCCGAGGCGTATAAGATTGACACTATCGTTGTGTCAGTCCTGGTGGCTGTTCCGATGGTGATAGTGCTGTTCGTTGTTGTGTCCCTCCCGAAAAAGAAGAGACATTACGATGACAGAGGAAGATACGACCTTTGAATGAGCTGAATACGTTAGTTACTCTTGAATTATCATTTGGCTTATGCTACAATAATCGGGATTCTGACTGAGGAAAGGTGAAGTAGCATGGCTAAACGCCCTGAAAAAAGCGAATCTAACGATGGAAATGTTCATAAAGGTCACCGAAATCGTTTGAGGGATCAGTTTTTGAAGAACGGCTTGGAAGGCTTTTATGAGCATCAGGCTCTTGAGCTTCTGCTCTATTATTCCAATCCACGCTGTGACACGAATCCCACAGCACATTTCTTGTTGAACCGCTTCGGGAGTATCTCGGAAATTCTCAATGCATCCTATGAGGATCTGCTGACAGTAGAAGGAGTCGGCAAGAACACTGCGTGTCTTTTGAAATTCCTTCCTGAATTCTTCGCAAAATACATGCTGTCCAGCATCGAAAGGGAGAGGCTCGATTCCACTCCCGCACTCTGCCGGTACTTTTTGTATAAGCTTGCAACTGTGGGAAGCGAACAGCTCTGGCTGACATGCCTTGATGACAATTTCGGCGTGGTGTCAAATGTCAAAATATCCGAAGGCAACAGTTCCTCGGTCATGCTGAACATGGGCAAAATTGCAGCAGAGGTTGTCAGGAGCAAGTGTACAAACTGCGTTCTGGCTCACAACCATCCGTTAGGAGATGCGAATCCATCCGAGGACGACATCAAACTGACAGAGCTTGTAGTGTCAAGCTTTACGGGCTTGGGGATCACGCTCGTTGATCACATCATAGTTTCGAGGACGGAAGCACGTTCAATGGTCAGCAATGAAGTTGTGGTTCTCGTGGACGACATGAATGGCTGAGTCAAAACGGGTGATTCCAGGTGACAGGGAATTGATATTGTTCTCTTAAAGCTAATTTTCTGTTACCAGGAATTCACTTTGCAAGCCTGAGCTTTCAAATTTCGTTACATTTTCTTTGCACTTCCTGTTGACAAACTCGACAGAAAGTGATAAGATGACTACTGATGGATTTAATATTGCTAAAAGTACAAAATGACGTGGGGGGGGTAGTGCCTCCGGCACTGGATTTAATATAGTGCCATGCATTTGCCTGCTCATGCTCTCCGAATATGTTATTGCTCGGAGGCTTTGTGTTCGTGACCTCCTGCGTGCGATTGCGGGAGGTTCTTGTTTAGTAAGTAGGAAGTTATTTAATCTTGGAGGGCAATCCATGGGACTTTTCAAGTCAAAGCAGTCCGGTGTGAAGCTTAAGAAGCTCAGCCGAGAGGAGCTTGTCGAAATAATATATGCTCTGCAAAAGAGCGAGAAATCGCTGAAAGAGGAAAACGAAGCGCTCAAGAAACGCATTTACGAGAACGAACAGGTAATAAGCCATTTCGGAACTGTCGCAGATGCTTCGCAGAGCCTAAATGTTATTTTCTCCGAAGCTCAGAAGGCGTTGGAGCAGTATTTATTGGCAATAAGAGTTACCGCCGGCGGAGAATACTTAAGCAATGCTGACGTTCAGCTTGCCCAGTATAAAGCCGAGGAAATTGTTGCTGAGGCAAATCGTCAGGCGGATGAAATTCTTGCTGAAGCCCGCAAGGAAGTAGATAATGCTCTTGAACTTGTCCGTCAGGCAGGAAGCTTCTACTCGGTGGCACAGACGGAAGAATAAGGAGAGCTTACATTGTCAGATCATAAAAAGAAACGTGAGTTGGTTCTCCCAACCGAAGAAGAAGTTCAGGCTGAACGCAGGCGTCTTAAATTCCGGAGAAGATTTATAGCTACGCTGAGAACGACGGTTTATGCCTTGATTGTAGTCGCTGCTGTGGCGGTGCTTCTGGCAACGCTGTTTTTGCCCGTCCTTCAGGTTTCCGGTTCGAGCATGGAGCCAACCCTCTCAAACAACGATATTATACTTCTTTTCAAAACAGATAAACTTGAAACTGGCGATCTCATCGGCTTCTACTATCAAAACAAGCTTCTTCTGAAGCGGGTCATCGGAGTCGCCGGGGATACAATCGACATCGACGAAGAAGGGAACGTCACCGTCAACGGTGAACTCATCGATGAGCCGTATGTGACAAACAAATCAATCGGCGAGTGCGACATAGATTTGCCTTACCAGGTTCCCGAAAACCGTGTTTTCGTTATGGGCGACAACCGTACAACATCAATAGATTCCCGAAGCAGTGCCATTGGCTGCATCGAGGAAGACCAGATAGTAGGAAAGGTTCTCATGAGAATCTATCCGTTCAACAAGATTACAATTATCGACTGATAAGTACCATTTTCCAGCTAAGTGATTCCAAATCTAAAGAAAGAAGACTAAATGTGAAAAACACAGTTCTGAATTGCATAGACAGATTCAGGCATGATCGCCATGAGCGATTGATGCTTGGGTCGGTCTTGCTTGTTTTAGCTGTCGTTGTTACACTTTTAGTTTACTGGCAGCTCCGCTACACCGGTATAACCATGACAAACGTCACCTATTGTGGCTGTGAAGAGCATGTCCACACTGAAGAGTGCTACGAATACACACTGATTTGCGGCTTCGAGGTGTCTGAGGGTCACACTCACGCCGATGAATGCTATGAATCGGTAGAGGTTCTCACTTGCGGCTTGGAAGAATCTGACGAGCACACCCATGATGAATTCTGCTACGAAACCCAGCTTGCGTTGATTTGCGGTCTGAAAGAATTCGATGGTCACACCCACACCGATGAATGCTATGAGAAAACCCTTATCTGCGGATTAGAGGAGCATACTCACACTGTTGAGTGCCTCATAGACTTAACCGCCGATGTTGAGGATGAATCGGTCTGGACTCTGACTCTTCCGACACTTTCCGGCAACCTGAGAGCAGACGTTGTCAACGTTGCCTGCTCGCAGCTTGGCTATACAGAATCCACCGCTAACTATTCTGTCGGCGAAGACGGTGTCACCCATTATGGTTACACCCGCTATGGTGCCTGGTATGGAAACGAATATGGCAGCTGGAATGCGATGTTTGCAGCGTTCTGCCTGCATTATTCCGGGGTTGACGAAACCGAATTCCCTGTGAATTCCGGTGCCTATTCCTGGGCAGTTCAGCTGAGTGAACTCGATTTGTATGCTTCAGCATCTGAATACAGTCCAGAGCTTGGTGACCTTATCTTCTTTGATACAGACCTTGACGAAAGAATATTGACCGAGTCGGCATTGTCTATGCTATGGATGAATCCACCATCACTGTCATCGAGGGTGACTATACCTTAGATAATCTCGACACCGTCGCAATTAACACTTATAGTCTAACAGATGCGATTATTTCCGGCTATGGTATTCTTCCTGCTTCAGAAGAAATCTCCTCTGAAGCTGAGGCATCAACAGAAGAAACCGAAACCGGTCCAGATACAAATACAGAAACCGAAGAGACTGAGCTAGTCATTGAATCGACTTACTACACTGCCTCCGATGGAGGCGTGACTGTCACGGTAGTCGCTCCGTCGGGAGCCCTTCCGGACAATGCGGTGCTTTCAGTTAATCTTCTGGATGAAGAAAGCGACGAATATGCCTCAGCTGCCGAAGCGGTTGGCTATGATTCCGCAAGTGAAGAGTCCGGCATGGCAGCTCTTGACATTGCCTTCTATGATCAATACGGCAACGAAGTTGAGCCTTCTGTCGCCGTCACCGTCTCAGTTGACATCGCTTCGATTATCCCGGACGGCACCACAGCAGAAACTCTCGAAGTCAGCCATATCACCGAGACGGAAGTTGGTACCGAAACAGTAACCACCGTCACAGCAGTAGAAACCATCACCGAAACCGTCACCGATAGCACCGATGAAACAGCTGTGGTAGTCTTTGAAACTGAGAGCTTCTCAACGTTTACGCTGACTTGGAGTGTTACTATACTGTTCACACACACTGAGACCATTGATGTTAATGTTTATGACGTAGATACTGGTGATCTGATTCCGGCTACATCTATCTCAAATATTTCAAATACTTTTGACTCTGGCGTTGATGCTTACTTAGACAGCATATGCACTGTTGACGGCTATGAATACCAGTATGCAACAGTTACCTATACGGCTGATGGACAGAGTTATACAGTTCAGCTGGATACAATAGTATGTTCTTATAACTGGCTGTTCGGAACCTGGTCTTACGAGATCGACGGTTCTAATATCAATGGAAGAAATGTAAGCATAAGCAACATCAACTTATACTTCAAACAATCCGCAGTGGTAACTACTGCTGAGTTGATTGTCAATAAGTACGCAACCGGAGGAAGCACTCAGCTTTCAGGCGCAGTGTTTGAGCTGACAAGCCTGAGCTCCGTGTCGTTAACTGACGTAACCGTTGGAAATGGCGTTGATGTTTCCTACAGCAGTGACGGATATACTGTCACATTCACGACAGATGGCAGTGCAATAACCCTCACCGGGTTGCCAGCTGGAAGCTATACACTCAAAGAAACAACGGCACCAACCAATTACTATGTAGCGACGGACTTTGAATTCACTGTTTCAGGCGGAGCTATCACTGATTACGACAGCAGATATGACTCCACAACTAACGCCGTCACCATCTATGACACAGAAAAGACCGCCGGGCTCACTATCTACAAATACGAAACAGGCGGAAGCACTCAGCTTGAGGACGCAACTTTCAAGCTAGTGAGTGATGTTTCACTTTCAAATGTCACATCGAGCACCGGCTATATCCGAAATACTGATGAATATACTATCACATTCACAACTACAGATACCGCCCTTACTTTCGACAATCTGCCGAACGGAAGCTACACCTTGACAGAAACCTGGGCGCCGACTGGTTATGATACGGCTGATCCAATCACCTTCACGGTTTCCGAAGGAGAGGTTTATCTCGACGGCAGCACCGTAGCGACAGATTCGATAATCGTCTATGATGAGATGTTGACATATGAGCTCAACGTTTCCAAGAGCTACGCAAGCTCCAACGGCAATGCAATCACGGTTGGAGTCGATGACCTGGAGGCTGAATTCACCCTCAAGTCAGTAGACAACACTAACACTCCCGACTATGAGGAAACCATAGTCATCACCGGCGCAAGCACAGGCGTCTTCGAGGGTCTTGCCTACAACGGCACCTATACTCTCTCAGAGACCACTGTACCCACCGGCTACACTACGCCAGCTGATATAACCATCACGGTTGTAAACGGAGTCATCTATGTAGACGACGCCGAAATCGACACAGCCTATGTGACCAACGTTGACACTAATCACACCCTGAACGGCATGAGCTATGCGATAGCGAATCTGAATTCTGCTCGTGATTATGCTTTGACAGCGGAAGTCATTTCTACTGGTGGTATGAACGCAGATTCTGTCACGGTTGTTGGAACGGATACTGATGGGACGACTATCATATATGGTACCGATACTATCTGGACGTTTGAAGCTGTTTCAGGTAAGGATGATGTTTACTATGTGTATACTACCGTTGGAGATACTACGTATTACTTGAATATAACCCGAAACTCCACAGTCAAGTCTGGACTTTCTGT
This sequence comes from Oscillospiraceae bacterium, assembly GCA_021200565.1. Lineage (GTDB taxonomy): Bacteria > Bacillota > Clostridia > Oscillospirales > Ruminococcaceae > Faeciplasma. The sequence continues at coordinate 99,662 of JAJQGJ010000017.1, forward strand.
AAGCACAACTGCGCAAGAAATCTCAGTAATAGAGGGCACTGGAACTTATGAGGGACAATATAGATTATCTTACGATAGTTCAAGCTACAGCTCTTGTGTTAACTGGTATGGTGGAAGCAATGCCAGCAATCTGATTTTCGGTGCGTGGAATGCATATGAAAACAACGATTACCAATACCTCTGTAGGGTTGTCGACACTAATGGTTCTTTGCTGCTTTATGATCTGAACCTTGGTGGGGATGTTTCTTTGGATACTACATCCGGAAGCGGATGGTATACAAGTAGCTATGATTCAACCACCGATTCCTGGACCTGGACGGCTACGAGCGGGACGGATTATAATCCTCCGGACACTTCGACTATTCAGGTGGCTTCCACAGGCTCCACACTTTACGAGGTTCTCGGAAAAGGCGAAAACGGATATTATACCTACGTTTCCGGACAACGATTGTCCATCGCACAGCAGCTGATTGCAGACGGTAAATCTCCTGGCAAGGAATTCCGGTTTGATGGATGGACGGCAACCGTCGACAATGTCACCTATACCTTCGCTGCAGGAGCTGAGATCGTAGATATTGACTCCAATGGTTATATCTATATCTATGATACGAGTGGCAATCTGGTGGCTCTTCCTAGCGGCACAAAACTCACCGCTCAGTGGACGGAGATTTCCGACATAGTCATGTTCTTCGTCAACTACTCAGGAACGGTTCTGGATGTTGAGGGCGACGTAACCGGACGAAACCAGAAGGAATTCACCGGCATCATCTCCATCGGTCATGTTTACTTCGGCACAACAAGAGTCGGAAGCGATAGTACATTCGCATCCGATGCAGATGCTACTATCCGAGAAGACTTCGCTTATACAGTCAATTACAATGACGAAATTGTCCAGATTGTAATTGAGTACGTAACCATAAACGGACAGGGAATCTACAACCTTGCAGAAGGTATCAACGACAGTATTCTTGATGATTATCTGCTCGAATACATACGTGAAAGCGGTATAACAATTAAGATTAGTGCCGCTGACGGAACCAATCCTGCAATCGAAAACGAAAACGCCACGACAGATAACTACACCGTCCGTTGGTACGTCTTAAAAGAACAGGTTGATGGATGGCACGTCGACGGCGTTATGGTTGCAATCACTGCCGAAATGACCATCACAAAGACCTTCAGCGGTCTCAGTGATTCAGAGGTTGAATCGATTCTTGAGGTCTACAATATGCCTCTGACAGTCGGCGTGGATTCAAAGACCGGTGAAAGACAGGAATACGTCACCATCTATGCTGCAGACCCGGTAAGCACCGACAATGTAACTGCAAACGGCGTCTATGAATACGAAGGTCAGGTGGGTTCAACTCAGAGCTATCGTTGGGTGCTGAATGCGATAACCAACGAGGAATACACCCTGACAGAGGAGGATTATGAGCTTTCCGGCTATAACGTCGCAACCCTTGCTGTTCTCTACTATACCGACGAATACGGCAACGAGCAGTATGTTTCCGGCTGGACAACCACCTCTGATGACCTTTCAGAAGTAATCACCGGCGGAACCACGACGGCGTTCAGCTTCAACAACTTCTACACTCCGATTGAGACGGGAATACTTGCCATCATCAAAACCGATGAAAACGGCTCAACGCTCAGCGGTGCGGAATTTACATTGACCGATTCGGGCGGCAATGAGACAACGGTCTCATCAAACGTAAATGGTCTTGCACTCTTCAACGATCTCTCGCCAGGAACCTACACTCTCGTTGAAACATTGGCTCCTGACGGCTATCAGCTCAACGACACTGTCTGGAGAGTTGTAGTCGCTGAGGACAGCAGCAGTAATGTCACCGTTACCGTATATGCTTCAACCGACGGCGGCTTGACCTACGATACCGGCGCTGTCTACTACGACAGCTCAACCGAGTCGATGCAGTATCTCACGGTCACTGATGAAGTGGCGAACGAAACCGTTGTCATCACAAAGAACTTCGGCGGCGAGCTCACATATGCGCAGATGCAGGTAATATATGATGCAAGTACGTCTTCTAACGACTATGCGACAAATGCAAACAGCACCTACACCCGTCTGCCATACTATATCGAGCTTGAGGATAGCAACGGCAACACCCAGATTCTCTATCTTGAAAGTGCCACCCGCTCCCAGACCGGCTTCACCTACACATGGACCCTTTCCGGCATTGATGCTGGGGACTGGACCATTGCCGAATACAACTACATCTACGATGTCTACATTGACACCACGGTTACCGCCACGGTTGACGGAGCTGATGGCACGGTGAGCGTTAACGGCACCGGGATGTCAAGAATTGCTTCCTTCGGTGCGGAGTTCACGGACAGCGAAAGCAATTCAGTTGTCATCTCGAACGTCTACACAAACTACTTCACCCTTAGCATTCTAAAGGTTGACAGCATCAGTGGCGAAGTCCTCGACGGTGCCACCTTCGATGTCTACGGTTCCTATGCGGAATCAACTGATGTCGATAACAACTTCACCTACACTGACGGCAATGGCATTGATCGAACGGTCTACTATATAGGCACCATCACAACTGACACAAACGGCATTGCCACCATCTCCGGCTTGAAGCTCTCAAACGACGACAATTCCTATGAATACGTCCTTGTGGAAACAGAAGCCCCGACTGGCTACACGGCATCGACGGAGCAGACGTACATAACAGTCTACGTTGACTCAAGCGGCTACAACACCGGCGTCTACACCATCGAAATTGCCAACGTCCCCGACAGCATCATTGTGATGCCCCAGACCGGCGACAGGGGAACAAAACTGTATACAATGGCAGGCTTACTGCTCATCTGCAGTGCAGGCTACCTTATGTATAGAAAACAAAAGCGAAAATGCAAGTGGAGGTGGAATATCTGACAATTTCATCTCTCAGAAAAAATGTGGATTCCACAGGACAAATGCAAAAAAATTATATAATAAGGAGTAAATCATTATGAAAAAACTAAAAAGATTTGTTAGTCTGCTGTTAGCTATGGCAATGGTAATGAGTCTGACCTTGTGTGGGGGGTAGTGCACGCTGCCACGGAGACGCAAGAGGTTGACACCAACTTGGGTGGCGAAGGCTCCATCACCATTACAGATGCAGTCGTCGGTGAAACTTACACTGTATACAGAATGCTCGATGTTACTTATAACGCTCAGTCTGGTGCATATTCCTACACGGTTAATTCTGATTGGGCAAGCTTCTTTGCACAAAATTCAATAAGTGGAACTGGTGGATATGTAGTCATTGACACCAACGGACACGTATCGTGGAACGGCGTAACTACGAGTTCTGGCACTATTGCTGCTCAATTCGCTTCACTCGCACTTGCATATGCAGAAGAGAACAATATTAGCTATACATACCAGACAGTGGCAACAACTACTGGCAATGAGACTGCAGTTGACTTGACATTTACTGAGCTTCCTTATGGCTACTATCTCGTAGATTCATCCTTAGGTGCTCTTTGCGCACTCGATTCTACCACACCATCTGCTAGTGTTGCTGATAAAAACACATCATATGTACCTACAGTTGAAAAGGAAGTAAAGGAAGATAATGGCGGTAACTTTGGTCAAAGTAATGTTGCTAACTTTGAGGAAGATGTCGAATTTGAAATCGTAATTACATATCCCTACAATATGAGCAACTTAATCCTTCATGATACATTGCCCTCTGGCTTTACTCTTAATGCTGATAGCTTTAGTCTTTACTATGGTACTGTTTCCGGTGACTACACGATAGATAGTACTTACTACACAATAACAACTGGTACTGCATATACATCATGTGGCTGTTCATTTGAAGTTGCATTTGATGAGGACTGGCTTGCAACACTTGCTCAAGCAAACAAAATCTATGTTTACTATACTGCACATGTTGAAGAAACTGCTTCAGTTGGCTATACAACACCTAATGTAAATACTACATGGGTTACATATGGTAATAGTAACACAGAATCTGAGCCATCCACTACTAATACTTATATCTACGATTTGTATGTTTATAAGTATGCATCAGTAACTGATAATACTCAGAATCCTCCGGTTACTACTGAGACAGCACTTGCTGGCGCATCATTCATCCTTTCGGTCAGCACTGGAGAGTATGCTACATTCGATTCGAACGGAAACTTCACTGGTTGGACGTCTAATTCAGCAAGCGCAACGGCTTTGACTTCTGACAGTGATGGTCTTATTCACTTTACTGGATTGGATTCAGGTACTTACTATCTGACTGAGACAGAAGCACCTGCTGGTTACACAAAGGCTGCATCATACGCTACAATCACTATAAGTGACAATGGTGATGTAGATGCATATGTATCTTGTTCTGCTTCTCCGACCGGTTATGCTGTAACCGTTGAGAACAGTACTTCGAGTAAGATGCCTTCAACCGGTGGTATCGGTACTACTATCTTCTACATCGTCGGTGGCGTACTGGTGGTTGGGGCTGTTGTGCTGCTGATTACTAAGAAGAGAATGAAGAGCGACAACGATAAATAATTTTTAGCTTGCTTTGCGCACTGGTGGCTCCCCTGATAAGGGGAGCTGGCACGAAGTGCCTGAGGGGGTGCTATTTTCGGCGAAGACGGAAATAGCTTTGGCAAAGCCAAGCTTACATGTGAGCGGTGGAGGGACAATGAAGCAATCTTCCAAAAAGAAAAGATCCATAGCAAGCTGGCTGGGATCTGTTGCGCTGGTTTTGGTGCTCGTGGCGGGAGTGCTTATTGTCTTGTACCCTTCAGTCAGTAACTGGTGGAATAATAATATCACTACCCATGTTGTGCAGAGCTATGAGGAGGAGATTTCTTCACTGTCAGAGGAGGACTACTCGGCATACCTCGAAGCCGCTCAGGAGTTTAATGAGATGCTCGCTGAGATGGGATCACGCACTGCTTTTCTCTCAACCGATGAGCTTGAAGAGTATGGATATTATGACATCCTCAACATCACCGGAACCGGCATCATGGGATATGTAACGATTGAGACGATAAATGTTGAGCTCCCTATATATCATGGAACTTCAACCAGTGCCCTTGCAGCTGGTGCGGGACATCTTGAAGGTACAAGCCAGCCAGTGGGTGGGGAGAATACACATTGTGTTATCTCCGCACACAGAGGGCTTCCGAGCGCATTGATGTTTACCCGGCTTGATGAGCTCGAAATAGGGGACACCTTCACGATAACCGTCCTGGGTGAGGTTCTGACGTATGAGGTTGATAAGATTTCGATAGTTGAGCCGGACGAGATGAGCTATCTCTATATCGAGGACGGCAAGGACTATTGCACGCTGATGACCTGCACGCCGTATGGAATCAATACCCATAGGTTGCTTGTAAGGGGAGTCAGAATCGAAACCACCGAGACAACCCATATCAAGGTCACCGCAGAGGCTTATAAAATCGATACGGTGGTCGTTGCAGTAATTGTGGCGATACCGCTGATAATAATATTGTTTATAATAGCATCGCTTCCGAGAAAGAAGCATATTGATGAACAGGGGAGGGACGACATATGAAAAAAATGAAATTTCTGTCGGTAATATTAGCTGTCGCAGTTGCAGTTTCTATGTGTATGACATGCGTCTACGCCGTGACAGGCTCGATAACCGTGACGGTGAAATATGGCGACACAATAATCACCGACGGTGTCTTCACCATCTACAGAGTCACCGATAGTAGATATAACTTCACGAGTGACTTCGAAGGCTTTGGCTTTGATATTACAGATCTTGAGGACTCAACTCTCCCGTGGCTTCTCTGGCAGTGGGCGATACAGACCGGTGTCTCCGGCAGCCAATCGTTAGCTGTCGGCTCTGACGGAACGGTAACGTTTTCTGGACTTGAGATGGGAATATATCTCGTGGTTCCGTCGACTAATCCTGTCGGCTATGACGTGGAGCCGAGTCTGGTTTCCATACCATCGAACGGCGAGTATGACGTGACGCTCATAACGAAGATTGAGACTATAACGACTCCCACTGATGATCCAGGCAGACCAATTCCAACGCCAACAACCACAACCGAACCGGATGTTGAAATCGAGGATGAAGACGACCCAGAAGAGCGTGGAGAATCCGAGGATGAGGTTGACCTCGGAGACGAGGATGAGCCAGAGGCAGAAGAGGAAACTCTGCCTAAAACCGGTCAGCTCAACTACCCGATCCCCATAATGGCAGGAGCCGGGGGAGTATGCATAGCTGTTGGCTTCATACTCACAAAGACGGATAAAAAGCGATGAACAGAACTGTTATTGGACGTATTCTTATTGTGATAGGCGTTCTGCTGCTGATCGGTGCGCTTTCGCTCTATCTCTATAATCGTTATGATGCTGACAGAGCGGCTACTGCGTCAACTGAAACTGAGGAGAAGCTTTCCGATGCCATGATAAACGCAGTCGGTTCCGAGTATTCTCTTGAAGTTGAAGAGGATGAAAACGGAGAGCTCTATTCGGTCGTAACTCTCACGGTTGATGAAGAGGGCTATATAGGCATTCTTTCGATACCGTCGTTTGGCTTGGAGCTTCCGGTTCTTTCCGAATGGAGCTATGCAGGACTTAAGAATTCTCCTGCAAGATACACTGGCAGCGCAAGCGCCGGCAATCTCGTTATCTGCGCTCACAACTACGAACGTCATTTCGGCAATATAAAGAACCTCTCAACCGGAGCTTCCATTACATTTACCGATGTAACCGGAGCGGTTTATGAGTATGAAGTCATAGAAGTTGAAACCATACAGCCGACTGCCATCAGTGAGATGATAACCGGCGACTGGGACTTGACGCTCTTCACCTGCACCCGTTCCGGTGCGGCAAGAGTGGCGGTCAGGTGTCAACTTGTCAGCTGAAATTGAATATCCGAGTTAATCCCTGCTGTAGAGATACGGCGGGGATTTTTTGAACCCAAATTCCCGCCGTCGGTGTCTATTACTATGAGAGCAAAACGAAAGGCGGTTCACTATGAAAAGATTACTATCCATAATTCTCACAATCACACTCTGCCTGACGGTTTTCACTTCCTGCGGAAGCCAGTCCGAAGACCTCCCACAGGAAAGCGAAACCACAACGATGGCTACTAGAACCACTTCCACAACCGAGCAAACCACCGGCGAAACCAGTGAGATTGACAAAGATGCCCTCTATTCTGCATTCATCCTCTATTCCTACAAAACTGCCGAAGAAATCCAATCCGAATACCCCAATAAAACAGTTCTTGTGTGGGTCGGATTTGCTCTGACGGCTGACAGCAGTCTCGAAATTGAGATTCCTATAGATGAAATCAACGAGTATCTTGACTCCATCGGCAAGGAATATGTCCTCTGCTACCATCCTTTGAACATGACTGCGGCAACAGTCAAGTACGATAATGGAGACTATGACTCCATGCTCGACTGCTTCACTGATTATATAGAATCCGGCGGACAAGCGGACGTTCTGACGGTTATGGTCACAAGTTCCGACGAGCCGATTATCACAGCTTATTATTACAATGCTTTGAACGGAATCTATGAGCCGCTTGAAAGCTACTTTGAAAGTTCTGAGGAAGCGACAGAGTATTACAACTCGCTTCCGGAAGAATATTGGGAATCATTCAAGGTGAACGGCACTCTCTATAGCTTTGGCGGCTTCAATCTCGGAGTGAGAAGGACTTCCACAAACTACTATCTCATCAACGCCGAGCTTGCCAACAAGTACGGCTGGGACTACGATAAATCGCTGTTTGAACAGCTTGATCTCATAGAGACCATTATGACGGAAGAAAACTGCCGTGGAGTCAAGCTCAATTATTCGAGCCTTTACAAGGAGTTTGTTTTTGCCGGAATAATCGGCGCTTCCTATGATGACGGAATCGTCAGCCTCGCCTGCAGCGATAGCTTCTTCGAATGCCTTGAGTTCTGGTATGAACTCAAAGACGGCGGACTAATTTTTGACGATGCCGAAGGCTACAGTGGTATGTATCTCGCAAGCTATGGCATTTCCACCAGCACCTATTCCCTCAACTTGGGAAAGTCTTTTACAGGCGAACAGACCCAGTTTGAAACTGGCGACGACACCTATTCCGATTTCACCACCGTAGCCGATAATACAAGCTTTACCTACACCTCATCCTCCTCCGGCGGCGTGAGCATCTATTCCGGCTCGGAGCATAAAGACGAGGCTTTTGACTTCATCCTCCTAACTCAGACGGACAGCACCCTCAATAATCTTCTCTCATTTGGTGACAGTGAAGATGCGCCGTATCTGATAAATTACCGCTTCGCTAACCCGCTGATAACCGATTTCTACGGCGATATGCCGGAAGATATGAATGAGCTGTTTGCGGATATTTTGGAAAACGCCCAACCGGCAGATGCAAGTGAAGCCGTCGGCTTCGCCTTTGAAGTTCGAGGATATGAAGAATTGTATCAGGCAGTCAAACTTGCAGTTCAAAATCACTCGTATCTGGGCTATTCATCGGTCGAAGCAGACCTCGCCGCCCTGAAATCCGAGCTTGAAGAAGCAGGCATTGATGAGCTTCTGGAAGAGATAAACAGGCAGTATTCAGAATGGAGGGCAAACAACTATGATTAAAATTTTAGCGGTATTGTTGGCAGTGCTGATGTTTACCTCCTGCGGGAGCAGGATTACAGCGGAGACTCTTGACGGATATGAGGAGTCGTCGGCGGTTTATGTCTTCTCGAATCTGTATAACAACGGCGAGTTTTACGAGGACGGCGAGAAGCTTGCATATATAGATTTCACCACCATGGCATACACCTATATCTGCTCGAAGCCTAATTGTCTTCATAATGACCCGGACGAATGCACAGCCTATGGCATCATCAACCATCCTGTGTCGGTGAACGGCGGTCTCTATTATTTTGCGCAGGAGACAGTCACAAACAGCGACGGCTTGCCACAGAATAATCTCGTCGCCTATTCCGCTTCCATAGACGGCTCCAACCGCCGAAAAGTCACGACTGCCGAGAATATCGAGCTTTACCATTCGGAAAAGGCACTGTTGGTCGGAACCAGCCTCTATTTTGTCGGCACGGAGTCGGAATTTGATGCCGTCAACTTCATCGCCACCGGCAATGAGACTTTCTGGCTCTATAGGTTTGACTATTCCACCGAGAGCTTTTACTGCTTGGGAGAACTCGACTCCGGCTATGACGGCGGGGTAACAATCTACGGCGAATATAACGGCAAAATCTACCTGACCGAAAACGCCCTTGATGAGCCTTGGGATGAGAAATGGGAGGACCTCGACTATATGATGGAGCACTGGGACGAGTTCACGGCTCTTTATGAGAATCACTATTGTTGCTATGACATCGCTTCGGAAAGCTTTGCAGACTGGGATATGCCCGGCTCCGACGACAGCTATGACAGCTTCGTTGTCGGTAATGGCTACTTCATCACCATTAGCGGCACAACAGTGACCGTTTTCGATTCCAAAGGCAACGAGAGCGTTTACGAAAACTTCACCCCGCTTGGAATGTCAACCTATAGCGTGGTGAACGACATGCTCTTCTCCGGCGGCTCGGATTGTGAGTGCATCAACCTCAAAACCGGCAAGAGATACAGCGTCAGCGACTATGACGGCTGGGTCGTCTGGTATCTTGACGGAAGCTATATCATCAGGCAGGATGATGGGTATATGAAGATTGCCGAAGATGAACTTATAGGAGGCGAGATAGTATGAAAAGATTATTTGTATTGGTTCTGGTGTTTGTAATTATGCTCTGCGGTTGCAAAAGCTCATCAATCGACGAATATCCCGTTTCCCATATGGTAAGCCTTGAAACCAATATCTATAACGATGGCGAGTTCTACTATGATTCTTATACGAGGCTGAACTACTGCGATTTCACGGCAATGCAATCAGCCATCGTCTGCCCTTATCCAAACTGCACTCATGCTGACAGTAGCACCTGCTCGTCCTATGGGCTCTCCTGTTATCCGACTGTATTTGATGGTAAGATGTACTACTTCTCAGATGATATAAAATACACAAATGGCACTTATGCCGAGACAATTATTGCCTATCGTTGCGACATTGACGGCACAAACCGTATAGCACTTGAAACCTTTTCCGGCTGGGAAATCGCAGACTATAATCCGGCTCTCGTTGTTGGAAGCAGGATATATATGACCGCAAAGCAGACGACCTTCAATGATTACGGCACTACTGAAGATTATGTAGGCGTTTCTTTGATTTCATACGACTTTGAAACGGGTAAATTTAGCGAGATAGTAAAAATAGGCGAAGGCTACAACGCAGGCGCGAGTATCAAGGGCAAAGCGAACGGCATCGTCTATATAGGCTATTCTTACTATGACCACGAACTGGCCGCTGAAGAACTTGGCGCACTGTATAATGACTATATATTCCCTGAATCAGTTGCGGAATATTACAAATTCGACCTGTCCACAGGAGAACTTGCCGAGAATGACGAAGCGGTCTGGAAAGTAGTTGACGGCTACCTTATAGTCTATAACGATGACCTGACAGAAGCTATAATCAGAACTCCAAGTAGGGAAGAGTATGACATCGGAAACAAAGTCGCACTTCAAGTGTGCAACGGCTACGCTTTCCATCTATATTATGGACTGATAGTTGACCTTGAAACAGGCATTTATTACGAGTCAAGGCTTCCGCTTGAAACCGGATACAATGTCGAGTATTATCTTGACGGAGCATATATTCTGAAAGATTCATTGAACAACGAATTTATCAAGCTTGAAGCAAGTGAACTTATCGGAGAGGAGATTACATCATGAAAAAACTCTTATCACTTATCTTAGCGGTATCTTTGGCATTTTCACTCTGCGGTTGCGGAAGCTCGACCGAAGCCCTCCCGCAGGAAAGCGAAACCACAACAGCGGCTACGACTACAGCCGTCACGATCACCACCGAAGCCACAACTCACGAGTATTACATCACCTCGTGGATGGACGATGACGGTTACATACAGTACTACGAAGAATTTGAAGACGGAAGCACCATGCAATACTCAAAATCGCCGGACATTCAGACATATGAGGAAATTCAGGCGGCATACCCGGACAAAACCGTGCTTGTTATAGCGTGTATCGGTAGCAACAGATATTGCTATATAACCGAAGCGGTCAACGAATACCTTAATGAACTTGGCAAGGACTATGTTGTTTATTTTCGCTTGATAGATATGAATGTCATATATAGCGATTATTGCAGTTATTCCGGAAGCGTAGATTACTATAGCGGGCTTTGGGCACTGATTGAAAGCGGAGAACAGGTAGACATAATAAGCACCGATAAATATTATTACTGCATAAGAGACGATTTGCTCGTGTCACTTGACGACTATCTTGAGAACACTGAAGTCGGACAAACTTTGTATTCGATGATGCCTGATAACCTGTGGAAATCGCTCAGATATAATGGCACTGTCTACGGCATTAACTGTAATAGTTCAATCAACTATCAGAAGTGTTTCTACATAAATGTGGATTTAGCTGATAAATACGGGTATGATTTAAACAAGGATCTGACAGAACAGCTCGACTTACTTGAGATAATAAATGCTGATGAGTCGGTGTCGGCAATTGTTTCCGGCTCGACTTTCTATACTTCGTATTACCTTGATTCTCAGGTGTTGACAAGAGGCGTTTATTGGGATGACGAAGAAAAGACCGCAAAGAGTTGGCTTGATAACAATGATTTTATAACTTTTCTTAAAACCATGTTTAAGCTTAATCAGGAAGGATTGGTAAGTTCACGCTCCGATTCAAGCTTCTTTGCATATGAAATACCAGTGTATTTGCCACCTGTTGATGGCGACACGTTTGCTCTCCCGTATGGTAATGACCCTGTTACCTATGAACGGGAATATGTGTCTGTATATGCTTCTTATGACGAAAGTATTTCTCTTATCAGAAATGACTATGCTTTAGGAATCAGTAAAACGAGCGAATATCAGGACATGGCTTTTGATTTCATAGCAACTATGCTTACCGATGAAGAACTCAATAATCGTATGTGCTATGCTTACTGGGAAGACAATATCCTTGAAAGCGATAAGATGAATAAGGATTTATATTTTTATGCCAAGGCTCAATTTGCAAACCTGCTATTGTGTATTCCTACAGAATATGAAACTTTATATATCGGAGAAACATATCTGAATTCTCTTGAGAGTGCTTACATAAGTGAAGACTTTGACTTTGTGTTTGATGATTCATCGGTATATCAGCAATGTATCGATGTAGGTGCTGTAACAATACAATATGGGGACAATATGTATGGTTATAGTGACATGACTTTTGAAGAATATCTGGCTGAATATCGTGCAACGCTCGAAGAAGCCGGCATAGAAGACATAATTGCCGAGGCAAACAGGCAGTATGCTGAATGGAAGGAGAGCCAATCATGAAAAAGCTGTTATCAGTAATTCTTGCAATAACACTTTGCCTATCCCTGTTCACTTCTTGCGGAGACAGCGGCACAGAGGAAGCCGAATCTACTTCAAGGGTCATCAGCCAGTATACGGATGTCGGCGAGGGCGGGGAGCTGTTTGTCGACTCCTTGTCAAGGCTTCACTTTGTGGACTTTGAGAGCATGGTGTCGGTCATTGTCTGCCCTTATCCGAACTGCACACATACCGATTCGGACACTTGCCCATCATTCGGAATGTATAACCACCCGTTTTTGTATGATGGCAAGCTCTACTATTTCGTGACCGGCGTTTCAATGGGCGATGACGGCTATGAAAATTACTTCTCGATTTACAGCGCAGAGACCGACGGAACTTCACGCGTGAAGCTCAGAACAGTCTCCAACAGAACTGTAAACGTCTATGAAAGAATAGTTCTTATCGGCGACACAATCTATTTCTGTTCCGAAGAAAGCGTTTATGATGCCTACGGCACGAGCACCAATCAGAGGACGATATATTTCAGCAGTTACTCCCTTTCCTCCGGCGAGTATGCCGAAATAGCGGAGGTGGGCTCGTATGACGGTGGCGAAGACTGGGTCTATGGCGAATATAACGGCAAAATTTATCTTCAGTATAGCTATCTGAAAGGCGACGAGCCGACGATAGAAGACATCATGCAGGACGACTACAAGAATACCGACTGGTATAACTACGACTACTATATGTATGGCATCGAGACCGGCGAGTTCAGTGAAAGCGACATAGCAAACATCTCCGAATGGTCAAACGGCTATCTTATTCTGAACGGTGATAACGGCAAAATCGTCCTCACTCCGAACGGCGAAGAGATAGAAGTCGGCTCCGGCTCCTATGAAGTCTGCGGCGGCTATATCTTCGACACATGGTCGGGGGTTGCAATCGAGATTTCTACCGGAAAGCAGTATAGCCTTAATCTCGACGACAATTATTCATATTCGGTTGTTTATCACGCCGACGACGGCTTTGTTCTTAAGTATCTTGACGGTGATTATTGCTATGTGAAGATTGCGGAGGTTGAACTTATAGGAGACGAAATATGAACACCCTGAAAATCTCAGATCTCAATAAGCACTACGGCACCAAGCACGCCTTGAAAGACTTCTCCTTCGACTTCTCCGACGGCATCTATGGGCTTCTGGGACCGAACGGTGCGGGAAAGTCAACACTCATGAATATCCTGACCCAGAATCTTGAGCCCGACAAAGGTTCGGAGGTTCTCTGGAACGGCAAAAATATCCGTGACCTCGGCTCAAAATATCGCTCCGAAATCGGCTTCATGCCCCAACAGCAGGAGCTTTATCCGTCGTTCACCCTGAAACGCTTTATGGGCTACATAGCGGCGCTCAAGGGAATCGAAAAGTCTGAGATTGACGGCGAAATCGCAAGGGTTCTTGAGCTTGTTGAGCTTTCGGACGTTGCCAACAAGAAAATAGGCGGCTTTTCCGGCGGAATGAAACAGCGTGCGCTTATCGCCCAGTCGCTTCTCGGAAGCCCGCATCTCCTAATTTTAGATGAGCCGACAGCCGGTCTTGACCCGAAGCAAAGGGTCTTAACGAGAAATCTCATTTCCTCGCTCTCGAAAGACATGATTGTTATCATCTCAACCCACATAGTTTCGGACATTGAGACCATCGCCGACTGCATCCTGCTCTTAAAATCGGGTGAACTCATCGACAGCGGAACGGTGGACGAGCTGACGGCACAGGTCACAGACGGCGAGAAAACCCTTGAGGGGCTGTATATGCAGTTGTACGGTGATATGTGATGAGAATTTTTCAGAACGAGCTCTACAAGCTCTTTCACAACAAGGCTTTCCTCTTAGTGACTGCGGCGGCAATTCTTTTGAATGTCTATATCGCCTCAACCAAGAGCTTCGGCAACTTCTCGGATAGTGAGTATAAAGCCTACTTGGAAGACGTAAGCGGCATGACCGCCGAGGAAGCTCTCGAATATGACGAAGAACTCTACGAGACCGTCCGGCAGACGGGCGAGCCGGTATGCTGCGAATATTACTGGCAGGATATGTCTATTCTGAGCGGTGAAATCTCCCGGCTTGAGGAAATACTCGGCTATCAGGACTACCTCGCCGAAATCAATACTACCGCCGAGACGATGACTTCGGTCTCAATTTTCGCCGACACCGACAGCTTTTCATACCGGAATATCGTGAAAACTCCGTCGGCGTATGAAGCCGTCCGGGATGTCGCGCCGACCTATGCACCGTCGAACGGCGTTCTTCTGGCGACCGACAACGTGGCTACCGGTATACTCGTGATGTTCTCGCTTCTTGCCTGCGTTACAGCCGTCTTCTATAAAGACAGAGAATCCGGCGTCGTGGCTCTCATAAAGCCTCTGAAATACGGCAGAGCAAGGCTTGCACTCGCAAAATCTGCGGCAGTCTTCACTGTATGCTTCGCAACCTTCGGAATCATGTACCTGAGCGATCTGGCTGTAGGTGCATATCGTTGCGGACTGGGAGACCTGAGCCGTGCGGTGCAGTCTCTTGAAGGCTACTTGGGCTGTAATCTCGCCATAACCGTCGGCGATTTGCTGGTTTACAGCTTCATAATAAAGCTTTTCGCCCTGACCCTCTGCGCCCTGATAGTCTCCGCCCTGTTCATAAGGCTTTCAAACATCATGGCGTATCTTGTGACGATTGCTATAGCCGCAGTCGAGACGGCTCTCTATGCCTTCATTTCCGGCAACTCGATTTTCTCTCCGCTGAAATATATAAACCTGGTCGCACTCACTCAGCCAAAGAACTTCTTCAAAACCTACACAAACATCAACTTCTTCGGCTACCCCGTGAACCTGTTCGTCTGCACTATGATTTGCATAGTAATCGGTCTTGTGATAGTTACAGTAGTGGTTTGCAATCTCTATTCATCAATCAGCATTTCGGAGATAAAGAGAAGCTCCGCCTCGGCATTCTCAAAGCGAGTCCCCAAAAGCCTTTTCAGCTATACCGCCTATAAGGCTCTCGTCATGCACAAGGGCGCAGTGATAATAGCGGCAGTTCTGGTGATTCAGCTCTATACGGCGTTCAACTACTCAAAGCCCTACAATCCCGACGACAACTATTATCTCTATTACTGCACCCGGATTTCCGAGATGAGCGACGACGAAGCAGGGGAGTTTCTTGCTACTGAACCCAGTAATTTCGACTCCGATTATGCCGAGAAAGGCTTTGAAAAGGCAAAGAATCAGTATGAGTATCTTGTTTCTATAGGCAAGGGTACCGACGACATGTTCTACCAGACAGGCTACCGCCTCATCTTCGGACTTGATACCCTCCGACAGGACTACATTCTCGGGCTGATCGCCATCGCCGCACTCTGCCTGATGCTCTCGCCGATTGTCGCCTATGACAACCGCTGTCGGATCGGCTATGTCCTCTACACGACAAAAGCCGGCAGGAAGACCTACTACCGGCATAACTGTATTATTGCGATTTTGTTCGCAATCGTTGTGAGCCTCGGCGTGAATATCCCGTACTTTGCTCAGATTCTTTCTGCATACGGCTTGGGCGGCATCACATCCGGAGTGAACTGCATAAGCGATATGTTCGCTCTCGGAGAACTGCCTGTCTGGGGCTATCTCGTGATACTCCTTGCTTACAGAACGGCGGTGCTGATTCTCTTCTCGCTCCTGCTACTCTGGATTTCGTCGAAATGCCAGAGCCCGACAACAGCGATGGTCGTAACCCTCGCACTATTCTGCTTGCCAATAGTAATCTACCTCGCCGGTGCGGATGCGGCAAAGTATCTCTGTGTGCCAATAAGCGGGAACAGGGAATTACAGGGATTATTGACACATTTTAAGCTTTGTGATATTATAAAGAAGTGATTATAATACCACTGGAGGATGTTGGTATGGACAAAATAGCTATTGGCAAGATCATAAGCGACCGTCGCAAAGCCGAAAACTGCACTCAGGAAGGCCTCTGCCTCGGCATCTGTAGCATCGCCACTCTTTCAAGAATCGAAAACGGCAAGGCGGGAAACCATGACAGAAGCTACATCCCAAGTCTTCTTGAAAGACTCGGCATGTCAAGCGACTCCATCAACGATATTATCAGCGAGGACGACTACACCGTCCGTCAGATGATTCGCCAGGCGAATCAGGCAAACATCCTTGAAGGCACTGAGGAAGCCTGGAAAATCGTGCAGGAAACCCGTGCCAGAATCAATGATGACCACCGCAATATCTCTCTTGCAAACGAGCAAAGGCTTATCGTTTTGGAAACTGAATTTTCTTGGCAAGAAGGCAGAATGTCTGTCGAAGAGGAACTCAAGAGGCTCGAAAAAGCACTTCGTATGACTGCCGTAAATTATAGCCCAGAAAATCTTCCACCATATATGACTAACATGGAGTGCCAGATTCTTGGAGATATTGCTATTGCATATCACAAGCTTGGACATACGGATAATGCAATCTCAATCGATTATCATGTCAAAGACTTTATGGAACATTACATTGAGGACAAGATTTTAGCAGCAGATAACCTGACAGTTCTTTGTTATAATCTTTCGAAGTTCCTTGGACTTGCAGGAAGGTGTAGCGACCGCATCGCTGTAGCCCGTGACGGCATCAGTTGGCACAAGCTCACCGACATAAAGGGAACATTGCCACTGACAATGTATAACTGTGCTTGGTCTTTGGCGAGGCGAAACGAAGATGGAGATATAGCGGAAGCGAGAAAACTTGCCTATGAATCTCTTGAAATTGCAAACTTTTTGTCAAAGTATGACCGAGTTCCGCCGACGCTTGCGGGAAGCATTCAAAGACTGATTGACGAATATCACCTTTAGGCACTAACCTGAAGGTGATTTTTTGCAGTTCGTGAAAATCGGTTGACAAACAAATTTCGGGGGGTATAATGTGAATCAGAAAACAAAAAAAGGAGAAACACTTATGAAAAAACTAATTGCGCTAGCTTTGGCTCTTGTGCTTTTGGCATCCTGCGGAATGATGCCGAACGATGAGCCGATTGAAACGGGTCAGGCAGAAGCTCAGATTAGTGTGGATACTGACAGCACCGAAACTACTGATGAGGTTATTGTGTTTGTAGAGCCTGAGGCGCCTGTTTTGAGCTCCACAAAGTATGTAAGCTTAAGCCTTGATGATGCTCAGCCTATAGACACATCATCCCTTTACTATACCTATGTACTTGGTGTCCGCAAAAGCTATCCTGACTATCTCCCGGATATAGTCCATTTTGATTATCCGTACATTTACTATACCAGAATGACAGCTACCGTTGACGGAGCTGACGATGACGATCCGAATTACTATATCGGCAGATATTCAGTCGAAACCCTGGAAAGAGTAGAATTTGCATTTGATGATTGGCACGCTCAATCTGATGTTACCGAGAGTACAGTATATGTTGACAAGGATCTGGTGTTTTATGTATATTCCCCACTCAGCGAAGAGTTCAGCATACGCATTGAAATGTTTGATTTCAGTGATGAGTCCAGAAAAACTATAGCAGAATACTCCGCTCACAATGTTATTGGATACATAAAAAAGCTCAATGACAGTGAGATAGTATTCCTGATATATGAGCAAGTTGGTGAAGATACGGAGCAGGTATTGATGAAGTATAACTTTGTAGACGATTCACTTTGTGAGATATACAGAGGAGATAACGTTAATGTAAAAGAAGGCACGAAAGACATCTGGGCGCTTGATACCGAAGATGACAATATAGTTCTTCTGATGCAACAATATATCAACGATACCATGACTTTCTACATTCGGATAATAGACGATGAGGGTAATATAGTAAGTGATGAAAAAGTAGATGCTCTTTCGGAGTATGATTCTTACGGTGATACGGCTGAAAGTTTAGTGGTTGTAAATGATTATGTGTTCATCGGTTTTTCAAGATTCACAAGAGATGTGGATAATCAGAAGCCTCTCTTTGTAATTCTCAAAAAAGCAGGTTCAGAGTACCGGCTTGTAGAAGCGGAAGCCGACGAGGAGCCAAGATATTTGTGTTCGTCTACGCAAAGCGATTGTGTATACTTTACTGCCAGAGATAATAGTAACAAGCTGTTTGCAGTTGATACAGCTACGGATGAGTCTTGTGTGGTTACTATTGAGGATGAGAACATCCAGAACGTTATATCCGATTCTGATGGTAATATATTGGTCGAAGAAAGAACGGACGATATAAGCAGATGGTATATAATTTTAGCGGAGGAGAAATCAAAATGAAAAAACTAATTGCAATAGCACTTGCTCTTTTGCTCTTGGCGTCGTGTGGAAAAGCAACGAATGAGGAACTAATCGAATATAGCCAAGAAGAAAGTCAGATTAGCGTGAACAATAGTGGTAACGAGTCAATGGAATCACTTTCTGACTATCAGATTTCTGATGATGAAATCAAAACCCTCCTTGATTCCTATATTGAATATCGACACTTTACTCGAGGAGGTCCTCCACACACTGATAGCGAAGATTTCATTGAGCTTAACGGAAACGTATACTACAGAGTTGATGACGAAAACTATGATACATGGGCAGAATGGGAAGCGTTTATACGTTCTTTCTACTGTGGCAGTCTGGCGGAGGATGCTCTGTTTAACGAATACTATACCGATGTTGATGGGGCATTGTATTGCGCTAATTTTGCCGGACAATACTCGCTCTCTGATGATTACATATATGAAGTACTCAGAAACGGAGATGGTGAAGCTATTATAAGAGTCACCCTCCAAGACTATATGTCACCGCTGAATGCTTCCGTGTACACAATGACATTTTCCTTAACCGGCAACGGTTGGCGCATCGGGTACGACTTTTAAGAGGAGAAATACTTATGAAAAAACTAATCGTGCTAACTTTAGCTCTTGCACTTTTGGTTTCATGTAGTAAACCCGATCCAACAACCTCTCAGGAGCTTCCAGACTACGACGAATACTATGGGAGCGTCAACAGTCAATCGCTGATTCTGCCGGAGGATGTCGAAATAGTCGAGGCTGACACGGATGAGTGGTTTCACAGCTTCATGAAATACGGCTTCACTGTCAGCGATATAAGCGGCAACTATGCTTATGGGACATACTCGGATGTCGAGAAGGAGAAGAGGTATTCGGCGGTTTACGACATTACGATGGGAGAGTTCACCGAGCTTACAGAGCTTGAAGAGACCAATATGTCATATCCTTTAGAGGAAGATGACGTGGACGTATCAGATATTGTCGGGCTCGACAAAATCGTCAGTCTTTCTGCGATGTACAATGTAGAGCGTGTCGGCAACTACATTGCTTTCAGAGCTGGCAATACTTTGACAGCATATGTCTGCGAAATTGGAGATTACAGCGTAAATGTGATTGCCAAGGGCTCATCTGTGGGCTTTGGTGTCACAGACAACTGTATCTTCTTTATGAACTATCCCGATCTCTCTTCGTCTGAGATGAAGCTTTATGTTCTTAAGATAGAAACTGGAGAAATCGTTGAAGCCGACTTTTCTATGCCCTTTGAAGAGACTCATGTATCTGGCTTGAAGTCAACCTCTGAGGGAGGAATAATGGTCAGGCTTAACGAGGGAGAATCGAGCTATTCGCTTGAAGAGTATGTTTACTATATGACTCCGGAAGACATTTCCAGAGTGGAAACGGAGCACTTCTGATTGTTTGTGCCAAAACTCTTGAAAAAATTTTTCGAAAATTATAATAAAAAGTGAAACCTTTTCGCCATTTTTGGTGTCTATATAATAGGGAGAATACCCGAAAGGAAAAATACTTATGAAAAAACTAACCGACTTATCAGCCATGAAAGACCTCCGCCGAAGCTGGGACAGCATTGTCTACTTGATGAAATACTTCAAGGGTCAGAAGCACAGTGCGCTCTATATCTTCCTGCAGATACTTCTTACCGTGTTAGATGCCTTGGTGCCGGTGGTCTATATGATAATCCCCGGTCTTATCATCAACGAACTGTCTGCTGACAGGGATATTAAAGTGATTGTATCGCTTGCATCTGTTTTGGTGGCGGTTCCTCTTTTGAACCACCTGAAAGAAATGACTTTGCGTGTAAAGGCGAGTGAACTTTACCGTGAGCTTCGCCGTGCTTTTCAGGGAGAGCTTCAGTCATATGTTGCTGACATGGAGTATGCTTCGCTCGAAGACCCGAAGGTTGCGGTTCAGCTCAACAGAATCAGTATGCACGCACCGAACGCCCCGCTTGAAATGTTCAGCTATATTCTCAGGCTCATCAACTCGTTTGTAAAGATTCTTGCGGTAACTTCAATAATCGTATATCTGAATCCGGCAGTAATCATAGTTCTCTTGGCTATAATCGCTATCAACGCAGTTGTCACAAAGAAAATTAATGTTGCGAACTACAACTTCGGCTTGGAACTCAGCAAGCTCGACAATGAATATTGGAATGAATTTTATAACCTCACAGATCACTCAAGAGGAAAGGAAGTCCGTATATTCAGACTAAAAGATTTCTTCGTCAACCGTTATACCGGCATCGGCAAGAAGCAGGATGATGTGT
Source organism: Oscillospiraceae bacterium (assembly GCA_021200565.1). Classification (GTDB taxonomy): domain Bacteria; phylum Bacillota; class Clostridia; order Oscillospirales; family Ruminococcaceae; genus Faeciplasma. The sequence goes on from JAJQGJ010000017.1 coordinate 120,644, forward strand.
CGAAGAAACAGGATAAATTCGGTGCAAGGTGGAGAATGGTTCACGCAGTCACAAGTGCCGTTCAGGAAGCAGTTTTGTATCTTGTTGCAATACTCAAGGTCCTGTTTGACGACCTTGCACTTGGTTCCATGACAATCTTTATGTCTGCGGCAAGCCAGTTCTCAAGTGCTGTAAGCGGAATCTTCAACGCTTATCTCGAAATATCCTCATACTCGATGAATGTTGATGAAATGAAAGCGTTTCGCTCTCAGCCCACCATGCTTGAAAACAACGGTAACAAGATGCCTCTGTATGATAAACATTCCGTTATTGAGTTCAGAGACGTGTCCTTCAAATATCCGGGAAGCGAACGCTACGCATTAAGACATCTCAGCGTTAAGATTCCCTGCGACCAGAAGCTTTGCATAGTTGGTGAGAACGGCTCCGGCAAAACAACGTTCGTCAAGCTTCTGACCCGTTTGTATGTTCCCACCGAGGGTGAGATTCTCCTTGATGGCATCAACATAATGGATTATGATTACGTCAAGTATCAGAGATTGTTCGCTCCCGTATTTCAGGATTTCTGCCGTTTCAATATGCCTCTTTCGCTCGGCATAGCCTGTGAAGAAAACTATGACACTGACAAGCTGAATAATGCAATAGAAAGAGCCGGAATAAAGCCTTTGGTTGACAGTTTGGAAAAGGGCGTGGATACATATGTCGGAAAGAATATCGACCCCACCGGCTTTGAGCCCTCCGGCGGTGAAGACCAGAAGATAGCGATAGCAAGAGCGATATATCACGATGCGCCTATCTATATCTTGGACGAACCCACAGCTGCATTAGACCCGTTTGCCGAGTATGAAATCTACACCAAGTTCACCGAGATGATTACAGACAGAACGGCAGTCCTGATAACTCACAGAATGGCGGCAGTCCAGTTAGCCGAGAAAATCCTCGTCTTCCAGGACGGCAACATAGTAGAATCCGGCACGCATAAGGAGCTTTATGCCCAGGGCGGTCTATACACTGAAATGTTTGATAAACAGGCAGAGTTTTATGTTAAGGCGAATGAAGATAATGCTTGACAAAATTTTTCGGGGGGTATAATGATAGATGGCGTTCAGAAAGGAGAAACAATATGTTCAAAAAGAAAGAAAAGAAAGAGAAAAAAGACCAGCAGGGATTCCTGCATACCGTCAAATCCACATGGTACATACTGTCATTCATATGGCACAAAGACGGCGGGAAGCAGTATATCTCGATTTACTACTTCACAAGCATACTCAATGCCCTTGTGTGGAATATAACAATCATATTCCCCGGCTTGATTATCAACGAGCTTACCGGCGAGTGCAGGATGAGTGTTATCATCACCTATGTTGCGCTGATGGTACTGTTGCCGCTTGCAAATACCGGAATCAACAGTCTTCTGAGTTATCAAAGGGAAAAAGCAAATCAGCGGCTTGATTTCAGTACAAACGAGTATCTATATAATCACATCGCAAGAATGGACTATGAAACGCTCGAAAGCCCTGAAATTCAGAACTTGCAGGAAAGAGCAGAGGAAACTCTTGGTTCAATCGTAAGCGTTGTTGACCGCTTCGGCAATTTCCTGTCGGCACTTGTCAGCATCGTCACGCTGTCCGCTATTATCAGCACCCTGAACCCGTTGATTATCGTTGTAATCGCAGTTATCATCTGGATAAATTCGAGGATGACCAAGCACGCAAATGGAATAGCTTTTGAACTCAGCAAGATAATGCATAAGTTTGACAGAATCCAGTGGCTCTATCCTTTCATGCTTGCAAACTTTACCAATGCCAAGGAAATGCGCCTTTTTGACCTTAAAGATTACTTCATGGGACTTTGGAAAGAGAGCAAGGGTGAATCAAACAAAGTCGAGCTGAAGATGAGAAAAAATTCACAGACGCTGAGATTCTTGCAGGGAATAACTGCTCTGATTCAGAAAACGCTTCTGTATGCTTACTTTATCTTCAATGTACTTTTCAGAGGCTTGTCTGTAGGTTCAATGACTATCTACATAACGACAACCGAGTCTTATGCTTCTGCGCTTACAAACGTCTTCTCGACCTATCTCGAACTTTCCCGCAAGAGCCTTAATATCGACGAGATGATAGCCTTCTTCAACCTTGAGCCAAAGCAGTATATGACCGGCACAAAGGAGCCTGTTTTCACAAAGGATTCCACAATAGAGTTCAGAAACGTCTGGTTCAGGTATCCCGGCAGTGAAAACTATGTTATCAAGGATCTCAGCCTCAAGTTCAAGGGCAGTGACAGAATCTGCATAGTCGGTGAAAACGGAAGCGGAAAGACCACGTTTATCAAGCTTCTCACAAGACTTTACTTCCCTGACAAGGGCGAAATACTCCTGAACGGCATCAACATCAACGAGTACGACTACAAGAAGTATCAGAGACTATTCTCGCCGGTATTTCAGGACTTCATCACTTATTCTCTCAGCCTGAAAGCAAACATCATTCTGGGGCATGAGGAAGACCCGAAGCTTCTTGACGAAGTCTGCAACAAGACAGGAATCATCGACTTGGTAAGAAAGCTCCCGAAAGGCTATGACACTCAGGTCAACAAGTATGTTGACGAGTCTGGAATCGACCTTTCCGGCGGCGAGGGTCAGAGAGTTGCTATCTCAAGAGCCTTGTACCACGGTGGCGAGATTTACCTTCTTGACGAACCCACAGCGGCATTAGACCCGAATATTGAGTATGAAATCTATTCACAGTTCAACTCGATGATTCAGGACAAGTGTGCCGTCCTGATAACCCACCGCCTGTCCGCAGTTCAGCTCGCCGACAAGGTTGCAGTATTCCAGGACGGACATATCGTTGGCTACGGAACACATAAGGAGCTTTACGCTCAGGGTGGTCTTTACACTGAAATGTTCGACAAGCAGTCGGAGTTTTATGTCAAGGCTGCGAATGAAGAGGCTGAGAGCGAAAAAATATAAGGAATTGGATTACCCCTTGCAAAAATTTGTAGAAATACTTGACAAATTTTGGCGGGGGGTAAAATGTTATGTGAACCCTTTTCGCTCATTTTGGTGTCTATATAAGTGTAGCGATTAAGTTGAAAGGAAAAATAAAAACATGCCCAAAATTAAAGTATTGTTTATTCAGGAAAAGAAGCTCAAAAAGGGAGCGATAAGCTTAAGCGACCTGATTGAGAACGAGGTGCCGGACACATATGAGTTTGAGCATGTCAGTGCGAAAGAGAATATTATGGGCAAGGTGGCGGAGTCCCATCCGCAGATTGTTTTTATCTCTAACAGTAAGGCTTATGGTATCTTTGAACTGGTACAGAAAATAAAAGAGCTCAACTCCGAGATTGTGATTCTGGCGATGATATTCACTGATTTCGGCTCCGAGCGTGAAATGATGGACAGGCTTACCGGGATGGGAGTTTACAAATGCTATACATCTCAGCTTTCGGTAGATTCGCTGATTCACGATATGTTTGTATCTCTTAATATGGAATAAGCGAGGTGTCGTATGAAAGAGAAAAGACGAGTACAGTTAGATGATATGATAAGCTCGTTCCGGGAAATATGGAAGTATGATATCGGTTTTGCAAATCATAAGGCAGAAATACAATCTGCAGTTTCAGAATGACTCATCAAGGGAACAGCGAAGGCTCGGCTATGTGTCTCAGATTCCGAAAAACATACCCGCAAAGAAAGACATTGATATGTTCGATCTTCGGAGCTATGTTTTCAGTAAAATTGAGCATTTTCAGAAGAATATACTGAGCCTCAATCTGCACCGGATCAAGAAAGACGGTGTAGTAAATCTTGCTACTTTCCTCCTCACCACGATATTCCAGATTTCAGCCTATCTGCTGATTGGAATAGATGCGTTGAAAGGCACAATCTCAGTCGGTGAGTTCACGATGGGCGTGGCGTCGCTTATCAGCTTTATGTCGGCATTCTCATATGTGGCGACAAATATGCTGAACTTCAACAACAGCCTGAGCTATATCCATATGTATAAATCCTTCCTTACATATGAAAGCAAGTTTGACGATGACAAGGGACTGACGCTCGAAGACCTCAATCTTGATGATATTGAAATCGAGTTTAAGAATGTGTCGTTCCGCTATCCAAACAGCACTTCTTATGTTCTCCAAAACATCAATCTGAAGCTCAGCAGTAAGGAAAAGCTTGCAGTTGTCGGCTATAACGGAGCAGGAAAAACGACTTTCACGCTGCTCCTGACCAGAATGTATGAACCGACAGAGGGCGAAATCCTCCTCAACGGAATCAACATCCAGAAGATAAACTACAGGGATTACCTGAAAATCTTCTCGGCAGTGAATCAGGATTTCTTCCTGTTCCCATTCACCATTCTTGAAAACGTCGCCGGAAAGAGCGAGGTTACGGACGAGGAAAAAGAAAAGCTCATGGAGCTGTGCGGGAGCGTTGGAATGGAAGAAAGAATAGGGAGGATGTATCGTGGCTTAGACACGCCTATCACGAAAGAGTTGTTTGCCGCAGGGATAGACTTGTCAGGCGGAGAAAGGCAGAAGATTGCTATATTGCGCTCACTTTATAAGGATTCTCCCGTCCTTATCCTTGACGAACCGACCGCCGCTCTCGACCCGATTGCAGAATGTGAGATATACCGCAACTTCGCCGACATATCCGACGGAAAGCTCACGGTGTATATCTCCCACAGAATCAACAGCACTCGCTTCTGCGACAAGATAGCCGTGTTCGACCACGGTCAGATAAAGGAGTATGGGACGTTCGAGGAACTCATGGACCTGCATGGGCTGTATTATACCTTCTTTGAGACGCAGGCGGAGATGTATAAATGAGCTTCAAATTATAATAGAAAGGACAAAATACTATGAAAAAACTAAAAACCTTCTTAGAAACCAACAAGCTATTCTTTGAAATCGCTTGGAAGAAGCACAAGTCTTACTTCTTCATTTACATCATAACGACCTTGTATGGATTTATCAGCAATATGCTTCTGATTTACCTGCCGAAGATGTCGTTGAACGCTTTTCTTTATAAGGAAGACTTGTGGCTCGGTGTCGGGTATATTTGCGGGTATATCCTGATTATTTCGGTGTGGGCGTATGTCGAGCGGAGGCTGACGCTTAAGCAAAACCTGAACACTGAGTATATAAGCGTCGAGCTTCGGGAGCATATCTACAGAAAGATGAACGAAAACAGTATGCTGGCGTTCGAGGACAGCAGTGAGTATGATGCTTTGCAGAAGGCTCTGAACTATACATATGTCGGTGCGGATGAGGTAATAAACATACTGTCGCAGATGATTACCTGCATTCTGACTTTGATAGGCGTTTCGTATATCGTCGGTCAGGTCAGCGTTATAATCGTGATTATAATCTTTGCAACGCTGATTTTGTCCCATCTCTGCATGAACAAGGTTAACGATTTGTGGTTCAAGTATCAGAATACCGAGCGTCTGCCGAAGGTCAGACTTTTGCAGTATTTGCAGAGGCTCTTCAACGAAAAGGACTATGTTTCCACCGTCAAGCTGAATGAGGCTTTTGACTATTCGATTGAGACGGTCAACGAAAAGGGCATGGCTATTGCTATTGAGGGCAACAAAAAGAGCAGGCAGAGATTCAGGTGGAATTACCTCGCAATACTCCTCGGCAATGTTCAGCTACTTTCGGCGTATCTCTACTTTGGATATATGCTGTTTGCGGGACAGCTTGATGTCGCCACCTATTCGGCACTGTTTGTAGCTGTTCAGCAGTTCACACAGAACTTCAACAGCTTCTTAGGACTGCTCATAAACCTCAAGAACAACGTCAACGAGGCGTCGTTCTATATGGATTATATCAAGGATGAGAAGTACGTCCAGAACGGCACTGAGAAGATTGACAACTGCGAGGAGATAACTCTTGAAAACGTCAGCTTCAAATATCCGAATCAGGAGCAGAATGCGCTGAACGACGTTTCATTCACGATTCACGCCGGTTCAAGAATCGCCATTGTCGGCGAGAACGGCGCAGGAAAGACGACGCTTCTGAAACTGATTCTGGCTCTCTATCCTCCGACGAGCGGAAAGATTCTCATCAACGGCGAGACCGATATAAACGATGTGGATTTATCCTCGTGGTACGACCAGTTGTCGGTAGTACTTCAGAACTCGGTGAATATTCCGTTGACACTTGAGGAAAATATCGCTTTCCGTGGCGAGAAAGATATTGATTCCGGCAAGATTGAAGACAGTATCAGGTTCTCCGGTTTGGAAGATAAGATAGATTCTCTTCCGAAGAAGGAGAAGAGCGTCTTCTCCACGAGATTTGATAAAGAAGGCGTCGACTTCTCTGGCGGTGAGAAGCAAAAAATCTCTATTGCAAGAGCTTACTATAGGGATGCAAATATCCTGGTCTTCGATGAGCCTTCGAGCGCTTTAGATCCGAATGCCGAGTACGAGTTCTTCAAGAAGATCTACGAGCTTGGCAGAGATAAAACGGTTATTTTCGTGTCGCACAGACTCTCGACAGTCGTCAAAGCCGACCAGATTATCGTCATTGACAAGGGACAGGTTGCCGAAATGGGAACGCATGACGAGCTGATGGCACGGAATGGCATTTACTGCGAGATGTTTACCAAGCAGGCGGAGAATTACATAGGGGATTAAGTATAATGAGAGCCCGGAAGTTTACGCTTCCGGGCTTTATAGTTTCTATGGATTGCACGTCCCGCAAGGTGAATAACCGTCGGTGATAAGATCATCTCTTGAGCCGGTGTATTCCTTCTTGTTTTCATCCTTGATTGAGCTTACATGGCGACAGTCAGGATAGTGAAACTTCCTGGTGCTGGTGTTGAGAATGTAATCGGTCTCTGATTCTGAGCTTTCAGCAGACGAAGTCTCGCTTGTTGTAGCCTCTGTTGAAGTTGCCACTGTGGAAGCCACTGTTGTTGCTTCACTGGTTGTTTCTGTCACTTCCGGAATTGCCGTAGTGACCGCATCTTCTGCATAAACGTCAGTGGAGATAGCCGGCAGGTCGTTTACAGACATTTCGTCATCCTGGTTCAAAAATGACACTCCAAAGAAAAGGATAAAAAACGATATGACTCCGGCGACAATAGCCGCACAGTTCCTATGCTTCATTCTATCTTTGTTTTCCGGATTTTCCAAACGTGCCACCTCCGGATTTCAAGTGTTCCTGCAGCTGTCAGAACGCTTCTTTACTGATGAGTAGAGGCAGAAGCTACACCGATTTTCAAAACGTTAGTTTTTGCAAGCTCAACGATCTTGGCAATAAACTCCGAATTTGTCGGCTTTCCTGTAGTTTCAGCGAGGGTGGCTTTGAAGGTTTCCACAAGAAAATCGTAATTTCCTCTGTCACATACAACGCTGATAGCATGACGGATGGATCTTTCAACAGAAGCTGGCTTTGTATGGAATAGCGAAGCAACCTCGGGATAAAGCTCCACGGTAACCTTGCGCCTGAGACTATCAGGGCTGGCAAGAACGATATTGACCACCGACATCAGGTAGCTATATCCGTTGAGATTTGCGGGCATACCCAGCTTAGCGAAATAGTCGGAGACGTACGATGTTACCGCCAATTTTTCTGATTCTGAAATAGAATTATCAAAAGATCTAATATTAAGCTCAGCTTCGTATTGAGCTCCAATCTCCTCTATAGCGGCTTGAAATGCCTTGATATGCTCATCTTCGATTTTTGCGGATATATGTACATCCTTCTTCATAGTGTTTTCCCTCCTGATATATTTAGGCGATTACGGTCACCTGATATTGACATTATACCACAAAGTCTTCGATATAAATGTCTAACTTTGTCGAATTTCAGATTTTTTTTGACAAAAAACTTTTTAAATACTAACCGGAACATAAGAGAATTTATTTAAAAACATCCTCATCCACTTCGGTGGCGGCATTTTCGTAAACTTTAATGTCGTTAGCTCTTGCTGTTCCTGATACTACAGCCACCCAACAGCTATCTTCAAATAATGTAACTTCCATTTCGTGGTTCTCATATTTTTTGCTCATTGTCAACGCCTCAATTTAAGAATATTTTTAATTGATAAAGGTATTATACAACATCATTAGCACATTGTCAAGTGGTTTTTATTAAATTTGGGCAAATTTGTTGAAATTCGAACGCATGTAATTACAGATAGCCTTATTTTGAGCTAAAGCCTCTTGACTTTCTTGAAATTTATGCTAAAATTATCCCTAATGCGTTTTGATAAAGGAGGCTTCCATAATGGCTGACAGAGCTATTATAACCGCACTTGGTGAAAATGATGAAATCATCGATTGCGATGTTCTGTTCACATTCAAGAACACCGCTACCGATCGTTGCTACATCGTTTACACCGAGAATACTTATGACGAAAACGGAGACATAGAAGTCTTCGCTTCAATCTTTGACCCAGATGACAAGACTCTTACTTTCCACCCGATTGAAACCGAGGAGGAATGGGCTCTTCTTGAGTCAAAGCTGAGGGAATACGAGAGAAGCAAGGAGCAATCGGAGTCCTGATTGCAGATCTGAAAGGAACATTATATGAAGAAATACCGCAATATCTTATCGGAACTCGGAATCTCCGATGCTGAAATCGACAAGAGAATCAACGAGACGTTTGAAACAATGTTTTTTGCGCCTCATGATGTGAGCATCTACCGTGAGACGACAGATGGCATGGGCTATATCGAGGATACCGGCAATATCGATGCCAGAACTGAGGGCATGTCTTACGGAATGATGATGGCTGTTCAGATGGACCGCAAGGATATATTTGACCGCATCTGGAAGTGGACAATGACAAACATGTATCTGACTGAAGGCAGATGCCAGGGATATTTTGCTTGGTCATGTGCTCCCGACGGCAGCAAAAATGCTCACGGTCCTGCACCTGATGGCGAGGAATATTTCGCAATGGCACTTATATTTGCCTCCCATCGTTGGTCAGACGGGGAGGGGATCTATAACTATTCCTTCTGGGCTCGCCAGATTCTCAGAGACTGCATTCATCGTAACGGCGATGGCGACAAGCTGGGTCAGACCATGTGGGATTTAGACAATCATCTCATCAAGTTTATTGTCGAAGTCGATTTCACCGACCCGTCCTATCATCTGCCACATTACTACGATCTTTTCGCAGAGAACTGTGACGAGCGCGACAGCGAATTCTGGAAGCAAGCTGCTTCTTCGTCAAGGGAATATCTCCACCATGCCTGCCATCCGGTAACTGGTCTTTGCGCCGACTATTCGTCATACTCGGGCGAGCCTGTGGTGTTTCCGGATGATAAACCATTCTGGAATCCCCAGGCATTTTATCGCTACTATTCTGATTCCTACAGAACTGTTATGAACATGGCGCTTGATACATCATGGAATCATGTTGACTCGTGGCAGTGTGAAAATGCTGCTAAAGTTCAGGCTTACTTTGAAAGCCTTGGCGATAATTGGAACAAGGTTCCTCTAAGAGACGGCACACTACTTGATGAGACAGCTTTGCACCCTGTTGCAATTATTGCTTCAAATGCCGCCGCATCTTTGGCTTCATGGCAGGAAGGAGCTTCCGAAGAGGTTATAGAGCGTGCAAAGAAATGTGTTCTTAAGCTTTGGAACACGCCGCTAAGAACTGGCAATCGCCGTTACTATGATAATTGCCTCTATTTCTTTGCATTACTCATGCTCAGCGGACGTTATCGTCAATGGTAAATTCTATCGGTGGGATTTTGAATTTCCCACCGAATTTTTATGCTTTTTTCAGCGAATAACTGTTGATTACGCAAGAAAAAGAGTGTATAATTATAATGTATGATGAGATGTGATTCTCATCGAAAATGAAATTTTCAAGGAGTGTTTATAATTATGGCAGATCGTATTGTATTGAATTCCGTTTCCTATCATGGACATGAAGCAATCGAAAACATCTTGGGTGAGCTCAAGTCTCACGGCTGCACCAAGGCTTTGGTTTGCAGTGACCCAGATTTAATCAAGTTTGGCGTTACCGGCAAGGTAACTGCTCTTCTTGATGCTGCAGGATTCCCTTATGATGTTTACAGCGACATCAAGGCTAATCCTACCATCGAAAACGTTCAGCACGGTGTAAGCGTCTTCAATGCTTCAGGTGCAGACAGCATCATTGCTATCGGCGGTGGCTCCGCAATGGACACCTCTAAGGCTATCGGAATTATAGCAAAGAATCCCGAATTTGCAGATGTAAGAAGCCTTGAGGGAGTTGCTCCCACCAAGAATCATGCAGTATTCACCATTGCCGTTCCAACAACCGCTGGAACTGCTGCAGAGGTCACAATCAACTATGTCATCACCGATGTTGAGAAGAAGCGTAAGTTCGTTTGCGTTGACACCAACGATATTCCGGAGGTTGCAGTCGTCGATCCTGACATGATGTCCACCATGCCCAAGGGTCTTACAGCAGCTACTGGTATGGATGCTCTTACTCATGCAATCGAGGGCTACATCACCAAGGCTCATTGCACCATCAGCGATATGTTCCATCTCGAAGCAATCAGACTCATTTCTGCTAACCTGAGAGGTGCCGTTCAGAACACCCCCGAGGGAAGGGAAGGCATGGCCCTCGGTCAGTACATCGCTGGCATGGGCTTCTCGAACGTAGGATTGGGCGTTGTCCACAGCATGGCTCACGGTCTTTCGGCTCTTTATGACACACCTCATGGTGTTGCTTGTGCCATCATTCTTCCCACAGGTCTTGAGTACAATCTTCCTGTAGCTGGAAAGAGATACCGTGCTATCGGTAAGGCTATGTGCGTTGCTGGCATTGACGCTATGGAGGATGAAGAAGCCGCTCTCGCAACCATCGCAGAGGTCAAGAAGCTCTCTCACGATGTCGGAATTCCTGAGAACCTCAAGGGCATCCTCAAGGAAGAGGATGTTCAGTTCCTCGCAGAGTCTGCATATGCAGATGCTTGCCGTCCCGGAAATCCGAGAGACACAAGTGTCGAGGAAATCACCGAGCTCTACAAGAGCCTCATGTAATCCATTCGAGAATAACAAAACCGGCGGAGAAGTCTTCGCCGGTTTATTTTTATGAACTTAGCTCTCAGTATTCAGCATATCCATAATATGAAGCTTATTGAGCCCAAGCTTTGATATGATGCAAATTAGGAATATCACCAGGAACAGCGCTATCAAGATAAGTGCAATCACTGGTGCAGTCAATCCATAAACTGCAAGTGTGTCGAATAGCGTTCTGATGAGAGTTATCGGACTTGTACCTTCAGCCAATTCGGAGGCGTTGATAATCAGGTAATATGCGAGGTAGCAAACAACAGATGCCACCACAGACACAATTCCTCTTACTGCCGATTTTCTCATAATTTCAAGATTTCTCTGTCTCTTCGACATTCCTAGCACTTGCAGGATTCCATAGTGCCGCCTTTCACTTTCGGCTTCCAGCCTGAGTGTTGTCAGCAGTATCAGCAGTACTACTAAAGCTATGCAGATTCCGCTCACAAGCAGTGTTATAACCGTTTGGAGATAAACCTGTGTGTTAGATGAGATGTATTCCCGACGGTTGACCATTGAAAGGTCTTCATCGGCTTTTACTATGTTGGTGATAGCGGCATCGGTAGCATAGAAATTAGCATTGGCATCCGTAAATACATATGCAAATAAGTACTCAACATCTGAGTCATTTTTTAATTTAACGTCTGATATTACTCTTGATAGCTCCCATCCCGTGCCATCAGGAAGCTTGTCGACAATACTTTGAAGAAATGCTTTTGAGCATAGAACAAGTGGGCTGTCGTAGTTGATAAACGAGTAATCACTGCTGCTATAGGAGTATACAGAATAACCTTCCTCTGTAGTTGAGTATGTATAGTTCCTTGATGCGAGTACATCAGGAAGCTTGTAAATCTTCTGACCAGGTTCAATCTCTTCAATATTTCCAATTATTGCACTGATATTTATAGCACTTTCGCTTTCCGGGTCAACACTATCAGGAAGGCTGCTATAGAAGCTATCACGATAGTTAATGGAAACAGTCACAGTTTCACCGGCTTCAAAGCGATCATCTGCATTGTAGCCACTAAGTGAGATTTCCGGAAATTCAATACTGGAGTAATAATTTGCCTGGTAATATCGCTTTGCCTTTTCAACATCCATATACTGAATAATGATTGTTTCGCCATTGTCATATGACTCGGTATCTATCTTTGAGAGGTCGGCATAATTGCCGAGCTCGTCCGAATCAATAACAAATACAGACATATACTCTGATTCTCCGCTGTCAGAGGTTATCTGCGCATAGAAGTTTGCTAATCCATCTACGTCGCTGATTCCTTCAACCAAGCCCACCGATGACATCAACTCTTCGGTTATTTGTCCTTCCGTAGAAAGCCAGTTACTGCTCCAGATGAAGTATGACCACTTTGAAGCCCAGTCGTTGTAACTGTAAAGCGGCTTGGCAAGGCTGAACGCCGTGAACACAACTGACACGCAGAGAACTATTGACATGAGCATTACAAGGGCATGCCTGAATTTCAGATAGAATTTCGACTTGCGTCTCTGCATCACCATTCTTCCGGTGAGGGGAGTAGAAAGGGCTATCTGGAAGGTTATCATCCTTATGATAAGCACTCCCGCAATCCACAAGCCTGCTGAAATAAGAAGATAATTCCATGGGATATTTATGATTATCGAAGCCGAGCCGGTGTAGGAACTGATTCTGAGAAGTCCCCACAGCCCAAGGCATCCGAGAGCAACTCCTGCAATCATGGCTGGAATGCAGAGGAGCATCGTTTCAACTAATATCAGTAGCCTAAGCTGTCCTTTTGAGCCACCCAGGCTTCTCATTCTGACAATCCGTTTGACCTCAGTTTGCATCTGCAGAACATAGATGATTACAACCGCCAGCAGAGTTGCAGCCAAAATGAGCCAGACATAGAAGCCATTGACCTCAGCGTTTTCTTCGTCAAGCGCAACTGCAGTGTTGACAGAAAGCCTGCGTGTTCTCGTTGATGAATGGTTGGACACCAGATAGGAGCTCACCTTACTCTGAACGTTTTTCTCCATTCCTTCGTTGACAGAAAAGAACATTGTAATATCAGTAGTTCTTTCCAAGCTGTCACGGTATGCTTCATACACGCTTGAAGTTGCGTCTTCCCAAAGCTCCTCGATGAAATCTTCGGTTACTATCACATTGTTTAGCGTTCCGCTTACGCTCCATATGCTTGAGTAAGAGCTGATAACCCCGACAAGAGTGAATTCCTTGACGGTTTCGAATTGGTGCTCGTTTGCGGTAAATTTAACTATAAGCTGTACCTTCTGACCAAGGCTTGAACCGAGTCCAAGGGTTGAGAGCATTGACGATTCAACTGCAATTTCGCCACTTTTTTCCGGCATGCGACCACTTTGCATCTGTATCCCCATGCCGATGAGCGATTCGTCAACAGTTCCGAGGCTCAGGGAAGCACCTGAAAAAGAAAGATTATCATAAAGTCCTTCAAATTCAGAGACTTTGCTAATGTAGCCATAATTCACGCTCACGCCAATGTCGTCAAGCCAATCGTTTGATTCAAGATACTCTCTGTCAGAAGCTTCATCTTCTGAAATGAATGATGCGTACCAGGTTCCGAAAGTGTCTGAATAGAGCTGAGAATTAGTAGATGAAATACTGCTCGAATAGCTCAAAAGCATGATAGCAAACGCAAACGAGATTGTAAGTACAGCGAAAATCAGAAGTGATTGCCTTTTTCTTCGCTTCATACCTTGAATTGCAAGTGAAAACATGTTTTTGATCATAATTTTTACCTCTCGTATAATTTTCTTTCCAGTTATCATAATACCACATTTTTCAAGTGATGTCAAGAATAGTTCTGACATATTCAGAATTTATTCTACAAAAAATCTCCCCAAAGCTAAAAGCCTTGGGGGAGCAATTATCAGTATCAGTCCACATTCAGGAATGTTAGATAGTTCTTCTTCGTCGGGATATTGATGGTTGAGGTCTTCCATTCGGCGTTTTCTCCGAAGCGATACCTCAGCTTATACGAAGCTGCTGTCGTTTCACCGGATTCGTCGTAATCTTCATTGACAACCCATTCGATGTCAGGAGTTACACCACGGGTGGAGTATTTCGCAATTCTGACCGAATAGCCTTCCTCAACGAGAGTGAAGAAACGGTAATTGACATCCATGTCGTTCGGCTCGACGACTATTATCACTTTGCCTCGGTCATTGTCCTGAACGTCAATGATGTAATAGCGGCATTTGCCGTCAGGGGAGACGCTATTTGCATTGAGCTCGGCAATCTTATCCATATCATATTCGTCGGTTACAGCTGTATCGGTGACTGTGGAGTCAAGAATAGTCTCAATCGCAGAGCCGCCGAAAAGTGTGCTCATAATGTAGAATACCACAATTCCAACGACGAAGAGAATGAGGTAAAATGAACCCCAGATTATCTTGGAGGTATCTCCTGCGCCACAGATGAAGAACATGAGAACTCCAACGATAAACGGCGGGATAAACAGCGCCGGCGCTGAAGAACTGAACAGTACGAGAATAAAGACCGGGATCAGAAGCAACAGGGAAATTATCCTCGTGAAGAGTTGATTTCTCGTCATCATCATGAGAATGAAGAAGATCACATTCAAAGCAATGTAGACGACATAAAACGTCGTTTCATTCTTAAGCTCTATCGTGTAGAGAAAAGTCCACATTGCCAGGACGCTTATGAGGAGAAGATATAGAAGGTTAAAGCAGGAAATGCCAAACCGTACGTATTTGTTTGAGATAGTGAGTTTGTCCAAGCTGTCATCGCTCCTTTCAGAACAGTTGCCAGGAAAATTATACATGGAAAAAGTCAGAATTGCAACCCACTTATGCAATTTGTATTTGAATTGTAATCACTTTTGGCTTAGTCGGAATCAAGCTTGAGAACGCTCATGAAGGCTTCCTGTGGAACTTCAACAGAGCCTAATTGCCTCATTCGCTTTTTACCTTCCTTTTGCTTTTCAAGAAGCTTCTTTTTGCGGGTGATGTCGCCGCCATAGCACTTTGCCAAAACATCTTTGCGGTAAGCCTTGACGGTTTCTCTGGCAATAATTTTTCCACCGATAGCAGCCTGAATCGGAATCTCAAAAAGCTGGCGTGGGATGTTGTCCCGAAGCTTTTCGCAGAGTCTTCTTGCCCTCGGATAAGCTCTGTCCTGATGGACAATAAACGAAAGCGCATCGACAATCTCGCCATTCAGCAGAAGGTCAAGCTTGACAAGCTTGCTTTCCTGATAGCCGATAGGCTCATAGTCATAGGAAGCGTAGCCACGGGTTCTTGACTTAAGCGTGTCGAAGAAGTCATAGATAACCTCGTTCAAGGGGAGCTCATAGTGAATGTCGACTCTTGTGTCGTCAATATACTTCATATCCTTGAAGGTTCCTCTGCGCTCCTGGCAAAGCTCCATAATGTTCCCGACATATTCGCTTGGGGAGAAGATGTGAGCACTGATTATCGGTTCCTCGGCGAGCTTGATAAGCGACGGGTCTGGGTAGTTGGTCGGATTGTCGATGTATCTCACTTCGCCTGACATCATCGTAACTCTATAGATAACCGACGGTGCAGTCGTGATGAGATCCAGATTATATTCTCTTTCAAGCCTTTCCTGGATGATGTCCATGTGTAAAAGCCCTAAGAATCCGCATCTGAATCCGAATCCCAATGCCACTGAGGTTTCCGGCTCAAATGTGAGCGAAGCATCGTTGAGCTGTAGCTTTTCAAGAGCATCTCTTAGATCACCATACTTGGAGCCGTCTGCCGGGTAAATTCCTGAGAATACCATCGATTGAACGTTCCTGTATCCGGGAAGTGGCTTTTCACAGGGATTTGCGGCGTTAGTCACTGTGTCGCCGACTTTTGTATCACGGATACTCTTGATGGATGCTGCAATGTAGCCAACCTCGCCTGCTTTAAGGCACCCGGACGGGATCAGCTCAGTTGCACCCATATATCCGATTTCCACAGTCTGGAATTCAGAACCTGTAGCCATCAAACGAATTGTATCGCCGACACAGACTGTGCCTTCCTTGACTCTGACATATATTATAACGCCTTTGTAGGAATCATAGTAGCTGTCGAATATCAGGCACTGAAGCGGCGCATCCGGATCACCTTTCGGGGCAGGGAAGTCGATTATTGCCCTTTCCAAAACTTCACGGATGTTGATTCCAAGCTTTGCTGAAATTCTCGGAGCATCCTCCGCCGGAAGCCCGATTACATTCTCAATTTCGGCAATAGCACCATCCGGATTCGCACTCGGAAGGTCAATCTTGTTGATAACTGGTAGAATTTCGAGATCGTGTTCAAGTGCCAGGTAGGTATTTGCAAGCGTCTGAGCCTCGATTCCTTGAGATGCATCCACAACCAATATTGCGCCCTCGCAAGCTGCCAGCGAGCGTGAAACCTCATAGTTAAAGTCGACGTGACCGGGAGTATCTATAAGATTAAATACATAGGTTTTGCCGTCATCCGCTTTATAATTAAGGCGAACAGCTCGGGCTTTTATAGTGATTCCTCTCTCACGTTCTATATCCATATTGTCAAGAAGCTGATCTGACATATCTCTGAGTGCGACAGTTTCTGTAAGTTCAAGAATCCTGTCGGCGAGAGTAGACTTTCCATGGTCTATGTGTGCGATAATGCAGAAGTTTCTTATGTTTTCCTGTTCAATGCCGTCCATTGCCGCCCACACCTTTCTTTCTTTTATCATTATTCATAGACATCTATTATAGCATATTTTCCCCTCTGTGTAAACCTTGTTACCTGCAATTTTTTCTAAGCATCAGAAATTGATGAAGCCTTAGCGCAAATGTCGACTTCATTTTGCATATTCGGTGAAATCGAAATGAAAGTTTATCAATTCGTTTGCATTCTCAAAAAAACGTGTTATACTTAGATTAGTACGAATGTAGAAAGGAGAGAGCCAATGCCAATTTATGTAGGTCAGCCCTGCTCATCATGTGGCAGAATATTAACTAAAACAGACGATATTGTAGTTTGTCCGGAATGCGGTTCTCCGTATCATAGAGATTGTTATATAAGCGAAGGAAAGTGCACCAATACTCATCTCCACGAAACAGGAGAAAGCTGGCAGCCGACAATAAAGCAGGAGGAGAAAAAGCCCGAAAAGCTTGTCTGTCCAAACTGTGGCGCAGAAAACAGTCCAGATGCGGCATTTTGCTGTAACTGTGGCTCGCCTGTCAATATGGAGAAGGCTTCAGGTGGTTACCAGAGGACTAATACCGGCTACAACAATCAGAATCCATACGGCAATGGCGGCTATCAGAACGGAAGCTATCAGAATCAAAACGGCAATTATCAGAATCAGAACCAAAACGGCTATGGCAGACCTTATGGAAACCCTTATATGGGTGGTATGGGAGGCGGATTCCCGTTCTTCGGAGGCAGTGCATACAGTGCCGATTTTGCTATAGGGAATCACACAGTAGCGGAGTATTCCGATTACGTGGGCTCAAACAGTCCATATTTTATTCCAAAGTTCATTCGCTTTGAAAATGGCAAGAAGTGGTCCTTCAACTTCTCAGCATTTTTCTTTCCACACATTTATTTCTTCTACCGTAAGATGCTTCGTGAGGGTATCATAGCTTTGCTTCTGACAGCAGTAACTTCGATTCCGACACTTATCTATTATCTTTACTTGTACGGCTTTTTAGGCGAAGCTATCGTCAGTACCGCATCATTTGCAGTAATTTATAATATCTGTTCAATTCTGTCATATGTCATAAGCATTTTTGCGGGTTTGTTTGCGAATTATCTGTACTTCAGGAAAGCTAAAACAGATCTTGATGAGATAAAGACAGAAGTTGTAGAATACGGCTCTCAGAGAGAAGCTCTTATGACTAAGGGCGGAACCTCGATGGCATATGCAATAGGCTCAGTTGTAGCATTGACAGTAATCTTCCTTGCGGTCATGATGATTGTGATGGGAGTAAGCAGCGGAACATCGTCATAGCATTAAAAATATTTCGGATTTGCCGGAAGTTTTACTTGACAAATCCGATTTGTTTTGGTATACTATTTTAGTTATCCTTGTCCGTCGTAAGTGGCGGGCGGAATCCAGAAGGAGGTGCAATTATGGCAAAATTATCTGAGAACTACGAAGCTATGGTGGTTTTCTCAACCAAAGCGGGCGACGAGGCAGTAGCTGAGCTTGTCGCTAAATTCAAGGACATGATTGAAGCAAACGGAACTCTTGCCGAAGTTGACGAATGGGGAAAGCGCAAGCTTGCCTATGCCATCAACTACGAGACTGAGGGCTACTATGTTGTTTACACATTTGAGTCCAAGCCCGACTTCCCAGCCGAGTTTGACCGTGTCCTCAACATTACCGACGGCGTTCTTCGTTCCTTAGTCATCGCTAAGAACAGCTGATTGGAGGAATGAGTTATGCTTAACAGAGTAATTTTGATGGGTAGAATAACGAACGACCTTGAGATCAGACAGTCTCAAAGCGGGACATCAGTTTTGAGATTTGGAATTGCTGTTGACAGAAGTTATACGAAGCAAGGCGAAGAACGTCAGACTGATTTTATCAACTGCGTTGCTTTTAATCAACGTGCTGAGTTTATAAGCAAATACTTCAGAAAAGGCAGCATGATTGCTGTTGAGGGATCTATTCGCACTGGTTCGTATCAGGATCAGAACGGTAACAAGAGAACGTCATTTGATATTAATATCGATAATGTCTCATTCACCGGCGAAAGAGCATCAGATCGTGATAACAGCGGTTCATCTTCATATCAGTCGAACTATCGTCAGCCTACCCAGCAACAACCCGCTTATAATGAGCCGGCGTCGAGTCCTATCGCCATCGGAGATATGGACGATTTCGAAGAGATTTTGAGTGACGACGGCGTTCCGTTCTGACTTTGTCAGAGCGTGATAATCTTTGAAAGGAGAATTTCACCATGGAAAGAAATACTGTCGGTGCAAGACCGACAAAGAGACCCAGAAAAAAGGTTTGCATGTTCTGTGCTGACAGAGCAGAGACCATTGACTACAAAGACACTGCAAAGCTTCGTAAGTGCCTCACCGAGCGTTCCAAGATATTGCCCAGACGCGTAACCGGAACCTGTGCATATCATCAGCGTGAACTCACAAAGGCTGTAAAGAGAGCAAGATACGTTGCACTCCTGCCTTATTCTTCCGACTGATTGGAATAGTCAAGTATTATGAAAGCCGAAGGATTAATCCTCCGGCTTTTTTATGTGTCTCAGTTTTCAGATATTCAGGTAACCTTTCAGTACCTTCAGAGTGTTCATTATACCGTCGACGTGGCTTCTTTCGTAGCCATGGCTTGCATAAACGCCAGCGCCGATAAGACCGTGGCGGATGTCATAACCAGCTCTTAAAGTTGCCTCAACATCGGAGCCATAGTGTGGATAGACATCGACTGCGTAGTCTGCGCCTTCTTTTTTAGCGGCAGCTATGAGCTTTGAAACCACCTGATAGTTGTAAGGACCGCCAGAATCCTTGGCACATATTGAGACCTGTCTTTCTGTGCAGGTAAGACCATTTCCGACACACCCCATATCTACGCTGATGGCTTCCGTAACACCTTCAGGAACGGAACCGGAGCCTCCGTGACCGACTTCCTCATATACAGTAACGTGGACATAGGTCCTTCTGGGAAGCTTGATATTGTTGTCGGCGATATATTTTGCAAATCCAAGAAGAATTCCGACAGAAAGCTTGTCATCTAAGAATCTTGACTTGATATATCCAGACTGAGTTGTCCTTGTCCTTGGCTCAAAGCAAACAATATCACCGACAGAAATGCCGAGCTTTTTAACGTCTTCAGCGGAATTCACATTCTCATCAATGACAACCTCCATTGTGTCAAAGCTTCTGCTGGTGCTGTGATAGTCTCCGTTGACGTGAACGCTTGCGTTGCAAAGCTGAAGCGTTCCCTCATAAACAAACTGCTCACGAGTGTAAATTCTGACGTTTTCGGCTTCGGCGTTGTTGGCTTCCATTCCGCCGATGTTGGTTATCTTGAGCCGACCTGAACCGGTAATTTCACAAACCATTCCTCCAAGGGTGTCGGTGTGAGCCTCAAGAAGCAGAGCATTGTCCTTTGTAACTCCACCCAGATCAGCAATGACTCCGCCTTTTTCGGTGATAGATGCTTTGAAGCCTAAACCCTCAAACTCATCCTTTACCCAGGTTGCGGCTCTCTCGGTATATCCGGAAGGGCTGTCGATTGCAAGAAGCTCACAGGCTTTATTTCTTGCAAATTCACGATATTTGATGTCCATTTCGGGCATATTAACATCTCCTTAAGTTATTTTTTCTCTGTAGAACCGGACAAAACAAGTGCTTCTGCAAGATTGCAAATGTCCGATGCTGCTTTTGGATTTATCGTGTCGTGTTGTCGCTTTATCATGTCAAGGCGGTGCTGTCGGTCACCGAAATACTCTAAAGTCTTGTATATGCTGTTTTTATTAGGCTTTACCTTCAGACTCATGCCTCTATCTGAAAAGTAGTTCATGTTTATTGTCTCACATCCGGGAATTGGTGTGATATGAGCTATTGGGATACCAACTGCAGCTGCCTCGGTAGACGAGAGCCCACCTGGTTTTGTGAAGCAAACCTCACTAAGATTGAAAAGCTCCGGCATTTTGTCTGTGAAGCGATATAATATAATATCGTTCCCATAAATCGCAAAAAGTTGCTCAAAGAGCTTATTGTTATTGCCACAGACTACAATGAGCTTCGTGTGACCTTCTTGATGGCACCATTCTTCAAGAATTCTGACTATTTTCTTGAGCTTTCCGGCGCCCATGCTTCCACCGCAGACTAAAAGATACTTATATCCGGGATCGAGCTCAAGAGCCTTTTTTAAATCCTCCTTAGAAGCTTTATCGGAGAATTTCGCACTTGTTGGAATGCCATAGCCGTATATGTTGTGTAGCGAAATGCCTTTTTGAGCAAATTCTGATTTATGCTCCTCAGTGGGGGCAATAAAAGCATCAGTCTTTACCTCGTTCTCAAATGGAATGCATGTGTAATCAGTAGCGATGAAAATCGTTTTTGGAAGATCAACGCCGCCATCCTTGAGCGATGTCAGCATCTCACCGGCAAACAGGTGAGTGGTAATGATGATGTCGTAATGATATTCCTCCAGATGCTTTTTCAGAGCCTTCGCTGGCTTACGGTTGGCAAAATATATTGGCGAACGACATGGGAGCTTTGCCACAGCATCGCCGATTTTATAAACTAGCCCAAACAGTTTTGGCGTGGATGTAACGGTTTTGATATAAGCATTATCAACAAACCTAGCCAAAAAACTACTTTCAAGTGTATATGGGTTCATAAATTTTGTTTGGTGTCCACGTCTTTCTAACTCTTCCTTGACGGCATTTGCGGCGGCGTTATGCCCACCGCCGGTTCCCATAGAAAGTATCAATGCTTCCATGCTAAATTAACCTCAATTTCTTCCCACTCTTCCGGACTTTTATGTAGCCTGAACATCACTGCAACCGTTATGAATACAAATCCAACCGGCAATGAAATCATACCCGTCTTCATGCCGAAAATTGTGATTGCAATCAGTGTAGTCAAATATGATACAGCTGTTCTGTATATGTGGGGTGATATTTTCAAGATAATGGAGAAGAAGATAAAGGAAATTGCTATGAAAAAGACAGGCTGATAAACTGGAATCAATCCGAGAAGACAGCCAAATGTGGTTGCAATTCCTTTGCCTCCATTGAAGCTATTGAATATTGAAAAAGCATGCCCGATGACAGGAGCGGCAAGAACGAATGCAAATGCAATATCTGTGCACGGAGTTGCATCTGAATATGTACCAAACATAAAGAACAGTCTTATCGGAATTGCTCCTTTGAGAATGTCGCAGATAAGCGTAAGAAAGCCGCACCAGAAGCCTCCATATGTGAAAGCGTTCGACGCCCCTGGATTGTGGTCTTTAGCTTTTTCGATTATATCGCCCTTACGGAAAACTTTTGCCCATATCTGAGCAAATAAAACGCTGCCCGATAGATACCCCAATATGACAAATGGCAGTATTGTCAACGGAAACATCAAATCACACCCTTGATTAGCTTGCATTCTGCTTTTTTGTTAAGTATAACAGATATTTCATCAGTTTTCAAGCCTTTTGTCCCAAAAAGGGAAATATGGGTGAACGATTATTAAGAAATCGGTCGAAATCTTAATATCTTTTGTATGGCATCTTAATGTCTTTTGTGATACAATATATATCAAGAAGGAAAAGAAAAGAGGAGAAATTCATGGGTAGCTATAATGTACTTATCTGTGACGATGAACCGGACATTGTGAATGCTCTGAAAATATATCTTAAAAACGAAGGATACGACTTCTTCACAGCCTATAACGGGCGGGAGGCTTTGAGAATCCTTCGGGATGAGAAAATAGATGTATGTGTCATGGATATAATGATGCCGGAAATGGATGGAATTGCAACATTGAATGAGCTGAGAAGCTTTTCGAATGTGCCAGTTATATTTCTGACAGCAAAATCCGAGGATACAGATAAAGTTCTTGGACTGAATCTCGGTGCCGATGACTATGTCACAAAGCCATTCAATGCCGTTGAACTCACTGCAAGAATCCGTTCACAAATCAGAAGATACACCCTTCTTGGAAGCGCTCCAGCTAGTCCCGACACTCTCAAAATCGGCGGAATCCAGATAAGATATGAGGACAAGCAGGTAACCGTTGACGGGGAGGTTGCTTCTCTCACTCCAAAGGAATACAACATCTTAAGATTTCTTATGGAGCATCCTGGAGAGTGCTTCTCGCCGCCTGAAATTTATCGCACCGTTTGGGGAGATGTCCCGATAGGTGTCAATAACGCTGTCGCCGTACATATGCGACACTTAAGGGAGAAGATAGAGATTGACCCGACGGCTCCGAGATACTTGAAAGTTGTATGGGGAAAAGGCTATAAGTTTGAAAGACCAAAGAACTAACTGTAGGGGGACTGGATATACAGTTAGCTTTGCTAACTGCCTGCCTGTCGATTGTGCCAAAAACGAAGAATGGAGGGCTGAACAGTGAACAGTGGAACAAGAAAGCGGGGAAGGCTCTGGATAAAAGTAACTGCTTTTGTCTGCCTTGTTTTGGCGGCGATGATATTTGCTGGAAGTGCACTCGCTACGATTATCCTTTACTATTACGATGCCTATTATCTGGATAACTATGTTATCATGGATGACTATATCTCCAATGAAACCGAGCTCAAGAAGAATCTTACTGGGGTATATCTTTCGTGGTATGAGCCCTACGGCTATTCTGCTGAGGCATTGGATGATGTGGTTTTCTACGATTCGTATGACTACGAGACATCAACCTATGATGCCACTGTTGGCTATAGCTATCTTCTTGATGATGAACTTGTCGAATACTACGCCATCAACTATGACGATTACGAGGATATTTCTCCACTGTTCGGATTCTACTATTACGACGGTGAAACGCCTATAGAGTGGCTCGAAGAAATTTTCAATGTTTCATATGCGGAATCTGAAACTCTGATTACCGAAGAAGACCTCGAAAGCTTCGGTGATTATATCGAGATTTACTATCCCGAAGAAAGAAGCAATTTCCGGATTGATGTGAGCAATTCAGCCAATGAGACACTTTATTCTAATTATGCTTTTACAGATGGCGAGGATACTGACCTGACATCTTCATCAGAAGATTGCACCGTCACCGTAATGGGTGAGCCGATGGTTACCGAGGTGATTACCTACACTTATGAAGAAGCCGTAAGCTGTCTTAGCGTGTTTTCAGAACTTGACGACCTGGTAAAAGTTCTTGGCTTTGAGATTTCCATTGATCAGGAGGACGGCGAGACAATCTATTGCACTCACATCGTGCTTTCGCAGATTTTGTCCGAAACGCTGACGGTTACAGCAAGTCTGCCGTCAAATCTCACCGATTTCACAGTTAGTGACGACGTTTATATCAAGCTTACGAGAATCAACACGCTTCTCAGCAATAAAGATAACTTCATAGCCTTGATGGTTATAACTGCAATAGTGGCACTGATTTGCTTCATAGTTCTGATAACGACTGCAGGACATTTTCCTGAATATGATGGCATTCACCTCACGCTTGCGGACAAGATTCCTTTTGAACTGTATCTGTTTCCGGTTGGTGCTGTGTTGTACGGCTCTTTGTATATAGTCTCTCAAATTACCTATATCGACCTTGAAGCAAGGCTTCTTCAGTATTTTGTCATTGCACTTTGTGCGGGAGCATGTGCAGCAGCGGTTATGCTCGTTATGATGACCAGCTCTGCTAGGATCAAGGCGCGGCGGTTCTTCAGGAATACAATCATTTTTGGCTCGCTGATATGGCTGTTCGGATTTTTCAGGAAGCTTATCAAAAACCGCAAATATGCAACGAAGCTCAAATTTATCGTCGTTGGCATTCTGATATATGATTTTCTATGTCTGCTGCTTCTGTTTGTGGATGCTTTCCTGGGACTTCTGACATTCACTATAGGAAATCTCGCAGTTTTGATTGCAGCTCTCGTATATGCTATGGGTGTCAGAAAGCTTGAAGAAGCGGCTAAGGCTATATCCGAAGGAAAAACAGAAACTGTTGTCGACAATGACGGGCTCTATTTCGGGCTTGGCGGATTTGCCGGCTACTTAAACAATATCAATGATGGTATTCAGGCGGCTGTCGACGAGAGCCTTCGCTCTGAAAGACTGAAAACCGAACTTATAACCAACGTCTCTCATGACCTGAAAACGCCACTGACTTCTATAGTCAACTATGTCGATATTCTCTCAAAAGAGGAGATCCAACCAGACACTGCGAGAGAATATGTAGATGTGCTTGTCCGACAGTCTCAGAGGATGAAAAAGCTGATTGATGACCTGGTGGAGGCTTCAAAGGCTCAGGCTGGAGCGATTCCTGTAGCTCTTGAAAAGACTGATATGTCGATTCTCCTGACTCAGGCAACAGCCGAGTATGAGGACAGACTCGAAGCAAATGGATTAAAACTTGTCGTTACGACTCCTGAAAAGCCCTTGATGGCACTTGTAGATGGAAGGCTCATGTGGCGAGTGTTCGATAATCTTATGGGGAATATCGTGAAATATGCTCAGCCTGGCACACGGGTTTATGTTTCTGCCGAGGAGGTTGACGGTGAACTTCAGATAATTTTCAAGAACATCTCGAAATACGAGCTGAATATTTCAAGCGATGAGCTCATGGAAAGATTCGTCAGGGGAGATTCCTCACGTTCAACCGAGGGTAGCGGATTAGGACTTTCAATAGCAAAGAGCCTGTGCACACTCAATAACGTCGATTTCAATATCGTCATTGACGGTGACCTCTATAAGGCTGAGCTCACTATGGATGAACTACGATCTGAGCTGGAACCGCCAAGCGAAGAAACACTTCCGGCAGTTGTAGTTGAAACTGAATAAAATTAAATCCCGTTTCTCAGGAAAAGAGAAACGGGATTTTTATGAAAAAATGCACCGCACTGAATTAACAGGCGGTGCATTGCGCACAAAAAACTCAAATTATGCGAGCTCAGCGAAGTACTTGATGGTTCTGACCATCTGGCTGGTGTAGGAGTTCTCGTTGTCATACCAAGAAACTACCTGTACCTGATAGAGGTCATCAGCAAGCTTAGCAACCATTGTCTGAGTAGCATCAAAGAGAGAGCCGTATCTCATACCGACAACATCGGAAGAAACGATAGGATCTTCGTTGTAACCGAAGGACTCAGAAGAAGCAGCCTTCATAGCAGCGTTGATGCCTTCCTTGGTGATGTTCTCGCCCTTGACAACAGCGGTGAGGATGGTGGTGGAACCGGTGGTAACAGGAACTCTCTGAGCGGAGCCGATGAGCTTGCCGTTGAGTTCAGGGATTACCAAGCCGATAGCCTTTGCAGCACCAGTGGAGTTAGGAACGATGTTAGCAGCACCAGCTCTTGCACGACGGAGGTCGCCCTTGCGGTGAGGACCATCGAGGATCATCTGGTCGCCAGTGTAAGCGTGGATGGTCGACATGATACCGCTCTGGATAGGAGCATAGTCGTTGAGAGCCTTAGCCATAGGAGCCAAGCAGTTGGTGGTGCAGGAAGCTGCAGAGATGATGGTATCCTCAGAAGTGAGGGTCTTCTCGTTAACGCTGTAAACAACAGTGGGGAGATCGTTTCCTGCAGGAGCAGAGATAACAACCTTCTTAGCGCCAGCGTCGATGTGAGCCTGGCTCTTAGCCTTTGAGCAGTAGAAGCCGGTACACTCGAGAACTACGTCAACTCCAAGCTCTCTCCAAGGAAGCTCAGAAGCATTGGGCTTTGCATAAATGGTGATTTCCTTACCGTCAACGATGATAGCACCGGGAACTGTAACGGTCTTGCCGTCCTCAGCATAAACAGCGGGCTTAACGTCAACAGTGTGAGCGTTCTCGCCAATTCTTCCACAGTAGCCGCCCTGAGCGGTATCGTACTTGAGAAGATGAGCGAGCATCTCAGGCTTTGTGAGATCATTGATTGCTACGATTTCGTATCCTTCAGCACCGAACATCTGGCGGAAAGCAAGACGTCCGATTCTACCAAATCCGTTAATCGCAACTTTTACAGACTTAGACATAATATAAAAACCTCCAATAGTGTTTTTTATGCTCTTATATTCTACACCATTTTCCCGATATTTGCAAGACCTTTGTCCGAAAAATGATGATGTTTGCAGGAAAATTTTTCGTTAAGAGTTTCATAAGCGAGCATCGAAGTCAGATTGGGTAGCCTTATTATCGAAATATTGCGTTTTGACCGCTTTATGCTTCTATTTTTCTTCGGCTCGTAATATACATTACTAAAACGCATTAGGAGAGAGTGAGCTTATGACGGAAATACCGAGGGATAGAGAACGTCCTGTGATTTTAGGCGAATACATAGTCGAAAACAGGGCTACCGTCCGACAGGCGGCAAAAGAGTTCGGGATCAGTAAGTCGACAGTCCACAAGGATGTGTCGGACAGATTGCAAAAAGTAGAGCCGTCACTCTATAAAGAAGTCAAGGTTATTCTCGACATCAACAAGAAGGAAAGACACATAAGAGGCGGAGAAGCCACCAAAAGAAAATACGAGATGGCAGCAATGCATAACCACTGAAGTCAATAAAAAAGCCGCCCATCTGGACGGCTTTTTTAATTATTTCGAGAAAAGACCTTTTTTGACGTATGGATGGCTGTCAACAGACAAGACCTTATATCCGGTCGCACCTATTGCTTTGGAAAGCTCATCGGCAGATAAGCTCGATTCGGATACTATAACGGTCTCACCTTTTTTATGGGAGGAACTGACTTTCTTAACGTTGAATTTGCTTCTGACGACATCGTTGACATGCGACTCGCACATAGGGCAACTCATGCCGTCAATCTTAAGAACAGTTTCCGTCATTGCAAATTTCCTTTCTTCTGACTGAACGAGCAGGATGCCGAATGAGAACAGGCTCCACAGCTGCCGCAATTTCCACCGCAGCTGAGCTTGCCACTTTTCTTATCCCTGCGCATAGCCAGAACTATTCCGACGACAAGCGAAATGAGAACTATAAGCACTACTATTGTACCGATATTTTCAGCAAGCCATGTTGCCATTACAAACACCCCTTTTGTAATTACTTTGTGCCAACAGTGAGCTTCTCAGCTGGCTTATAGGGCTTAGCGAGCATATAGACCATGAGGACAATAAGAGCTATTGCAACGATAAGTGAAATTACATTCACAACGCTCATAACTACACTGTCAACGATAAGAGCACCGGTAAAGAGGTTTCCAAGCTGATTTACGATAAGTGCGATAGCATATGCGAATCCACACTCATATCCGATTGCAAACCAGAACCATTTGGTGTTGTTCATCTCACGCTTGATAGCACCCATGGCTGCGAAGCAAGGAGCACAGAGAAGGTTGAAGACGAGGAACGAAAGTCCGGAAACTGTGGTGAAGGCTGCTGCGATGGAGGCGTATGCAGAAGACTCTCCAGCATAGAGGATGCCCATGGTAGCAACAATATTTTCCTTTGCAACGAGACCGGTAACAGCCGCAACAGCTGCCTGCCAGTTGCCCCAGCCGAGAGGAGCAAATATCCATGCAACGAGTGAACCAATCTTAGCTAATATGCTGTATTCCATCTCTTCCTCAGCGAGCATTCTGAAGCCGTCGGGAGCCCAACCGAAGAATGATGTGAACCAGACAAAGATTGTGGAGAGAAGGATGATTGTGCCAGCCTTCTTGATGAATGACCAGCCACGCTCCCACATTGATCTCAATACATTTCCGAGAGTCGGCATATGGTAAGCGGGGAGTTCCATAACGAACGGAGCCGGATCTCCAGCGAACATCTTTGTCTTCTTGAGCATGATACCAGAAACGATTATTGCAGCCATGCCAAGGAAGTAAGAACCAACTGCAATTACCGCAGAGCCGCCAAAGATAGCACCAGCAATCATTGAGATAAACGGCATCTTGGCACCACAGGGAATGAATGTTGTGGTCATTATGGTCATACGTCTGTCACGTTCGTTTTCAATCGTTCGTGAAGCCATGATTCCGGGAATTCCGCAACCAGTACCGATAAGAATCGGGATGAATGATTTTCCGGAAAGACCAAATCTACGGAAAATTCTATCAAGAACGAATGCGATTCTCGCCATATATCCGCAAGCTTCAAGGAAAGCAAGCAGGAAGAAGAGAACAAGCATCTGAGGAACGAAGCCTAAGACCGCTCCGACGCCGGCGACAATACCGTCGAGGATAAGTCCCTTGAGCCAGTCGGCGCAGTTGATAGCGTCAAGCCCACTTTCGATGAGAACTGGAATACCAGGAACCCAGATTCCGTAGTCAGCAGGGTCAGGCTCTGCGTATTCATACTTTTCAAGTATCTCGGCAGCAGCAACCAGGTCATCGTAGGTGGCGACTTCTGTTTCTACAGCAAGGGTTTCTTCGTCTTCTACTTCATATTCAGCGGTAGCTGATGAGTCTACGGAAGCAATGAGCTCATTGACTGTGGCTTTTGCAACAGCAGCGTTGAAGTCTTCACTCTCGGTGTCGAGGACGTCCTCCAAACCGCTGTCTTCATCAGCAAATGCCAGAACGATGTCGGGCGAGCTTCCATATTCTTCAGCGTCGTCGTTATAAGCTGAGCTTCCGATTCCAAACAGATGCCAGCCATCTCCGAATAAGCCATCGTTAGCCCAATCGGTAGCCGCTGCACCGATGGTAACCATGGAGATATAGTAAACCAGGAACATGATAACAGCAAATATCGGAAGACCGAGCCAACGGTTGGTGACAACCTTATCAATCTTATCAGATATGGTAAGGCTTCCAGCGTTTTTCTTGACATGACAGGACTTGATGATGGATCCGATATAAACATATCTTTCATTAGTGATTATAGATTCAGCATCATCATCGAGCTCTTTTTCAGCAGCGACTATGTCTGCTTCGATATGGGAAAGAACTCCCGGGTCGAGCTTGAGCTGCTCCAAAACCTTTTCGTCTCTTTCGAAAATCTTTATTGCATACCAACGCTGCTGCTCTTCGGGGAGATTATGTACAGCTGCTTCTTCGATGTGGGCGATAGCGTGCTCAACAGGTCCTGAGAATGTGTGCATAGGAACTGTCTTAGAGTTCTTTGCAGCATCAAGAGCCGCTTCTGCCGCTTCCATTACGCCGTCTCCCTTAAGGGCGGACATCTCCATAACCTTGCATCCGAGCTGCTTTGAAAGCTCGTTGAGATTGATCTTGTCGCCGTTCTTTTTGACAATATCCATCATGTTGACCGCAACGACAACTGGAATTCCGAGTTCTGTTAACTGTGTCGTGAGGTAGAGATTTCTCTCAAGGTTAGTTCCATCAACCAGGTTCAGAATGGCATCCGGGCGTTCACCGATAAGGTAGTTTCTCGCAACGACCTCTTCAAGCGTATAAGGAGAAAGTGAATAGATACCGGGAAGGTCGGTGATGATAACTCCATCATGCTTTTTAAGCTTGCCTTCCTTCTTTTCAACAGTTACTCCCGGCCAGTTTCCAACAAATTGGTTTGAACCCGTCAGAGCGTTGAACAGCGTAGTTTTACCGCAGTTCGGATTACCCGCAAGGGCAATTCTAATTTCCTTATCCATAATAGTTATTCCTCTTCTCTGATTAGCGCATCTTCAGCCTGATAGTTAGCTCAGGCTTATTAGCGTAGGCTAATCGAATGATTTAAATAATGGGGAAGTAATCCCCAAATGTTTTACTGAACTTCGATGGTTTCAGCATCGGCTTTTCTTATCGAAAGCTCATAGCCTCTGACGGTTATCTCTACCGGATCACCGAGTGGAGCAACCTTGCGGACATAAATCTGAACACCCTTTGTAATCCCCATGTCCATTATGCGGTGCTTGATAGCACCTTCACCATGAAGCTTTACAACTGTGCAGGTTTCGCCGATTTTCACTTCTCTTAGCGTTTTCACCTGACATACCTCCTTTATATATTTGAATTTAATTTCAAACCATGATTTTTCTTGCCGACTCTTCGCTTATTGCAATTCTTGAGTCTTTGACGTTGACTATAACGTTGCCACCCATGACGGTTACGATAGATATTACTGCGCCTGGAACAAAGCCTAAATCCTCAAGATGGGATTTCACGTCCGGAACGCCGTTTATCTTCTTTATTACACATTCTTCCCCGACATCTGCCATCGGCAAAGGAATCATATATGTCACCTCTTGTAATTTCCTGAGTAAGTGTGCTCCACATAGAGGTTAGCTCACGCTAACCGTACAGATATAGAATAGCTTATTTTCGAGCTTTTGTCAATATCTTTTTCTTGATTTTTTCACATTCGTCAGGTTTCACAATGAGTTAGTCGCCGCTAACAGCAAAATTGTGCAAAATTTTTAAGGTGCAAATAGTCATCTTTTGCTTGCATTTTTTGCTCTGTGATGTTATTATAAATGTATGGACTGTATCGATAACAATTTTCACAAAGGAGGAGTCTAATATGCATCTTACAGAGTCAGGTGAAATGTATCTTGAGACTATATATATACTCTCGCATCAGAAAGGATATGTCCGTTCTTTGGATGTTGCTGAATATATGGGTTTCTCAAAACCCAGTGTGAGCCGTGCTGTCGGGCTTCTCAAAAACGGGATGTATATAACTGTCGATAAGGATGGTTATCTTTCACTTACAGATGCCGGTCTTGAGGTTGCAGAGAAAATCTATGAACGGCACACCGTTCTTACAAAGATTCTCGTAAAACTCGGCGTTGATGAGGAAACTGCTCAGAATGATGCCTGCAAGGTGGAGCATGACATCAGCGATACTTCTTTTACGGCAATTAAAAATTTCGCTGCCGGATACGGTATTACGGGCATTGAGTGGTAATTCTGCTTAAATTCAAAATCAACAAAAAATGTCCCGCTTCAGAACGGGACATAACTTTGCAAAAATATAAATAGGGGATTTTTATGAAACTTAGCTACAAAAATACAATTTACTGTTCATATGTTGGATACATAACTCAGGCGGTGGTAAATCTGTTTGCGCCGCTTCTTTTTGTGACCTTCAGCAGTGAATTCGGAATATCCGTCAGCCAGATAACGCTAATCACTACACTGAACTTTCTCACACAGCTTATAGTTGATTTGCTGAGTACTAAGATTATCGACAAGCTTGGCTATAGGGTCTGTATAGTTGCTGCGCATATCTTCTCAGCTGGTGGACTGGTGATGCTTGCGATTTTGCCGACAATTCTTCCAGGTGCCTATGTAGGACTTCTCATATCTGTCATAGTTTATGCCATCGGCGGTGGTCTTATAGAAGTTCTGATAAGCCCGATTGTCGAGGCTTGTCCGACAGACGACAAGGCATCTGCAATGAGTATGCTTCACTCGTTCTACTGCTGGGGAGCTGTTTTAGTTATACTCGTTTCAACCGTGTTCTTCAGCGTATTCGGAATAGAAAACTGGCGGATAATGAGCTGCATCTGGGCTGTTCTTCCTGCTATAAATGCTATCCTATTCACTCAGGTGCCGATTGAAACATTGACTGAAGACGGAAGCTCGATGAAAATCCGGGATTTGTTCTCGTCAAAGATTTTCATACTATTCATAATTATGATACTTTGTGCTGGGGCAAGCGAGCTTGCTATGAGCCAGTGGTCATCTGCGTTTGCGGAAAGCGGACTTGGAGTTTCGAAGGCAATGGGTGACTTAGCTGGACCCTGTCTCTTTGCAGTACTGATGGGAATCGCAAGAGTTGCAAACTCAAAAATTTCTCATAAGATTGATATTCTTCCGGCTATGATTGTAAGTGCGGCTTTATGCGTAATTTCATATCTTATTGCAGTGCTTTCTCCAGTACCGCTTATGTCTCTTTTGGGGTGTGCACTTTGTGGATTGTCAGTAGGAGTGATGTGGCCCGGAGTTTTCAGCCTTGCTTCAGCCAAATTTCCAAAAGGCGGAACCGCACTCTTTGCGCTCCTGGCATTTGCAGGAGATGTCGGATGCACAAGTGGACCAACGCTCGTTGGCTTCGTCTCCGGGCTCAACGGCGATAGTCTGAAATCTGGTCTTTCTGCTGCAATGATATTCCCGATAGTGCTGATAATTTGCTGCCTTGCGCTCATAAAACTTCGCAAAAAGCCTGAAAAATCTAACAGTTGACAGTTATCTTCTCAGAGAGGAAGTTCATCCCTTCTTCCATGAGATATTGCATGGCTTCTCCACTCGGCATGTGTCCGGAGTTCGGAATTACTTTGAATCTGATATTTTCGTTTGGACATTCGCTGAGATATTCTCTTATCGTATTTGTTGATGTCACAAGATCTGAGCTTCCCTGCACGATGAGGTAGGGAAGCTTGATTTTTGCTAACGTTTCCCTCATATCGACATCCATAAGCTGGCGGATTATGATTGGCTTGCGGTGGGTGCCATTGTCAAATACAGCCTTGAAATCCTTCAGGTGATAGTCGGGGCTTGTAAGCATTCCTACAACGAACTTCCCGACAGGAGTTTTGCCACCGTTCGGGTTGTGATAACCGTCGGTACATTTCTTTATAAGATTTCCCATGTCGGCAATGTCTGAATCGGTTCTGGGAATAGTACTTTTCTTTACTCTTTCATATGCCTCAAGCTCACTTTTGCTCATACCTGACTCATTCTTCTCAAGAGCTGAGAAAACTTCATTATTGAAAAACAGCTCTTTGGTGATCTGACCATATACCATCACCTTATCCAAAAGCTCCGGAACTTCCACAGCGCATCTTGCTGCTAAAACGGAGCCCCATGAAACTCCGAAAAGGCAGATTTTGTTGTTTGGGTAATCTTTGTGAAGAGCTTTTATCAGATCCAAAGTCATACTGACATAGCTTTCAATGCATATTGAGTCGTCAAGCTCAGTATCATTGATTCCGCAGCCGAGCTGATCCCAATATACCATCGTGCATTTTTCCTCAAGGTCTGGAAAAAGACCGCTGCAGCCTTCGCCGAACGGAATCGGGTTTCCTGGACCGCCGTGTAGATATATAACAAGTGGATTACTCGCTTTTCTTCCTTCGATCAATACCTTTTGCTCATAGCCGCCGAGCATATAAGTTTTATGCTCAACCGTTTCACAGCTCTCGATGAATTTCTTTCGACTGCTCATCTCAGCAGAACTCCCTTCGAAAATTGACGTTATTTGCGTTGCCGTTATCAAATTTAACATACATCGACCTCAAAGTCAAGTCTTTCGGTGTGCTATCTGACAATTCAAAAGAAAATAACAATCACCCCTTGCAATGTTAAAAGGGCTGTGATATAATAATTTTGCAGAAGCCCGAAGGGGATATAAATTCTGAAATCAGACCGAAAGGACAGACTAAAAATGGACAAGGTAAAGATCATAAACGGCGAAAATCTTCCCAATATTCCTTGGCAGGACAAGCCGGAAAACTACAATCTCCCTGTATGGAGATACACTGAAAACCCCATCATCGGTAGAAATCCGATTGAGGGAATTGCAAGAATATTCAACAGCTCAGTAGTTACCTACGGCGGACGTTTTGTCGGCGTATTCAGAGCTGAATCAATCAACGGTGTTCCGTTCCTTTATCTCGGCTACAGCGACGATGCTATTCACTGGGAATTTGAGAAGGACAGAATCAACTTCGTAGATGAGGAAGGCAAGCCTTTCATGCCTGCGTACATGTATGATCCGAGACTTCTCAAGATTGAGGACACATTCTACATGATCTGGTGCCAGGACGGCTATGGCGCAACGCTCGGCATTGCTAAGACTACTGACTTCAAGAAGTTCGTAAGAATTGAGAATCCTTTCCTTCCGTTCAACAGAAACGGTGTTCTCTTCCCGAGAAAGATCAATGGCAAGTATATGCTTCTTTCACGCCCGAGCGACTCCGGTCATACTCCTTTCGGCGACATCTTCCTGTCTGAGAGCTATGACATGGAATATTGGGGACATCACCGCCATGTGATGGGCATCTCCTACAACAACTGGTGGGAGGGAACCAAGATCGGTGCAGGTGCAGTTCCGATTGAAACTTCCGAGGGCTGGCTCCTTATCTATCACGGAGTTGCCAACACTTGCAACGGCTTTGTTTACTCCATCGGCGGAGCAATCCTCGACATCAACGAGCCTTCCAAGGTTCTTCACCGCTGCTCTACTTATCTTCTCACTCCCGAGGAGTGGTATGAAGAGAGAGGCTTCGTTCCGAATGTTGCTTTCCCATGCGCTACACTTCAGGATGCTGAAACCGGCAAGATGGCTATCTACTACGGCTGCGCTGACAGCTACGTAGGTCTTGCTTTCACTCAGGTTGACGATTTGGTCAAGTACATCATCGACCACGACAACGCTGGTCCTGCTGAGCTTGAAATCGGTAGAAGATAATTCAAAATTTTATCAAGCGAAAATGCCGTCTTCTTTATGAAGGCGGCTTTTTGCAAAATATTATCTTTGCAGTGGTATATGCGAGATGTGTGGACATACTACTTATGTGCACTGAACGTTCTTTTAAGAAACTATTCTATTCGGATGTCGAGAATTGTCGAAAATAATCTTTACAAACGAGAATATATATGATATAATATGAATTACATCGGATAGTGCTTCAAGTGCGGATATTTTACGGACGGTGTCGCTATGGAAGAACTTTTGAAACTTAATAAGCACGAATGTACAGTCATAAGAAGCAACCTTATGGAGATTGTTTCTTGTGCTGAACGTCTGGAGCTTGCCCTTGAAGATGCCGATGTTCACGAAGAAATCGGAACAGCAAAGAGAATTGTGTCTTCCTGCTATAAAGTCCTTTCAGCAGTAATTAACGCCGAGGAATTAGCTAAGCTTGACGAGTACAATCGTGTTCCTTTCTGCCTGTCGGATCTGGTTGAGGATATGATTAATGTATGCCGATCCAAGCTCAGAAAATCAAATATTGAGATTATCACTGAAATCGAAAGAACTATTTATGTCAGTTCTGACCCGGATAGGCTTACTTCGTGCCTTATGAATCTTATTATCAACGCTGTCAAGAACGTAGACAATGATTTCGGAAAAATTACTGTGAATGTTTCAAGGCTCAATAACAAAGCTTCTATAACTATTTCTGATAACGGCTATGGTGCAAACTTAGATGATATTGAAGAACGTCTCAGAAATGAAAAATCCAACACAGGTCTGGCTGTTGTTGGTAAGTTTTGTCGTGAAGCAAAGACAAATATTGTTGTTGATGAGAGTTCTGACGGCGGTCTTGCGTTTTCATTCTGTCTTCCGCTTGCGAAAACCAATGAAATTACTCTCAAATCCCGAAAATCTTTTATCGAACGTAAATCGTTTTCCCCGATATTAGTCTATCTTTCCAAGATTGAAGAGGATGAAGAAGATGAATAGACGGATTTTGTCTTGAAAGTATCTTGACATCTATACTTTTTCATGCTAAAATTTATTAAAGCTTAACACAAATAACTGTAGCTTATTTTGGTTCTGTGCTGTGGGAGGGTCTATGCTTAAAAGGGTTTCTTGTATCTTGACGGTTCTTGTTATGATTTTCTGCCTCTCATCCGGCAGTTATTTTCGTGCAAATGTATTTGCAGATGATGATACATCTATGGCTCTTCCATCTAAAGGAACCCTTACTGCCGGTACATATAAACTCACTTCTGATGTAACAATAACTAGCTACGTTACTGTCAGCTCCGGCACGGTGGTTACGATTGATTTGTGCGGATACTCCATAGTTGGTTCTGTAGGTCCTTTGATCACCGTCAATGGTGGAACATTGAATCTGATTGACAGCAGCGAAAACGGAACCGGCTGCATCACAAATAAATTAACCAGTTCGTATGCTATCAAAGTTGCTAACAACGGAACATTGAATATGTACGGTGGCAACGTCACCGGAGCTTATGGCATTTATATGGATGATACCAGCTGTGTTGTCAACATAACTGCTGGCTCCGTTACAGGTACGAAGTATAATGCTGTTTATAACAAAAAGGGCACAGTTACAATCAGTGGTACTGAAAATGTATCTATATCAGCACTTGCCAGTGGCAGTGATAAATACGGAATATACTGTGGATCGGGCGGTCTGACAATATCAAATCCGAATACTTATGTAAGTGCGTCGAGTGCTTCAAAAGCCGTTTATAAACAGGCAACGACTAATATGAATATTACTGCTGGGCACTATAGTACTACTGTGGAAAGATATGTTACAACCGAGGGATATTCCTGTAATGAGACCGATGACGCAGACTATCCTTATGTGGTTACGGCGGATGTCGTTGAGCCTGAGGTGGTTCTTCCTGCATTTTACGGCTGTGCACTCACTCTTGACGGCTACACCGGTGTTACATTCTACTATGATATGACTGGTGTTTCAAATCCGGATTCATTCACGCTTACAGCGAAAATAGGCTCGGACGGTGAGGAGCAAAGCATATCCGCTGGCACTACTAAAACCCTAGATAACGGAATTACCTACTACCGCTACACGGTTTATGTCAAGCCTCATGAATTCAGCACGCCTGTTTATGTGCGTCTCACTGATGGCACCAATGTGACTGAAACCCGCAAATACTCCGTGGAAGAGTACTGTATGTCTGCTATTGAGGACAATCTTGATGAGGCTGACCTCTGTAAAGCTCTTCTCAATTACGGCGATTATGCCACTGCATTTTACACTGGGGTCAGCTCCCAAAGTCTTGAAAGCATTGAAGGCTGGGTCGACCCTGTTACAGCAGAATTGGCTGTTGACCTGAGCGAATATTCTGGGACGGACACTCCCGGAACTGCAAAAGGCTTGCTTCTTGGAAGCTCAGTCGTTATCAGAATTTATCTGATGCCGGATGTTGCGAGCGAAAGTGACAGCTTCACTTATAACGGCACAGCTCTGGAGCTGTATGCGGTTGATGATGAAAGCTATTCCTACTATATCGAATTTCCGGTTCCGGCCAGTGATATGTCAAGTACCTTGACAGTTTACAAAAACGGTGAAGAGTTCACTTCCTACAGCGTCCTGTCTTATGTGTATAATATAGTGCAGAAAGAGGGAAGCTCCGATTCAGCGCTAGTTAATCTCTGTAAAGCTATTTACTATTACAGTGTTGCAGCAGATAACTACGATTTCTGGCATTAATCCAAGAGGATGGGGGATAGGGTATGAAGCGTCGCAGAACCGTTCTTATCTGCATTGCAGTACTGTGCATAACTGCTATGCTTTCTGGCTGTGTTCGCATAACTGTCTCAAGAGCTTCTTCTGAGCAAAAAACTGCAGAGGTTACTGTTATCACGGTTGAGGAGACAACTCCCGCTATCACTACTGTCACCACGGAAGAAACATCACCGCTGCCAGCAACCACTGCTCCTGAAGCTTCTGAGTCTGTCTCTTCTGCAACTACTTCTGAATCTGAAGCAGAGCCTGCTGTCACTACTGCTCCTGAAACTCAGAATTCTGTCACGACAACCACTGTGGCAACAACCAGGAAACAGGCAACAGCCGTGGTTTCTTCTGATAATTCAGACGAAGTCGAGCTTGATGAGTCTGACGAAATCGTTTCTTTGGATGAATCTGACGAAATTGTCGATCTTTCCGATGAAGCTTCAGAGGTCTTCTATTTCTATGATCCCGGCGTTTCGCCATCAGTCACCATCATTTTTGAGCTCGGCAGTGAAGTCACAACTACTTCTGCAACTGAAGCTTCCTCATCAGAAACAACTACTACCATTGAGCCTACCTCTTCGGAAACCTCCGCAACTACCACTACTGAGGGGACAACCACCGCAGCGACAACCTCAACAGCGCAATCCACCAAGCCCTACATCAGCGTCTCCGACTCCCTGGGTCGCATCCCGCTTCCGATTGATCCTTTCGGATAATATTGTTTCAGATTGCGCATTTTTTTAAAAAACCTCTTGACAACCCCCACAATGAGTATTATAATGTTTATATGTGGTGGAAGGGCATGATAATGCTTAACCACAAAAAACATTGCGGGGGGGTACTGGTTCCCCGGCGCGAAATTTTTTCGACGTCCCATGAACCTTGATGCCCACATCAAACCTCCGACGCTATCTAACAAGTGCAACGGAGGATTTTTTCTAATATTTTTCCTCCTTGTGCTAACACTAAGGAGGAATTTTTTATGGCGAAACGTCTTATGTGCGTCATACTAAGCGTTTTAATGATCGTCTCACTCCTTCCCACCGGTGCGTTTGCCGTCGACTCAGAAGAAACAGTAGTCGAACTAGCAGACACACCCGAGACCGTTGTTGAGACGACGGATGACTCTGACGGAGAGGAGGAAGAAGCCGACACACCCACTTCGGACGACGAACCGGTTGTGTAAGTTACTGAGGAAGTTGTTGAAGAAACGCTTCTCGGGACTGAAGCAACTAACGAAGGCGAGACAACCTATGTTGCTACTGTTAATGGCACACAGTATGAATCTTTGCAAGAAGCTGTTAATGCTGCTAGTGGAAGCACCGTAACACTCACCAGTAATGTTACATTGACTGGTACCCTCAATATCTACAATAGCATCACGCTTGCTCTTGGCGACTACACAATTACAAGCTCGGCTTCTGAAAAGGCTGTTTATACGACCAATACCCTTGTGATTACAGCTGGCAATGGCGGTATTACTGCAACAGCTGGTACTGCTATCACTAATCAAAAAGGCAGTGGTAGCGGATCTTTGACAATCAATGGCGGTACATATACGTCAAGTACAGCTAATGCTATTTATAATAACGGCGGTACTGTTACTATAAATAGTGGATCTGTTACAACAACAGGCTCAACTGCATATGATGCTATTCTTTGTTCTTCTAGTGCGACTGTAACTGTTAACGGCGGCACTATCAACGGAACAAGATATGGCATTTATAGTACTGGTTCTGTTGTAATAACCAATGGAACAGTATCAGGTACAACTGCCGGTGTTTGCCTTGAAGGCGGAACTGCTACTATCAGTGGCGGCTCAATCAGCGGTGCAGAAGGCTTAAAGGCAACAAGCAGTGTTACAAGTATTTCGATTACCGAAGGTACTTTCACTGGCACAACACACGGTGCTTATGTTGCTTGCGATAATGTGACAGTTTCGGGCGGTACATTCTCAGCTACAGCAGACTGGTCCAGTTATCCCGTCGGATTCTACCTTGGAAGTGGCACAAGCGTTACTTTCTCCGGCGGTACTTTCAGCGGAAAGTATGCCCCAGTATGGAAAGCTGATTCTAATTGCACTATCAGCTATGGCGAAGGTTGTGCAGTAAATACCGGAGACCTTACTGATAACAACAGCTTTTCTTCACCTGATACGATAACAAGGTCTGTTATTAAGGCTGTTGCTTCTATCACATCTGGTGGCACAACGACAAATTATACATCCCTTGCCGCTGCCATCACCGCAGCCGGCACGACTTCAACCGAAATCGTCCTGCTCGCTGATACCGTCGAAGATGTTGAAATCCCGAGCGGCGCCAACATCACCCTCGATCTTAACGGCTACACGATTACCAACTCTACAACCCACACTATCATTAACTATGGTACTTTGACCATTATGGATAGTAGCGAGGGTGAAACTGGTACAGTCGACTGCGTAACTCATGCCTGCGCTGCACTTTATAACTACGGCACTATCACCGAAATCAGCGGCGGCACGTTTACACGTAGTGCTGAGCAGCCTTACCCATTGGCAGATGGCGTTAGCGCGAATTCTTGGTACACAGTTTACAATATCGGCACGATTACTTTAATCAGCGGCGGCACGTTCACGACCGGCGATGGCTCGTCTGAAAGCCTTGGAAACAATTCAAGCTTGATTTGTAATGGTGATGACGGTTCGAATCCTGGTACCATTACCACGATTTCAGGAGGCACGTTCACTGGCGCTGGAAACATCATAAAGAATGCTTCTGGTAGTTCAATAGGAACAATCAGTGGCGGCACGTTCACCATGGACAATACTGTACATGGCTGGTGGGGTGGAAATAACCTCATTCAGAATAAGACCAATGCTACAATCGGTTCTATTACTGGTGGTACGTTCAATGCTCTTGGAACGGGTGTGTCTGCCAATGAAACTTATGCTACTGCGTATAACAGATACTTCCTCTCAACATACAGTAACGTTTCGATTAGCGATGCAACAATAGTTGTTGAAGGCGATCAGAATGTCGTTATCGATGTTGCTAGCGACAATACTACTGTTACCCTTACAGATACCACTGTTACGATTGATGAGGGTAGCACTACAACACTTGTCAGAACAACAGGAACGTCATCTGTTAGCGGCGGTACATACTATCTTTATGACACGGATGAGGGAACATCGGTAACTGCGAGCTTGGTTGCAACTGTTGTTGCAAAAGATAGTACAAATGCTTACTATTACACCTCCGTCGAAGATGCTTTCACTGCTGCGAGTGACGGATGCACAGTGACATTACTTGCTGATGCTTCTATGACTTCATACTACACAGTAAGTGGCGGAAAGTCTATCACATTGGATTTGGATGGATATACCTTAGAAACTAAATTGAACGTCAGAAACGGTAGCCTGACTGTCAAGAACGGTACAATCAGTGGCACACAGCCGTTGAATGTTTACGGCAGCGCAGAGGATGTTTCTGGTTACTCAACTTTGACCATTGAAGATACTGTCACCATTTCAGATGCATACTGGGGCATTTGTCTGTTCCCGAATACTAATTCTGACAAGCTCGGATACGGTGCAACCATCAACTTGTATGGTAAAATTATTAGTGAAGATGATAGCACTGGTATCTTCATCAGTGGTAACCTTGGCAATAGCTCTGAAACAGCTTCCGCTATGGCAGCTTCAAGTAATGCTTCGGTTGTAAACATCTATGGCACAATCACAACTGGCAATCAGGCAGTTGCCATGAACGGCTACGCTATCGTAAACGTTAACTCTGGTGCAAAAATCACCGGTTCCGAAGCCATAGGCGTTAAGCGTGGCGTGCTGAATGTTTCCGGCGGCGAACTGACCGCTACTGGCGACTATGTCGACCCGGCAACCGCC
This sequence comes from Oscillospiraceae bacterium, assembly GCA_021200565.1. Taxonomy (GTDB): domain Bacteria; phylum Bacillota; class Clostridia; order Oscillospirales; family Ruminococcaceae; genus Faeciplasma. The sequence goes on from JAJQGJ010000017.1 coordinate 162,256, forward strand.
AACTATAACGGCACAGAATCCACCGGTGCGGCGATCTCTGTCACCAGTACTTATAACTACGCTGGCACCATCGTTGTCAACGTCACCGGCGGCACTATTAAGAGTGCAAACGGCAATGCGCTCTATATCGGTCATTCGGGCTCAGAGTCTTCGACTACAACCTACTCAACTGGTTTGAACGTATCTATCACCGGCGGTGATTTCTCAACCTCTGCAGAATCAGGTGATGTTGCTACAGTCTATGTAGCAGAAGCAGAAGAGGGCGACGCTGAGAGCTATACTCAGGCTATCATCTCGGGCGGTACTTTTGATTCGGATGTTAGTGAGTACTGTGTGAGCGGTATGGCAGCTGAATATGACACGGAAACTCAGTCCTACGGCATTGTTGCAGCGAAGGTAGCGTCTATCACGAGTGGGGATACAACAACATACTATACCTCCCTCGCAGATGCGGTCTCTGCGGCATCCAGCACCGACACTATCACTATACTTTCTGACATAAGTGAGCTGGATACGATAGTAATTACTGATGGTAAAACTGTCACGATTGATTTGAACGATCACACCATCACATTTGCCTATGAATGTAACTTTAGATTACAGAATGGCAGCCTTACTCTGACCGGAACCGGAACAGTTCGGGAAAAGGAAGACTATTACTATTATGCTCCTATTATGTTGTATGGCATGACAAGTAGTGAACAGTCAAATACTCTTGTTGTTGATTCTGGTGTAACATTGAAGGGCTGGGCAGGTATATTCATAAATGCCAAATCCGAATGGGACTATTATTCGATGGATATTACATTCTCAGGAACAATAGTGTCCCAAAAAGATGTTGATAATACTGAAGGATCTGGCATTTACTTGAATGGAGTTGCTAAGAATACAACTTATTATCCTACAATTACCATCAAAGATGGTGCTAGTATTACCAATGAAGATGGTCATGGCATATACGCAGCAGGATATGGTGTATGGAATATTGAAGGCGGCACAATTACCTCTGCGTATACCGGAATTGAAATTCGTGCAGGTGTACTGAATATTTCTGGTGGCGAAATTAAGAGCACGAAGACTGATTTTAATACATCTGCGAATAGAGATGGTGAAACTGTCTTCGGAGCTGGTGTGGCGATTTCTCAGCACACCACGGTATTGCCGTTGACAGTAAATATAACCGGTGGAACTATCTCCGGCTACTACGGCATCTACGAAATCAACTACAACAGCAGCAACACAAACTCTGTCACTGTAAATGTTTCTGGCGATGATACAAAGGTAACCGCAACTGGTTCTGGAGCTTCTGCAATCTACAGTGTATCTGTAACTGGCGATGATTCAGTCAGCGCATCAACAAACTCAATCACTACGATTGCTGTTTCCGGCGGTAGCTTCTCAAGCATAGTTCCAGAAGCATACTGCGCAACTGGTTACTCACCTGTAACTGAAGCAACCGACGGTTACTATACAGTAACTGTTTCTGATAGCATGATCCTTCAGCTTACCACAACATCTGGAGCTTCGACATGCTACTCATCACTTGCTGATGCACTCGCAGCTGCAACTTCCGGTGACACCATCACCTTGCTTGATAACGTATCAATCACAACTGCTGCAACCGCATCAGTTTCGATGACTATCGACCTTAATGGTAATACGCTTACAATCGGTGATTCGGTTGATACAGATATGGTTACGCTTACTGTTGCTGAAGGTGCATCGGTTGATACAGATATGGTTACGCTTACTGTTGCTGAAGGTGCAACGGTAGTCATTATTGACAGCAGCGAAGATGAGAAGGGTGTCGTCGCCAACTACGGCACAATCTCCATCAGCGGTACTCTTGACATTCGTGATCTCGGCTATACCACCGATGCTACAAGTGCTGGCGGTCTCCTTGGTCAGACCAGCGGCAAGACAGAGATGGCTGCAACCGGCGTGTTCATAGTTCCGGATGTTTGGGCGACAATGTGGTCAACTTCAGATAGCGACGTTTGGTCTCCGAACTGGACTTCTGCTACAGGTTCTTACTCCTATGGCAGTACAACTTATACTGGTATCTTCTCATCATTGGCAGTTGGCGCAAAGGTTTACACTTCCGGCACAGGCTATAAGTGCGCAACTGAATTCGCACAGAACTCTTATGATGCTAATGTAAAATACTGGTCAACCGACAATTCTTACCTCGTTGAGTACTACAAGGAGTCCAACGGAAAAGTACTTAGCACTTACAATTACCCCGATGCAGTTGAAGACAACACCATCTTTGCAGGTTGGTATTTAGATAGTGGTTACGCTACTGTTTATACTGCTACCAATGGCGTCGCCTACGCCAAGTTTGTCCAGCTCAGCTCGACTACAGATACTGACGGCAACGTCACTGCCGGTGTCATCAACTTCTTGGGTGGTTCGTTGAGAACGAATTACAAGAAAACTGATGAAGATGGAAATGAAACTGATGAGACAGACTACTCCATGGCTGACCTCAGATTCGGCTATGATGTATTCATTCCGGATGACTGCGAAGTTGTTAGCTGGAGCTGGTTGTATACTAAGCAGAATAGTACAACTCAAAAAACAGTAAACGGAGTTTACTACTCAAAGACTTTGAGTGAGACTACTTACACCACAAATAAAGTAGCATCAGAAGACAACGAATCTGCTTTCCGCTCTAACTTGGTTCTTACTGGTATATCTGTAGAGGATTATGGACTTGAACGTTATTCCAAGATGACAGTTGTCTATGAAACTGCGGACGGAACTACAGTAACTGCTACTGATGTTGTTCAGACTCGTACAGTCACGCAGGTTGCAAATGGACTTGGCAGAAGTGACACTCAGGGAGCTGGTATACTTGCAGCTATTGATGCGTTGAGTTCGTAATGTTTAGAAAGGATGATGAATCATGAACAATCAGTACGAAAGTCACAAGCTCGAATTGATCATTTTCTCGTTTGACGATGCGTATTTTGTATACACTACAAGCACAATAGAGAGTGAAATGCCTGATAACGAAACAGAGGCTTGAGTTTCTAAACGTTAAATTTGCCGAGAGGAGATGCATGAATTTTGAAGCAGCAGGAATATGAGGCTCCGGCTATGGAGATAATCATGTTTGCAGATGAGGATTTATTCTGCACCCAAGAGGCATCAAACAGATATGATGATGGTTGGTCTCGCTATGTATAAGCATAGTTGATCACCAAGCCCCAAAGGGAGATGTTGGAACTCCGGCATCTCCCTTTTTGAGAGGAGAGAAAATGGGAAAGAAGATTTTTGGTCTGTTGATGGCGGCGTTGTTGATGGTGTCTTTGGCTGGGTGTCAGGCGATAAGTTCTGAGACTGAAACTGAGGCTGAGGCTACTACTTCTGCGGAGGTGACTGAGGAGGTTGGCTCGGGTTCTGTCGAGACTGAGGCTTCTTCTGAGGATGAAGCTGAGGCTGTGGCTGACGAAGAGGCTGAGGCGGAGAGTTCAGCTGGCGATTCTGCGAGCGCTGCAGTTCAGCACGTCGAAACTGAATCAGGAGACAACGTGATTTCTGCTTCTGATGAGGACGAGGAAGAGGCAACTGAGGCTGGCAATAGCTCTGCTGATGATTCCGTAAGCCTTGATGATGAGGATGAATCTGTTGACCTCGATGAGTCGGAGGAGAGCTCCGGAAGTGCTTCGGCAGGTACGAGCACTGATTCAAGCACAAGCGCAAGTACGAGTACAAGCTCAAGCAGCTCACAGTCCGGCAACGTCTGTATAAGCGGTAATACCACTACATCGGGTTCAGGCGACTCCAGCTCTTCAACTGGCGATAACGACACCTCGAGTGGCGATGAATCTGGCAGCGATTCCGATACCGACAGCGACTCTGACAAGGAGATCGACAGCATGGACATCGGCTGGTCGGCTTACTACTAAAGGGTACATATATGTCACGCAGAAAATTACCCCCGGAGGTTCTTGAGGAACACTTGCGCCGGCAAAAGAAAATCGATAGGAAGAGATACTACGGCAAGACCGCAAATCTCTATCCTAGGCACGCCTGGACTAAGGAGGAAGAGAAGCTGGTCATGGAGCACTCCATGCCTGATAGCGAGCTCTCCTTGAAGATTGGGCGGTCTCTCAAATCAATTCAAGAAAAACGTCGCCGTCTGAAAAGCAACGAAACCGAATCAACTGACGAATAATGCAGGTTGCCTGAGAATTTATGGTCTCAGGCACTTGCTTTTTTATGAAAAACTTGCTACAATAGAGATACTTATTTTTGGGAGACATGATGATGGAAGAAACAAACAAGAAAAGTAATATTGTAGACAGTGCGCTTGACTGGCTCAAGTCGCTTTGCATAACATTCGCCGTTGTAGTTCTGCTCTTCACATTTGTAGTGAGAACAGCCGTCGTCAACGGCAGTTCTATGACCGATACCTTGCAGGATGGCGATTTCCTGGTTCTTTGGAGTCTTTTCTACACTCCTAAGCAGGGAGATATAATTTCTGCAAATTGCGACGGTCTCGATGAAGTCATTGTCAAGAGAATCATCGCCACAGAAGGTCAGACAGTCGATATAGATTTCGAAACCGGAAGCGTCTATGTCGATGGTGAGCTTTTGGATGAGCCATATATTAGAAACCTCACACTCAATGATGAGGGAGGGTTTACCTATCCGGTCACAGTCGGAGAAGGTCAGTACTTTGTGATGGGCGATAACCGCCAGGGCTCTCGTGATTCAAGAGACGCATCTGTTGGACTGATTGATCGTGAAGACATCTTGGGAAAAGTAGTGCTCCGGCTCTATCCGTTCTCTGACATAACGGTTTTCTGAAAACGGAGGTTTAAGTGGCAGAAAAAGATATAACAATACAGTGGTTTCCGGGACACATGGCAAAGACTCGTCGCCTGATGACTGACAGTCTGAAGCTTGTCGATGCTGTTGTAGAAGTTACAGATGCAAGAATTCCTCTTTCGAGCCGAAATCCGGAAATGGACGAGCTTGTCGGAAGAAAGCCCCGAATAGTTCTTCTAAACAAATGTGACACTGCGAATGAAACAGTTACAAGCTGTTGGATTCAGAAATACAGAGAATCAGGAATTCCTGCACTCGCAACCGATTGCAAAAGCGGAAAGAACGTGTCAAAGGTTCTTCCTCTTGTCCGTGAGACTTTGAAAGATACAATAGAACGCTGGAACCAGAAAGGCATGACTGGAAGAGCTGTGAGGCTTATGATAGTCGGAATACCTAATGTCGGCAAGTCCTCTCTTATCAACCGCCTTTCAGGAACGAAGAGCACCAAGGTCGAAGACAGACCGGGCGTCACCAAGGGCAAGCAGTGGGTGACACTATCAAAAGATTTCGAGCTTCTTGATATGCCCGGAGTTCTCTGGCCGAAGTTTGAAGACCAGAATGTCGGTCTTGCGCTTGCATTTACAGGCGCAGTCAAGGATGATATAATGGACATGGAATCTCTTGCATGCCACTTCATCGCCACCTTAAGAAGCAACAGCACAGTTCCGATAGAAACGAGATACAAGATTTTTGTTTCCAATGACATGACAGATTACGAGATTCTTGAGCTTATCGGCAGAAAGCGTGGATTTTTAGTTTCAGGTGGCGAAATTGACACTGAAAGAACGGGCATAATGCTTCTTGATGAGTTTCGCTCCGGAAAGCTCGGAAGAATTTCACTTGAGGAGCCGAAATGACGCTATTTGAATTTGACCGACAATTTGACAGTGAGGCTGAGCTTATTGTTGGAATAGATGAAGCTGGCAGGGGACCGCTTGCAGGCGATGTCTATGCCGCTGCAGTCGTCTTCGACAGGAAAACAGTGATAGATGGCATCAACGACTCAAAGAAGCTTTCAGCTAAGAAGCGGGATGTGCTTTTCGATGTAATAAGGGATAAAGCCCTGAAATATTCGATAGCCACCGCTACTGTTGAGGAGATAGAAGAGCTCAATATCCTGAATGCAGCAATGCTCGCAATGCGAAGAGCCTATGACGGTCTTGGAATAGATGCTTATAATGCAATCGCATTGATTGACGGCAACCGTTCTCCGGAGTTGCCTTGCAGATGTAAAACTGTAATTCATGGTGACGCTCTTTCACAGTCAATAGCCGCCGCATCAATCCTTGCAAAGGTTCAGAGAGACAGATATATGGCGGAGCTTGCAATCAGATACCCTGAGTATCAGTTTGAAAAGCATAAAGGTTATGGCACCAAGCTTCATTATGAAATGATAAAAAAGTATGGCATAAGTCCAGTTCACAGAATGAGCTTTTTAAAGAATCTGAGTGAAAAATAATGACCACAAGGGAAATCGGAAATATAGGTGAGGATTATACGGCGAAGTTTCTTGAGAGAAAAGGCTGCCAGATCCTCAGCCGGAACTTTACAATCAAAGGCGGAGAGATTGACATCATCGCAAAGAAAGGCGATATAATCCATTTCGTTGAGGTCAAAACCCGCAAGCCCAACCCGATTGAAACAGGCGAAGAAGCCATCCGTCCTGAAAAAATCGCTCATATAATCAAAACCGCAAGGTTTTATATCCACCGTTACAAAATTGATTGCTCGTGCGTGTTTGACGTTGCCGTCGTTGAATTGACGGGAACCAAGGTCACGGGCTTCAAATACATTCAACGTGCCTTTACAGCATAAAAGCACGAAAGGAGAAAATATGTTCTATCAAAGTACAAGAAACAAGAATCTTCATCTCAGCTCTGCTGAGGCAATCTCGCAGGGCATTTCTTCCGACGGAGGACTTTTCATTCCGTCAGAGGTTCCGTCGCTCACCTCGGATGACTTGACTGCTCTTGAAGGCATGAGCTATCCTGAAAAGGCATCCTTCGTCCTGTCTAAGTATCTCACCGACTTTACTGAAGCCGAGCTCAGGTATTGCACCGAAGGCGCTTACAACACCAGAAATTTTGACAGCGAAAGCATAATGGAGCTCGCTCATCTGTTTGACGGCAGATACATGCTTGAGCTCTGGCATGGACCGACATGTGCATTCAAGGATATGGCTCTTCAGATATTGCCGTATCTTCTTACTGTTTCGGTCAAGAAGCTCGGAATTGATAAGAAGGTTGTAATTCTTGTTGCTACCTCAGGTGACACTGGAAAGGCAGCTCTTGAAGGATTCAAGGATGTTGAAGGAACCAGCATAATGGTCTTTTATCCTGCCCATGGAGTCAGTGCGATGCAAAAGCTTCAGATGACTACTCAGGAGGGTCATAACGTCTCAGTCTGTGCTATCGACGGCAATTTCGATGATGCACAAACCGGAGTTAAAAAGATATTTACTGATGCCAAGGTTCTTGAAAAGCTTAATCAGGGTGGAATGATGTTCTCCAGCGCAAACTCAATTAACTGGGGCAGATTAGTTCCACAGATTGTCTACTATGTTTCCTCATATGTAGAGCTTGTCAAGGACGGCGAGATAAAGATGGGCGATAAGCTCAACTTCTGTGTCCCTACGGGCAACTTCGGCAACATTTTGGCAGCTTATTACGCCAAAATGATGGGAATCCCGGTCGGCAAGCTTATCTGCGCTTCTAATTCCAATAATGTACTCACCGACTTTATCAGAACTGGTGTCTATGACAGAAACAGAAAGTTCTATACCACCATTTCTCCGTCCATGGATATTCTTATTTCATCCAATATCGAAAGACTTCTGTTCCTGCTCTCAGGCGGTGACGATGAATATATAAGAAGTCTCTACAAAGAGCTTTCGGAAACCGGAAAATTTGAAGTCAGCGATGAAATCAAGTCCAAGCTGAGCGAAATATTCTATGCGGATTACTGCACTGATGAGGAAACCAAGGCTGAAATTAGAAGAGTATTTGAGAAGTACTCCTACACGATGGATACTCATACTTCTGTAGCAGCTAAAGTTTACGATAATTATGTTCAGGCGACAGGCGACACAACAAAGACTGTTATTGCATCAACTGCAAGCCCCTATAAATTCTCTGCATCGGTCTTGGATGCACTTGGAAGCGAGGCTGACGGAGCTGATGAATTTGAAATGGTGAAGCTTCTTGAAGAGAAATGCGGAGTTTCGGCACCTGAATCTTTGGCTTCCATCAAGGATAAGACCGTAAGATTCACGGATACTGTCTCGCCAGATGAGATGAGCAATGCTGTTCTTGGTTTTCTGTTCTGAGGTAAATAAATCAGCATCAGGAGATTAAACCTGATGCTGAATAACCTTAAAAGCTTCTAGGCTTAAAGGTTTTACACTCTGTCTGAGCGGAGCAGTTGGGATGTGAGCACCCACAAGAGCACACGTCTATCTTTCCTGCAACACACTCCTTGGCTTCTCTGTTGTAAACACATTCGGATACATCACATTTGATACCATAGATTTTATCGTTTTCCATCTGTATTATTCCTTTCGGACAGTATTAATCCATACAAAGAAGGATTGATAGTATTATTCCTCTTTGTCTGGATTATATGCTGCCTAGCAGATTGGTTATTTTCAAGGATAGGTTGCCCAAGATGTCTTTATTTGTTATCGCTGATCTTCATCTTTCTTTAGCTTCTGACAAGCCGATGGATATATTCGGCGGTTGGAATAACTATGTCGAAAGACTTGAAAGAAACTGGCAGAATGTTGTCAGACCGGAGGATACAGTAGTCATCCCGGGCGATATTTCATGGGCAATGGATCTCGAAGAAGCACTTGAGGATTTCAAGTTCATAAGCAAGTTAAATGGAAATAAGATCATTCTTAAGGGCAATCATGACTACTGGTGGTCTACTAAGACAAAAGCCGACAGGTTCTTAGCGGAAAATGGAATCAAAAACATAAGCTTTCTTCATAACAATCACTATCGCTATGAAGAGTTCGGAATATGCGGTACAAGAGGATGGATAAACGACGGAAGCGAACCAGCGGATGCTAAAGTGATAGCAAGAGAAGCCGGCAGACTCTCGCTTTCAATTCAGGGAGCAATAGATGAGGGTCTTATTCCGGTTGTCTTTTTGCACTATCCGCCGGTATATGCCGAGGTGGAAAATCCTGATATACTTGAGGTTTTGAAGAGATATGATGTCAAGCTTTGCTTCTATGGACATCTCCATGGAAGGTCGCATGGGTTAGCAATAAATGGAGATAAATACGGCATAAATTTCAGATTGATTTCAAGTGATTATTTACAATTTATGCCTCTCAATGTTACGGAAATTGTGCATAACAGCAAAAAATAATTTTGCCGTTTTATTATATGGTGCAAAGGGAATCAATATGTGCTATAATAAAAGGACGTATGAAAAACGCAGGAACTGTGAGTTTTTCTTTTTACAGCTTCATTGCGATTTTACATAAACAATAAAAAATCGGAGGTTCAGTATGTTAAAGACAAAGAATCAAGTTGAAACAAACAAGTATGAATTGGAGATAGAGATTTCGCCTGAGGCGTTTGAGGACGCTCTTCAGAGGGCTTATCTGAAGAATAAATCGAAAATTACCGTTGCCGGCTTTCGCCCTGGTAAGGCTCCGAGAAAGGTAATCGAAAAGGAGTATGGTGAGGCTTGCTTCTTCGAGGATGCAGCGAACGAGCTTTATGGTCCTGCTGTTGAAGAAGCTGTAAAGGAATCTGAGCTTGAGCTCGTTGCTACACCTGATGTTGAAATCACTGAGATTTCCAAGGAAGTCGGTATCAAGATGAAGGCTACCTGCACAGTAAAGCCTGTTATTGAGGTCAAGGACTATCTCGGAATCAAGGCTACAAAGACCCTTCATCCTGTAACCGAGCATGAGGTTGAGCACGAAATAGGTCATATGCTCGAAAAGAATGAGAGAACTATCAACATTGATTCAAGACCATGCGAAATGGGCGATGATGTTGTTATCGACTATGAAGGCTTCAAGGACGGAGTTCCGTTCGAGGGCGGCAAGGCTGAGGGAGCCACTCTCTCTTTAGGAAGCGGACAGTTTATTCCCGGCTTTGAGGAGCAGGTTGTCGGTCATAGCGTTGACGAGGAATTCGAAATCAGTGTCAAGTTCCCGGAAGAATATCATTCGGCAGAGCTTGCTGGCGCAGATGCTGTCTTCAAGATCAAGCTTCATGAGATTCAGAAGAAAGAGCTTCCTGAATTCGACGATGATTTTGCTAAGGACACTTCCGACTTTGATACCGCTGAGGAACTCAGAGCCGATGTTAAGAAGCAGATTGAAGAGCATATGGAAGAGCATGCTCAGGCAGAAGCTGAGGATGCAGTTATGGATGCCCTTATCGAAAAGGTTGAGGGTGAAATCCCTGAGGTTATGTATGAGAACAAGGTTCACGACATGGTTGACCAGCTTTCTGCAAGACTTCAGCAGCAGGGCATTCCGCTTGATTTGTATCTCCAGTATACTGGCATGACCGAGGAGTCTTTGAGAGAAACCTATAAGAAGCCGGCTGAAAAGCAGGTTAAGCTCAGACTTGCTCTTGAAAAAATCGTAGAGCTCGAGAAGATCGAGGTTACTGATGAGGACATAGAAAAGGAGTATGCTGATATTGCTTCTTACTATGAGATGCCTGTAGACACCGTCAAGCAGTATATTTCTGCTGCCGACATCAAGGCTGACGTAGCTGTTGGCAAGGCTGCAGAGCTCGTCAAGGACAATGCAGTTATCGAAACTGTAACAGCTGAGCCTGACGAAGACGATGAGCACATCCACAATCATCTCTCACATTGAGATATAAAACGGCATATATGAACCATTTAACAAGTAAGGAGGTTATATAATGGCTCTTGTACCAAACGTAATTGAACAGACAAGTCATGGCGAAAGATTTTATGACATCTTTTCACGCCTTCTTAACGACAGAATCATAGTACTTTCTGACCAGGTTGATGACGCTACAGCAAGTATAGTTGTTGCACAGCTTTTGTTCCTTGAGGGACAGGATGCTGAGAAGGACATCTATCTCTACATCAATAGCCCTGGGGGTTCCATAACCGCAGGAATGGCAATATACGACACAATGCAATATGTCAAGTGTGACGTTTCCACCATCTGTGTAGGTATGGCTGCATCTATGGGAGCAGTTCTTCTTGCAGGTGGTGCAAAGGGAAAGAGAATCGCACTGCCTAACAGTGAAATCCTCATCCATCAGCCTCTTATTGGCGGCGGAGGACTTTCCGGACAGTGCACCGACATAAAGATTCAGTCTGATCATATGGTGAAGACACGTGAAAAGCTTAACCGCATTCTCTCTGAGTGCACTGGCAAGCCGATTGAAGAGATTACCCGTGACACAGAAAGGGACAACTATATGACTCCCGAGGAAGCTTTGGAGTACGGTCTTATCGACAAGATAATGGTAAGACAGTAAGAAAGTAAAGAGAATACTGCCGAACCGCACAGCGTTAAGGCTTATGACTTATGCGGCTCGGCAGGATATTTTTGAGAAGGAGGAATCCTGGATGCCGGGATCCGATGGCGGCATGAAAAGATGCGATTTTTGCGGAAAGCCGCAAAGCCAGGTAAGAAGCCTGTTTTCCGGAGGAGATGTCAATATCTGCGATGATTGCATCATGCTATGCTACGACATACTTGAAGAAAGAAATTTAATTGACAGCACTGCTCGCAAGTCTTCCGAAATCACGCTGACAAAGCCGATTGAAATAAAGAAAGAGCTTGACAAATACGTTATCGGTCAGGATGAAGCTAAGCTTGCTTTGTCTGTTGCCGTGTATAATCACTATAAGAGAGTAATTTCAAGCGATAATGCCGATGATGTTGAGATTCAGAAGTCGAACGTTCTGCTTTTGGGACCCACAGGCGTAGGAAAGACACTACTTGCACAAACTCTTGCCAGAACTCTTAACGTTCCCTTTGCGATAGCAGATGCCACAACGCTTACCGAAGCTGGATATGTCGGCGATGATGTCGAAAACGTCCTGCTGAGACTTTTGCAGGCAGCTGACTATGATGTATCTGTTGCTGAGCATGGCATTATCTATATCGATGAGATAGACAAGATTGCAAGAAAGTCTGAAAATAAATCCATCACTAGAGATGTAAGTGGCGAAGGCGTTCAGCAGGCGCTTCTGAAGATAGTTGAGGGCACCATTTCTAATGTTCCTCCGCAAGGTGGAAGAAAGCATCCGACTCAGGAATTCATCCAGGTCGACACAAAGAACATTCTCTTCATCTGTGGCGGTGCATTTGACGGACTTGAAAATATAATCCGCAGGAGAACCGATTCTTCTAAGATTGGCTTCGGCGGGACACTTAATGAAAGCAAGAAGCTGGAGTCAAAAGAGGTTCTTAAAAAGGTAATTCCTCAGGACCTTGTCAAATTCGGAATGATTCCAGAGTTAGTAGGAAGACTTCCCGTTGTGACTGTTTTGTCGCCTCTGGATGAAGAGGCTCTGGTTTCAATTCTCTCTGAGCCCAAGAATTCTCTTGAGAAGCAGTACAAAAAGCTCTTTGATTATGACAACATTGACCTCGAGATTACCGACGAGGCAAAGGTTGAAATTGCAAAGAAGGCTTTGGAACAGAAAACTGGTGCAAGAGGTCTCCGCTCGATAGTTGAGGGGATTTTGATGAAGTCGATGTTCGAGGCTCCGTCCGATCCGAGTATTTTGAGTATTGTCATTACTCCTGAGTGTGTAACTGAGGGTAACGATCCGGAAATAGTAAGAAAGTCTACGTCAGACAGAAAGAAGTAAATTATAAGGGCGCACTTTCATGGTTATTCAGGAAAATGCGCCCTTTTTGATAACAATAAGAAAGGGGATATATGATGAGTTCACCGCTTGCAGATAAGATAAGACCGAAAACTCTTGATGATGTTGTCGGTCAGTCACATCTATTAGGCAAGAATAAACCGCTCCGAAGAATCATCGACAGCAGTCATATCCCCAACATGATTTTCTACGGTCCATCAGGAATCGGAAAGACGACTGTCGCGAGAATAATTGCTGATAATGCAAAGATGCGGATGTATAAGCTTAATGGCACATCCGCCTCTGTGCAGGATATTAAAGATATTATTTCTGATGCCGATTCACTTTTTGGCTACAACGGAATACTTCTCTATCTCGACGAGATTCAATACTTAAACAAGAAGCAACAGCAGTCTCTTCTTGAGTATATTGAGAATGGAAAGATAACTCTCATATCCTCGACGACTGAAAATCCCTATTTCTCTGTCTATAACGCAATCATCAGCCGTTCGACAGTATTTGAATTTCTGCCAGTTCCTCCCGACGAGATAGCACCTGCGATCAAAAGAGCATTCCAGATTTGTGCAGATGAAATGGGGAAGAAGCTTCGCCTTGAAGGCGGCGTTATAGAACACATTGCCCATGGTTGCGGTGGTGATGTCAGAAAATCTGTCAATACCGTTGAACTGTGCGTATTGTCAGCAGACGTCAAAGATGATTGCATCATGGTGACCCTCGAAAATGCGAAGCTGCTCACTCAAAGAAGCAATATGCGCTATGACCGTGACGGAGACGAACACTACAATATCCTGTCTGCGCTTCAGAAGTCGATCCGAGGCTCTGATGAGAATGCGGCTCTCCACTACGCAGCAAGGTTGATGGAAGCGGGAGATATAATCTCACTTTCGAGACGGCTTCTTGTGATAGCGTGTGAGGATGTCGGACTTGCTTATCCTCAGGCTATTTCGATAGTCAAAGCTTGCGTCGACAGTGCGATGCAGCTGGGGCTTCCGGAAGCGAGGCTTCCCTTAGCTGAGGCGGTAATTCTTCTTGCAACCGCTCCGAAATCAAACAGCGGAATCTGCGCCATTGACGAAGCCATAGCAGATATAAGAGCCGGCGACGCCGGTGATGTACCAAGCTATCTTCAGGATGGTCATTATGCCGGCTCTAAAGCGCTTGGCAAGGCTCAGGGATACAAATACCCTCATTCCTATCTAAATTCATGGGTTGAACAGCAGTATCTTCCAGATAATCTGAAGGACAGGAAATATTATACCTACGGCGATAACAAAGCTGAGCAAGCAGCCAAGGAATACTGGGATAAGATAAAAGGAAAAAAATAAAAGCCCTACTGAAATACTGTTTCTATAAGCCGTGATGAATTTTCTGGCGAATACCGCCAGCGGTCTATGACACCATCTGTTATGAAATAGCGATTTTCAAACCGAAGAGGCGTGTTTGAAACATCTACTATAATTAACTTTATCTTCATCTTCTCAGGATTTATAGATTTGATATATACGCTTGCAGTCTGACCGACACTGACTCCGTCCTTTGGCTCGGCTAATCCGGCAAGGTTAGGAGCAAGTTCGATAAATATCCCGTAGCTTTCGACGCTTCTGACAATTCCACGGACTGTCTCACCAGCTGAGAACATATCTGCATTCTCTTCCCAGCTTCCTAAGAGTTCTTTATGCGTTATGTAAAACTTTTCGCCATCGGTGCCCTTGTAGACTACTTTTATCTTTTCTCCGACAGTAAATCTGTCTGCTGGAGATGATATTCTTGAAACGGAAACTTCGTCTATCGGTATCATTGACGGTATCCCTGAGCCTATGTCTACAAAGCAGCCAAACTGTTCGATATGCGTGACTCTTGCGTCTATGATTTCGCCACTTGATAGCCTGGAAAGATAGTTGCTTATACACTTTTCCTGTGCCTTTCTTCTTGAAAGTATAGCTGATGTTTTGCTTTGATCTTCTTTAAAACCTATTACATTGAACATAACCGGTCTTCCGACTCTTGATATTATTGCAATGTCCTTGGTTTTGCCTTCTTTTATTCCTATTGCGCATTCTTCTCTTGGCATAATTGCGTTTATGCAAGGGATGTTTACCATCAGTTCGTGCGAGGCTGTACACATATCGGCTTTTGCTTCAAGGATTATTTCTTGCTCCATTGCTTTTCTTAAGTTCTCTTCTGAACTCAGGTATTCAAGGTTTTCTGACCTGTTTATCAGATAGCCCTCCGGCGGAAATTTTATCATTAGTGAGCCTTCCTTTCCCAATCGGTGTTACGACTGTTAAAATAATATGTCAATCTGGATTTTTATAGACCTGAATGAGAAAGTTCAATATTGCGAAGTTCAGAATACTGTGCTATAATAATGTGTTAATTCAGACTAAGCTTGGGGAGGAAAAGAATATGGACATAAGAAAAGGCGACGTTCTTACAATGAAGAAGCCGCATCCTTGCGGCTCAAATAAAATGCGTGTTCTGCGCTCCGGAATGGATTTCAAGCTTAAGTGTGAGGGTTGCGGACACGAATTCATGATTCTCAGATCCAAAGCTGAAAAGAACGTCAAAAGTATCAACACAGATGAAAGAGAACTTCCCGAAAAACAATAAAGGATTGATATGAATGCTTGAAAAATTAGCCGCATTACTCGACAGATATAACGAAATAAACGAGCGTTTGATGCAACCTGAAATGGCAGGCAGCGGCGAACTTTACAGAAGCCTGATGAAAGAATACAATCAGCTTACACCGATAATCGACATGTACAAAGCGTATCTCAAGGCTGAAGAAGCTAAGTCTGAGGCAGAAGAGCTTATCAAGAACGAAACTGACCCTGATTTTAAGCTTATGGCTGAGGAGCAGCTGAGAGAAGCTAAAGAGGAAATAGCCAACACCACAGAACAGCTCAAGCTTCTTCTTTTGCCTAAGGATCCTAATGACTCGAGAAATGTTATTATAGAAATCCGTGCCGGTGCCGGCGGCGAGGAGGCTGCACTCTTTGCTGGTTCACTTTTCAGAATGTATACAATGTATTCGGATGCCAAGAGATGGAAGACAGAGGTTCTTGGAGCAAACAGAACCGAGCTTGGAGGATTTAAGGAAGTCTCGTTCTCGGTTGAAGGCGAAGGAGCATACTCTCGCTTCAAGTATGAAAGCGGCGTTCACCGTGTTCAGAGAGTGCCTGAAACCGAATCTCAGGGCAGAATTCAGACCTCAACTGCCACAGTTGCGGTTCTTCCCGAGGCTGAAAATGTCGAACTCAATATTGATGACAAGGATCTGAAAATAGACGTGTTCAGAGCTTCCGGTGCGGGTGGACAGCACATCAACAAGACTGAATCAGCAGTCAGAATAACTCACTTGCCAACAGGTATGGTTGTCGAATGCCAGGATGAGAGAAGCCAGCAGAAGAATAAGGACAGAGCTATGAAAGTGCTATGTTCAAGGCTTCTCGAAATGAAGCAGGAGGAACAGGATAAAGCCATCGCTGGCGAGCGCCGTTCACAGATTGGCACAGGTGATCGCTCTGAGAGAATCAGAACCTATAACTTTCCAGAAGGCAGAGTCAGCGACCACAGAATCGGCTTGACTCTTTATAAGCTTGATTCTATTTTGAATGGAGATCTTGACGAGGTGATTGACTCGCTCGCAACAGCTGACCAGGCGGCAAAACTTGCAAAGCAAGCGGGTGAAATATGATGGAAACGCTTTTATTAGGGGCATCTCAAAGTGATATAGAAAAAGCAGCGGAGCTGATTAAAAAAGGCGAGGTTGTTGCGATTCCAACTGAGACTGTCTATGGTCTTGCAGCTAATGCATTTGATGAAAATGCTGTCAGAAAGATATTTGAAGCTAAAAATCGTCCGTGTGACAATCCGCTTATCGTTCACATCAGCCGGTTCGATATGGTATATGATATTGCTTCAAGCGTGCCGGAGCTTGCCTACAAGTGTGCCGAGCTTTTCTGGGCAGGACCGCTCACGATGATTATGCCAAAAAAAGGCACCATTCCGCTAGTAACGAGTGGTGGTCTTGACACAGTTGGCATAAGATTTCCGTCTAATCCTATAGCTCAGAAGATAATCGATAGGTGTGGTTTACCGCTTGCAGCTCCTTCAGCGAATCTCTCCGGAAGCCCCAGCCCCACCAACGCCCAAAGGGTGTATGAAGATATGTCCGGCAGAATTGCTGCTATTGTTGATGGTGGAGAATCGGATGTTGGAGTAGAGTCAACAGTTATTACTTTTGAAAATGATGGCATCAGAATTCTTCGTCCCGGAGGAATATCCAGGGAAGATTTACTGAGGGTTTGCGATAACGTAGTAATTGATGAGGGAGTTGCAGCAAAGCTTCCTAGTGGAACTGTTGCACGCTCACCTGGAATGAAGTATAAGCACTATTCGCCGAAGGCTGACGTCATACTTATTGACAGTGATATTGACAGCTTCCGTAAGTATGTTGTTGAAAATCAGGTTGAAAACACATATTGCCTGCTTTTCGACGAAAATGAAGCGATTGAAGGCATACCATATCTAACATATGGCGATGACTCTTTGGAACAGGCCCACAATCTTTTTGAGAGGCTCAGGCAGTTTGATGAAATAGGTGCTGAGCGTGTTTATGCAAGATGTCCTGAGCAATCGGGCGTGGGACTTGCTGTGTATAACAGAATTCTTCGCTCAGCAGGGTTCAACCTGATTAAGCTTTAAAGATAGGAGATTGACCGATGGGACTGTTTGAATCTGACAATATAAGAGTAATAGGGCTCACCGGTCAGAGTGGTGCTGGAAAATCTACAGTCAGCAGATTTTTTCTGGATGAAGGATTCCCGACGATAAATGCCGATGAGATTTCACATTCGGTGTCCTATGATCAGGGCTTTTTGGCTGAAGTGAGAAGGCTTTATCCCGATTGTGTTACGGATACAGATCTTGACAGACAAAAGCTTGCCGGAATCGTGTTCTGCGACAGCGAAAAGCTCAAAGCCTATACAAATATAATTTTCCCGTACATAACAAGAGAGGTTTTCAGGCGAATTGAGAGCTTCAGAGCGAGTGGCGAGCGACTTGTGCTTCTTGATGCACCAACACTTTTTGAAAGTGGTCTTGACGACATCTGCTCGTCTGTGATAAGCGTAATTGCACCGATGGAGCTTAAAATCAAGAGAGTTCTTGAACGGGATGGGATACCTGTTGAGATGGCTCGCTCAAGGCTGGGCTCGCAGAAATCGGATGATATGTTTATCAGTAGATCCCGGTTTACAATAGTGAATAATTCGGACATTGACAGTCTGAGAGAAAAAACTCTCTCAGTTATAGAAGAATTAAGGCGGATATATGACTTATGACTGTGATTAAGAGAATTGCTGCTTTTTTGCTTCTTATACTGTTTGTTTGCGGCTTAGGTGCGTTTCTGTTTGGCTATATGCCATATTGGTTTGGACATGAGAGTTATCGAACCGATTATCATGAAATTGTAGAAAAGTACTGCGAGGAATTCGGAATTGACGAGGCGTTTGTGTTTGCAGTAATAAAAACCGAATCCAACTTTGATGCAGCTGCCGTTTCCGATGCTGGAGCTGTCGGTCTTATGCAGATTATTGAGGATTCATTTGACTGGGTGAGTTCAAAACTTGACGAAGATGAATTGAATTATGAAGACATGTTTACACCTGAATACAGCATCATGTATGGCTCGTATATGCTCGCTTTTTTATATGACAGATACGGAAGCTATGAGCTTGCTGCGGCGGCATATCATTCTGGAATAGGCGAGGTTGACGGGTGGATCGAGGATGGAATAGTTTCTCTTGAAAATCCGGATATAGCGGATTTTGTGGGGAGCAATACGAGACACTACGTAAGAAAGATAATGAAAGCATATGATAAATATACTGAAATTTTAGCGAAAGGATGATTTTATCATGTCAGAAGTAAAAAACGAAAAAGAAAAATCTCAGGGTAAAGCACTTCAGGAGAAGCTATTTACTCAGAAGAAGAACGGAATGCTCAAGATTAACGAGCAAGAAAAAGAGGCTGTAGACAGCTTCTGCGAAGGCTATAAGAGCTTCCTTGATAGCTCAAAGACCGAGCGTGAGGCTACTGACACCGCTGTTAAGCTTGCCGTAGAAGCGGGCTTCAAGGAGTATGACCCGAAGAAAGCATACTCTGCCGGCGAGAAGGTCTACTGGAATAACCGTGGCAAGAGCATAGTTCTTTGCATCTTTGGCACAGAGCCACTCGAGAATGGCGTAAAGATTGCTGCTGCTCATATCGACTCTCCGAGACTCGACCTCAAGCAGCATCCGGTTTATGAGTCAAATGAGCTTTGCTTGTTTAAGACTCACTATTATGGCGGCATAAGAAAGTATCAGTGGCCTACAATTCCGCTTGCCCTCCATGGAGTTATTTATAAAGCAAACGGCGAAAAGGTTACCGTAACAGTCGGCGAAGAGGAGACTGACCCTATCTTTATTATCACCGATCTTCTTCCGCATCTTGCTCAGGAGCAGTCGAAGAGAACTCTTGGCGACGGCATCAGAGGAGAAGAGCTCAATGTCCTCATCGGCTCACGTCCCTTCAACGATGATGAAGTATCTGAAAAAGTAAAGCTCAATGTTCTATCTGTCTTGTTCGATAAGTACGGAATTGTTGAGGATGATTTCATCTCAGCTGAGCTCGAAATCGTTCCTACGTTCAAGGCAAGAGATGTTGGCTTTGACAGAGGACTCATTGCCGCTTACGGGCAGGACGACCGCTCTTGTGCTTACACAGCTTTGCAGGCTATTTTAACCTGTGAAAATCCGAAGACCACCTGCGTTACCGTCCTTACTGACAAAGAGGAAATTGGAAGCATGGGCAATACAGGACTTCAGAGCCATTATCTTGAAGATTTCATCTTCCACATCGCAAAGAATGCAGGAACTGATGCTCCTACAGTTTTGTCTCACTCATCCTGCCTTTCTGCTGATGTTTCCGCTGCATTTGACCCCACCTTCCCGGAGGTTAATGAGCCAAGAAACGCATCCTACTGCAATTATGGTGTTGCAATGTGCAAGTTCACTGGTTCCCGTGGAAAGAGCGGCTGCAATGATGCTCATGCTGAGTTTGTATCCTACGTCAGAAATATCTTCGATTCGAACGATGTTATCTGGCAGACCTGTGAGCTCGGAAGAGTCGACCTCGGCGGCGGCGGAACCGTTGCGGCATATGTTGCAAACCTCGGCATAGATGTTGTAGATGTCGGAGTTCCTGTGCTTTCGATGCACTCTCCTTATGAAGTCACAGCAAAGCTTGATGTTTACATGGCTTACAAGGGATTTGCAGTCTTCTTCAATAACTAATTTCATAGTGTTTCAAAGGCTTCGCCCAATCAGCGGAGCCTTTTATTTTTATATCCACTTGTACTTAATTCGACAGATTGTGCTGGCTGTCCGATATAGAATTAAACAGGTGACGGACATGAGTATTTATCTTGACACGCTTGTAATTGTTAACGCATATATCACATGGCTCACGCTGAGCCTGACGTCAAAGCTTTCGCATCAATATTCTTCTCCACTAAGAATGGCTACAGGTGCATTTATAGGTGGCTTTTCGGCACTCATAATTATTATTCCGCAGAATACAGGCGTTATATTTCTCAAAGCGTTGTCTTTCTTGATCATAATCATAGTTACTTTCCTAAGAAAGGGAATGGGCAAGATAAGGTTTTTGATACTAAGTGTTGAGTTTTTGGGAGTAAATATAGTTTTCGGCGGAGCGGTTTACCTGCTTCAGACGCTGATGGGCAGAGATATTATCTACATAAATAACGCTTCATTCTATTTTGACATTTCACTCGGAACACTGATATTTTTTACCGCCGTCATTTATGTGCTGACAGTGATAATTTCAGGAATTCTAGAAAGGAGAGCAGACAGAAATCATGCTTATCGTGTTATGTTTACATCAAGCGGAACTCGCTATAGCTACGATGGTGTTGCCGATACCGGAAATACTGTGACAGATCTGTTCAGCGGCAAACCGGTTATAATCTGTACCGGTTCTGATGAAAAACCGGGCTCAGATGGTTTTTCGGTAGTGCCATATTCGACGATAAATGGCGAAGGGCTTTTGTATGCATTCTCACCCGATGATCTCTACATAGAAGATGAGACTGGGAAAAAGATGACTGTAAATGCACTTCTTGCATTCACTGATAGCGGTGAACGGCGAGCGGTATTTAATCCTGCAATTTTGCATCAATGAAAGGACTTGTGATATGAAAACGCCAGAATTTTTACGAGTAATCAAGACAAGGATAATCAAACTGTTTGGTTTTGCTTTGCCGGTTGACTATATCAACGGCTCGGACACGCTTCCAGCGCCACTGAAGGGTGAGGAAGAGAGACGAGTGTTTGAAATGCTCACAACCAATCCGAAAAAAGCGAGGGAAATACTTATTACTCATAATCTTCGGCTTGTAGTTTACATATCGAAAAAGTTTGAGTCTACGGGAATAGGAATTGAAGACTTGATCTCAATAGGCACAATAGGGCTTATAAAAGCTGTAAATACTTTTAATCCGGAAAAGAATATAAAGCTTGCAACCTACGCTTCAAGGTGCATTGAAAACGAGATACTTATGTACCTGAGAAAGACCAGTCAGCAGAAGAACGAGGTGTCAATAGATGAGCCTCTCAATATCGACTGGGATGGCAATGAGCTTCTTTTATCTGATGTTATCGGGACAGAGCCAGACGAAGTGTACCAAAGACTTGAGGGAGAAACTGAGGTTCAGCTTCTTATAAAAGCTGTTGATTCCCTGAACGGTAGAGAAAAACTCATTATGCAGATGCGCTTTGGTCTGAATGGTGGCAGGGAAATGACACAAAAAGAAGTTGCAGACGTTGTCGGCATATCTCAGTCATATATTTCAAGGCTTGAAAAGAGAATACTTAAAGAGCTGAAAAAAGAATTGGAGGCTATCTGCTGAATGTAATTTCCAGATAATGCTTAAACCCTTAGCTGAATAGCAAACGAACACTCCGGCAATAATGATATAAGATTTCCTCTGGGAAGTATCAATCATTATTCGGAGTGTATACTTATGATGCAATACAATAAGGTTGAGATAAGCGGAGTAAACACACGGGACTTAAAGGTTCTGAGTGAAGACAAGAAAATGGAGCTTTTAGCAAAAGTAAAACAGGGCGACAAAAAGGCAAGGGACGAACTGATTCAGGGAAACCTTCGCCTTGTTTTGAGCGTCATTCAGAAGTTCATGTCAAGAGGAACACCTCCTGACGATTTATTTCAGGTTGGCGTAGTCGGGCTTATAAAGGCGATAGACAATTTCAACATCGATCTCGATGTGAAGTTTTCAACCTATGCAGTTCCGATGATAACAGGCGAGCTGAGAAGATACCTTCGTGACGATAATGCAATAAGAGTGTCACGTTCAACCCGAGACCTGGCTTACAAAGCTATGCAAGCTAAAGAAAGGCTGACAGCATCAAGCGATACAGAGCCTACTGCCCGGGATATTTCAAAAGAGCTCGGTGTGAAGGAATCGGAGATTGTGTTTGCACTTGAATCCATAAGTGACCCGGTTTCGATATATGAGCCGGTATATTCGAGTACAGGTGATACTCTTTATGTCCTCGATCAGCTCGGCGATAGCTCGAGCGATGAGGGTTGGATAGATGAGCTATTGCTCCGTGAAGCAATAAAAATGCTTTCGGACAGAGAGAAAAATATTCTCTATCTGAGATTCTATCAGGGCAAAACACAGGTGGAGGTTGCTAATGAAATTGGCATTTCACAGGCGCAGGTTTCGAGAGTTGAAAAAAGTGCGCTGTCGAGGATAAAATCTAAAGTATAGCACTTGACATTTTTAATTTCCCGTGTTAAGATAGTTTATCTACTAAGAAGAGATGAAACGAGGAAATTTAAATGCAGATTTATGAAGAACTGAAAGCAAGAGGGCTTATTGCTCAGGTAACAGATGAGGAAGAAATAAGAGATCTTATCAACAATGGTAAGGCTACATTCTATATTGGCTTTGATCCGACAGCGGATTCCTTGCATGTAGGGCACTTTATGGCTCTTTGCCTTATGAAGAGGCTTCAGATGGCAGGAAACCGTCCTGTCGTACTTATCGGCGGAGGAACAGGATATATCGGCGACCCGTCTGGAAGAACCGATATGCGCTCAATGATGACTCCCGAGATGATTCAGCATAACTGCGATTGCTTCAAGAAGCAGATGGAGCGCTTCATTGAATTCGGTGATGATAAGGCTATTATGGTAAATAACGCTGATTGGCTTCTCAATCTCAATTATATTGAGCTTTTGAGAGAAGTCGGGGCATGCTTCTCTGTCAATAATATGCTCCGTGCCGAGTGCTATAAGCAGAGAATGGAGAAGGGACTTTCTTTCCTTGAATTCAACTACATGATTATGCAGTCTTATGACTTCTACTATCTGTATCAGCATTACAGTTGCAACATGCAGTTCGGCGGAGACGACCAGTGGTCGAATATGCTCGGCGGTACAGAGCTTATAAGAAAGAAGCTTGGCAAGGATGCCTATGCCATGACCATAACTCTTCTTCTTAACTCTGAAGGCAAGAAGATGGGCAAGACCCAGAGCGGTGCAGTATGGCTCGACCCGAACAAGACCTCTCCTTATGACTTCTTCCAGTATTGGAGAAATGTCGGCGATGCCGATGTTATGAAGTGCATAAGGATGCTTACGTTCCTGCCTCTTGAGCAAATCGACGTAATGGATTCATGGGAGGGAAGCGAGCTTAACAAAGCAAAAGAGATTCTCGCATATGAGCTCACAAAGCTTGTTCACGGTGAGGAAGAAGCCGACAAGGCTCTTGCCGCGGCGAGAGCGGTGTTTGGTGGCTCTGGCTCCAATGAGAACATGCCCACTTTTGAGTTTGAAACTGATTTTATTGGTATTCTCGATGCCATGGTGGCGACAAAGCTTGCGCCGAGTAAAGGAGAGGCAAGAAGGCTCATCCAGCAAGGCGGAGTTACTCTCAATGACGAGAAGGTCACTGATGTTTCACTTGACGTTGACCTTTTTTCTGAAGTAATTCTCAAGAGAGGCAAAAAGCAGGTTGTAAGGCTTGTTAAGAAATAATCAGGCACAATAATAGCCGTCTCCGTAAATCGGAGGCGGTTGTTTTTGTATTAGCTGAATATCCCTTCACGTCGTTTTATCTGTCTTATGTCTTCGCCGATAAAGCGGAGCGTATGGTAGTTTCCTATTAGTCGGGAAATGATTCTGTCATCATACCTTTCTGACAACTCATTGATGGATAAGTTCGACGAAACGATTGTCGGCTTGCCCATATTGCATCTTGAATTGATGAGATTATAGATAGTAGCTGAGTTGAAGGAAGACTTGTATTCACAACCGAGGTCATCAAGGATCAGCAGCTCTGCGCTCAGAAGAAGTTCAAGAGTATCTCCCTCAGCACGTCCGAAATGCTCGTTTTCGATGTATCTGAGATAATTCTGGATAGAGTCAAAAGCAACGTTTACTCCTTTGTTTATGAGAACATTTGCAATGCAGGACGACAAAAATGTCTTTCCGAGTCCTGTCTTTCCAAGCATGAAGAGGCTTTGAGAATGTTCTGAAAAGCCGTTGGCATAGGCTAGACAGAAGTCATAAATCTCAGCCATCCTGCTCCTGCAGTTATATGAAGCACCGTTATACTGAAATGTTTCAGGGTAGAAGCACAGATCAAACTCAGAAAAGCTGTGGAGCTTAATTTTGCATTGCTCGTTGAGCTTGGATATTGTAAAAGATGTCATGAGCTCTTCGGCACACTTACACCGGTTTCCCAAGTGAATGCCTGTGTCTTGACAAATAGGGCAGGTGTAATTGACTGAAAGATAATCTTCGGGGTAACCGAATGCTGAAAGAGCGTTTTTAAGCTTTTCCTGGTTAGCTAAATTCTCGTTCTTGATTTTTTCAACTGCCTCTGTAACATTGACTAATGGCTTTCCATCCTGATCCTTTGCGAAAATCACTTTTGCAAGCTTTGACGAGGTTTTCGATATGTCCAGGAATATTTCATATATTTCCGGATGATGCTCTTTTATGACACTGACATGGGCATCATAGGTTGTCAGAGCATCCTGCCGCCTTGCTTCGAGGACGGAATATGCGGCGTTTACCGCTTCCTGAGTGTATTTCATAAAGGTAACCTCCGCTACTTATTTGAGTGTGACTGAGAAAGAGTAAAGCTGTCGAACTCGTTTAGATCGAATGAACTGTCTTTAGACTTTCTCTCGCTTTGAGTATTTGTAGATTTAGTCCTGTTTACTTCGTCAGCTTCGAGCATTTCACGAGTGAAGATTCTCTTTTCAGCCCACGACTGTAAAATCTTATTTATGTATGGGAAAGAGAGCTTGTTGGTCTGGTTTACGCACCTTTCACGGGCTTCTGCAATCATTTCAACACTGAATCCCATCTCCTGCCAGGATGAGATATATTGAGATTGCTTTGCAGTTGGCTTGGTTTCGAGATACATAGCACGTCTGACCTCGTTCTCGAAGCTATGATATTCCGTTCTGCGCTTGATTTCCGCATCAATTTCGAAAAATCCGCTGATGCCATTCTGGAAAAGCTCTGTCGCAAAATTTTCGATGGCTTTTGCGGAGGTCTTCCCACAGTCTCGACAATATTCGAGCATCAGTATAATCGATTGCGTGTCGAATCCGTAGTAATCCCGGAGATTTATAAGCAGCTCCTGCTCAGCGTGTTTAAGTAGCCTTCCAACGGTTCTCTCAGCCTCTGAGAAAAGCTCACGCAGAGATTCGTCGGTGTCAATCATATCGGAAATGCTCTTCGGAGTGTAGCTGAGGCGGACTTTTACGTCAGAAACAGCTGCAGGCTTTACTTCCATGGTTTTCTTTTCAACAGGCTCGATACTTGTGCTTTCGTCTTCTATTACGCCAAGCTCTTTCCAGAAAATGACGGCGTCATCGAATGCAGCATCTTTGATTCCGAGCTTCTTGCAGATCTGGGATTTGTCGATTTCGTCCGATTCATCACACATCAGGTAGAGTATCAGCTTAAGTGCAGGTTCATTAGCAACACGAATATAATCGTCAACGACTGCACATGGAACAGAAAAGAACCTTTTCCACCTAGAATTATTGAGTTTTAGAGATACCTTTTCAGCCATTATTACGCCTCATTCGACATTTGATTTTGATACAGACATTATATCACGGTTTTCAGGTGAAATCAACTATACCGAGCGCATAATTTCTTATGAGATATTTTTTATTATTCTATAGACAAAATTTTATGAGTAGCTGTATGACGATTTACATTTGTTTGCGCATATGTTAAAATAGACATAAGTCGGTTGAAAGGATGAGTTTATATTATGAAATTTTACAGTCGCTTTGTAGCATTACTCACGGCTTTTGTCTTGACCGTTACCATGTTTGCCGGATGTGCGAACACTGCCGGTAAAGATGCTTCCGGATCGTCAGTCGTCACTTCAGATGCAGAGGTAATTGAAGAGATTGTTGGAGTTACTACCGAAGTTACCACCGAAGAAGTCAAAACTCCCGAGGCTGTTACGACAACTGAAGAGACTACAACTACTGTAGAAACTACAACCGCTGAGGTTACAACGACTACTGAGAAAACAACAGCTCCCGTCACTTCGGCTACTACATCAGCAACCACCGTTACAACTACTGCAGCTACTACTGTTACTACCACTACAGCCGCTACAACCACCACTGTAACGACAACGACGGCAGCTACTACTTCAGCGACAACTGCCGCAACCACGGCTGCAACAACTGCCGCCACGACAGCCTCAACAGTCGCTTCCACTTCAAGCGATGACATCCGTGATGACGAATTATTCACGCCAAATTACGCCGGAACGTCTTCTTCAAATGTTGTCACTGTTTCGGCAAGAACAGAATATCAGACAATTATCGGATTCGGCGGAATGAATTATCCCGCATGGAATGCCGCAGGTGACCTCACGGCGTCTGAAAGGGAGACAGTTTTCGGAAATGATGAGGACGATTTAGGATTTACGATTTTAAGAATACATATTGATCCTGTCAAGAGCAACTGGTCAAAGGAAGTTGCCACAGCAAAGGCGGCGTATGAGAGCGGAGCGCTTGTTATAGCATCCGTGTGGAGCGCACCGAGCAGTATGCTTGAGAACTTTACGAAATCCGGTGATTCCGATGCGTTGAGAGTCAAGTATTCCTGCTATGCAGATTATGCCGAGTATATCAACGATTTCGTCGAGTATATGGAAAAACAGGGGGTAGAAATCTATGCGGTTTCGTTCCAGAATGAGCCCGACTATGCATCGGAATGGGTATGGTGGACTACTGATGAGATTATAGACTTTATCGTCAATTATTCTGATGCCATTGACTGTAAGCTTATGACTCCGGAATCTTTCCAGTACAGAAAAGATTTCTACAATGCGATTTTAAATAACTCTGCAGCTTTGAAGAGAATTGATATATTTGCTACACACTTGTATGGAACATCGCTTTCCGACTACAGCTACTCTCTGTTTGAAAGCAAAGGTACCGACAAAGAGCTCTGGATGACAGAGATTATTGAACCATCAGGCACAAACAACAACCAATACGACGCTAACGACTGGGATTATGCTATAGGTGTCGCAGAGAGCGTGCATAACTCACTTGTCAAGGGCAATTTCCAGGCGTACCTTTGGTGGTACATCAAGAGGTATTATGGACCGTTGGGAGAGGATGGAGAAATCACCAAGCGCGGCTATTGCATGGCTCAGTATTCAAAGTTTGTCCGTCCGGGATATGTGAGGGTCTCCGCTACAGAGACTCCTGCGACAGGGGTAAGCGTGTCGGCTTACAAGAGTGACGGCAAGCTTGTCATAGTTGCTATCAACGATTCAAGCAAAAAGTATGCTCAGACATTCACCCTGAATGGTCTGGACTTTGATATAGGATATATTGAAGCATATACAACCAATGAAAACGTAAGTCTTGAGCGAACAGGGAACATCACCTACAGTGGAAAGATGTTTGGATATGTTCTTGGTGCCTACAGTGTTACAACGTTCGTAATTTCAGAATACTGATTTATCTTGGAGGATGAATATGAAACAAATTCTTAAAAAGACACTTTGCCTTACTCTCACAGTTTTGATGCTTCTGCCTCTTGTTTCTTGTGGAAATACTGCTGGGGAAGAAGCCACAAAGATTCGTGATGATGAGCTTTTTACACCTGATTATACCGACACAGTTGAATCAGAAACCATTGAGATTTCAGCGAGCACAGAATATCAGACAATCATAGGATTCGGCGGCACAAACTTCCCAGTCTGGGCTGGGGATTTAACCGAAGAAGAGCGACAGACTGCCTATGGCAACGGCGAAGGAGAACTCGGATTCACAATCCTGAGACTTCACATTGATCCTGACAGCGAAAGATGGGCTGATGACCTTGAAACTGCAAAGGTAGCTCAGGATGCTGGAGCTACAATAATGGCTTCTCCGTGGACTGCTCCAGATGACATGATGGAGAGCTATGAAAAAGCCGGCGAGGACAACCCAATCAGAATCAAGCATGATAAATATGCTGAATATGCCGAGCATCTCAATGACTATGTAACTTTCATGAAAGAGAACGGCATAGAAATCTACGCTATATCATTCCAGAACGAGCCTGACTTGTCCAACTCCGGCTGGGTATCATGGACTACAGAAGAGATTATGGATTTTATTCTCAACTACTCTGATGTTATTGACTGTAAGCTGATGACGCCAGAATCGTATAACTATGACAAAGAGTACTACGATGCAATTCTAAATGACGAAGAGGCTCTTGAGAAGATAGATATATTTGCAACTCACCTTTATGGTACAAAGGTATCTGATTTCAGCTATCCGCTTTTTGAGGAGCTTGGCAAGGGCAAGGAACTTTGGGTTACAGAAATGATATACCCTAATTCAACTTCAATAGCTGATAAATGGCCTGAAGCTCTGGAAACAGCAGAGCATATTTCTGATGCACTGACAGTGGGAAATATGCAGGCTTATGTCTGGTGGTATATCAGCAGGTTCTACGGTCCTATCGACGAGTATGGCGATGTAACCAAACGCGGCTACTGCATGGCACAGTTTTCAAAGTATGTCAGACCTGGTTATGTGAGAATCGACGCTACAGAAGAGCCGGCAGAGGGGGTAAGCGTCTCTGCATTCAAGACGGATGATGAGATAGTTATAGTAGTGATTAATAATTCTGAGAACGATTATGAACAGCAGTTCAGCCTGAGTGACATGAGCTTTGATATAGGTTATATTGAAGCTTACACAACCAGTAAAACCAAAAGTCTTGCAAGAACGGGCAACATTTCTTATAGCGAAAACAGTTTCGGATATGTCCTTGACTCTTATAGCATCACAACTTTTGTAGTATCACAGAGTTAAAATTTTCTTGAATAACGATTGACCTTCCGCTCGGAATGTGCTATTATATAAGCATAAATATGAGTAGGGAGGTCTATTTTCTATGTCAATTTTGGTTTCGGGAGGAGCCGGTTACATCGGTTCACATACAGTTCTGACTCTTTTGGAAAAAGGCTATGATGTTGTTGTCTTTGATAATCTTGCAAATTCAAGCGAAGAGTCGCTCAAAAGGGTTGAAAAGATAACCGGTAAGTCGGTCAAATTCTATAAGGCGGATATGCTTGATCGCTCAGCAATGGACAAAATCCTTGATGAGAATCCGGACATAACAGCTCTTATCCATTTTGCGGGACTCAAGGCGGTTGGCGAATCTGTTGAAAAGCCGCTTGAGTATTATAAGAATAATATTGGTGGAACTTTGACTCTTCTTGAGAGCATGAAGGCTCATGGCGTTAAAAATATCATATTCAGCTCTTCAGCTACTGTCTACGGTGCACCGGAAAGAGTTCCGATTACTGAGGATTGCCCCAAGGGAACCTGCACTAATCCCTATGGCTGGACAAAGAGCATGATTGAGCAGATTCTGACAGATATTCACACAGCAGATAACGAGTGGAATGTAATTTTGCTCAGATACTTCAACCCGATAGGTGCGCATCCCTCAGGTCTCATTGGTGAGGACCCTCAGGGAATTCCGAATAATCTGGTTCCGTACATTGCACAGGTTGCAGTTGGAAGAAGAGATCATCTCAATGTCTGGGGAAATGATTATAAGACTCATGACGGCACCGGAGTCCGTGACTATATCCATGTTTGCGATCTTGCTGACGGTCACGTCAAAGCTCTCGAAAAGATTGACGAATCTAAGAACGGCGGAGTTTACATATATAATCTCGGGACTGGAATAGGATATTCTGTTCTTGATGTTGTGAAAGCCTATGAGAAAGCTTGCGGCAAGGAGATTCCTTATGTAATCGGTCCGAGACGTGCGGGAGATCTCGATGAAAACTATTCTGATCCGACTCTTGCAGAAAAGGAGCTTCATTGGAAAGCTGTTTATGGCATCGACGACATGTGCAGGGATTCCTGGAACTGGCAGAAGAATAATCCATATGGTTATAACGGAAGCTGCTGAAGCAACCTGGTTATAAATACTTGGAACTGATAGGTGAACATTATGAAGAAAACTAAGAGCGTTTTGCTCAGAACACTTGGAGTTCTGGTGTGTGCGGTGCTTTTTGCCACATCGCTGAGCATTACCTCGTTTGCAGCAACTGAATTCAGCTTCACTGTGTTTTCCGGTGAAGAAAAGATTGACGGATGGTATCCTTCGTTCATAACAAGTTGGATTGATTCTGACCTGATGAGCGGATTTATTGATGCCATCAGCCATTCCGGTGCAACGATAGAGGTCACCTACACTGGCACTGCCGATATTTCGCTCCTTTTGCAGAGTGGTGATTACGGCGGAGGTCAGTATCCGTGGGCAAGCTATTCGACTCATACTACAACTACAAGCAGCGGCAAGAAAGTGGCGTCATTCTCTGCTGAGAAGTTAATCAGTGCCTATACCGCAAAAACTCACCCGGAAACCGGAGAGGCACTCAGTCTTGACAATCTGATGAACTTCGGAATAGGCGGAGAGGGCAATACAATCTACTCGGTAGTTGTCAGGTGGAAGGTCAGCGGCAGCCCGTCAATAACCTTTGATATTGATACCACATATCAGACTATAGAGGGCTGGGGTGCATCTTACACATGGTATTCCGATTGGTTTGTCCGCAATATTCATTCGGAAGAGGTTTATGACTGGATTTTTGAAGATTGCGAATTCAACATTCTCAGATTCAGAGATCTGAATCACGTAGGTGATGAGTATCAGGATGCTCTTGACGGCTATGAAACCTATAAAGCTTTCTATGAAGCCGCAATCGAACGGGATATAGAGCCTGTCGTATTGGTTACGAGTTGGGGCGAGTATGACAGAGACCTGGACTTTGTTCAGTTTGTCAAGTCTGACAGTGACGGCTATTCCTACTACACTCTTGCCAAGGATAAAAACGGCGAGTATATGTATGATGAGTTGGCAAAGTTCTGCGTCGAATCGGTTCAGCTTTTCCTGGATGCAGGAATTCCTGTTGACTATTTCTCTATTTCAAACGAAACAGAGCTTCAGGGTCTGCAGCAGGATGAAAAAGGCAATGCAAGAGATAATGCCGGATTCTATTTTGGAGCAGATGAAGACGACTATCACTGCGCATACTGGAAGGCACATTTAGCAGTCTATGAGGCATTTCAGGAAGCTTTCGGTGACGATGCACCTGAAATTATGGGCGCAGAGGTAATGGCTGATACTGCAAGCCTCATGGAGGAATATCTTGAACCTCTTATTGAAGAGAATCCTGACAGCTTTACAACAATAGCACATCATCTCTACGGAAGCGTAAATACTAAGCTCAGCTTTACAGCTGTCAGGGAAGCTTTTCCTGACTATACTATCTGGCAGACTGAGTGGTATAATAATGACTTACTTGGTCATGCTGACACTATAATCAACGAGCTTAACTATGAAAATATAAGCGCTTATCTCTACTGGAACGGGGTTTGGGTTGAAGATGATGGAAACTGTCTGATTCAGGTTGACGGCTGGAGCTCAAGCTCTGACGTTGTGAGACGTGGAAATCATTATGTGATGATGCACTTTTCAAAGTTTATCAAGGCTGGGTACACTCGTGTAGAAACGACTCTGAATGCTGCGTATTCAAATGCTACAGCGTTTGTATCTCCGGAAGGTGATAAGCTTGTACTGGTTCTTGTGAATAGCTCAGAAAATGACGAGAAGCTCAAGCTTAAGCTTGGCGACTATAAGATCAAGTCTGGCAGAATCTATCAGTCAATTATAAATACCGAAAACGAGGAAGAGGAAACCGAGCTTAATGAGTATATGCAGAATCTTGGATACCTTAAATACTACAGTATTGAGTCTCCGGCTAACTCGATTACCACACTCGTTATGAATATTTATCCTGTTTCTGATTGAGAAATTCGAAAATTCATGAGCTTTCATATCGGATAAGATCGAAAAAGTTCATGAAAATGTTACATTTGGTATGCAATATTTTTGCAATTTTTGCATAACGTCAATTTTGGAGCTTTTTGATACAAAAAGATTGTATAAATTGGCAATAGTAAATCTCGCAAGAATAATGTATAATATAAGTACTAAGCGGTTTGCTTAACAAAAAGGAGGTTTTTCATTATGAAAAAAATTGTTGCACTTCTTCTTTCCCTCGTTATGGTTCTTTCCATGCTGACTGTTGCTGCTTTTGCAGAGGAAGGCGAGACTGAGACCGAAGACGATGAGACCATCAGCGTTGATGATACCGAAGGAACTGAAGAGACCACCGATTCCAACCCGACCACAGGTATAGCACTTGCTGTTCTTCCTATGGTAGTTGCTGCTGCTGGTGTTGTTGCTTCCAAGAAGCACTAATCTTCACTTAAGAAGTATGTAACGAAGATGCCCCGATTTTCGGGGCGTTTTCTTGTCTTCGAATAAATTTTAAGTGCTTGCATACATCAAATTGAGTGCAATGACTTGTATTTTACAAGGGGTTGTGGTATAATATCTAAGTGCAATCAGTGAAAAGCACAACCAAGAATAGTTATTTATACGATATGTAATACAAGGAGAGTTTACGATGGATGTAATCGAACTTACAAGACAGCTTGGCAAGGCTATCCAGGCTGATGAGAGGTATTCAGATTATATAAGAGCCCGTGTTGCCAACGACGGTGATGCTGAGCTTCAGAGCATGATAGAAGAGTTTAATCACGGAAGAGCCGTCCTTAACAATGAGGTTTCAAAGCCTTCCCGGGATGAAGCTAAGATTGAGGAGCTTAAAAGCAGCGTCGGCGAATTATATTCGAAAATAATGTCAAACGAGCATATGATCGCCTATAATGACGCCAAAAGTGAGATGGACAACCTTCTCAGGCAAATAACAACCATAATCAGCATGTCTGCAAACGGTGAGGACCCGGATACCTGTGATGCTAATTATGGCTGCACCGGAAATTGCGCTTCCTGCGGTGGCTGCCACTAAACGTTTTAAGTAATACAAAGTACAAGAAAGGATGAATAAGTATGCCGCTTTTACTCAAGGACGTTGATATAAATTCTCTGTCTAAGGGAATGAGACAATATGTTGAGATAAAGCTTGAGCATATGGAAAGCATCCTTTTCTTCAGGCTTGGAGATTTTTATGAAATGTTCTTTGATGATGCCATTCTGGCGTCAAGAGAGCTTGAGCTTGCTCTGACATCCAAGGATTGTGGGCTTCCGGAGCGTGCTCCTATGTGTGGAGTTCCGCACCATGCCTGTGATGCATACATTAAAAAGCTGATAGACAAGGGCTATAGCGTTGTCATATGTGAACAGCTTGAGGACCCTGCAACAGCAAAGGGAATAGTCAAGCGTGATGTAATAAGAATTGTAACTCCAGGAACGTTAACCGACAGCAGCATGCTTGATGAAGGCAACAATAACTGGCTGTCATCAATATATCTTGAAGCTGGAACTGTTGCAGTATGCTTTGCGGATATGTCTACAGGTGAGGCACACATCTATAAATCATCCGAGGGCGATTTGCAGGCATTTCTTATTAATAAGCTTTCGAGATATTCGCCAGTCGAGATTCTCTGTCAGGCTAAATTTCCCATGGACAGCGATGTTGCAAGGTTTATTGCGGACAAGTTGAAAGCAGGACTCAAAATTCTTGATGAGAGCTCGTTTGATTTCTCTAAAAATCGTCAGATAGTTCTGGATCAGTTCTCTAACGACTCATTCGTCAAGCTTGAACTTTCGGATAATGACGCTGAAGCTAAGGCAGTCTCTGCGCTGTTCAGCTACATTGCCGATTCTCAAAGAGGAACTATCCCGAGATTTTCGTCTATCGAGAGACATTCAGATGATCAGATTATGGCTCTCGGCTATACTGCTAGAACCAATCTGGAGCTCACCAAAACCATCAGAAGTGGCGAGAAGAAAGGCTCTCTTCTTTGGGTTCTCGATATGACGAAAACTTCTATGGGCAAGAGAATGTTGAAATCATGGATAGAGCAGCCTTTGTGCAATCCGACTCGTATTATAAAAAGGCTTGGTGCAGTTGAAGCTCTATGTCGTAATTCTGCATTGCTGTTTAATCTTGAAGATGAGCTGAGCGGTGTGTATGACCTTGAGAGACTTATGACCAAGGTCATCTACAAAACTGCAACTCCAAGAGATTTGAAGGCACTTTCGAGCACATCATCAAGGCTTCCTGAAATTAAACGGATTTTAGGTGAGCTCGGCTCCGATATGATCAGAAGCCTGAATGATGATATTTCTACGCTTGAGGACATTGCGAATCTTATTGACAATGCA
This sequence comes from Oscillospiraceae bacterium, assembly GCA_021200565.1. Lineage (GTDB taxonomy): Bacteria > Bacillota > Clostridia > Oscillospirales > Ruminococcaceae > Faeciplasma. The sequence continues at coordinate 196,822 of JAJQGJ010000017.1, forward strand.
ATTTCCGATGATCTTCCGGCAACATTCAAGAACGGCGGCATAATCAGAGAGGGCTTCAATGATGAACTTGACAATCTAAGAAAGATCGCTTCTGATGGCAAGGGTGTCATAGAGGAAATTGTTGCCAAAGAGCGTGAAAAAACCGGGATCAAGAATTTGAAGTCTGGCTTTAACCACGTATACGGCTACTATATGGAGGTCACACGTTCGTTCATTGAACAGGTACCTGATTACTTCATAAGGAAGCAGACTCTGGTCAACGCTGAGCGTTACATAACTGAGGAACTAAAAAATGCAGAGAACATGATTTCTGGTGCGTCTGAGAGGATTCTTGCTCTTGAGAACGAAATCTTTAACGAAGTCAGAGAGTATGTTGCCGGCAAACTGTCTGAGGTTCAGAAGACAGCGGTTGCTGTTGCGACGATAGATGTTTTGGCTTCGTTTGCTTCCGTTGCTATCAAGAATAACTACACCAAGCCGGAAATTGCCATTGACGGAATAATAGATATAAGAAACGGCAGGCACCCAGTAGTCGAGCTTATGCTTAAAGATGAGCTGTTTGTTCCCAACGATGCTTATCTCGATCTGACCGATAACCGTATGGCAATAATTACTGGACCGAATATGTCCGGCAAGTCTACATATATGAGGCAGGTTGCACTTATAACTCTTATGGCGCAAATTGGTTCATTCGTGCCTGCTGACTATGCTAAAATTTCAATCTGTGATCAGATATTCACAAGAGTAGGAGCTTCAGATGACCTTACAGCCGGTCAGTCAACCTTCATGGTTGAAATGAGCGAGGTTGCGGATATAGTTAAGAATGCTACACGAGACAGCCTTGTGATACTTGATGAAGTGGGAAGAGGAACATCGACATACGATGGATTGAGTATCGCCAAGAGCGTTGCAGAGTACATATCTAATCCGAGAAAAGTCGGTTGCAAGACGCTTTTTGCCACACACTATCATGAACTTATTTCTCTTGAAAACGAAAAGCCTGGAATCAAGAATTACAGCGTCGCTGTCAAGAAGGGCTCTGATGGAATCAGATTCTTAAGAAAGATTGTCCGTGGTGGCGTTGATGAGTCATATGGTATTGAAGTAGCAAAGCTCGCAGGTCTACCCGAATCGATTCTGAAACGCTCAAGAGAGATTCTGAAAGAGCTCGAAGTCAAACCGGTTGCCGAAGCCCCTGCTGAAAGTGACCAGGTGTCGTTTGACGGGATAAACGAAAAAGCGGTAATAAATATGCTGAGAAAAACGAATATCGATGAGCTGTCGGACAAGGAGCTCCGTGAACTCATTTCTGACATAGTGAGATATATCTGATAGAACTTCTTTAGAGTTGGTGGTATAAAATGAATAGAATACATCTTTTAAAAAAATCGGTTTATGAACTTATCGCTGCTGGTGAAGTGGTGAACAAACCCTCTTCAGCTATTAAGGAGCTCGTTGAAAATGCAGTCGATTCTGGTGCTGATAATATTGTCGTTGAGGTTAAGAATGGCGGCAAGACATATATTCGTGTCACCGATAACGGCTGCGGCATAGCTGCTGAAGATGTTCCCTTAGCTTTCCTGAGGCATGCAACGAGCAAAGTTGAATCTAAGGAAGATCTTGACTCGATAGGAACTTTAGGCTTCAGAGGTGAAGCTCTTGCTTCGATTTGCGCTATGGCAAAGGTTGAGCTGCTGACAAAAAGGCGTGAAGACGATCTTGGTCTGCGATACGAGATAGAGAGCAGCGAGGAAGTATCCTCAGAAGCCACTGGTTGTCCTGATGGCACGACAATAATTGTAAGAGACATATTCTTCAATGTACCTGCAAGACAAAAGTTTTTGTATAGCGATACTTCTGAGGCAAATTCTGCTGCTACGATCGTCCAGAAGATTGCTCTTTCTCGCCCGGATATTTCTTTTAAGTTTATCAGAGACAATAAGGTTGAGTTTGTCACATCAGGTGATGGAAAGCTTTTATCTGCGATATACTCTGTTTTGGGCAAGGATTTTTATGACGCCTGTATACCAGTTGATTACAAATACATGTATGTTACAGTCAAAGGCTACGTTTTAAAGCCGCTTGCAGCGAGAGCGTCCAGATCTTTTCAGACCTACTTTCTCAATTCAAGATACATTAAGAACACTTTAATAGCTTTAGCCCTTGAGGAAGCTTATACTGATAAAATTATGACTGGAAAGCATCCGGGATGCGTTCTTGATATTTCAATGCCTGCAAATACTGTCGATGTCAACGCTCATCCTACAAAGCTTGACGTGAGGTTTCAGGATAACAATACTATGCACAGCGCCATTTTTTACGCAGTTAAGGATGCGCTTCAGAAATATGACTCACCCGAGGAGATTAGTGCTTACGGCTCAAGAGCTTCTGCCAATAGTTCTTTCACGCATAGACAGCTTTATGCTGCAGCCACTGTGTCTCATTCGGGCAATGAACAACTGTCGTTTGCTTCTACAGCAACCGTTCCTCACACGACCTATATCAAGAGAAGCGATTTTGCAAAAACTATCCTGAAAGACTACAAGTCGCCTCATGAAAATACAGGGAGTAAAGATTCTTCAGAGGCAGATTCAGTTGAGTCTCATGATTACGTTACCTCAGATGAAAATAAATCTGGAAACAGTTTTTCGTACATAAATGAGCAGTCTTTTTCAAGACCTGCTGTGGTTGAGCCTGTTTGCGAAGACGTTCCTCTGGAAATTCGTGTTATCGGTGAAGCCTTTAAAACCTACATAGTTGCTGAGTGCGGCGATGATATTTTTCTTGTAGACAAGCACGCTGCACATGAAAGGCTTATATATGAGGATCTCAAGCGAAAAAGGGCAGAGCTCGACACGCAGATGCTTTTGTATCCTGTCACTGTCACGCTTACATATGACCAGTATCAGGCACTCTATGAGAATCAGGATGTCTGTCGCAGACTTAAATTCAATAAAGCTCCTGAAGTTGTCATAACCGGTTCACCAATGATAGCCGATGACATGGATCCTATCGATGTAGCGGTTCAGGTTGCCGATAGTATTGTGGCGGGCAAGAACAGCAAAGGCGAAGATATTTTCGACGATTTATATCATACGTTCGCCTGCAAGGCTGCAATCAAGGCAAATAGCAACACCAGATTTGTCGAGCTGGAAAGACTTATGGAGCTTATAACTGAGGAAGACATCCGTTATTGTCCTCATGGCAGACCGATACTCGTAAAGCTGTCAAAGCATGAAATTGAGAAGATGTTCAGAAGGATAGTATAACGCATGAAGCAGAAGTTGATAGTTGTATGCGGTCCTACAGCTTCAGGAAAAACTGAGCTTGCAGTGTCGCTGGCGGAACTGTTCGGTTGCGAGATTGTTTCTGCTGATTCGATGCAGATTTATAAGGAAATAAATATTGCGACCGCTAAACCTACTGCAAAAGAAATGCGTAACATCAGGCATCATATGATTGATATTCTCAATCTTTCCGAAGAGTTTTCAGTTGCAGATTACGTAAGGATGGCTGGTGAATGTACCAATGATATAACGAGCCGTGGAAAGATACCGATGGTTTGTGGAGGAACAGGACTATATATTTCTTCGCTTGTCAACGGAATAAGTTTCGACGAAACCTGTTCGTCAAGCAAGCTGAGAGAAGAGCTCACAAAGCTTGCCAAAGAAAAGGGTGGGGAATATCTTTTGGATATTCTGAGAGAGTTTGATCCGGATTCGGCAGACAGACTTCATCCTAATAACCTTATGAGGATAATTAGAGCTATCGAGGTTTATAAGGTTTCCGGAGTTACCATGACTGAAGCTAACAGACTCTCTCAGAAAGAAAGCCCGTATGATCCGATTATGATTGGACTCAACTATTCGGACAGAGAACTGCTATATAAGAGGGTAAACTCAAGAGTTGACAAAATGCTCGCAATGGGACTTCTGGAAGAAGCAAAGATGGTTTTGTCTATGGATGATGTTGCCACTGCTGGGCAGGCTATCGGCTATAAGGAATTCAAGCCATATTTTGCCGGCGAAAAAACTCTTGAAGAAAGCGTCGAATGTGTCAAGCAGGATTCGAGAAGATACGCCAAAAGGCAGCTCACATGGTTCAGGCGTGATGAGAGAATCAACTGGATTTACAGAGATTTGCTTTCAGATGGGGAGAATGAAGTTGAAATTGCGTCTGACATAATCAGAAGAAATGGTGTTCCGTGTAAAATTCAGAAGGAGGATTAAAGGTGAGATTCAGGCGGCTGAGAGATCTTTTGATATATGCTGTTATCCTGGCGTGCATCGCTGCTATAGTCGTGTCACAGATTTATCTCACATTGTCCTCGGATTCTGATACTGAGGATGCCACGCTTTTTACGACCAGTAAGACGTTGAGCTTTACCGGAGTCATTGTCCGTGATGAATCACTTGTTTACACGAGCTACCTTGGGGACGGCGTACTGACGTATGATATTGATGATGGAAGCCGTGTTTCAAACGGATCTTCAATAGCTAAAATATACAATTCCTATTCTCAGATATATAACAGACATGAGATTGAGAAGCTTGAGGAAGAGATTGAAGCTTTAGAAAAGGCACAGGACAACGGCACAACCGACTATGTTCAGCCTGAATTCATTTCTACTCAGATAGCAGAGCAGTATAAGGAACTTATCTCGGATATCAAGACTCAGGATTTTGAAAACCTGAATTCTGAGCGTGTACAGCTATTGAAGCTGATGTGTATCCTAAATGTCTCATCGAATGTCGAAAGTGATTATACTGATAGAATCAGTGTTCTGACTGAAAGGCTCAATGCACTTGAGGTATCGCTTGTGAATGCGGTAGCAACTGTCTCTGCGTCATCATCCGGATATTTCACGTCTGTCGTTGATGGCTATGAATCCGACCTGACTACTGATGGAATTTCTGAACTGACTGTTGATGATATAAACTCAATTATTTCTTCTCCACAGAAGAACACTACGATGAGCTCAAACGTAATCGGAAAGCTTTTTTCTGACTATAAGTGGCAAATGGTAGGAGTGATTTATACCGACGACAGGTATTTTGTAAACGAGAGCTTTGATCTGACATTTACCTCAGTTGGAAAGACATATACAGTCACTGTTGATTCAATAACGGCTACAGGTAACGGCAACGAAGCTATCATCGTTTTGTCTTGCGATCAGATGGATGAGACTGTTGCTGCATCAAGAGTGGTTGACGTTGAGATTCTTTTTGGAACTTATAGCGGAATCAAGGTTTCCCGCAGTGCAATCAGATTCCAGAATGGTCAGAAGGGTGTGTATGTCGTGAGTGGCGGACAAACTGAGTTCCGGCTTATCAATGTTATTTACGAGGGCGACGATTACGTTTTGTCCGAGGTCACATCTGATGATGGGTATCTGACTTTATATGACAGTGTTCTTCTTGACCCTGTTTCAACTACGGAAGGTCAGAGCTCGTCAGAAGCTTCTGACGATGTTGAGGAAGAGGAAAGTGAAAAGTCTGACGATGACGAAACGTCTTAGAGAAAACGGGAAAAAGATTGACGCTGGTTCGTATCATTTTTTCATATTTTGTCTTGACATTTGCTCAAAAATATATGATAATAGAGGAGTATAGATATTTGTTATTTTATCGCTATATAAATAAATGCGGAGGTACATTATGGGTTTGTTAGATTCTATTAAGAACTTTGTAATCGGGGAAGAGGAAGTCGAAGATTACGAGCCTCTTGTCGACGAAGAAAATGAAATGGAAACAGTAGATGTTGCTCAGGAGAGAAGAAACAGAGAGGTCAAGATCAATACAACTGCCACCGTACAGATCGTTCTCTGCCGTCCTACCGATCATTCCGAGGTCAAGTCCATTGGCGACGATCTTAACAATCAGAAGACGGTTCTCTTGAATCTTGAGCTGGTTAAGCCTGATGAGGCTAAGCGCATCATGGACTTTCTTACAGGGGTAGCATATGCGAATGGTGCAACAATCAAGATGACTGCTTCAAAGACATTTGTCATTATGCCAAAGAATGTAGGGTTCAGTGGTGTTGACCTGATGAGTGAAATCGAGAACAACGGATATAGCTTCTGATAATGGAGAATGATAGCCACAGACTGAGGCTTTTGTCTTCCGCTAACGAGGACGAGAAAGTTCTTATCCGGCACGTCATCGATCTTGGCAGGAGTAGCTTGGCATCGGGGCGTTCTAGGTTCAGCTGCTTTTTGGATGAAAGGCAGCTCGCTCTTTGCAGTTTATCTCTCAGACAGTATGCTTTAAAGGGCGAACTTCAGGATTACGAATGCTTGGGCGGATATGACAAAGCAGAACGGCGAGTGATCATCTTTCCTGGCTATGGGTATGCTGTGCCATTTTCTCCTGTTGTATTCACCGGAAGAGATATACAAAAACTTACTCACCGTGATTTTCTCGGGACAATCATGTCTCTTAACATCAAGCGTGAGATGATCGGCGATATTCTTGTCGGAGAAAAGAAAACTGTAGTTTTCGTGATGAACTCTGTTCTTCCGCTTGTTGAGGAAGTTTCAAAAGTCGGTGGTGTTGGAGTAACTATCGGGCACGAATTCTCTGATGAGGATATTCCCGAAAAGAAGTTCGAGGTCATTAACTCTACAGTCAAGTCTTTAAGAATTGATGCTGTTTTAGCCGATGCTGTAGCTATGTCACGTGAGAAGGTACAAGCTCTTATTCGCTCAGAGGGTGTTATTCTGAATCACCTTATGATTTTTGATCCAAGTCAAAGGGTAGATGAGGGAGATGTGTTTTCGCTACGTGGAAAAGGAAAGTTTACGCTTTATCGCATCGGTGGTATGTCTAAGAAAGACAGAATTTTCATTACAATACACAAGTACAAATAAGGAGGACTAATATGAACGCCAAAGACATCGCTCAAAAGAAGTTTTCAAAAGCAACCGTCGGTTATAAGCCGGAGGAGGTCGACGAATACTTAAAGGACGTTGCCATTGCTCTTGCCAATGCTGTTAAGGAAAAGGAAGAGAGCGAGGCAAAGATTGTCAAGCTTGTAGAGCGAATAAACGAATACAGAAACGATGAGGATGCCATTCGTGATGCGATTTTGGTTTCCCAGAAGCAGGGCAATAAAATTGTAGCCGACGCTCGTGCTGAGGCTGACAGAATAGTTACCGAGGCTCAGGCTCAGAGAGATGCGCTCCTTGCCGACATTTCCGATGACTGTGAAGCCTTAAAACGTTCTGAGGTCGAGAAGATTGCTGTTGCGATCAGGGAAGAGAACGACAAGCTTAATGCTGTAACTGCGGCTTCCAAGACTCAGACCGAGATGCAGACGGACAAGCTTAACAAGCTCAAGGTTGAAATCACTGATTTTAAGAAGAAGATTCTTCTCGTCCTCAATGAGCAGATAAGAGTTGTTTCAAGCTTGCCGGAGCTTACTGACGAAGAAATATCTAAAATTGTTTCCGGTCAGGTCAAGCCACCGGTTCAGACGCCTGCAAAACCAGCTGAAAAGCCTGCTGAGACCGCACCGGCAGCTCCTGAAGCAGAAAAGAAGCCTGCAGTTCAGCAGACAAAGCCAACTGCAGAAAAGCGTCGCACGACTTTCGGATTCGATGAATCCATGTATAAAAAACAGGAGTTTACGTCCGAAGAATTGAAATTCGGTCATAATTCGCCTAACAAAAAATAATCATTACTAAGGGGTAAAGGATATGGACTATAACAAGACCTTGAATCTTCCTGAAACCGACTATCCCATGAGGGGTAATCTGGCAGCAAAAGAGCCGCCGATGGTCGAGAATTGGGACAAAGAAGGCTTATACAAAAAGATTCTCAAGAAGAACGAAGGTCGTCCTTCATATATTTTGCATGATGGACCGCCATACGCAAACGGGGATATTCACCTTGGAACGGCTCTTAACAAGGTTCTCAAGGATATAATCGTCAAGCAGAAGAATATGAGCGGTTATTGTGCCAACTATGTTCCGGGCTGGGACACTCATGGACTTCCGATTGAGCTTAAAGCCATGAAGAAGATTGGCGTTGAGAATGGCACAATTCCTCCACTGGAATTAAGAAAGCACTGCCGTGAGTTTGCCATGTCTTATGTCGACACTCAGAGAACACAGTTCCGAAGACTTGGAGTTCTCGGAGATTTCGATGACCCATATCTTACTTTGAAGCCTGAATTTGAGGCTAGACAGGTCGAGGTCTTTGGCGAGATGGCAAAGAAAGGCTACATCTACAAGGGCTTGAAGCCGGTTTACTGGTGCCCCGAGTGCCAGACTGCACTTGCCGAAGCTGAAATTGAGTATCAGGATGATCCTTGCCTTTCTATCTACGTGAAATTCAAGGTTGTTGATGATAAGGGACTCTTCACTTCTCTTGGCTTGAGTCTTGATAATACCTATTTTGTAATATGGACGACTACCACATGGACACTGCCTGGTAACCTTGCTATCTGCCTGGGTCCTGAATATGAATATACAATAGTTCAGGCTAACGGCGAGAACTATATAATGGCTCGTGAGCTTATAGAGCCTACTCTTGCAGCAGCTGGTATCACTGAATATACTACTATTGGTTCATTCACAGGCAAGGAGCTTGAATACTGCACTGCACAGCATCCTTTCATGGACAGACTTTCACTTGTCATTGTCGGAGATCATGTAACGCTTGACAGCGGCACCGGATGCGTTCATACTGCACCTGGTTATGGTGTCGATGACTTCGAGATTGCAAAGAAGTACGATGAAGTTGGAATTATTGTCGCTGTAGACGGTAAAGGCGTTCTCACAGAAGAAGCCGGACAGTTTGCAGGACTCACTACTGATGAAGCTAATAAAGTAATTTCCAAGCATCTTATTGAAACTGGTGCAATGTTCGCTTCAAGCAAAATTGTGCACCAGTACCCTCACTGCTGGAGATGCAAATCTCCGATTCTCTTCAGGGCTACCGAGCAGTGGTTCTGTTCCGTTGAAGACTATAAGGCAGAAACAGTAAAAGCTATTGAAGATGTTCAGTGGATTCCTGCATGGGGCGAGGACAGAATCAAGGGAATGGTTATGGATCGTTCCGACTGGTGCATTTCACGTCAGCGCACATGGGGCGTCCCTATTCCGATTGTATATTGCAAGGATTGTGGCAAACCGATCATAAATGATCAGACAATAAAGGCTATCTCTGACTTGTTCAGGCGTGAAGGCTCTGACGGATGGTACAAGCATGATGCAAGCGAGTTCATTCCTGAGGATGTCGAGTGCGAATGCGGATGTCATGAGTTTACAAAGGAAACCGACATCATGGATGTGTGGTTCGATTCTGGCGTAACGCATACAGCGGTTCTTGATCAAAGAGAAGGGCTTTCTTCTCCTGCCGACCTTTATTTGGAGGGAGCAGACCAGTATAGAGGCTGGTTCCAGTCTTCACTTCTTACTTCAGTTGTTGTAAACGGTAAGGCTCCTTATAAGGCAGTTTGCACACACGGCTGGGTTGTCGACGGCGAAGGCAAGGCTATGCACAAGTCTCTCGGAAACGGCATTGAGCCACACGAGATTTATGACAAGAACGGTGCCGACATTTTGAGACTCTGGGCTGCTTCCAGCGATTATCACGCAGATATAAGAATCTCGAAGGAAATATTGGGTCAGCTGTCTGATGCCTACAAGAAGATAAGAAATACTGCTAGATATATCTTAGGTAACCTCTCTAATCAGGGCGGATTCGATTTCGACACTCAGGCAGTGGAGCTTTCTGAACTTGAAGAGATCGACAAGTGGGCTATAATGAAGCTTGACAACCTCATCACAAAGGTTGATGAAGTATACAATGCTTTTGATTTCCATATTGTAGTTCACTCTATCCATAACTTCTGCGTTGTTGACATGAGTAACTTCTATCTCGACATAATTAAGGACAGGCTTTATTGCGATGCTGTTGATTCCAAGGAAAGACGCTCTGCTCAGACTGCAATGTACATGATTCTTTCAGCTCTGGCACGTCTTTTGGCTCCAATCCTTTCGTTTACAGCCGATGAAATCTGGTCGTACATGAGACACTCTGCATCCGAGAATCCTGAGAGCGTGTTCCTTAACGACATGCCAAAGGTATCCGGGCTCACTTTTGACAGTGATTTTACAGATAAATGGGATTACATCTATAACCTCAGAGTTGATGCAAAGAAAGCTCTTGAACTTAAGAGAGCTGAAAAGGTAATCGGTTCTTCTCTTGAAGCAAGCGTTATGATTACGGCTGGCGACAGCTATGATAAGCTGATGTCTGTCAAGGAGCTCCTTCCCACCGTACTCATCGTTTCTAATGTTGATATTGAGAAGGAAGGTAGCCCTGAATTTACCGGTGAGACAACCGGTCTTGGCTTCACAGTCAATAAAGCTGATGGAGAGAAGTGTGAACGCTGCTGGATTTATTCTGATGAGGTCGGATGCTCTCATGATCATCCAACGCTCTGCAAGCGTTGTGCTGAGACGGTATCTCAGATCGCTACTAACTCAGAAGAAGCTGAGGCGTAAAGTGAAATAACTTGTTCGGCTGCTGCCTAATAGCGGCAGCCGGTCGTTGTAGTTAAGGATGTGTTTACTTGCTGATTCTTTCGTTAGTTCTGGCTGGACTGCTTGTGGTGCTCGACCAGCTTCTGAAGCTTTATATATCGAGTAACTTCGAGCTCTGTACATCTGTTATCCATCGGTATTTTACATTTTCAATAGGAAGCTTCGATATTTTCAGCATCACGCATATCCGGAACGACGGTGCCGGCTGGAGTATATTAGGCGGTCAAACTACTTTTCTGATTGCTTTTACATCCATAGTTCTGATAGTTATTCTTGTATACATGGTGATCAAGAGAAAGAAAATCGGCACGCTTGAGTACCTTACTCTTTCGCTGATTATAGGCGGCGGAATCGGAAATTTGATTGACAGATTCAGGATGCTCATTGATCCTGACTTCACTGGCGTTGTAGACTATATCGCACTTGATTTTATCGATTTTCCTGTTTTCAACTTTGCTGATATGTGCGTAGTGGTTGGTGGAATCGGAGTTTGCATTATCTACATCTTGCAAGAGAGCAAAGAATCCAAAGCCAAAAAGCATGCGAACGCAGTTCATAACGACGACGATGCAGAGCAGCTGCAAGGTGATGAAAAGTGACACTGTACGACTTTATCGTCGATGGCACTTATGAGGGCAAAAGGCTCGACAGCTGGATTGCATTGCAGGATGAAGTTGATATTACTCGCTCCTTTGCTGCAAAGCTGATTGATGATGGCAATGTCCTGGTTAACGGGAAGCCTGCCCACAAAAGCGTAAAGCTTACTGCTGGCGATGAAGTCACTCTTAATTTGCCTGATCCGGTTGGGCTGTCTGTTGAGCCAGAAAATATTCCTCTTGATATAGTCTATGAGGATAGTGACCTACTTGTTGTGAATAAGCCAAAAGGCATGGTAGTTCATCCAGCAGCTGGAAACTATCAAGGAACATTAGTGAATGCTCTTCTGTGGCATTGCAAAGGCGAGCTTTCCGGAATAAATGGTGTTATCCGCCCTGGAATCGTTCATCGGATTGATAAGAATACGAGTGGACTCCTGATTGTAGCCAAGACTGATAAGGCTCATCTTGGGCTCGCTGAACAGATAAAGGCACATAGCTTTACACGTGAATATGAGGCTATCTGCACAGGCGGAAGATTCAAAGAAGAGTCGGGGACAATCGATGCTCCGATAGGAAGAGATAAGAATAACCGCAAGCGCATGTGCGTGACGGATATTAATTCAAGGTCTGCAGTTACTCACTATACTGTCCTGGAAGAGCTTTATGAGCGCTCACTTGGCATATGTTCGTATGTCAATTTCCGATTGGAGACGGGAAGGACACATCAGATAAGAGTGCATTCTGCTTATATAGGACATCCGATATTAGGCGATGATGTTTACGGAAAGCCCTATAAAGGCTGTGAAGGTCAATGCCTTCACGCAAGAAAAGTTGGCTTCATTCATCCAATAAGCGGCGAATATCTTGAATTTACAAGCGAGCTTCCGGGATACTTTGTGAAGCTTCTTGAGAAAATGAGAGACAAAACATGACAACATTTGACAAAACAATTTTCGTGACGGATATGGACGGGACACTTCTTGCTCCGGATAAATCGGTTTCTGACGGAAATCTGAGAGCTATAGCGGAGTACAGAAATGCCGGCGGTCTTTTCGGAGTTGCAACCGGCAGACCGATTCACACTATGAGAAAATATCTCAGTATCTTAGATATAGATTTGCCGTTGATTCTCTACAATGGATGTATTATCTATGATCATCATGCCGATAAGATTCTTTCTGCGACCTATCTTCCTGATTGCGCAAGAGATATTTTAAATGATATTTTCTCAGCTTTTCCTGGTATTGCTCCGGAGATATTTACTTTTGAAGGTCAGTACTATCTTAATCTCAATGATGCTGAAAAGTGGCATCATGAGATACTTCAGGTCAGTTACATCAAGAAGACTTCGGGCGATGAGGTTACGGAGCCGTGGTGCAAACTGCTTTTTGCGGACAGCGTCGAAGTTATCGATAAGCTCATGAAGTATGTCAGAAGATTTGACGGAATGGGAGTAAGATTTGTAAGGAGCTGTCCCTACTTTCTGGAGTTACTTCCTGAGGATGTATCGAAGGGAAGTGCTCTTAAAGAAATGTGTCAAGTGATAAAGCTTGACAGCAAAACTATCATCTCCGCAGGAGATTATGACAACGATATTGAGATGCTTAAAGCATCCGATATAAGCTTTTGCCCATCGGATTCACAGCCTGCTGTTAAAAAGGCGGCGGATTATATATTGAAATCCACCTGTTCCGATGATACAATGGCGGAAGCACTTGCTATTTTGGCAACATTATAATTTGGAGGTTTTTCTATGGACGAACTACTAAAGAAGCAGCTCAGTATAACTGCCTGTAAGGTAAGAATGGGCATTATTGAGGGTGTTTATAACGCTAAGAGCGGTCACCCAGGGGGATCTTTATCTATCGCTGATCTTCTTACCTACCTTTATTTCACAAAGATGAATGTATATCCTGATAAGCCTGATCTTCCTGACAGAGATCGTTTTGTACTTTCCAAGGGACATACTGCTCCTGCTCTATACTCAACCTTGGCTAACAGAGGCTACTTTGATGTTGAGGAGTTAAAAGGCTTAAGGCACATCGGCTCTATGCTTCAGGGACACCCTGACATGAAGCACATTCCCGGTGTTGATATGTCCTCCGGCTCTTTAGGACAGGGAATATCTGCCGCATGTGGCATGGCTCTTTCTGCTAAGCTCACTAACGACACATATCACGTATATTGTGTTCTTGGTGATGGTGAAATTGAAGAGGGACAGGTCTGGGAAGCTGCTATGTTCGCAGCTCAGCACAAGCTTGACAATCTCATTGCAATAGTCGACAACAACGGTTTGCAGATTGATGGTAAGATTTCTGATGTTTGCTCTCCTTATCCTATTACTGATAAGTTCTCTGCATTCGGCTGGCATGTCATAGCAATGGATGCTCATGATTTTGACAGCATCGACGCTGCTTTTAAGGAAGCAGAGACCGTTGTAAATCAGCCTGTTATGATCGTTATGTCCAGTGTCAAAGGCAAGGGTGTATCGTTCATGGAAAATCAGGTTTCATGGCACGGAACTGCTCCTAACAAGGAACAGTATGAACAGGCTATGAGTGAGCTACAGGCTCAGCTTCATGAATTGGAAACGGAGGAATAAGAAATGGCAGAATTGATTAAGAAGGCGACCAGAGAAAGCTATGGTGAAGCTTTGGCTGAGCTCGGCGATAAGTATGAGAATCTCTATGTTTTGGATGCCGACCTCGCCGCTGCAACCAAGACGGGCATATTTAAGAAAAAGTTCCCGGACAGACATATTGACTGCGGAATTCAGGAAGCAAATATGATGGGCGTTGCAGCTGGTCTTGCGGCAACCGGAAAGATTCCATTTGCTTCATCATTTGCAATGTTTGCAGCCGGAAGAGCATTTGAGATTGTCAGAAACTCTATCGGCTATCCTCATCTCAATGTGAAAATCGGCGCCACTCATGCCGGCATTTCGGTTGGTGAAGACGGTGCTACCCATCAGTGCAATGAAGATATAGCACTGATGAGAACTATTCCGGGAATGACAGTTATCAATCCCGCAGATGATGTAGAGGCAAGAGCAGCAGTTGAGGCAGCTATCCAGTATGTTGGACCTGTTTATATGCGCTTTGGAAGACTTGCTACTCCCGTTTTCAACAACAAGGAAACCTACAAGTTTGAACTCGGCAAAGGCATTCAGCTAACTGATGGAAATGATGTAACTATCGTTGCAACTGGACTTCTAGTTTACGAAGCTTTGGTTGCTGCTGAGCAACTTAAGAACGATGGCATCAATGCAAGAGTAATTAACATCCACACTATCAAGCCTTTGGATGAGGAAATTATCGTTAAGGCAGCTCGTGAGACAGGGCTTGTTGTCACTGCGGAAGAGCACAGCGTTATTGGCGGACTCGGCTCTGCTGTATGTGATACTCTTTCTGCCAACTGCCCGACCAAGGTTATCAAGATCGGAGTAAACGATGTTTTCGGTTACTCAGGTCCTGCTGTACAGCTTCTCAAAGAATTCGGACTTTGCTCTGAAAATATTGTAGCTACCGTTAAGGAAGCAGTAAGAAGCAAATAATTTTTAAGAGATATTCAGTTTCCCGTTCCGAAAGCATAGTATGTCTTATCGGGACGGGAGGCGATATTTTGCAAAGACGCAGGCACAGAACTAAGCGTGATAACAGCAATACAGGCATAGCAGTGATGCTGGTTCTGTTTTTGACTGTCATTCTTTTATTCATAAACGCCGCTCTCAAGCCGGTCATTATTGAAATGGCTGAGTCTTACGGAAAGATGTCGGTGGCAAAGGTTGTTGACGAAGCGGTCAGCGAGCTTTTTGAGGATGAGGACATCGGCTACTCTGATATTGTGAAGCTGACGTTCAGCGATTCGGGCTTTGTAACGGCTGTAGAGTATAATTCGGCTGAGATTAATAAGATTAAAATTTCTCTCAGTAACATACTAGTTTCAAGGCTGGAAAAGCTAAGAGCTTCAAAGATAAAAGTGCCTATAGGAAGTTTAACTGGAAACGCTTATTTAAGCGGAAGAGGACTTAGCTTGAGGCTTCGGATAATGCAGTCTTCAGTTCCGGTTATCGAAGTGATTTCATCATTTGAGAGCGAGGGTATAAATACCGTTTTACACCGCATTATAATAAGAGTCACTGTTGAGACAGAGGCGTATCTTCCTCCAAGAAAAGCTAACTTTTCTCTTACGCAGGATTTTGTAATAGCACAGACAATAATTGTCGGCGATATACCTTCAGGATACGCCGATGTTGGATAGATGATAGAAAGGGCAGAAAAGATGAATAAATCTGATGCTGAAAAGCGTATAGAGGAGCTAAGTCGCCTGCTCGATTATTATAGTAAAAAATATTATGTTGATGATGATCCGGAGATTGAGGATTATGAGTTCGACGCTTTGATGGAGGAGCTCATTACTCTTGAAAAAGAGTTTCCAGAGTTTATTAAGCCAACATCTCCGACACAGAGAGTCGGCGGTGCACCGGTTTCAGGCTTTGAAAAGGTTCCCCATGCCGTACAGATGGGAAGCCTTCAGGATGTTTTTTCCTATTCTCAGGTTAAAGACTTTGTCGATAGAATCAAGGCTGAAATCCCGGAGTCAAGCTTCACCGTTGAGCCAAAAATCGATGGCTTGTCAGTTTCGCTTGAATATAGGAATGGCGAGCTTGTAAGAGGCTCCACAAGAGGCGACGGATTTGTTGGCGAGGATGTAACTGCGAATCTTAAAACTATACGTTCGATCCCTCTTAAGTTAAATCGTAGCATTCCTTATCTTGAGGTTAGAGGTGAGGTATATATGCCTCATTCCTCTTTTGAGAAGCTTTCTATGGAAATGGAGCTTTCAGGTGAGCAGCCGTTTAAAAACCCGAGAAACGCAGCGGCTGGATCTCTCAGGCAAAAGGATCCCCAGATTGCAGCGAAGAGAAAGCTTGATATATTCGTATTCAATGTTCAGCAGTGTGAGGGGATAGAATTCGCTTCCCACAAGCAGTCGCTTGATACGCTTTCAGAGCTTGGATTTAAGATAATTCCTGAGTATAAGCTATTAAGTGACTATACCGATATAGAGAATGCAATAGCTTCTCTTGGCGACAGACGTTTCAGGCTTTCGTATGACATTGATGGTGTCGTTATAAAACTTGATAATCTTTCGGACAGAGAATCTGTAGGATATACTTCAAAGGTTCCCAAGTGGGCGGTTGCATATAAATTCCCACCGGAAGAAAAGAAGACAAAGCTTCTTGACATTGAAGTTAACGTCGGAAGAACAGGCGCAATTACTCCTGTTGCAGTGTTTGAACCTGTCACTCTGGCGGGGACAAGCGTCTCGAGAGCTACTTTGCATAATCAGGATTTCATTGAGGAACGTGGCATTTCGGTTGGCGACGTGATAGTCGTAAGAAAGGCTGGAGACATAATTCCCGAGGTTCTGAGCGTTTCTGAGAAGCATGGAAGTGGTAGCTTCAAGCTGCCCGAATATTGTCCTGTGTGCGGAACTAGGGCTGTTCGTGAAGAAGATAAGAGTGTACTGAGGTGTCCGAATATCGAGTGTCCGGCACAGCTTCTTAGATCACTTATTTACTTTGCATCAAAGCCTGCAATGAATATTGACGGTCTGGGACCAGCGGTTGCTCAGCGGCTTCTTGACAGTGGTCTTATAAAGAGGATTCCGGATATATATACATTGACGGTTGATGATATATTAACGCTCGAAGGCTTTAAGGAACGTTCAGCCGAAAAGCTTATCTCGGCTATTGAGAAGTCTAAATCTAATTCTTTAGACAGGCTTCTTTGCGGACTTGGAATAAGAAATGTCGGCTCCGCTTCGTGCAAGCTTTTGTGCGAGAGGTTCGGAAATATCGACAGGCTTCTTAGTGCCACTCCTGAAGAGATAGAAGCTATTGATGGCTTCGGTGAGCTTACTGCCGAAACGGTTTATGATACGCTTGCAGAGCCACATATGAGGGCTACAGTAGAGCTTTTGAAGAGCTATGGCGTTAATACAGAGTATGGTGGTGCAGCAATATCTCAGAAGCTTTCTGGACTCAGCTTTGTGATAACCGGGACTCTTCCAAATTACACAAGAGATGAGGCCAAAAAGCTTATCGAAGACAATGGCGGAACGGTTAAGTCGTCGGTTTCAAAGAAAACAGATTACGTTCTTGCCGGCGAGGAAGCTGGCTCGAAGCTGACTAAAGCTCAGGAGCTTGGGGTAAGTATTATCGATGAGAGCGGTCTTATGGGACTTCTTGAATAAACGACATTAGAGATGAAAGAAAGGCGGACGAAATGACGAATAATTCGAATATAGATATTAAGCATGTTGCAAAGCTTGCAAGAATCAAAATATCTGATGATGAGCTTCCAAAGTATTCTGAGGAAATGAACAACATCATTAAGATGGTTGAGGCTATGCCGGAAATCGACGATGAACTTTTGGTTGACGAAAGTGGCGTTATGGATTTGAGAGAGGATAAGCTTGCAGATAGCAAGATTTCACGGGATGAGATTCTTAAGAACGCTCCAAAGGTCGTTGCCGGTTGCGTAGTAGTGCCGAAGACTGTTGAATAGGGGAGGAACCGTGTTGGAACTTTATGAATATAAGGCGAGCGAACTGAGCGAAATGCTCAGTAAAGGCGAAGTATCGTCCGTTGAGCTCACAAAATCAGTATTTGACAGAATTGAAGAGGTAGAGCCTACTATTGATGCCTATCTCACGCTTAACCGTGAATCTGCGCTCTCAGAAGCAGAGAAGATCGACTCAAGAAGAGCATCTGGCGAAGAGTTATCTCCACTTTCAGGAATTCCAATAGGAATCAAGGACAATATTTCGACGACAGGAATCAGGACAACCTGCGCTTCAAGAATGCTTGAAAATTATACGCCTGTTTTTGATGCCACAGTTATCTCTAAGCTTAAAAATGCCGGTGCAATTATAACCGGAAAGCTCAATATGGATGAATTTGCAATGGGCTCATCCACCGAGACTTCGTACTTCAAGCAGACTAAAAATCCGTTTGATACTTCATGTGTCCCTGGCGGTTCTTCGGGAGGTTCGGCAGCGGCTGTAGCTTCTATGGAGGCTGTGATGGCTCTTGGTTCTGACACCGGAGGTTCCATAAGGCAGCCGTCTTCGTTGTGCGGCGTTGTCGGTCTGAAGCCTACATATGGCTCAGTTTCGAGATATGGTCTTGTGGCTTTTGCTTCTTCACTTGATCAGATAGGTACGATTGCAAGAAGTGTCAAAGATTCGGCAATGCTTTTTGATGCCATTTGCGGTCATGACCCGATGGATGCAACAAGCGCAAGAAGGGATTATTTACCCATCTCTGAAGCTCTTGATGGCGATGTCAGGGGACTCAAGATAGGGATTCCTAAAGAATATTTCGGTGACGGAATCAAATCGGATGTCAAGGATGCTGTTATGAAATCTGTCAAAGCTCTTGAAAGCAGGGGAGCCACTGTCAGAGAGATTTCTCTCCCATCGACTGATTACGCTCTTTCTGCTTACTATATAATTGCCTGCGCTGAAGCTTCCTCCAATCTCGCTCGTTTTGATGGAGTGAAGTATGGCTATCGCTGTGAGAATCCTGAAAATCTCATGGATATGTATGAAAGAACGAGGAGCGAAGGCTTCGGAAGGGAAGTCAAGAGAAGAATAATACTCGGCACTTTCGTATTGAGCTCCGGTTATTATGACGCTTATTACAAGAAAGCAAAGCTTTTGCAGAAGAGGATTCGCTCCGAGTTTGACAGCGCATTCAGCGACGTTGACATTATAATTACTCCTACTTCGCCGTTTGAGGCTTTCCAATTCGGCGACAAAATGGATGATCCTCTTGCTATGTACTCGGCTGATATTTGCACCGTCACTGTCAATATCGCCGGTCTCCCTGCTGTCAGCGTACCTTGTGGCTATTCTGAGACTGGCTTGCCTTATGGCATGCAGTTAATAGGCAGAAGCTTTGACGAGAAAACGATACTTAATACAGCATATGCTCACGAGCTTTGCTTCGGTGGCTTTAAAGTGCCTGTAATTGCAAGTAAGGGGGTAGAGCTATGATAAGAGGATATGAGGTTGTAGTTGGCTTGGAGGTTCATGCCGAGCTCAATACAACGACTAAGATTTACTGCAGCTGCAAGAATTCATTCGGACTTGAGGTCAATACTCAGGTTTGCCCGATTTGTCTTGGAATGCCAGGTACTCTTCCCACGCTGAATGAGAAAGTTGTTGAATACGCTATTAAGATGGGGCACGCTCTCAACTGCGGAATCAACAGAATCTGCAAACAGGACAGAAAGAACTACTTCTATCCTGACTTGCCGAAGTCATATCAGATTTCCCAGGCTGATATTCCACTTTGCCATGATGGTTATCTCGACGTTATCGTCGGCGATGAGACCAAGAGAATTGGCATTGAACGTATTCATATTGAGGAGGATGCCGGAAAGCTTCTTCATTCTGACAAGTTTGATGGTTCACTTGTAGACTTCAATCGTTGTGGAGTTCCACTTATCGAAATTGTCTCGAGACCAGATATGAGAAGCTCCGACGAAGCTAAGGCTTATCTCGAAACTATCCGTTCAATACTCAGATACATCGACATCTCAGACTGCAAGATGCAGGAAGGCTCGATCCGTTGCGACGTCAATGTCTCTGTCCACAAGCCTGGTGAGCCTCTTGGCACCAGATGTGAGATGAAGAATGTAAACAGCTTTTCTGCAGTCGTCCACGGCATCGATTACGAAGCTAATCGCCAGATTGAGGTACTTGAAGCTGGTGGCACGATCACTCAGGAAACCCGAAGGTGGGATGACGCCAAAGGTGAAAGCGTTTCCATGCGTTCAAAAGAGGATGCGCAGGACTACAGATACTTCCCGGAGCCCGACCTTGGAACCATAGTAGTTTCAGAGGAGAAGGTGCAGTATCTCGAGGACACTTTGCCAGAGCTTCCGAACGCAAGAATTATGAGATATATAAGCAGCTGCAGTCTTTCGTATTCCGATGCTGCGATGATAGTCGACGTTCCTGAAAAGGCTGAATTGTTTGACAGGACTCTCGAAGCGGGCTGCAAGTCAGGTAAGCTCTTATCCAACTGGATTTTAGGTGAGATTTCAAAGCTTATGAATGACGGAACCGATATTTCAGGTACGAATCTCACTCCCAAAAAGCTTGCAACGATTGTCAATTATATCGACGATGGCAAGATTTCCACTGCTGCTGGCAAGAAGGTATTCGATGCAGTTATCGCAGATAATGTCGATATAGACGAATTTATCGAGAAAAATTCTCTTTCGCAGATTTCGGATGTTTCGTCTCTAGAAAAAATTGCCGCTGAGGTCGTTGCACAGAACGAGAAATCGGTCAATGACTATAAGAACGGTAAGACCAACGCTCTTGGTTATCTTGTAGGTCAGTGTATGAAGGCTTCCAAGGGCAAAGCGAATCCCACTGTTATGAAAGAGCTCGTTATGAGGCTTCTTGAAAAATAGTTCTACAGACTCTAAAGCGACTGCTGTTTCAGCGGTCGCTTTTTTGCTTTCTATATGTAAGTGCGATAAGAACCATTCCGGAAATACAGATGAAAGGCACAATGCTTCCTGATTTTGAGAATTCAATATTAGCAGGTGTGCCAGTTTCAATGCTTATATGATTTTGTACGATGAGATAGCCAAGCGCAGAGAAAATGGCAGTAAGCAAGACCTGAATAGGCCGTGTTAGATAGAACTTTCTCAAGGAAAAACCAGCCAAACATGCTACCTGCATATGTACGCAAAGCCCGCCGAAGGACAGCAAAACAGTAGCCAATACAAAGAATGCTAATCCGCTTCCTTGAAGTGATGTGATATTGGATATTTCAAATATCGCTGAAAACGCCGGACTGATTGAAGGCATAAGCACTTTTATAAGCGCAAGCATAGCTGAAAAGAAGACAATGGATGAACATATTGAAATCATAGAATAAGCAGAAGAGCCTATTGAGTCCATAACGGCTGTAGTAAGTGGAACGCCTTTACATACCTGGCTTGCGTCAGCAGACCTTTTGCGCCTGACTACAAAGACAATAAATAAAACTGTGTTTGACAATAAAATCGACAGAAATGCTGTAAAGCCTAAAAGCTTTGCGTGAAATACAGCTGCACTTACGATTCCTAAGATATAAGCCGGACCTGAAGCATACGAAAAGCAAATAGCTGTTTCAGCTTGTTTGGATGTAATTGTATTATCCTTTACAAGCTCACTCAGCATTTTTGCACCAATCGGATAACCGCATATATTTCCGAGAATATAAGCTAGAATTATTGCGTAGTCTGCAGCTGTAATTCTCTTTGGCTTTAGCGATTTCGATGATTTTATGAGTACGCTTGAAAGAACGCTATTCAGAAATAATGATGGGATAATGCCTGTCAGGCAGCTTTCTATAGCTTTGTATATGCTGTCTTTAACTTCATCTATGTACACAAGTGACAATATCATTACTGCCAATACCAATATGGCAAACAGACCCTGCAGTTTATTTTTCAATCAGCTTGCCCCCTTTTTTACTCTCTAAATTCTATGCTTGCCTTTTCTTCAGTATAATTAAAGGGAGTGATTCTATTGAATATTAAATCTATACTGCCGGAACTTAAAAATCGGGCGAGAAAATATGCTTATTATGAGTCTTATGTAACAGTCTCAGGTGATGATGAGGCTTTGATCGAAAATGTTACCGATGTTTTGGAGTGCAATGAAATCATGCTGAGAGCTAAAGCTGGAGTAAATGAGATAACCGTCTGGGGTGAAAATCTGAAAGTATCTGCTTATACAGATCGCTCAGTCAGCCTGACTGGTAAGATCACATCTGTGGAAATCTCAAAAGGAGGAGCAAGAATTTTATGATGCTGTTTCTTATGAAACTGATAGGAATTATCACTGTAAGAATTGATGGCTTTGATATTGGAATTATCGTGAATCGGCTGAGAAAAGAATGTAAAGTATTATCTCTTAACACTAAAGGCGATACTGTATATGCTATTCTACCTTTTTACTGTGAGAGTAGGATTGAAAATATATCATCCTCGAATAACTGTGTTCTGGAGATCACATCACGCAAGGGAATCTACTTTCAATTTCATAAATACCGGAAGAGATATGGCTTTGTTATTGGCATACTGGTTTCGATTTTTCTTGCTTTTTACCTGTCGAACATTGTCTTTAGTATCAGAATAGTCGGAACCGATGACGAGAACGTTATCTATGAGGTTAGAGAAATACTGGAGGAAGAGGGACTTAAAACCGGTGCATTTATACCGAATCTCAATTTTCTTAAGCTTCAGGCGAGGCTTTTTAAGATTGATGATGATATTTCATGGGTATCAATCGGCAACAGCGGCTCTGTTGTGACAGTAAATTTAAGGCTCGTTACCGAAAAAGCAGACACGGATGAGGGAAGAATTCCGTGTAACATTATAGCTACCGAGGATGCTCAGATAGTTGACATTAACGTTCTTGTCGGGCACCTTGAAGTATTGATTGGTGATGCCGTTTCAAAAGGCGATCTGATCGTGAGTGGGTATGTGGAACGAAGAAATGGCAGAGTTTACTATTATCATTCTATTGCTAATATCACCGCTGTCTTTGAAAGAACGGTTACTTTCGAGCAGAGTATCTATGAGCGTAAAGTCTCCGATGGCGAGACACACTATTCGAGAAGTCTGAGCTTCTTTGAATTTGATATACCCCTTCCGGATTTTACGTTTCTGGACGGCTCCTATATAACTGATAAATATACAACAAGTCTGAGATTCTTAGGAATCGAATTGCCAGTAGGAATCACAATAACTGAATATACAGAGCAAGTCTATAAGCTCAATATTTATAGCATGGATGAGGCGGAGAAGATGGTATTTCAAAAGCTTGAGAATTACGAAGAGAATCTAGTGGGCGATTACGAAGTGCTAAATAGGGATATTGCTGTTGAGAAATCTGACAGTTCTGTCAAACTCACCTGCACTTATACTTTGCAAGGAGATATAGGCATTGAAAGCCCAATATTTGCGAAATAATTGATTTATATTGCCGGCGGGATATTGAAATATCCCGCTTTATCTGGTATAATAATAGTGGATAGGGATGCGAAAAAGTAAAAGAAAGGACGTGGATCTATGGAGAAATCTTTGGCAGTGACAAATGTCAGCCTGATACAAGGACTTTTCGGAAGTCAGGATGAGAATATTCGTATGATTCAGGATGAGCTAGGAGTCAATGTCGTGACTCGAGGTGGGAATATCAAGATCATAGGTTTTGATAATGAAGTAGAAAAAGCTTACAAGTGTGTAACTGCTCTTATGAAGATTTTAGAGAACGGTGACGAGATTTCGCCTCAGCAGGTCAGGTATGTTCTTTCTTTGGATGATGAAACTTCGGCAGATGAAATAGCGAAGCTTTCAGACGGCGGAATATGCGTCACTGCAACCGGAAAGACAATAAAGCCTAAAACTCTTGGACAGAAAAAATATATTGATGCTATCGATTCCAATACGATTACATTCGGAGTTGGTCCTGCCGGAACCGGAAAGACATACCTTGCGGTTTCTATGGCAGTAAGAGCTTTCAAGTCGCATAGTATAAATAAAATTATCTTAACTCGTCCAGCTGTAGAGGCGGGAGAGAAACTCGGATTTCTGCCTGGCGACTTGCAGACTAAGGTAGACCCTTATCTGAGACCACTTTATGATGCGCTCTTTGAAATGCTTGGTGCTGAATCGTTTGCAAAGTATCAGGAAAGAGGGAATATTGAGGTAGCTCCACTTGCTTATATGAGAGGAAGAACTCTCGACGAGGCGTTTGTCATTCTGGATGAAGCTCAGAACACTTCTCCTGAGCAGATGAAGATGTTCCTGACTCGTCTTGGCTTCAACAGTAAGATGGTTATCACTGGTGATGTCACTCAGATCGACCTGCCAGACCCGAGAAAGTCTGGGCTTATAGAGGCTGTAAAGGTTCTTAAGAACGTCCCAGACATCGGAATTATTCACTTTTCCGAAAAGGATGTAGTAAGGCATAAGCTCGTTCAGGACATCGTAAAGGCGTATGAACAGTATAACAGAGAAAGGATGAAGAAAACACGTGAGAAGGCTTAGAGTTGCGTTTAACAATGAGCAGAAGTATATACCGATTACCAAGGAATTCAGAAAACTTTTGCGTGCATGCTGCAAGTGCTCTCTTTACTGCGCAGGCTTTGATGAGAATTGTGAAATAAGTATTTCGTTTGTCACGAATGATGTTATAAAGGAGCTCAATGCACAATATCGGGGAATAGATGCACCGACTGATGTTTTATCATTTCCACTTGCCGACAACTGCGAGTTTGATCTGAACCCCGACAGCGATTGCTATATGCTTGGTGATATAATTATTTCCACGGAAAAGGCAGCGGAACAGGCTGTAGATAATAATCATTCCACCGAAAGAGAAATAGCATTTTTGGTTGTCCATTCTATGCTTCATCTTTTAGGATATGATCATCCAGATGAGGAAGGACCTGAGACAAAGGAGATGCGCTTGAAGGAAAAAGAAATAATGAGATCACTTGGATACGAAAGCGGAGAAATACTCAGGCATCCTGTTCACTCAAGGGATGACCTATAATTAGTG
The DNA here is from genome assembly GCA_021200565.1 of Oscillospiraceae bacterium. Lineage (GTDB taxonomy): Bacteria > Bacillota > Clostridia > Oscillospirales > Ruminococcaceae > Faeciplasma. Next base: position 221,614 of record JAJQGJ010000017.1, read on the forward strand.
GAGGAAGAAAATTAGTGACAGAAAATTCATTTGTAACAATCGTCGGCAGACCGAATGCGGGGAAATCGTCCCTCATAAATGCTCTTGTCGGTGAAAAGATAGCGGCAGTAAGCTCAAAGCCTCAAACAACGAGAACTAAAATAACCGGAGTTCTAACAAGAGGAGATATTCAGTATGTATTCATGGACACTCCAGGAATGCATCGCTCAAGGGACAAGCTCTCAGAGTATATGCTTAAGGCTATCGACAATTCAGTCAGTTCCGTAGACTGCGCTTTGCTGGTTGTTGATTGCACAAAAAAAGCAGGAGAGGCTGAAAAAACTCTTCTTGCAGCGCTTCAGGCTTCGAAAACGCCGGTTATTCTTGTTATAAACAAGGTAGATTTGTTTGAGGATAAGGAAGCACTGATTCCTGTTATTGCCGAATATGCTGCACTCTACGATTTCGATTCGGTCATTCCGATAAGCGCAATCAATTCGGATGGGCTCGACATTATACTTGACGCTATATCCAAACATACAGTAAGGGGACCACATTATTTTCCAGATGACAAATTCACAGACCAGCCGGAACGAGTGATAATTTCCGAAATGGTAAGAGAAAAGCTTCTGGAATTGCTTTCTGATGAGGTTCCTCATGGAATAGCTGTAAGTGTTGAGAGCTTGCAGGAGAGAGACACACGCTCGGGCGAGAGCATCATGGATGTGGTAGCAACTATATATTGCGAAAAGGATTCCCACAAGGGCATTATCATTGGCAAAAATGGAGCAATGCTTAAAAAAGTTGGTCAGCTTGCAAGAGAGGATATTGAGCGCTTCTTCATGATTAAGACCAATCTTAAGCTCTGGGTCAAAGTGAAAGAGAATTGGTGCAACAGAGATGCGCTGATTAAAAACTTCGGTCTCGGCGACTGATTTTACCATTCATAAATCCTGTCAGTTTGTTTAAGATAAGACAAGCGGCGGGTGATGAAATGGACAAGCTTTGGCAGATATTTTATTCAAGCGGTAAGATTGCCGACTACTTAATATACAAACACAAACTGATACAAGGCGGAAATAAAAATGCTGACAGTGAAAGGTCTTGTGATAAGAGAGCGCCCATACGGCGATAACGACAAGTTTTTGAGTATACTTACTGACTCAAATGGCTTACTGGACATTTATGCCCGTGGCGTCAAAAAACAAAATGCCAGAAACGCTTCTGTTTCACAGACCTTTTGCTACGCTAAATTTTGCTTTTCTGAGGGCAAAAATGGCGGATATATCTTGAATTCTGCTGAACCTATCAGACTTTTCTATGACATCAGGCTTGACGTTTCGAGGTTTTCTCTCGCAAGCTATTTTTGCGAAATGATACTCTATACTTGTGTCAGTGAGCAGCCATGCGGAGAAGTGCTGAGACTCATGTTGAATGCTCTTCATTTTCTGTCAACAGGGGAGAAGAATGAGACTCTGATAAAATCTGTGTTTGAACTCAGGCTTCTTTGCGAAATAGGATTAACGCCGAACCTTATAGGGTGCTGTAAATGCTATAAGTACTCGGACGTTCAGATGCAGTTTGATCTGAGCGAGGGAAAACTTTACTGTGAAAATTGTTGCGGTAAAAGAGACTTGAGTGTGTGCGAAATTGTTGATATGACAACGCTTCACGCTATCAGGCATATAGCACTTTCTGATCAGGAAAAGATTTTCAGTTTCAGGATTCCTGATGACTATCTGCCTGTGCTCTCAAATATTACCGAGAGGTATGCTGAGATTCAGCTTGGAAAAAGATTTCAGACACTTGACTTTTATAAGTCACTTAAAAGTATCGATATAGGTGAGAATTGATGAGAGAAGAATATAAAACACTCGAATTACATAAAATCCTCGAAATGCTATCTGATGAGTGTTCAAACGACGCTTCGAAGGATATGGCACTCGGGGTTGAACCATCAACGGACTTAGAGATGGTTCACAAAGAGGTTGAGAAGACTTTTGATGCTTTTAATGCGTCCACAAGATTCGGCAGTCCGACTTTCATGCGCATTCCCGACGTTTCGGTTATAGCAAAAAGAGCTCTGAGCGGTGCCACACTCTCGCTAAGAGAGCTTCTTGACGTATCGAGAATGCTGTCGCAGACTGAGATACTATTATCCTGGAGACAGCAATTTTCTGATGAGGAATTCAGCCTTGATTATCTCTTTGAGTGCCTGTTTTCAAACAGAGAACTCAACTACAAAATTACGAATGCAGTTGTCAGTGAGGAAGAAATTGCAGACACCGCAAGCGCTGAATTGGCTTCAATCAGAAGAAAAATTCTGTCTGCGGGTTCAAAAATCCGTGATACGCTCGATAAGATGGTTCGCTCAAGTGATACTCAGGCATATCTGCAGGATACTATTATCACTATGCGTGACGGCAGGTATGTTCTGCCGGTTAAATCCGAAGCAAAAAACAGTGTTCCTGGATTGGTTCACGATACGTCAGCGAGCGGTCAGACATACTTCATTGAACCTATGGCAGTTGTTGAGGCAAATAACGAAATCAGAATTCTCAAGGGCAAGGAACAGGACGAGATTCACAGAATCATTTCAGAGCTTTCAAGCGAATGTGCTGAATATGCTGAACAGCTTATTTCCGACTACAATGCCGCTGTGATGCTTGATTTGTACTTTGCAAAGTCAAATTTAGGGGCAAAGATGTCAGCCACAATGCCGGCTATATCAGATGATGGAGAGATCATTCTGAAAAAAGCCCGCCATCCGCTTATCGATAAGGAAAGAGTAGTTCCTATTGATTTTTCTATTGGAAATGGTTATGACGCATTGATTATAACCGGTCCAAATACAGGTGGCAAGACTGTTATCCTTAAGACTGTTGGTCTCCTGACACTTATGACGATGTGTGGTCTTCTGATACCTGTTTCGGACGGAAGTAAGATAACCGTCTTCAGCGATGTTTTGGTCGACATAGGCGACAAGCAGTCTATTGAGGAAAGCCTTTCTACTTTTTCGTCTCATATGACGGATATTGTAGATATTCTGAATCGTGTCAGCTATAGCTCATTAGTACTTATTGATGAGCTTGGCTCAGGAACTGATCCTGTCGAGGGTGCGGCTCTGGCTGTTGCGATTATAGAGAGAATCAAGATGACTGGAGCCAAGCTTGTCACCACAACTCACTACCAGGAACTCAAAATGTATGCACTTGAAACTGAGGGTGTCGAAAACGCTTCCTGCGAGTTTGATATTAAAACTCTGCAGCCGACATATAGGCTTATAATAGGTTCTCCGGGCAAATCGAATGCCTTTGCTATTTCAAAGCGTCTGGGGATTGATGATGGAATTATCTCTCGTGCAGAAAACCTTATGTCAGCAGAAGCTCAGAAGTTTGAAGATACTATCGAACGCCTTGAGGCTGCTCGTCAGGATTATGAGGAGAGAGCGGCGAGTGTTGAACAGTATGAGAGGGAAGTGAGAACACTTCGTGATGAACTCAGGTCTGAGCATGAGAAGTATCAGTCGGAAAAGGACAAGGAGCTTCTTAAGGTTAAAAAAGAGGCAAGAGAGCTCGTAGAACGTGTCAACATGCAGTCCCGTAGGCTGATGAATGAGCTTGAGGATATTAAAAAGTCGAAGGACAAGGAAGACTTCTCGCAAAGAGTACAGCAGGAGAGGCAGAAGTATAAATCCGAAATCGACAGCATGTATAATGAAGCATCAAAGCTTGGTGAGCTGTCTGATGAGGATTATGTGCCTCCGAGACCTTTCAAAAAAGGCGACGACGTTATCATAAGAGATGGCAATAAAACCGGTGTTCTAATGTCGCTTCCAGATGCTTCTGGCAACTGCGTTGTTCAGATGGGAATCATGAAAACGAAAGTACATGTTTCACTTCTGCGACTTGCGGAAAAAGAGATTACTTTTAATAATAAATCGATTAAGAGGAAGCAACAGGGAAGCGTCTCAAACTCTACCGAGAGTCGTGCGACACGAAAAGCTGAAACTGAGCTTGATATTCGCGGTTACACGGTTGATGAGGGACTGTATGAGCTTGATTCGTTTATCGATAAGGCAATCATGAGCGGCAACAAAGTTGTAATGATAATCCATGGTAAAGGCACCGGTGCCTTGAAAACTGCAGTCAGAAATCACCTCAGGAAGCACCCGTCAGTTGAGTCGATGAGAAAAGGCGTGTACGGCGAAGGTGAAGACGGAGTTACTGTTGTGGAGCTCAAATAGTGTTATCAGAAGAAAGTGATAGCTTTCAAGTTGTAGGATCCGGGACTAATAGTCAGAGTATTGAAGTTATATAGTTCAGGGAAGTGCTCTTTACCGGATTGATTGCGGACTTGAGGGACGAAGCCATACAAGAAAGTACGAAATAAAATATGCATCGATGTGCGCTAAATAAAAATTTAACGCACATCAGGGGACAAGAAACTGGCTTTTAAGCAAGATTTATAAGTGTGGTGTTTTGAATTGCGTGAAGAATACAGAAAAGATTGCCCGGCATATCTTGCAGGATACCTTACATATGCTGGCTCCGTAGTTGGTCGCACTGAACGAACTGTTGAGGCTTACTATGTGGATATTCGAACATTTTTAAGATACTTGGTTTCTGTCAAGCATGATGATGTCAACTCAGAAGAAATTCCTTTTGCAAAAATTCCAATTAAGGATGTTCCTTTTTCTTATGTCAAGGAGTTTACTCTTATGGATGCGTATGAGTACATGAACTTCCTCATAAATGAGCGTCAGAACTCCAATAAGACTCGTGCCAGAAAAACATCGTCTCTTCGCAGGTTCTACGATTTTTTAGCGTCCTACAGGTCTCCTGATATATACAGGCTTGAGTCAAATCCTCTTGAGAAATTAGAGCTCCCAAGACCGGAAAGGACTCTTCCAAAGTACCTTGAGCTTGATCAGAGCAAGGAACTTCTTCAGGACGTTAAGAGTAAAAATTACCTTCGGGATTACTGTATATTAACTATATTTCTCAACTGTGGCTTGCGTCTCAGCGAGCTTGCTGGGCTTGACATTGATGATTATAGTGAAAGTGCACGTACTCTTCGTGTGTTTGGCAAAGGTCAAAAAGAACGGATCGTGTATCTCAATGATGCATGTATTTCTGCGCTTAACTCTTACTTAGAGGTCAGACCGGAGTCTGTGATGGATCCGAATGCAATCTTTCTATCTTTGCATCGTAGCGACCATCGCAGACTGTCGACACGCAGAATACAGCGAATAGTTGAGGATCAGCTTAATAATGCTGGTCTTGGAAACCTCGGAATTTCTCCACATAAGCTAAGACACACAGCTGCAACACTTATGTACGAATATGGAAATGTTGATCCTATAGTTTTAAAGGACGTTTTGGGTCACGTTAGCGTTGCGACAACTGAAATCTATACGCATTTATCAAATAAGGACAGAAAAGCTGCCGTTGAGAGCTCTCCTCTCGCTGATATGAAAGCAAGTGGAAACAATACCAATGCATCTGACGACAATGACGATAATGGCAAATCCCCTGCTGATAGTTAATTATATTCAGATATAATTTGACGTGGCATAAAAAACCCTCAAGTGCAAAACCTGAGGATTTTTTGATTGGTGATTATAAAAGCTTACTGCTTCTTCTTTCCTGCAGACTTAACGCCTATTGCTGTGCCTAACGTAAGAGCGGTAATCGCACCGACAACGCTTAAAACATAAGGCATGCAACAGCCGCCGCAGTTGCCACGTCTGGGCATCGGTCTTCTTCTGGGTGGGGGTGGCATCATACCACCTCTTGGTCCCATTCCACCTCTTGGTCCGCCTCCGAAGCCACCGCCGGGTCCACCGGGTCCACGACCACCACCGGGTCCTCCTGGTCCGGGCATTCCGATCACTCCTTTCTTACATAGTGCTTGAATTAATCAAGTTCGGCTAATTGCCTTGAAATTATTATACCGTAAATCCTGGCAAAAATCAAGTATCATATGTGAAAGAAGTGGGATAATTTGCTGTAATTTTGCACAGTTTTCTTATTCTGTGTGTCTGAATCTCAGTCTTGATGGTCACTTCGAATTCTTTCAATCAGCCTTTGGCAGACGTCATTGACCTTTTGGAAATCCATAGCATTAATATAGTAGCTCTCTAATTCATCGTGAATGTCCTTAGCGGTCTTAAGTGCGCAAACCATCTCATCGATCAGCTCTTTTATTATTCCCTCATCAAATTCAAGTCTCTTTCGCTTATCTTTCAGGATGTCTCTGTCATAAAATCTCATGGAATTTATCTTTGTTGAATTTGCAATATCATCTGAAATTCCGGAGACAAAGGCTGTTGCAATTTCAGGAATAATCACGTGCTGATATACGCTTCCTGACATGAAAACATTCTTGCTTATCAGAACATTATAACCGTTATCCGTTGCTCGTCTTGCAAGCTGCTTCAGAAGCTTATCTGTTACAGCGAAAGAGCTATCTTCAATTTTATACACGTTCAGATGTTCAAACAGATTGGTAAACGTCATGACTCCGACAGGCGTAAATGATGTCATCTGCCTGAATCTGATCCTGCCCTGACTTTCAGAAGCTTTTTTCTTTGGGAAAAGCCTTGTTGAAAGCCGTTCGAGATAGGCATCCAGCTTTGAGCAGTCCAATGCGGAGTCGCCGATTGACATAATATCCTCGTTTACTGAGATTATCGCACTCAGGTATTTCTTTGCAAGTGCGTGATACCTCTGGTTTCTGTTTGTAGAATCAATGATTCCGCTTTTACTCGACGAAAGCGACTCGAGATTCCAGCATTCGCCAAGGTCAACTAAAATCTCTCGTGCACCAGGATAAGTAGGTTCGATGACGTGAGGAGAAGTTCCATCTGCAATTATAATTTTTAGGTTGTCAAATAAAACCGCATCAAGAGAATACGGATCGGATGAGCAGTAGTATATCTCAGGCTCATCCAAATCCGAAAGCGAGGATGCGATCTTTTTCATAAGTGAGGATTTTCCGGTTCCGGGTCCACCTTTGATGATGTAAGTAGTGAATTCTCCCGACTCAATATCATCTCTGAGATGAGTTGTGAAACCATCAGGCGTTGAATAGCCCATGAAGTACGTCTTTTTGAAATCGTTGTCAGTAATAATCATTAGCTGTTCCTCCGTTTACTTTACTTTTTAGCATAGTATGGGAAACAGCTTATCCGGGTTACAAGGCTGATTCAGATTCAGACAGATGCCGAAAGAATCTGAGCGCTTCCAATTAGAGTGAACTCAATTCCACAGGGTATAAAAACGCTCTCACCTTTCTTTATGCGATAGCTTCCCTGTTCAGATTTCAGCACAGTCTCTCCGTCCATTACGACCAGTGACACAAAGCTTGAAGCGTTTCTGATCTCGCAGCTGCCATCTAGGCTTATCAGATTGGCATCAAAGTATTTGCATTTTGCAAGATGACGTACGGTTGAGCCGCCGCAAACTGTGACTTCGCCTACATTTCCATATGGTGCAGCCGGAGGATTTGTATTTGAGACAGCAATAGCTTTCTCAACATGGAGCTGTCTCGGCTTGCCATCTGCACCGAGCCTGCCGTAGTCTGATACACGGTATGTGACATTTGAATTCTGCTGAATCTCTGCAATAAGTATTCCCTTCCCTATTGCATGAACAGTGCCCGATGGAATGAAGAATATATCGCCTTTATGGACGTCAACATAGTTCAGCACCTCGTCCAGTGTGTTTGACTCGATTCTTTTCTTGAATTCACTGCTGTCGATGCTGTGCTTGAAGCCGTAGACAAGCTGTGCACCTTCATCACAGTCGATGACATACCACATTTCAGTTTTGCCATTGTCGCCTTCGTTTGCTCTTGCATACTCGTCGCTCGGGTGAACCTGAATAGAAAGCCTGTCTTTAGCATCTATAAGCTTGACAAGAATCGGGAACCTGTCAAAATCCTTGCAGGCATTACCTAAAGCGTCAGGACCAAAAGCATCAATAGCTTCTTCAAGAGTCTTGCCTTCAAGAGAGCCGTTGGCGACGACGCTCGGTCCGTCCTTGTGGCAGGAAACAACCCAAGCTTCTGCAACCTTTTCGAGCTCGCTTTCAAAGCCAAAATCGCTTTTAAGCCTTGTTCCTCCCCAGATGTAGTCCTTGAGAGGAGCTTTAAGAATAAGTGGATAGAAATTAGAATCAGTCATTAGTATACACTCCTTATGTTATATCTTCTCAGCTTTTTCTGAGGTAATTTCTTTTCTTATTATTGAACCGGCTGGAATCTCCATATCAAACGGAATAGAAAGCTTCATAGTTGCTTTATTGGCGTTCTGAACTCGCTCTCCAAAGTCGTCATAAATTTCATTTGCAGTAAATTTTATCGGCTCACTGTCTGGAATAAGAAGCTCAAGCTGGTCGCCTTCAAAGAATCTGTTTCTCTGCGAGCATCTCAGCATCCCGCTATCATAGCCTTCAACTACAGCTACAACGTCGCATATCCGTTCATATCCGCCCGTCTGATAATACTGGCAGTCGTTAGGATGACCAAAATAAAATCCTGTGCAATATTTTCGATGAGAGACCTTGAAGACCTCATTCTTGATCCATTCCGGAAGAACATAATTATCTGGATCATTGCAAAGTATTTCTTTAGCTTTGATATAAGCGTTTGTTACAACAGAAACGTAATAAGCAGACTTTGCTCTGCCTTCAATTTTGAAGCTTGTAACGCCAGCTTTTGCAAGCTTGTCAAGATGCTCAATCATGCAGAGATCTTTTGCATTCAGAATGTAGCTTCCTTTTTCATCTTCGGAAATCTGGTAATACTCGTTCGGTCTTGTTTCTTCAACAAGGCTGTAGCTCCAGCGGCAAGGCTGAGCACATTCACCTCTATTGGCGTTTCTGCCAGTCAAGTACTGAGACAAGAGACACCTTCCCGAGAACGAAACACACATCGCTCCGTGTACGAAGCACTCGATCTCTAATTCCTTTGGGGTCTTAGCTCTTATCTCGGCAATATCATCAAGTGACAGTTCTCTTGCAAGTACAACTCTTTTTGCTCCCATTTCGTAGAATGTTCTTGCTGTGAGATAGTTTACAATTCCAGCCTGCGTCGATACGTGAAGCGCTAAATCTGGCACAGCTTTTTTTATGAGAGCAAATGAGCCTATGTCACTGACAATAGCAGCATCAATTCCGCATGCATATGCTTCTTTGATATAGCCCTCAAGCCGGTCAGCCTCTGAATTACTCGGAAGAATATTTACAGTCAGGTAGACTTTTTTGCCGAGTGCATGAGTCTTGTCACAAGCCTTTTTTAACTGTTCAAGCGTGAAATTAGCCGGTGCACCACGCATGCCATAGCTCTTTCCTGCAAGATAGACTGCATCTGCTCCAAAAAGAACCGCAGCATCAAGCCGTTCTTCGTCTCCAGCAGGAGAAAGAATTTCAATATCAGTCAATGGCTATTCACCTCACATAATTCCTAATAGCTCGCAGTTGGCAATATGCTCATCATAGGTTGAAGCAAAGTATGCCACACCAGTTTCCGGATCTGTGCAGAAGTAGTAGTAATCGGTATCGTTTGCATACAGAACTGCATTTATTGCATCTGCTCCCGGATTACAAATTGCTCCAATGGGAAGTCCAAGACAGGTATAGGTGTCGTAAGCATCGCACATACTCTGAGATGAAACAGTCATTACCTGCGTTATTATGTTATCGATATATGCGGTTGTTGCGTCAGACTGTAATCTTGGATATTGCTCAGGATTGCTTAACCTGTTTATGAAGACAGAGGCAACTGATGCCATGTCGTCAGTGCTTCCAGCTTCCTTCTGGACAATAGATGCAAGTATCACGACATCTTCTAATGAATATCCTATTTCTTCTGCACGAGCAATGACATCGGAAGTCAGAATTTCATTGGTTCTTTCCCTTATTTTCTTAGCCACATTGTATGCAGTATCGCCGACATAAAACTCGTAGGTATCCGGGAAAAGGAAGCCCTCATACTTATAGAGCTTCAGACTCTCCGACGAAACATATTGCTCATAGTTGTAACCAAATACAGTAGAGTTGAAGGTATAGATGAACTCGTCAGCATCACAGACGCCGTTGTTTTCGAGCAGCTGTGCAGCTTCATAAAGCGTTATGCCCTCGATAAATGTGATGGTTACAGTTTCTTTCGACTCTCTCAATTCCATAAGGTCATCGATGATGTCAGAATAGCTCATATTGTAAGCAACATCAAGGTCGCCGGGATACATGTTGCCGTCGGCACCCTTAAGCTTAGCTATGGCAATGAAGACTTCCTTATACTGGATAACCCCTTCATCATAGAGCTGGTCAGCAATATCCCATGCCGAAGAGCCTTCTTCGATGTAGATGGTAAATTCATTGTCGTTGTCTTCGATTCCTAAAACATCTCTTATTACAACTATTATGAAAAGAGAAATCAATATCGAAACGCACAGAACAAGCGTAGCTAAAACTATTCCGCCGTATGCGGTATAGTTTCTTTTTCTGCGCTTTTTCTTCTTTTTCTTACGAGGCTTTTCCTCTTTCAGCTGCTCGCTGTCTTCCTCATCAGTCGTCGCAGCGGTCTTCCCGTGCTGTGACTGGAATGTTCCGAAGTTAAAAACGTTAGTCTGACCGGAAACATTGTCAACATCAGCTTCATCTTCAAGACGTACAGCAGGTTTTATGACCGAGGTTTTTGAAATGTCAGTCGAATCGTCCGTTGCATCCTCTAAAGCAGCAGCCTGCTCAGCTGATGTACTCTGTGTTTGCACCGAGTGAGATTCGTTCAGAATTGAGGAAAGAAGCTCGTCTATATTGTTGTGGTTATTATCGCTCATATTTCACCTTTATGTCGGAAATTCGGTTCTGTTAAATCTGAACATCTATATTTCGCTGTCTTACGTTGAGTGAGTCCATCAGTTCATCGGCCTTGTCTTTGGAGATTAGCTTGGAGACTATCGCATAGGAAAATTCAAGTGCTGCACCCATTCCGCAAGCTGTGATGATATTCCCGTCAACAGCAACGGCAGTGTCAAGAACCTCTGCTCCTATAAGTTCTTTTTCAAAGCCCGTGTAGCAGACAGCTTTTTTGCCTTTCAGAAGTCCTTTGTGTCCGAGAATAGACGGAGCAGCGCAAATTGCAGCAATGGGAAGCTTTTTAGTCATGCAAATATCGATAGCCTGGCTGACAAGTATGCTCTTTTCAAGATTATCGGTTCCGGTCTTTCCGCCTGGAAGAATAATCATTTCTATATCATCAGAAAGATAGTAATCAATATCTGCAATGTCTGCCTTTACAGTTATGGCATGTGAGCCGTGAATCTGTGTTTTTCCTCCGATTCCTATTGTCTTAACTTCTTTTTTGCATCTTCTCAAGCAATCAATAGGAGTCAAAGCTTCGACTTCTTCAAAACCGTCTGCAAGAAAACAAAGTATCATAGTTATTCACCTTTCATAGCGTTATTAAGTTGTTCTTCGGCATCCTTAAGCACTGTCTCAGTAATATTGTCGCCGCCCAATATTCGTGCTATTTCGTATTTACGACTGTTAAAATCAAGATGAGTTATATTTGTGATGGTTCTGTCTCCAGATTCGTGCTTTTCAATCAGCATATGGTCGTCAGCCATAATTGCAATCTGTGCAAGATGGGTTACGCAAATAATCTGATGCTTCCGGGAGATCTCTTTGAGCTTGATGCCGATTTTCTGAGCCGCTCTTCCGCTGACGCCTGAGTCGATTTCGTCGAAGATAAGGGTTGGAATAGCGTCCCTGTCAGCAAGAACCGTTTTAAGTGCAAGCATAATCCTTGAAAGCTCGCCTCCCGAAGCGATCTTTGCAAGAGGCTTCGGAGATTCGCCCTTATTTGCGGAAATCAGGAACTCTATTGAGTCCATTCCACTTAGCGTAAGCTTGCCCCTTGTTTTTTTAACCTCGAGCCTTACGTTCGGCATATTTAAGAATGAAAGCTCTTCGGCAACCTGGTGAGAAAACTTTTCGGAAGCGGCTTCACGATGCTCTGAAAGCTTTTCTGCCTTTTTAGTGACCTCGATCAGAAGCTTCGATTTCTTTTCTTCAAGCTCAGTTATTCTATCGTCAAATGAGGCAAGTCCCTGAGATTCCTGAACGGCATCCTCATAGACTTTGATTACCTCATCAAGTGTTGTGCCATATCTGCGCTTGATTCGTTTCAGATCGTTTCTTCTTTGGGTCAGAGTTGCATACTCACTGTCATCAATTTCGAGGCTGTCACGAAGCTTCGAAAGCTCTGTGGCAATGTCTTCAAGCTCAATTCCTATAGCCGATAAACGTTCATCTATAGGCTTAAGAACTGGCAGAATTTCCTCGTTTGACTCGAGCTCACTGTATGCCTGTGAAATAAGATCACCTGCACTGTTATCCGATTCAGTTTCTGACAGGCAAGCGGTTGCCGCTGTCAGAGCGTTTTTAAGAGATACAGCGTTATCAAGAAGCCTGAATCTTTCTTCGATTTTCTCATCCTCACCGACAGCGATTTCGAGAGAGCCTATATCTTCAATTATCTCTGAGAGGTATTCTTCACGTTTTGAGTTCTGATTTCTTTCGGATTTGAGCTTGTTGAGCTCACGTGCGGTTGCCTGCAGATCTCTGAAAGACTGCTGATAGTCAAGAAGCAGCTCATCCGAACGGGCATAGCTGTCGAGAATTCCTAAATGCTTTGTCTGATCCAGAAGGTTCTGGCTGTCATGCTGACCGTGAATGTTGACGAGCAAATCACCTATTTCGTGAAGTGCAGATATAGTGACCGGGCGAGAATTGATTCTGGCAGTGCTTCTGCCGTCGGAGCCGATTTCTCTTGAGATAATCAATTCGTTTCCTGGGTTCAGACCAAGCTCGTTCAGCTTGTCCGAAACAGACTGTGGGCAATCTGTGAACACTGCGCTGACATATGCTCTGTCTGTTCCCTCTCTTATTATGTCCTTATAAACACGCTGACCGAGTATTGCATTGATTCCGCCAATAAGGATTGATTTTCCTGCTCCGGTTTCGCCGGTAAATACGTTGAAATGCTCTCCGAAACGAATCGTTGCATTTTCGATTACTGCGAGATTTTCAATATGAAGTTCGTAAAGCACCGATTATCGCCTCCAAAGAGTCAAATTATTGTCAAAGCATATCGCTGAGTTCTTCCATCAAAGCAACAGCGTCGCCTTCTTCACGCATGAGTACGAATATTGTGTCATCTCCTGCTAATGTCCCGACTACTCCGTTGTACGCAGCAGCATCAAGCTTCGAGCAAACTGCGTTAGCCATTCCGGCATAACACTTGATAACGACTATATTTATCGCCCTGTCTATCGAAACAACAGAGTCGGCATAGAGAGACTTAAAAGACAGTCGGGCACTTGTTTCCTGAGGCTTGGGAGGAATCGTATATTTGTAGCTTCCATTTGGGCTCATCGTTTTCAGGAGTGCAAGCTGTTTTATGTCCCTTGAAACGGTTGCCTGAGTTACATTGAAGCCTCTGTCGAGGAGTAATGCCTGAAGAGTTTCCTGAGTGTCAACTTCATAGGTGGAAACTATGTCGAGGATGGCTTTCTTTCTGCCGTTTTTCACCTGTCGTCAGCCTCCTCATAGACTTCCTTTGCATTATTCATTAGCTTCGTAGAAATGGATTTGAAATAGTTGTCGCCATGAATATCAATAACTGAAAGGCTGAGGTCAGATTTTCTGATAAATATGCTGTCGTCAGAAGTAATCGAAATTGCTTCTGCCCCATCGGCACGCAATGCGATTTGCCCTGCTGCTTTGGTCCTGACTTCAATAAGCTTATTTGGATCGAATATCATTGCCCTTGCAGAAAGTGAATGCGGGCAGATATGAGTGAATTCAATACAGTCCATCGACGGTTCAATAAGCGGTCCGCCAGCTGAAAGAGCATAAGCAGAAGCACCGGTCGGAGTTGAGAAAATAAGTCCGTCAGCTCTCAGGTGTGAAACGACAATTCCATCTGCAAGAACTGTAAAGTCGTTCAGACTCTCTTTGAAATCGTGAGTGATAACAACGTCATTAAGAACGGTTTCGCTTATTTCTTCACCGTTTCTGAATTTAATCGTCACATCAAGCATCATTCTTCGCTCAGTCTTGTATTCGCCTGAGCACAGATTCTTGAGACAGTCAAGCTCACTACGTTCAAGAGAAGCCATAAATCCAAGTCTGCCACAGTTGATTCCAAGGAGCTTCTTTTTGTATTTTGCTGCAAGAGAAGCAATTTTGAGAATGGTTCCGTCACCGCCGATGGTTATGACAATATCGCACATAGAAATAGCCTGATTGATTGTTTCAGCCTCATTAGCATTCCCACCGAATACAAGATTTGTGTCGGGAGTCATCAAGACTGTAACTCCGAGTGACTTAAGAATCTCAATAACCTCAGCAGTACACTCCTCAGAATGGAGCTTTTCAAGATTTGGATATATAAATACTGTCATAAGCCTGACCGTCCTTTGATGTTTTATACTTTTTGTGAGAATGCGCTATTCACTATTTCTGAGAAATCAGGAGCAGAAAGGCTTTCACAATTTCTCATGCAGTAAGCGAGATACTCTATATTTCCGTCTCCGCCTTTTATCGGTGATGGAATTATTCCGATGATGCCAAAGCCACCTGAAGACAGGAAGCTGTAAATATCCATCAATACTCTTATGTGAGCAGGCTTGTCTTTGACGATACCACCTTTGCCTATGGCATCTCTTCCGGCTTCGAATTGAGGCTTTATGAGAAAAACAGCTTTTCCGTCTTCTTTCAGTATTTTTGCGGCAGCTGTTATAGCAAATTTCACCGATATAAAAGACAGATCCGCAGTGACGAAATCAACGGGTTCGCCAGTGGTATCGATAGTGACGTCCTTGACGTTTACGCCTTCTGTATTAATCACTCTTTTGTCAGTAAGCAGCTTATCCGCAAGCTGACCGTGTCCGACGTCTATTGAAAAGACTTTAGCGGCACCATTCTGAAGCATGCAATCGGTGAATCCTCCTGTAGAAGCTCCAAGGTCAGCGCAGATGAGCCTGTCAAATGTGATCTTAAAAGCTTTTATTGCCGCTTCAAGCTTTAATCCTCCTCGTCCAACATACCTGAGCTGAGTACCAAGGAAATCAATTTTATCGCTGTCGGAAACTTCAAGAGCGGGCTTTGAGCATACTTCACCATTTACAGTGATTTCGCCTTTTTTTATAGCATCCTTTGCGCGTTCACGACTTGAAAAATATCCATTTGATGTGAGATAGTAATCAAGCCTCGGCATTTTGGACGCCTTTCTTAACGGTAAGCTCAATCTGGTGCTCAGAAAGCCCGTAAAGCTCAATAGCTTCACATACTTTCATATGAGGAACAAAACCGTTTATCGCATGTGATTCTACATTTGGACAGATAGATTTTAGCTTTTGTCCAATCGAGCCCTCATATTCGGATTCTTCAAAGATATAGATTTTCTTATATCTGGATATAGTGCTCGTTATCTCATCACTGAAGGGAAATACCTTTACAAGCTTCATAAAGTCGCAGTCGAGCTTTTCAGCAGCTCTTTCTGCTTCTCCGGCTTCTCTGCCATAAGAAATAATCAGAGTGTCGCTGCTCCTTTCAGCTATTGAGTAGTCGCCAGCGCAGTAAGCATTTGAAGCTTCACCCGATTTCGGGTACCTGACAACTGCGATGCCTGTATCCTTGAACAGAGCTTTTTCAAGACAGCTCTCGAGTTCTTTATAGTTGGATGGCGAATAGATAGTGACATTTGGAATCGTTGTCAGGAAAGGTATATCGAATGTTCCTTGATGGGTTCTACCGTCCGCTCCAACGATTCCTGCATGGTCTATCCCAATGACAATATGGGCATTGCCTATTGCAGCATCGTGGATAAGCTGGTCATAGCTTCTCTGCAGGAATGATGAATACACAGCGAATACCGGAATCATTCCCATTTCAGCGAGCCCTGCCGCAAATGTAACCGCATGACCTTCGGCGATTCCAACATCAAAGTATCTTTCAGGATGCTTTTTCTTGAAATATTGAAGCCCTGTTCCATATTTCATTGATGCTGTAATAGCGCATACTCTTTCATCTTTATCGGCAATCTTGGTAAGAGCTTGTCCAAAGGCGTCCGTGAAATCATATTTATGCTCCGGCAAGCGTCCTGTTTTAATGTCGAAGCCGGATACACCGTGGTAGTTTCCAGGATTCTTTTCAGCAGGCTTGTAGCCTTTGCCTTTTTGGGTATTGACCTGAACCAACACTGGTCCGCCGAGAGATTTTGCATACTCAAGAGCGACTTCAAGGTCGCCAAGGTCGTGACCGTCAACCGGCCCGACAAACTGAAAACCAAGATCCTCAAAAAGTGTGCTGTGAAGCATCTTTTCTCTGACTACATCTTTTGATGCACTGAGAGATTCAGAAATTGGCTCACCAATCAGCGGCACTGAAGAGATAATTTTTCTTGTGGTGTTCTTAAGAGTACGATATGATTTCTTGATTCTGAGTTTAGAGAGGTATTCAGCCAGACCACCGATGTTTTTTGAGATCGACATTTCGTTATAGTTGAGAATGACGATAATATTCGTGCCGCTTCTTCCTGCGTTGTTGAGACCCTCGTACGAAAGTCCACCTGTCATTGCTCCGTCTCCGATGACTGCTATAGCATGGTGATTGTCGCCTTTTATCTTCATGGCTTCGGCAATTCCGAGAGCAGATGAAATCGATGTCGAGCTGTGACCGCTTATGACCGGATCATGAACTGATTCATCAGGAGCCGAAAATCCGGAAAGTCCGCCCTGCTGACGGATGGTGTCGAATTTATCAAGCCTTCCGGTGAGAAGCTTATGTGTATAGCATTGGTGTCCGACGTCAAAAATTATTTTATCCTTAGGGGATTCAAAAACTTTATGTATAGCAACTGTAAGCTCCACAACTCCTAAATTGGATGACAAATGTCCACCATTTTCGGCTACTGTAGTGATTATCTTTTCCCTTATTTCTTTACAAAGTTCCTTTTCTTCTTCAAGGCTTAACTTTTTCAGGTCTTCCGGAAGAGAAAGTCTTTCTAAGAGGTTATTCTTCAAATCTATCGCTCTTTTCGTTTGTTAATGTCTTCTGTCAAGTAAATCATATGCAAGCTCACATAAAAGCTCAGAACCAGGAATATCCGAAATGGCCGAAACAGCCGCTTCGGTGTAGCGTTTTGCTTCTTCATATGCCCTGCTGACGCCCAAAATGGTGGCATAGGTATCCTTGCTTCTCTTTTCATCGCTTCCAACAGGCTTTCCGAGCTCTATTTCCGAACCGGTGATGTCCAGAATGTCGTCTATAATCTGGAATGCGAGCCCGATATTCTCTGCGTATTCAGCAGCATGCCAGATGTTTTCATCGTCCGCACCTGCAAGAATTGCTCCAAATTGTGCTGATGCGCTCAAAATGCAGCCGGTTTTTAGCGATGACATTCTCTTTAAAAAATCCAAATCAACTTCTTTGCCCTCAGAGACTAAGTCTAATCTCTGACCCATAATCATTCCTTGATTTCCTGCCGCTTTTGAGAGGCAATTTATGAGCTTTATAGCCACTTCAGGCGTTATCTTTCCAGACAGAGCTTTATCCGATATAATCTCAAACGGGAGAATTGCAAGACCATCTCCTGCTAAAAGCGCAGTGTCTGTGCCGTATGCACGGTGCACTGAGGGCTTGCCTCGTCGCATATCGTCATTGTCCATTTCCGGCATGTCATCATGTATGAGAGAAAACGTGTGCATCAGCTCAAGACACGAAGCTATTTCCGTAACGTCGCCTTTGCCTCCGAAAAGCTTGTAAAACTCGATGCACAAAACAGGTCTTATCCGCTTTCCACCTGCTGTCAGAGCGTAAAACTCAGCATCTGTTACTTTCTGTTCTTCGCCGTCAGATTTCGAAATATATACATTATTACTGAGATACTGGTCTACAGCTTCCACATCCTGCTTAATGATAGCACTCAATTCAAGCTTCACCGGATTCATCCTCGCTTTCCTTAAGCTCCGCTCTTATATCATTAATGCGCCTGAGGCATTCCTCCGAGAGAGCCACGCCCTCTTTGTAAAGAGCAACAGTTTCCTCAAGAGAGGTTTTGTCATCGTTGAGCATGGCACATATCTCTTTCAATCTCTTTATAGATTCATCAAAGTTCATATTTATCCCTCATTATTTTCTGAAACTTCTGCTTCAGCTTGTCCGTCTTTCATTACTATTTGGATTCTGCCACTCAGACCGGAGCTTTCGGTCACAAGATGAGAATCCTTGTAGATGAGAGCATATCCCTTGCCCAGGATATTCATTGGATCGGCAGCAGACAGAGTGCTCTGGCATCCTGAAATCTGAGCTTCATATAGCCTGAGCCTGTGGGAAACGGAGCTTTTCATTGACTCACGCATTGAGCTAAGCTGATACTCCGCCCTTGTAAGCTTATTATCAGGAGATAAAGCTTCTATCACCGATTTAAATCCAGCTATCGAACTTGAAAGCGCATAAAGCTTCCTGTCAGTCAGCCGTGAAATCTCTTGCTTTAGCCTTGTTATTTCCGAGGAAATAATAGATATATCAGGCGTGCAAAGCTCTGCAGCTGCAGTGGGTGTTGAAGCTCTTACGTCGGCAACAAGGTCTGACAAGGTGAGGTCGACCTCATGACCAATGGCAGAAACTACAGGAGTTTTGCATTCGTAGATCGCCATAACAACAAGGCGTGTATTAAAACAGGACAAATCATCATCCGAGCCGCCGCCTCTTGTAAGAATTATGATGTCAGAGCTATTCTTATCCGCAAGAGAAAGCGCATTCGCAATACTTGTAGGAGCTTCCAAGCCCTGAACGGTTGCCGGAAAAAGCTTGACTTTGGCAAGAGGATACCTTCTTGCAACGGTGCTTTTTACGTCATGTATAGCTGCGCCGGATGGCGAAGTTACAACCGCTATGCTTGTCGGATATTTCGGGAGCGGCTTCTTAGGCTTCGAGAATACGCCATCTTTTGATAGCTGCTCTTTAAGCTGTGCCAGAGCTATGTATTCGGAGCCCTTACCATCAGGAACCAGCTGAGTGCAGTTTAGCTGATAAACGCCGTTTCGTTCGTAGACGTCAACTCCTCCGAAAGCTATTACAGCTTGTCCGGCTTCAGGATAAAAGCTAAGTCTTGAAGCATTTTGCGAGAACATTACTGCTCTCATGTTAGAGCTTCCATCAGTGAGTGTAAGGAATATGTGTCCCGATGTATGATTTATCGATATATCCGAAATCTCGCCCTTAACGGCAATTCCTTTCAGCTTAGGATCGTTTTTAAGCTTGAATGAGATATAGGTATTGAGCGCTGAAACGGATAGTATTGAATTCAAACCCACGGTTTACACCCATCCTTTATTGCAGCAAATATTGCAACTCCAGCTGCATTATCCTGCGAAAAAGCTGGTTCTGCAAAGTATGAATCAAAATCACTCTCAAGTCTTACTCGGATGAGCTTGTCTGACATAACGCCGCCGGCGTACACAACCGGTAATGAACCGAATTTCTTTATTGCGCAGATGGTCATCTCGTAGATTGCTGCCTCTACTGATTTCAGTGCGAACAGCGCTATGTCACAGCTATCTTTGCCGTTACTGAACATATCCCTGCATTGATTCTCTATTCCTGAGAGGCAACAGCTTCCGTCCCGGATAGTGGCTTTTGGCTTGAATTCAGCTTTTGATTCACATGCAAGCTTTTCAAGCTCTTTTCCACATGGAAAGCCAAGACCAAGCATCACGCCAACTCTGTCAATAAGCTGTCCAGCTTTCAGGTCAAGAGATGAGGATATTTCAGTAGCAGTGATTACTTCTTCGCTATCTGTTTTAATCAGAAGACAATCAGTCGTTCCTCCGCTGACGTGAAAGGCTATGAACGGCTTTTCGCTTTCGAGAAGATCAAGTCTTCGGCATGAGTAGAGTGCTGCCAAAACATGTCCTACCTGATGAGAGGTTTCGTAAACAGGAATATTTCCCACTGACGAAATGCTTTTCGCTACCGTCTCCCCTACCATGAAGCATGGCATATAGGAGCCTTCTATGTTTCTTGGACGTGATGAAACGCCTATTGCAGATATGCTTTTGCCATCTCTGACAAGCCCTTCTATTACTTCCGGAAGCTGTTTGACATGCTGGAATACTGCTTCCGACTGTCTGAGACCAATTTCACCGTGCTTCACGCTCAGAAGCTTCTTATTCTGACGAATTGAATGAGTCTCTGAATCAAAGACAGCAGCAGATGTCGTATAGTTGCTGGTGTCAATACCTAAGTAAAACTTACTCATGCCAGGCTTCGTGAATATGCTCCAAGAACTCCGTTTACGAATGTTACATCCGACTCCTGAGCATATTTGTTAACTAGTCCTACAGCCTCGTTAATTGAGACCTTGATAGGAATTGTATCGGAGAGATACTTGATTTCGTATACTGCCAGCCTGAGTGCTGCGAGATTCAATTTCGGAATTCTCTCTATGCTTCTTTTAGTACTGAACTGAGATATAACTGCATCAAGTTCATCGAGATGCTCGAATACGCCCTCAACAGTCTTAATAACCTCGTCATTTACGGTAACTGCTTCGTTATCCTTGGAAATTTCTATCAGTTCCGCTGGCGACTCATCACGGAACGCCTTTTCAAAGATGAAGATAAACTCAGATTCTCTTATATCATGCCTTGTAATGCCCATTTAAACTTCCTGCCTTATTTTAATAAAAAGCTTTTAACGCACGGAAACCAAGCTGTTTTATCAGCTTGGCTATATCCGTTTTTATTTGTACTGACTTTCTGAGAAATCAACGTCAACCACTGAGACATTAACCTTTGATACAGTTACGCCCGTCATCGACTGAACTGCTGCCTTGACTTTATCCTGAATCTGTGTGCATACGTTAGTTACGTTGTAACCACTGTATACAATTATCGAGATGGATATTTTTGCAACGCCGTCAAGCATGGTAACCCTTATTGCGGTGTTATCCATCTTGCTTGAGAACATTTTAAGTATATCAAATGGGCGAACCGAAATCTTTGAAACGCCGCTTACCTCCAATGCCGCATTTTTTGCGATCTGGATGATGACGTTTTCAGAAACCCTTAAAGTTCCTTTTCTCTTCTTTTCTGTAACTTCCATTATTATTTGTCCTCCTATATTCGTCCTAAGGTATGGAAGCGATTGTAAGTCTGCTTCGCATAAATATACAAATACAGTATAGCACAAATTGGCCTCCGAAACAACTACTTTACCTCAAAAATTCTGATATTTTCATTCTCAACATCCACTTCTGAAAGCAAAATGTCCTTGATTTGTGCTGCCTGGGCAGTTGTCAAGCCTTCTGACTTTACAACTATATTTGCATTTTCTCCGTCGAGGTAGCAAACACAGTCCTCAAATCCTGCGGCTATAACTAGATTTTCCACTATTGTTTCGCTTTCAACAAGAGATGAAAGCGCTACAGCTTCCTCTGTGTATGTTGCAAGCTCTTCGTCAGAAATATCTCCGCCATCGAGCATCATCTTGAGCGTTTCAACTGCCTCATCTCTTGATGTGAGCTTCTCAAGTCTTGCCTGTGCGAAATAATCATCCGATGAATAATCGACTATTTCTGTGCCGTTTACATATGTTATTTCGCCATACACATCGCTCATATCAAGACTTGTGACCACGTCGGTTGCCTTCAGGTCATTGCCTGTGAGCTGGTAATTAGCATATACTGCTATTCCCAAGAGAAGAACCAGACATGTGATAATTATCTGCCTTTTGGAAATTCTCGGGTTAAATTTAAGCTTTGTATTTCTCTTTGCTGTTGCCATTACAATCTCTCCTTAGTTGCTTTTTGCTACATAAACCTTGTTTGATGGTATATCCAAAACGGTTGAAACCGCTTTTATGACCTGCTCCTGAACTACTGCCCTATCGCCTCCTGTACAGACTACCAATACACCGCTCACTTGAGGGTTATCTATTCTCTCTATCAACGCCTCCTTGTTTCCTATTATAACTGTTTCCGTTTTTGTTTCGAGTTCGTCTTTATCTACGTCAGTTGTATAGACATAGGAAGCCGAGCTTTCTATTGTCAGCATGACTGTAACGTCACCTACGCCATCAATCTTTGAAATAATCTCTTCAAGCTGAAGCTTAAGCTCTTCTGCGTATTCTGAACTTACGTTCGGAACTGTTTCAGCATCTGCGGCTGCTTCATCATCGCTTTCAAAGCCGTTTAAGGTCAGTAGAAGAATAACAGAAAGAACTGCCACGCATAGATAAATAAGCTGCCTGCTTGTGAATCTGAACTTTTCCTTTACTTTGTCAAGATTCATCTACGTCCTCCGAAAAGCTTATTTCTAACTTCACTTCTCCGATTTTATCGGATGTTACTCTATGAACTTTGCTCTCATAGGTTTCTCTGTCGCCTGAGATTGTCAGGCTTATTTTACTAATAATTATGCTGCTATCCTCGTTAATATTAGTTTCGACTGAGATTTTTTCAACAGGTATTCCGTTTTCCTCATATATAAGAAGTATGCTGTCGGCAAGGCGTTTATCAAGTTCGCTCAGAATAAGATCATTATAACTGTATTCCGATTCATAGAGTAAATTTGCATCTATATTATCATCATCCATAGTAAAGTCGATATTCAGAACACCTCCTGCGATTGTAAGAGCTGTCAGAATTGAAATAACCGTCTTCACCTTCTGCTTGTAGCTATCAGGAGTCAGCATCATCACAAGCATATAAATAAGCGACAGAATGCACACCGTCAAGGTAATATTCTTTACAGCTGTCATATGTAAGCCTCACTGCCTATAAGCATTATCATTCCAGTTGAAATCAGGAACATGAGAGCGTATATTATCAGAAGCGTTATTCCTAATGAGTAGACATCTCCGATTCCTCTCATAAGCGCACTGAGTCTGTATGAGCCTGTTATACTGCAGGTCCAGTCAAGGATTATGAAGGCTATTCTGTATACGCACATAGTTGCTATAGGTATTACAAGAATCAGCACGATTATGACAATTCCAAGAGCGCCGACTGCTGAGCGAAGCGTTCCAAGGCTCTGGCTTACAGCTTGATATGACTCTGACAGTGACATTCCTATCAGCGGCACAAAGCTTGATACAAGGTACCTGCCAGCTCGAAGCAGAATGCTGTTGCCTGCTCTGCCAATCGTCGTCTGAAGCCCTATGACTCCAACAAACACAGTCATAATGACACCGACGATATAGGTTAGAGCTCTTTTGAGAGTGCCGGTGAGATTTGGAAGGTCAGGGTTTATCGCCTGCGTACAAGACATTACAAGCATGCAGACAAGGATTGGCTTTAAAACCTGTCCAGCAATCAAAGAGACGGCTTCAGAAGCATACAGCACAAGTGCATTATAAGCACCGGCTCCGGCTGTATTTCCTGATGCAGCAGTTATTGCTGCAAATATCGGTATGTATGAAGTCATAAAGGCTTCCTGCGATTTCATTACGCTCAGCATATCTGAAAATGATGAGATTATCATCGGTGTGATGCACAGAAAGCAAATAAGTGTGAAAACCTCTCCGTAAATTCCTGCTTTCTGAGAGACTGACATCACGGCTTCACTGACCAGCGATATAACCAGTACGCAGATGAAAACCTTGACAGGCTTTTTGAGCGCTGATTTAAATTCCGATGCGAAATAATTGAGAATAGAGCCGGCGGAGATATTTACAACGCTTTCAGGATCAGATACGTCTACATCGTTACTCTCCAAAAAATCTCCGGCATCGCCAGCTTCAATTTCTTCAAAGTTAATTCCAAGTTCACTTTCGTAGCCGGTTGCAGTAACCTTCAGAGACAGAAGAATTGCCATAACTGCAAACATAATGATTTTTCTTCCCATGCTTTCTAGTCCTTTATGCTAACTCCAGTATGCTTTCAACAGCTTCAATAAAGCTCTTTATGAGCGGCAAACAGATAACAGAAACCGCAACTCTTCCGGCAATGTCTATAATGCTTGCAAGAGCACTTTCGCCGCAGTCTCTGCAGCAGGAGGATGAAACTTCACAAACATAGCAGATTCCGAGCACTCTGAAGACTATTGAAATGTATGAGTTGTTGACGTCAGAAATGCTTGCTAAGCTATTGATCTCATATAGAACGTCAGAAATAGTGCCGATTATTGAGAGTGCTACTGCTGCAACACCGGCTATCGTTATAACAATAGCAACATCCTGGTTTGTAGGTTGAATTGTCCTTGCAATTATGGCTGTAACTATGCACAGTGCTGCTATAGCGAGAATATCCACGTCCGTTATCCGTTTCTGTCTAAAAGCCGAATGCGCTCTTGACTGTATCGAAAAGCTCTGCTATCTCACTCACAAGCATCAGCATGACGACAACCAATCCGGCGATTGTAATCATCAGCGCCTGCTCGTCTCGTTCTGAACGCTTCATGAGCTGGCTGAGCACAGCCACAATTATTCCAACTCCTGCAATTTTAAATATCAGATCAACATCCATAAGTTACCTCACGTCAATATCAAACATATAACAATTCCAGAAAACGCTCCAAGGCACAGATAAAGCTTTCTTTTGGATACAAGCATATTTTCCATAGAAACTCGGTTGATTTTTACCTCTTCGAGTACTGCATCAAGTCCAGATAGTTGCGTTTCCGATTCATACATTCCGAGAAAGTCTGCGATTTTGGTAAAAGCAGATAACGTTTTATCATCTGCCTCTTCAAGAGACACTTTGCAAGCTGTTATGAAGCTACCTGAAAAGTCTCCTGAAATCTCTTTGAAGCTGCTTGCGTCAAAAGCTTTGGCGTCAGAGAAACATTTTTCGCAAATCTGATAGACGTTGTAGGAGCCGTACTTCAGAAGAGCTTCCATCTGAAATATTATACTTTCGAGCTCCCTTGCAATTCTGATTTTTCTTTTCTCACGATTCACCGCTTCAAGAGAAATAAGAAAGCAGGAAATTGCCAGAGCTGAGCACAAAATAAGCCTAATCAATTTTTATAATCTCGTAATCGTAATTTCTGCCGAGAACTGCTGCATACTGAAACGCATTTTCCTGAAGTAAGGCTCTGACTATTCGCTTTTTCTTTGCTTCATCAAAGCTTTCGGAGTGAACAGCCGTAATGAGGGCAACTCCGGAATGAAGCGCAAATTCTAGTGCACCGAGTTCGTTGTCAGTTCCTATCTCGTCCACTATTATTATATCTGGAGACATAATCCTGACAGCCGTTGAGATGCCTATTGATTTTGGATAGCCGACAAATACATCAGTCAGTTCACCAATATCGTTTTCTGCATTGTCTCTGTGAGTTGCTGAGATTTCGTTTTGCTCATCTATGAGTGAAATTCTGTATTTCGAGCCTAAGAGCCTCGATGTGTCTCTTAATAGTGTTGTTTTGCCTGATGATGGCGCGCCTATGATGAGAACTCCGGCTGGCTTTATACTGATGCAGCTGTTGACAAGCTTTTCTGCGAAGCCTCGCTTTTCTCTTGCTATTCTGATATTTATTGAAGAGACGTATTTGATAGTCTCAACATTGTGAAAATTGTTTGCATCGGTCACGGCTGTTCCGCAAATTCCTACCCTGTTCCCACTTCCGGTTGTTATGTAACCCATCGATAGCTCTTTTGAGTAGCTGTGGAGAGAATACGAAAATGCGTTTTTGAATGTGTATTCAATATCGGAGGGCACTGTAATGAGTGTGAAAGTGGGATCTTCTGAAAGTCCACTTTGCTCAGTTACAAAGAAACTGCCTTTTGCGGTAGAAACGGAAATATGTCTTCCCAGGCGAAGCCTTATTTCATTTATGCTTTCAGTATCCTCGGGCGGCAACCGTGCAAAAACCTGACGAAGCTTTGGCTGCAGAAGCTCTAAGGCACTTTTAAATCCACTCATTTTTCATCTCTCCTTTTTCCTTGCCTGTCCAATTCTATGAGAATCAATGCTTTTATATTCGGATTATTTTCCTGTCTTTCTCGTGTTGATACCTTTGATGCCACCTATGATTGAGAACAGGGTGCAGCAAACTATCTTTTCAAAGCATGCATTAGTCAGGCTTTTGTTGGCTATAAGGCAGATTACAAAAAGTACAAAAGAAACAATACCGCCGACGATCAAGCCTTGCATAAGCCCGTTATTTCTGACTATCTGAGTTGATACATAGCTTGCAAGAAAGCAACCTGTTGATAAGATAAGCGTACCCGCAATGCAGACTATTTCATCGGTCACGTCAATTAGCGTCATAATTGTTCCAAAAACTAATGTAGATGCCATAATAAACACTATCAGCATAAAAAAGCCGGCTATAATTCCCTTCTTGTAAAATTGCATAAAGAAACCCCTCCGAATACTGCATAGTAAACAGTATTCAGAGGGATTGTAAATTAGAAGTCGAACAGATTACTTCTTTGTCTCAGGCTCGGAAGCTGTGCTTTCAGACTTTGAATCATCCTGTTTGTCGGACTTCTTGCCTTTCTTCTTGTCCTTTGCGGGAGAAGCTGACTTGGCAGCATTTTTCTGAGCCGCTGCTTCCTTTTCGGCGTCAAGATTCTGAGAGATAGCCCAGCGTCTGACTCTGAGTCTGCTTCTGTCGCCTCCGGTCTCGATAACAACAGTTTCTTCTTCAATCTTGCAAATGATGCCGACAATACCACCGGCGGTGACAACCTCGTCGCCAAGCTGGAGATTCTTTCTCATTTCAGCGTCCTGCTTGTCCTTTTTACGCTGAGGTCTGATGAGGATGAAGTAGAATGCAACGAGGATTACGACCATCCAGATGATGGAAGACCAGCCCATTGTTGCTGTCGTAGTCGATGTATCGGACGTGAGAAGTGTGATTAGTGCTGTAGTGGACATTTTATCCTCCCCCAAGGGTTAATTCGCAGTCTATGGAACCTGATTAAAGTGACTTGATATATTCGTCCATCGCCTTGGCTGCAGTCTTGCCCGCACCCATTGCAAGGATAACAGTAGCTGCGCCTGTTACAGCGTCGCCACCGGCATAAACGCCTTCCTTGGTAGTGAGCATATCTTCGTTTACAACTAGGCAACCGTGTTTATTGGCTTCAAGACCAGAAGTGGTAGAACGGATAAGCGGATTAGGAGAAGTACCGATAGACATGATGCAAGCATCAATCGGAATAACATACTCCGAATCAGGAATGGCCTTGACAGAACGTCTTCCGCCAGCATCCGGCTCGCCGAGTTCCATCTTAACGCACTTGATGCCGTTTACAGCACCGTTCTCGTCGCCAAGGATTTCGACAGGATTGTTGAGGAACATGAACTCAATTCCCTCTTCCTTAGCGTGATGTACTTCTTCCTTTCTTGCAGGCATTTCAGCCTCAGAACGACGATAGATAACATATACATGCTCAGCACCGAGACGCATAGCGCAACGTGCAGCATCCATAGCAACGTTACCGCCGCCGACAACAGCGACAGAATTGTACTTACGGACAGGTGTATCGTATTCCTCGAGGTAGCCCTTCATAAGGTTGATTCTTGTCAGGTATTCGTTAGCGGAGAATACACCTACAAGTGATTCACCAGGAATATTCATGAAGTTAGGAAGACCTGCACCGGTTCCTACGAATACGGCCTTGTAGCCCATTTCCATAATCTCATCGATAGAAAGAATCTTACCGATAACCATGTCGGTCTTTATCTCAACACCGAGAGCCTTCAAGTTGTCAACTTCGTGTTGAACGGTTGCCTTCGGAAGTCTGAATTCGGGAATACCATACATCAGAACGCCGCCGGCAGTGTGGAATGCTTCGAAAATGGTAACACTGTAACCGAGCTTAGCAAGGTCAGCAGCACAGGTAAGACCACTAGGTCCCGAGCCGACAACAGCAACCTTGATGCCGTTGGGCTCAGCCTTTTCCTGCTCGAGCTTCTTATCTGCCATATAGTCAGCACAGAATCTTTCAAGCTTGCCGATTGCAACGGGCTCGCCTTTGATTCCTCTTACGCACTTTCCTTCACACTGGCTTTCCTGCGGGCAAACTCTGCCGCTGACTGCTGGAAGACCGTTGGTTGAGGTGATAATCTTATAAGCTTCTTCAAAATTGCCTTCTTTGACCTGAGCCAAGAAATCAGGAATTTTAACGCTTACGGGGCATCCGCTTACGCAAGGTCTGTTCTTGCAGTTAAGGCATCTTGCTGCCTCGTTCATAGCTTCTTCGGCTGTATAGCCCAAGCATACTTCTTTAAAGTTTCTTGCCCTTACCTTTGGATCCTGCTCGGTAATGGGTGTTTTCTGAGCTTGCATATTAGGCATGTCTGACTCCTCCTGTTAATCTGCAAATGTGTTCTTTATCGTGAGCTTCCTGCTCTCTATAAGCGGAATTTCTTCTCATAAGCTCGTTGAAGTCAACTTCGAAACCGTCGAAGTCAGGTCCGTCAACGCAAGCATACTTGGTCTTTCCGCCAACGGTAACTCTGCAGCCGCCGCACATTCCTGTACCGTCAATCATGATAGGATTGAGGGAAACCATAGTCTTGATATTGTAAGGACGAGTAACGCCACAAACGAACTTCATCATAGGAACGGGTCCAATGGCGATTACCAAGTCATACTTTTCGCCGTTATCGATGAGCTCCTGAAGCTGATTGGTTACGAAGCCTTTTTTGCCATAAGTACCATCATCAGTAGTAATGTAGTAGTTGTCGCAGACAGCTCTCATCTCGTCTTCAAGGATAACGATGTCCTTGCTTCTGAAGCCAGCGATGATGTCAACCTTGACGCCCATATTGTGAAGAGCCTTTGCTGAAGGATATGCTATAGCGCATCCAACGCCGCCGCCTATAACACAGGCATTCTTGACATTTTCGCCAAACTCGGATGCAACGCCGAGAGGTCCTACTACGTCGAGGATGCTGTCGCCCTGCTCCATTGTGCCAAGCTGATAGGTGGATTTTCCGACCTTCTGGAAGATGATAGTGATTGTGCTTTTCTCACGGTCGTAATCTGCTACGGTCAGCGGGATTCTTTCGCCCATTTCGTCAGTTCTGAAGATGATGAACTGTCCGGCTTTTACCTTCTTGGCAATAAGCGGAGCGTCAATCACCATGAGTGTAACTGAATCATTGAGCTCGCGTTTTTCTAAAATTTTATACACGGTTAGTCCTCCTTTGGAAACCTTATTACCTGCTATTATACAACATACATCGCATAATTTCAAGTATTTTTCACTGATTTGCGGCAAAGTATTCTTGAATAGCTTCGACGATAGCGTCTGCAAGCCCACTTTGCACTGTAGAATCGTTAAGTGCCATAGCTTCTGTATAGTCTGTGACGAAGCCACACTCAACTAATATTGACGGAAATTCCTGTTCAAGAGTCACAGCGAAGTAGTTATATTTGGCTCCCCTATTTCTGCTCTTGCCATCTTTATATACGTAATCCTCATAATATTCCGCCATTTTCTCTGCTACAAGGCTTGCAATCGGTTCGGAGAAAGGCGTGAAGTAGTATGCCTCAACTCCTCGGACTCCTTCCCCGTTCGTCACGCTGTTGCAGTGGATGGAAATATACAGGTCAGGATCATATTTTCTTGCGTATTCGGAACGGTCATAAACGCTGATATAGGTAGTGTCGCTCGGAATCATATAGACTGTTGCTCCGGCAGCCTGAAGCTTAGACACGAGAAGCTTTGCTATCGCAAGATTGATTACTCTTTCGACAACATGACCGACAGCACCGGGATCTAGCGTTGTAGAACTGGTGTTGTATCCATGACCGGGGTCGACTACTATGACTGCGCCATAGAGACTTGAATTGTAGCCATTGAACGTAAATGTCAGATTTCCAGCATCATCGTAGTCGGCAGAATATCCTGCAAATACTCCGCTCTTTCTGAGTTTGAGCTTGAGCTGAATCTTCGCCTCGCCGTCAACTGTTACAGTCTGCCATTCTGCACTGCTGAAGAGTGAGTCGGAACTGAACGACGGAAGTCCAAGATAGCTTGTGACATAGTCAAATGTGATTATGACATAATCCGGGTCGAAGCTGCTGACTGAGTATGTTCCGCTGACACCTGAGCCGAATGTTAATGGCGAATAGGAAATTGTGAACGGTGTCTGATAGTCAAGATTGAACGTAAGAACAGTATCGCCATCGCTGTTGGTATATGAAGCTGTTGACGCAATCGAATTGTTTATGATAGTATATCCGTCAACAAGTGTGCAGTCAGATGCCTTCAGTCTTAGTCCAGAGGCAGTCAGATAATATTTGACGGTCTGGCTTACGCCCTCGGAAGTGACACTGTAAGTAACTTCGTTTACAAGAACATCAATAGTTCCTGCGGGAAGTCTCGGAGAGGTCGGAATTGCAATAGCATCGGTTGTGTAGTAGTCGTAAGCCAGTGTGTTGTCATTCTTTACGACGACAAGCTGAGTTGCTTCTGCTGTCGGAGAAACCGCATTTACTATAACTTTAGCTGCTGTTACATCTTCGTAGCTGAGATCCCTATAGTTACCGCTGATATAGATGTATCCAAGATCCTGTTCTTCCCCTACTATGCCCTCCGGAGCTTCAAGATAGCCGGTGAATATTGCATAGCTTGAGTTTTCATCAAGATCATCAGAGCCAGATGTCTGCTCGGTTAGCTTAATAGTTTCGCCATCAAGAGTTGCTGTAACCGTTGAACCCGAGTATGCGGTAACACTTACGGAAATCTTGGTCGAGCCTTCGACATACATGGTCGTACCCTCTTCCGGCTCAACTGATTGGATAACGTCTACTTTTCGAGTGATTTTGTAAGTAACGGTGTTGGCTTTATTCTTGAATGTAAATGTATTTAAACCGACTTCAAGCTCCTCCTCAAAGTAGAAGTTTCCTGCTTCGTTAAGAGTTATGATGTCGCCGTTGAAGTAGACATCAAAGTTGGAGTCATAGGTGCCCTGGAACTTGACGGTTGTTTCATATGTGGTGTAGTTTGTCTTTGTAGGAAGAACCATTTCAAGCTGGGTGTACAGAGAATCGGTGTCGATAAGACCGTCATAATACTTTACAAGCGCATCGGTGCTGCTTCCGACGTTATCAACAAGTGATTCGTAAGAGCGGAAGACGCTTCCTAGATATGCTGAGTAATCGGCACACTCCTCAAGCTGCTTGAGAATCTGATCGGATGCCCAGGAGGTATCGGATGTGCTGATTCTGTCATTTGCGTGACTTATGAACATAGGTATGCCATTAGCTTCGGCAAGTCCGTTCCACCAGGAGATTATGCTTGTGAAATTCAGCTCTACTGATTCCAACCCGCCATAGCATGTGACGATAACGAAATCTGCATAGCCGTTTTCAATATATGCTTTGGTATCTGAATAACCGTCCGCAAAAGCTTCGAAATCGTCCTTTGTGTCGGAGCCATCCGGGTCGTTTTCTTCATTCATCCATGCATTTGTAGCTGCAAGACCGACTGCGACGGTGTTACTTGTGGAATGGATTGCGTTGCTGACGAGTTTGAATATGTATTCGCTGTTGTCTAATAGCCAGTTATCGTAGCCGATTCCGGAACCATATCTGAGATAATTCTCATAACTGTTCTCGTCGACATCAGCATAGTAGCCATCGATGATAATTCCATCTATAAGGTATTTATTGGTCAGCTTGTGAGCACATTGCGAGAGATAGTCGATTTTATCACTGACAGTTTCGAGCTCGTTTGCTTCTATTGCATCTCCAAGGTCAAATGTGATGTAGACATAGTAGTTAAGGCTTCTTGCAGCTTCAATGAGCATGTCAAGTGGAGAGCCGCCCAGATATACCTTTGCATCAATCTCATAGTAGATAACGCCGTCATAGCTTGTATTGATGATGACAGTGTTGAAGCCGTAGCTCTCAAGATTCGAGAATATGTCACTTATTTCCTGAGAAGTGACATCAGCCGACTGTTCAATATCGGTGAAAAAGTCGTATCCGATGGTTATGTATGTTGCCCGCATGTCGTCAGGATACGCAAAAGCGTCTTCGGCAGTTGCAGCTGTGATAATTTCAGCGGTTTCTGTACTTTCTACGGTTTCTTCGTCGGAGATGTCGTCGGCAAACACAATCAAAGCCGTTCCGCTGTAAGGAAAGACTGTTGTAAATAGAAGAGCCAGAGATAGTATAACAGAAAGAGTTTTTTTCATGTGTTCACCTTTTGGGTTAAGCCGGAATCACAACCCGGCGAGAGACTTGATGAGACTTGCTATTTCTCCTTTAAGGAGAGTATCTGAGGAACTGGCGACCAATGAACTATAGCGATAATACGCACATCCGGAATATCCGGACAGCGTTGATATATAGTCGGTTTGCTTTGACAGCATACTTCCTGAGCTCCATTCGGTGGTTGTCCCGACCTTGTATGCGGCGATTCCGCAGATCAGCTGAACCGAAGAGCTCGTTACAATGTTTTCCCATTGAACTGCTGTCGTATCGAATGGAAGGCTTCCTGTATAGCCGTAGTAAATCTGTGGGACTATATAGTCGAGATAACCTGAGGTCGAGCACCATAGTTCAACGTCGGCATAGAGTTTATTTAGGTTGTTATCAAGGTTTCCCTGTGGAGAAACGCCGAACAGAACGCTTTGATTGCAGGATTTAACAGTGGAGTAGATTTCCTTGACAAGCTGGCTGACAGTATCTCTTCTCCATTGAACGAGATTGCTGCTTCCTGAAACGGAGAATGCAAGCTTATCAAATGATTCATCAGTAGTCGGATAGAAGTAATCGTCGATATGTATGCCGTCAACGTCGTAGTTTGAGACAATCTCTGCAATTCCGGCACATATTAGCTCTCTTACTGCTGAATATGCTGGACTGAGCCAATAATAACCGGTGTCACTGTCATACACAAGATAAGTTCCGTTTGTAGAGCTTGAAGAGTACCACTGCTTCAGAGTGTATGAAGAACTCATTGCTTCAAGATTCTTCTTAGTGGTGGTTCTCATTGGATTTACCCATGCATGGAATGACAGACCGAGCTTATGAGCTTCTGAAATCATGATTTCAAGCGGGTCGTATGAGGGCTTGTCCCCTACTGTTCCGGAATAAGCTGATGTGAACGGATAATAATCAGAATAATAGTAGGCGTCGCCGAAAGCCCTGACGTGAACATAAACCGTATTGAATCCCATCGAAGACACGTATTCGAATGCTTCGGAGATGGATTCTGTGAATTCTTTTTCTGTAGCTTCTGCAAGCATAGTGTCTATATCAAGATAAGCAAACCAGACAGCCTTGACCGTGGAATAATTGAGAGCGGTATAGCTGTTTGAGCCGAGCTCATCGATTATTTCGTCTATGTCAATCTCGTCGTCAATTTGAACGTCTTCATCGCTTGTGGTTGTAGTGACAGAAGTTATTGTGGAAACGGTTGTGGTTATGGTTGTGGCGGCTGTCGTTACTGTGGTTGTAACCGCCGTTGTTGTTTCCTCATCATCTTCATATATGTCTGATAAATACCTGCCGTTTACGAAGTATTCGCCATTTTTGAATTCAATCCGATACCAGCCGTTGGATACAATTCCAGTTACGTGGACGCTTTCGCCTTTATCAAGATGTCCGATTCTGTAGCTGTCGGGATCTGGAAGCTGTCTTACATTTACAGAAGCTACAGCATACATGGTAGCTTCATAGTCGGTTACAACATAGTCTGAAGACACTTCGGTTTCAACAACCGCAGTTGTCTCGTTGACACTTTCAGGAGCAGTAGTAGTTGATACAGAAGAATCCGATGCTTCGATTGCGGAATAAACCGGAGCAGTTTCCGATTCGGATGTGGCTGTCTGGGTCGAAACCGATGCATAGGTTTCGATAGTGATCGAGCCTTGAGCGACTGTTTCGTTGGTGGCTCTCTGTGTGCATGAAGTAAGAGTCAGTATAGTGAAAATAATAGCAAGTAGCAAAACTGATTTTTTCATCACTGCCTCCAGAAATACAAACACACAGACAAAACTACACTGACGACTATGATTATAACATTTTCCGAGCAATATTACAAGAGCTTTGTGTCGACAATATCTGCTAATCTCAGAAAGATTTTCTCAAAAATATTTGTGAAAGCTCTTGACAAGGTGGTTGCTATATGTTATCATAAATCAAGAATCATTCTTAATTTTGGTGATGAGCATGACAAAACAGCGCAAACTGATAAAGGAGATAATATACAGCTCCGAACGCCACCTCACCGCCGAGGAAATATTCTCCGAGGCGAGGAAGAGCATGCCAAATATCGCTCTCGGGACTGTATATCGCAATCTGGGCAGGCTGTGTGAGGACAAGGAAATAAGGCTTATAAGTCTTCGTGGCTTTTCCGACTGCTATGATAAGTCGTTTATGCCACACGGGCATCTTATCTGCAATTCATGTGGAAGAGTTGATGACTTCCCTATTGAGGACATCGGTGAAGAGCTTTCTGACAGGCTTGGAGTAAATCTTATCTATTATGACGTCAATGCTCACTACATCTGCGATGATTGCAGGAGAAAGAATCTGATTACTGACGATAGCTTATGAAACTGTCGTGTAATATAAAATCTTAAATTTGAAGGAGAACTCGAAATGGAACTTAAAGGAACAAAGACTGAACAGAATTTGATGACTGCTTTTGCTGGCGAATCTCAGGCAAGAAATAAGTATACATACTTTGCTTCTGTTGCAAAGAAGGAAGGCTATGAGCAGATCGCTGAAATTTTCCTAAAGACTGCTGAGAATGAGAAGGAGCATGCAAAGCTC
This sequence comes from Oscillospiraceae bacterium, assembly GCA_021200565.1. Classification (GTDB taxonomy): domain Bacteria; phylum Bacillota; class Clostridia; order Oscillospirales; family Ruminococcaceae; genus Faeciplasma. Next base: position 256,358 of record JAJQGJ010000017.1, read on the forward strand.
TGGTTCAAGGCACTTAGCGGAATCGGAACTACTCCCGAGAACCTCAAGGCTGCTGCTGAGGGCGAGAATTATGAGTGGACAGACATGTACGCCACCTTTGCAAAAGAGGCTGAAGAAGAGGGCTTCAAGGTTCTTGCAGCTCAGTTCAGAATGGTTGGCGAGATCGAAAAGGCTCACGAGGAGAGATATTTGAAGCTTCTTGACAATGTTGAGATGCAGAAGGTGTTTGAGAAGAGTGAGGAGACTATGTGGGAGTGCCGCAACTGTGGACATCTCGTAATCGGCAAAAAGGCTCCGGCTGTTTGCCCTGTATGTGCTCATCCCGGAAGCTTCTTTGAAGTAAGAAAAGAAAACTATTAATTCAACTTTCCAGGAGCCCTGAGATTAATTCTCGGGGCTCTGCTTCATTGCTTATAACTTATAAGGAGTTCAATATGAGGCTTTTGATTGTAAGGCATGCAGACCCTGATTACTCTATAGATTCGCTCACTGAAAAAGGCTGGCGGGAAGCTGAGCTTCTCAGCGACAGGCTATCGAAGCTTGATGTAAAGGCTTTTTACTGTTCGCCTCTTGGGCGTGCTCAGGACACTGCTTCACTGACTCTCAAGAAGATGGGCAGAGAGACAGAAACCCTCGAGTGGCTCAAGGAATTCTACTATTGCCAGGTCACTCCACCATATCTGAATGAAGGTGAAACGGTTATAACGTGGGACTTTATGCCGTCTTTTTTCACAAAATGTAATGACCTCTATGACAAAGACAAGTTTATGCACGTTGACTTTATGGAAAAGGGCAACTACCCCGCTCTTTATAAAGCTGTTACAGATGGGCTCGATGAGCTTCTGGAGAAGCACGGCTATCGCCGAAATGGCAGATACTATGATGCTGTTGAGCCTAACAGAGACACTATCGTCCTGTTCTGTCATTTCGGAATTGAGTGTCAGTTACTCGGACATCTTCTGAGCATATCCCCTGTCGTTTTGGGGCAGAATTTCTGCGCAGCACCGTCATCAGTGACAACTCTTTACACAGAGGAACGTGAACAAGGCGTTGCTTCATTTAGAATGGCTGCGTTCGGCGATACTTCACATCTGTATGCCGCAGGAGAAGAGCCGGCATTTGCAGCAAGATTTTGTGAGACGTTTGATTCTGATGAACGGCACTGATTCACGCATTAAAAAATCCGTTGGCACGAAACCAACGGATTTATTTTTTTATCTCCACTCGAGAGCTTTTTTTAGATACTGCCCTGTGTAGGAAGCTGGATTCTCTGAGACTTCCTCGGGTGTTCCTGTTGCTATTACCGTTCCTCCTCCGGAACCTCCTTCAGGTCCTAAGTCGATGATATAGTCAGCACATTTGATGACATCAAGGTTATGTTCAATGACAACTGCTGTGTTGCCGTTGTCGCAAAGCTGTTCGAGCATGTCAATAAGCCTTGCAACATCATCGGTATGAAGACCGGTTGTTGGCTCATCAAGGATATAGATAGTTCTTCCGGTTGCCTTTTTTGAAAGCTCAGTTGCGAGCTTTACACGCTGAGCTTCTCCACCTGAAAGAGTTGTGGATGGCTGCCCGAGCTTGAGATAACCCAGACCTACATCACGGAGTGTTTTAATTTTCCGGTAAATCTTCGGCATGTTCTCAAAGAATGAGCAGGCTTCTTCTATTGTCATGTCGAGAACATCAGCTATGCTTTTACCCTTGTATTTGACTTCAAGCGTTTCTCTATTGTAGCGTGAGCCGTGGCAGACTTCACAAGGCACATAAACATCCGGTAGGAAGTGCATTTCAATCTTTATGATACCGTCACCTTCACAGGCTTCGCAGCGCCCACCTCTGACGTTGAAGGAGAATCTGCCCTGAGTGTAGCCTCTCATCTTGGCATCGTTGGTCATAGCGAACAGCTCACGAATGTCGTTGAATACTCCTGTATATGTGGCTGGATTTGAACGTGGAGTTCTTCCTATAGGTGACTGATCGATATTGATGACTTTATCGAGGTTTTCAAGTCCTTCAATTCTCTTGAATGCTCCCGGGACAATCTTGGCTCGGTTCAGCTTGACAGCAAGCTCTTTGTATAGAATTTCGTTTACAAGTGAGCTCTTTCCGCTTCCAGAAACTCCTGTCACACAAGTAAATGTTCCGAGAGGAAAATCTACATTTATCCTCTGGAGATTGTTTTCGGCAGCTCCTATAACTCTGAGATTTTCGCCGCTTCCCTTTCTGCGTTCTGATGGGATAGGGATCTTTCGCCTGCCGCTAAGGTAAGCGCCGGTAATCGAACGCTCGCAATTCATGATGTCTTCAGGCGTTCCTGTACAGACGATTTCGCCGCCGTGAATTCCGGCACCCGGACCGACATCGACGATATAGTCCGCCGCAAGCATGGTTTCCTCATCATGCTCGACCACTATAAGCGTATTGCCTAAATCACGAAGCCTCTTGAGCGAAGCTATAAGCTTTGCATTGTCTCTTTGATGAAGACCAATGCTCGGCTCATCCAAAATATAGAGAACTCCTACAAGCGAGGAGCCAATCTGTGTTGCAAGTCTTATACGCTGGCTTTCACCGCCTGAAAGAGTTGAGCTTGAACGTGAAAGTGAGAGATAATCAAGCCCGACATTTTTAAGAAAGCCCAGACGTGATTTGATTTCTTTCAGAATCTGTGAGGCGATGAGCTGCTCACGCTCTGTGAGCTGCAGGTTTTCTAAGAAGTCTATGGCTTCGTTAATAGAAAGCTTGCAGAGTTCGGCAATGTTCAGACCGCCTACCGTTACTCCAAGGACCTCTTTCTTGAGTCTGTCGCCATGGCAGGTTTTGCATTTTACTTCGCTCATGTATTCTTCGATTTTAGCTTTTGTAGCATCGCTTTCCGATGAGCGATAACGCCTGTCAAGGTTGTTTATAACGCCCTCAAATGGCTGAATCCAGTATCCACCACCCCATTCGTCAGGGCGCTTGAAAGAGAGCTTCTGACCTTGGGTTCCATACAGGAATATATCTATCGCATCCTTCGGCAAATCCTTGATTGGTGTGTCAAGAGAGATTCCGTACTTCTCGCTGATTGCGTTGTAGTATATCATGGTGAATGAGTCGTCGTTCAAAGTATTCCAACCGTCGGCTCTAATTCCACCCTGTCTTATGGTCAGTTCGTCGTTCGGGATGACTTTTTTCGGGTCAACCTGTAAAAACATTCCGAGACCGGTGCAGTCGGGGCAAGCTCCATATGGATTATTGAATGAGAACATTCTCGGAGATAATTCTTCAATAGATACACCGTGCTCAGGGCAGGCATAATTCTGTGAAAACATCATCTCTTCGCCATCAATGACATCTACAACTGCAAGCCCACCAGACAGTGAAGTCACGATTTCAATGCTCCCTGAGAGCCTTGAGCGAATCTCCGGCTTGATTACAAGTCGGTCAACGACAACTTCGATAGTGTGTTTCTTATTTTTTTCAAGCTTAATTTTTTCGGCAAGATCGTATATGATGCCGTCAATTCTCACTCTCACATATCCGGATTTCTTGAGCTGTTCGAGCTCTTTGACATATTCGCCTTTTCTGCCTCTGACAATAGGAGCAAGAAGCTGGATTTTGGTGCCCTCCGGAAGCTCCATTATCTTATCTACAATCTGATCGACTGACTGACGCTTGATTTCTCTTCCGCAGACCGGACAGTGCGGAACACCGATTCTGGCGTATAGAAGTCTCAAATAATCGTAGATCTCAGTTACTGTGCCGACAGTTGAACGTGGATTATTTGAAGTGGTTTTCTGGTCAATGGAAATTGCCGGAGAAAGTCCGTCAATGCTGTCGACATCCGGCTTGTCCATCTGTCCTAAGAACATCCTTGCATATGAAGAAAGGCTTTCGATGTATCTTCTCTGACCATCAGCAAAAATTGTATCGAAAGCAAGTGACGATTTTCCCGAGCCTGAAAGACCCGTGAATACCACGAACTTATCTCTTGGAATTGTTACATCTATATTTTTGAGATTATGCTCTCTTGCACCCTTGATAACTATCTGATTGCTTCCGGTTGCATCATTTCCCATATAATCATCCTTCCTTTCTCAGCTCGGCTATCTTGTCTCTTAGATATGCAGCCTGCTCGAAGTTGAGCTGTCTTGCCGCTTCTCTCATCTGCTTTGAAAGCTTGTCAATAAGCTCCATCCGTTCACGCTTGGTATAGTGGACAGCTTTCTTGTTGACGTCTTTCTTTGAGGATATTTCTATGACATCGTGAACATCCTTTACAATGGTTTTCGGAGTTATTCCATGCTGGATATTGTATTCTTCCTGGATGGCACGGCGTCTCTCGGTCTCTGTTATTGCCTTTTCCATTGATTCTGTTACGCTGTCGGCATACATGATTACCTTGCCGCCTGCATTTCTTGCTGCTCTGCCGATGGTCTGTATGAGTGAGCGTTCGCTTCTTAGGAAGCCCTCTTTGTCTGCGTCTAAAATTGCAACAAGTGAAACCTCCGGCAAATCCAAGCCTTCTCTCAGAAGGTTTATTCCGACCAAAACGTCAAATTCGCCAAGCCGAAGATCCCTTATAATCTCCATTCTTTCGATAGTGTCGATTGAATGGTGCATATATCTCACTCGGACGCCCAACTTCTGAAGATAGCCGGTTAAATCTTCAGCCATTTTTACTGTAAGAGTTGTCACTAAGACACGCTCTTTCTTTTCTGCCCGTTCGTTGATTTCGAGAACCAGGTCGTCAATCTGACCGGCTGTCGGTTTGACCTCGATGAGCGGATCCAAAAGACCGGTAGGTCGGATAATCTGCTCTACAACCTGTTCTGATTCAGAAAGCTCGAAAGCACCCGGAGTTGCTGAGACGAAAACTGCCTGATCACATCTCGAATAAAACTCATCGAAAGTCAGAGGTCGGTTATCAAGCGCAGATGGGAGCCTGAAACCGTAGTCTACAAGCGTTTGCTTTCTCGCTCTGTCGCCCGCAAACATTCCTCTGACCTGCGGAAGAGCAACGTGGGATTCGTCAACTATTAGAAGAAAATCATCCGGGAAAAAGTCGAGCAGCGTGAAAGGAACCGCTCCCGGTTCACGTCTTGCAAGGACTCTTGAATAATTCTCAATTCCGCTGCAGAAGCCGACCTCCTGAAGCATCTCAATATCATAATTCACACGTTGTTCGATTCTCTGGGCTTCGATAAGCTTGTCTTGCTCCTTAAAGAACTTTACCCGCTCATACATCTCATCTTCAATATCATGAATGGCGGCATTGAGCCTTTCTTTGCCAGTGATATAATGAGAAGCTGGGAAGATTGCAACGTGAAGAAGAGTTCTTACTGCCTCGCCGGTGACAACATTGACTTCTGTTATCCTGTCTACCTCATCTCCGAAGAATTCGATTCTGACAGCGGTTTCGTTATAGCTTGTTGGAAAAACATCAATAGTGTCTCCCCTGACTCTGAAACGGTTACGCTGAAAGTCGATGTCGTTTCTCTCATATTGGAGGGAAACAAGCTCACGGATCAAATCGTCTCTTGACTTGGTCATGCCTTTTCTGACAGAGACTATCATGCTTTTATACTCTTCCGGATCGCCCAGAGAGTAGATACAGGAAACACTTGCAACTATGACAACATCACGTCTTTCAGTCAACGCAGCAGTTGCGGAGTGCCGAAGTCTGTCTATCTCGTCATTAACGTCAGAGTCTTTTTCAATATAGACGTCTGTTGCAGGAATATAAGCCTCTGGCTGGTAATAATCGTAGTAAGATACAAAGAACTCTACTGCACTTTCCGGGAAAAATTCACGAAGCTCAGAGCATATCTGTGCTGCAAGCGTCTTGTTAGGCTCCAGAACGAGAGTCGGACGGTTGACATTGGCGATGACATTGGCCATCGTGAACGTTTTTCCAGAGCCAGTGACCCCCAGGAGCGTTTGCTTCTTCATGCCGCTGTTGATGCCATCGGAGAGCTTTTTTATAGCCTCTGGCTGGTCGCCGGTGGGCTTATATTTACTTTTGAGTACAAATTCGTCCATAGCAGCCTCCGAATACAAATAGAAACGTTTGTTATTATGATACCATACTACAGTTAAAATGTCAACGGTAAATGAAAGAATTACAAGGAAAAATCAGGAGTGCTTATGATGCATTTCCTGATTCTTTCATAGCTAAAATTTCTAGAGATCTTATAGTGCGGATTTCAGCGCCTGAGCGAACTGGTCGGGACAGGATGTATTTTTTGCCCCACATTTGATTCCTTCGAGTTTTGCTATTGCATCCTCAACCTTCATGCCTTTGACGAGGCTTGAAATGCCTTTTAGGTTACCGTTACAGCCGCCCACGAAGGAAACGTCTCCGATAATTCCATTTTCAACTTCAAAGTTGATCTGCCTTGAGCAGGTACCTTTTGTCTGATAAGTGTAGGTCATTTTTTGTTACTCCTTACTTTTATACAAATTGTAATTATTACTTATAGTCTGGAAAGAACTTTTCTTGAAACCATGCAGGCTTGGCTGTGAATTCTTTACCATCGAGATATGAGAGTTTATCGCCGATGTCGCCAAGTTCAAATTTTAAGCTGTGAGCTTGAAGAGCCTGAGTTTTCACTGAGTATTGCCTGTTGATTTCGCCGAAGCCGTATTTGCCGTCGCCTAAAACCGGATGCCCGATATGCGCCATATGCGCCCTTATTTGATGAGTTCTGCCTGTGATGAGATCTATCTCACAAAGTGATAAATCGCCGTTTGTTGAGAGAACCTTATAGCCGGTTATAATCTCTTTAGCGTTGTTGATTGGCTTGTCATAGATTCTGACTGTATTATCTGCTTCGTTTTTGATTAGATATGCTTTTATTACCGCCTCTTTTGGCATTGGTTCGCCAATTATGGCACAAAGATACTTCTTTTTGACTCGCCTTTCCTTAACGGCAAGATTCAGGATTCTTAGGCTTTCAGCATTCTTGGCACACAGCACCAATCCCTCGGTGTTTCTGTCCAGGCGATTGCAGAGAGACGGAGCGAAGCTCGCTTCTTCCTCGGGACTATACTCCCCTTTTTCGTAGAGATATTTCTTTATGCGGTTGATGAGAGTGTCGATAGTGTTATCATCGCCTTCATGGACCACTAGACCACAGGGTTTATCCACTATCAGAAGATTATCATCCTCATAAACAACCTCAATTTTACTGCTGACGAGGAGAAAATCGTTTTCGGATGAGGCTTCGAAGAACTCATCATTGATATAGAGCTCTATGATGTCTCCCTCCTGAAGCCTCGTCGATATTTCGCATCTTGAGTGATTGAGCTTAATCCTCTTGATTCGTATATACTTGTACATAAGCGACTGTGGGAGCTTCGGGACAGCTTTCCCTATGAACTTGTCCACTCGCTGACCGGCGTCGTTGCGATTTATCCTGTAACTTCTCATATCGTACCTCGAAATCTCTCTACATGAATATTTTACCCGATTCTCTTGCCTTTGTCAACAGCTACCTCAGGAAATCTTAATGATTTTGTAACCGTATTGTATCTTGAAATATGCCTCACTGTGTGGTAAAATGTAGGACGAAAAGAGATATATCGGTTTGTCCGATTTATACTAAGGAAGTATTAAAAATGAATGACAAAAGAAGGCTTATGGCGGTTATGTGCGCTGTGGCAGTTCTCATGAGCAGCATGACCGCTTGTACCAGAACTGAAATATCATCTGACATAAGTGAAAGTGCAAGTACTACAGCTTCATCATCTGAGGAAATTACAACAGTATCTGATAATGTTCCATCTTATGTAGTCACGCAATCCGAATCTACAACGACTACTAAAGCTGTGACAGAGAGCACTGAAGCTACAGAAGAAGCAGTAACTGATGATTCAGGCTTGATTATAGATGACTATACCGACGATTTTAACTATGACAACCTGACTCCTGATGATTTATATGAGATGTATGGGCTTTCGAGGAGCGAACGGCAAAGCTTCTATTCCCAGATTTGTTCAGAATGTGAGCTTCCGATTATATCTGTTTCAACTGAAGATGAGCAGGAGGTTCTCTCACTTGACGAGTATGTGAACTGCATTGTTGAGATTATGAACTGCGATGCTGAATATGTAATGGATGCCACCGAGGCTCAGATAAGGGTCAGAGGCAATGCAAGCGCATATTACGGCGATGTCGACCAGATAAGGGCCAACGGTGCGCCATACAGAATCAAGTTTACAAAGAAGCAGTCTGTTCTGGGACTCAACGACGGAGCGAAATGCAAGTCGTGGATACTACTGAAAACATATAATTACGGCGTCAGAGACCATCTTGCGTTCACTCTTGCGTCAGCTATAAATGCAGGAATGTATTACGTTTCAGATTCTACTTTTGTACAGGTATACATCAATGAAGAATACATGGGAATCTATCTTCTCTGTGAGCAAACTCAGGAGAATGAAAACAGAGTTGCAATCACCGAAGCAGAGGACGGTTACACCGGAACGGACATTGGATATTTGGTTGAGCTCGATAACTACTCAAGCGGTGAGACCTGGAGATTCATGCTGAACTACAATAATGAGTCTATAACCGATGTCTACGGCACTACACGTGTCCCGAAAAAGTACTATTACACTGTCAGAAATGACATCTATTCTGAAGAACAGCTGGACTTTATTGAAAGATATTTTGAAGTTTGCTATGAGGTTGCAATGCGTGCAATCAAATATGGCGAATATTACCGTGTTGACAGGGTTGACGATGATTTTATATTGACGCTTTCACAGGATGAGTTTGAATCTGCGTTTGACTGCATATCCCAGGTAATGGACATTGAGTCGTTTGTAGATATGTATATTACGTATGAGATCGTAAATGATCAGGACGTCGGTGGAGGTAGCTTCTTCTTCGCAGTTGATTTCAGTGAGAGTTCAATCTACCCAACGCTCACCTGTGTTGCACCCTGGGACTTCAGCTGGGCATATGGTGACTATAGCTCTGATTCAGATGGCGGTCTCTATGCTGCAAAGTTCAAGGACGATTACTTTGTCAACAACTGGGGAGATCGCTCTAATCCGTGGCTCATTCTTCTCTATTCAGCAGACTGGTTCCAGGAGCTAGTCAAAGAAAAGTGGCAGGATAGATATTCGTACATTCTTGAAGCTTTGGATGAGGTAACAGAAACCGTGGAAACCTATTCAGATGACTTCGATAAGGATGGAAAAAGCAGGACTTCAAGTGCTCTGTCAACAATCAGGTGGACAAAAAACAGGGTTGAATATCTGAATACTCTTTGGGGATGACTTTCCCGCCCTTGGATATAAACATAATATAAAAAGAATGCCCCCGAACGGAGGCATTTCTTTTCAGTTGTCTTTTGTTCCGAAAGTGAGATTATCTTCTCTTGGAAGCAACAACAGCAGCAGCAGCTACAGCCATCGGAAGAACAGCCAATACAACGCCGGTGTCAGCATTGGTAGAAGTAGTGGTCTCTTCAGCAGCCTCAGTGGTTCCCTCGGAAGCCTCAGCAGTCTCTTCTGCTTCGTTAGCATCGTCGGTAGTAGCAACAGCCTCGCCGTCAGTAACGAGAGTTACAGAAGTGATGGTGAAGTTGTCGAGGTTGGTACCATAAGAGATTCCCTTGAACATAAGAGCGTTAGCAACGCTGTCGCCGTGACCGTCATTGTCGTTCATGGTGAGCTCGATGGTGTACTCAAAGTCGCCGCCAGAGAAGCCCTGGTCAGAAGAAAGCCAGATAGCTGAGTCGGTGTTAGCACCGTTCAGAAGCCATACTCTGAATCCGCCGTCAGAAGATCCCTTGATGGTAACAGTGACTGTATCACCATAAGCAACCTCTACAGGAAGCAAAACGCTGAGAGCCTCTTCGCTGGAGTTAAGTCCACCGTCAACTGCGGATACATTGGTGCTTTCAGTAGCTCCATAGTAACCGAGGTTGTCAAGAGAGAGCTCAACTTCGTAGGTAGCTGCAAAAGCAGTTACGGAGAGAGCCATAACCATTGCGACTGCCATGACCATTGCCAAAATTTTCTTCATGTTATTTTCCTCCTAATATAATATGGTTTTTTAACCATGCTCATTATATCATTTGCACAAACGCATGTCAATACTTTTTCAAACAACAGAAAAATTTATCGCCATTTCTTATAAAAATGGCTATCGAAGATTTTTTCGCCCAAGATTTCAAAAAAAGCTATTGACATATTTGAAAAATGCGGATATAATACTTGTTGTCAATCGGGATGTGGCTCAGTTTGGTAGAGCGCCTGCTTTGGGAGCAGGATGCCGCAGGTTCGAGTCCTGTCATCCCGACCAAAAAGCCGACAGTTTTTGCACTGTCGGCTTTTATTATTTCTTAAAACAGTCCGGTTATTACTCCATCTGAGCTTACGTCGATCCTTTCAGCTGCCGGAGATTTCGGAAGACCAGGCATGGTCATTATATCGCCTGTCAATACAACCACAAATCCTGCACCGGCTGAAACTTTCACATTCTTCACGGTAATGGTGAAGTTTTCGGGTGCGCCAAGCTTGGTTGGATCGTCGGAGAACGAATACTGGGTCTTTGCTATACAGACAGGAAGGCTTCCAAAGCCGAGCTCGGTTAGTCTCGCGAGCTCCTTCTTCGCAGCAGGAAGATAGCTGACTCCGTTTCCACCGTAGACTTTCGTTACAACGGCGTTTATCTTTTCTTCAAGACTCATGTTGTCAGAGTAGCTGAACGTGAAGTTCGGAGTTTCCTCTTCGCATAGTCTGACAACTTCGTTGGCGAGCGCTATTCCACCTTCGCCGCCATTAGCCCATACATCAGACAAAACAGTGTTGACTCCAAGCTTGCGGCACTCTTCGATGACGAGATTTACTTCTGCATCGGTGTCAGTCGGGAATCTGTTTACGGCGACCACTGACGGTAAACCGTAGACGTTCTTGATATTGGAAACGTGCCGAAGTAGATTCGGGAGACCCTTCTTGAGTGCGTCAAGGTCTTCTTTACTGAGCTCAGTTTTTGAAAGACCGCCATGCATCTTCAGGGCTCTGACTGTAGCGACTATGACAACTGCCGACGGAGTAAGTCCCGCCATACGGCACTTGATGTCAAGGAACTTCTCTGCTCCCAAATCTGCACCGAAGCCGGCTTCTGTGACAGCATAATCACCTAACTTCATCGCAAGCTTTGTTGCAAGGACTGAGTTACAGCCGTGGGCGATATTGGCAAAAGGTCCGCCGTGGACGAGTGCTGGTGTATGCTCCAGAGTCTGAACGAGATTAGGCTTCAAGGCGTCCTTGAGAAGAGCTGCCATTGCACCTACTGCTTTGAGCTGAGATGCAGTGACCGGTTCCCCCGAATAGGTGTAGCCGATTATTATCCTGCCGAGTCTTTCTTTCAGGTCGTCGATAGAGCTCGCAAGGCAGAACACAGCCATAATTTCACTCGCAACAGTGATGTCGAAGCCATCTTCACGAGGAGTACCGTTTGGTTTTCCTCCCAAGCCGTCAACAATGAATCTTAGTTGACGGTCATTCATGTCGACACATCTCTTCCAGGTGATTCTTCTTGGATCGATTCCGAGAGCATTTCCCTGCTGAATGTGGTTGTCGATCATAGCAGCAAGGAGATTGTTTGCAGCGCCGATAGCGTGGAAGTCGCCGGTGAAGTGAAGGTTTATATCCTCCATCGGGACAACCTGGGCATAGCCGCCGCCTGCAGCTCCGCCCTTGATTCCGAAAACAGGACCTAAAGACGGTTCTCTGAGAGCAACTACAGAGTTCTTCCCTATTTTTCTGAGACCATCCGCAAGACCTATTGTGGTTGTAGTCTTGCCCTCTCCTGCCGGAGTTGGGGTGATTGCGGTAACGAGTATAAGCTTGCCGTTCTTTCTTGAACTGTCATTCAGAATTTTCGGATCGACCTTGGCTTTATACTTGCCGTACTGTTCAATCGAATCCTCATCAATTCCGGCTATTTCAGCAATCTTCGTTATGGGAAGCATCTGACATTCCTGAGCGATTTCAATATCGGTTTTCATGATATTCACCTCTTAGGGAATTACTTATTGATATATCGGGAACTTCTCGCAAAGTGAGACAACCTCATTTGTGATTCTTTCCTTGTTTGCATCGAAATCGGTGATGCAGTCGCATATCCAACCTGCGATGAGCTTCATTTCGTTTTCGCTGAAGCCTCTTGTTGTGACGGCAGGAGTGCCGACTCTCAAGCCACTTGTGATGAACGGACTCTCAGGATCATTCGGGATAGCATTCTTATTAGCGGTGATATGAACCTCATCAAGACGGTGCTCAAGCTCTTTACCGGTGACACCGGTTCCTCTTAAATCCAGAAGCATAAGATGGTTATCAGTTCCTCCGGAAACAAGCTTGATTCCGTGAGCGGTGAATTCGCTCGCAAGAGTCTGAGCGTTTACAATAATCTGCTTCTGATATTCCTTGAATTCGTCGGTGAGAGCTTCGCCAAATGCGACTGCCTTTGCAGCAATTATGTGCATAAGCGGTCCTCCCTGTGTTCCCGGGAAGATTGCCTTGTCAATAGCTTTGGCATACTGCTCCTTGCAAAGGATAAGTCCGCCTCTGGGACCTCTGAGAGTTTTATGAGTAGTCGTTGTCACGACATCAGCGTAAGGAATCGGGCTCGGATGAAGCCCGGCAGCTACGAGTCCGGCTATGTGTGCCATGTCGACCATCAGGTATGCTCCGACTTCGTCTGCAATCTCTCTGAAGCGCTTGAAATCTATGATTCTCGGGTAAGCAGATGCACCAGCCAGAATGAGTTTAGGCTTGCATTCGAGTGCAAGGCGCTCAACTTCATCGTAGTCAATAGTCTGTGTTTCATCGGAAACTCCGTAAGGAACTATATGGAAGTACTTGCCGGAGATGTTGACCGGTGAACCGTGAGAAAGATGTCCGCCGTGAGCAAGGCTCATGGAAAGAACGGTGTCTCCCGGCTGCAGGAGTGCAAAGAATGTTGCAAGGTTTGCATTTGCGCCGCTGTGAGGCTGGACATTTGCATGCTCTGCTCCGAAAAGCTTCTTGGCACGCTCTCTCGCTATTTCCTCAACCTCATCTACATACTGACAGCCGCCGTAGTATCTCTTTGCGGGATAGCCTTCGGCATACTTATTTGTGAGTACGCTTCCTGCTGCCAGAAGAACTCCCTCAGAGACGATATTCTCCGAAGCGATAAGCTCGATGTTATGGCGTTGGCGGGAAAGCTCTCGTTCGCACGATGCGGCTACCTCCGGATCAAAGTTTTTCAGCTCTTCAAAAAACATGGTGATTGCTCCTTTGCGTTATTTATTTACTCTTTGCTACTGCATAGAGATATTTCTTTCTGTAGTCGTCAAGATTCTGCTTGAATTCTGGAGAATCGGGAATCTGTGCGACATATGTATGCCCTTCTGCATTCAGATCATAACTATGAAGAACAGAAAGCGCTATATTCGAACAGTGGTCTGCAACTCTTTCGAAGTTGGTGAGTAGATCACTGTATACAAAGCCTGTTACAATCGTGCAAGCGCCGGACTGAACACGTTCGATGTGGTTGTTTTTGATTACCTTTGCCATTTCGTCAATGGTTTCTTCGAGCGGTTCAACCTTTACTGCAAGATCTCGCCTTCTTTCAACAAACGCAGATGAGGCAAGATTGATTATCTCGCTGACGGCATCAGTTAGAAGCTGAAGCTCATTTGAAGCCTCTCCCGAGAATATAATCTTCTTTTCGTGAATCTCTTCAGCGTTCTCGGCGATGTTTGCAGCGTGGTCACTTATTCTCTCAAAGTCGCCTATTACACTGAGAAGCTCACTCGAAATAGCCTGCTGCTTTTCATCCATCACGTTTTTCCCTATTTTGACAAGGTAATTTCCGAGCTTGTCCTCGTACTTATCACAGAGAGTTTCTTTTTCTGCGACCTTCTGATATTTGGAGCGATCATACTCAGTGATTAGCCTGATTGAGCGGAAAATATTCTTTCTTGCTATATCGCACATCTTGAGCGCAGCTTTGCGGCTGACCTCGATTGCAGCAGGAACATTGTCAAGGAGGTTCTCATCCAAAGAGTCAATCTCACTAAGGTCTTCGCTTTCGGAAGGATCAGGCTTGATGAGTATGTAGCATATTTTTTCGATAAGCTTGCTCGCTGGCAGAAGCACAATCATTCCGACAATACTGATTGCCGAGTTCATAAGTGCTATGCCGGTTGTGGTTGAACTTTCATTCATAAATGAAAGCCCTCCGGTAATTGCATTTATGGGAAGAATAACAATACAAGCAACCACAGCAGTAAGTATATTTGCAATGAGATATACTAACGCCGTTCGTTTTGAGTTTTTATTCTTGCCCACCATTGCAATCAGTACTGGAGAGCTTGCGCCTATTTTTATACCTAAAATCAAAGGAAGACATACACTGTATGGAATTACAACAGATGTACAAAGTGCCTGCAAAATACCGACGCCAGCGGAGCAGGACTGAATTATTGCCGCTACGAATATGCCGGCAAGAATGCCTAAAATCGGATTCTTGAACAGAAGAAGAATATTCTGGAATGCTTCATTTTCCTTCAGTGGGTCGACAGAATCGCTGATAAGAGACATCGACAAAAGAATAGTAGCTAGCCCCAGAAGCACAAGCCCGATGCTCTTGGTCGAGTTCTTATTTGTGAACATATAGAGAATTGCACCAATGGTTGCAAATACCGCTATAAGAACCTCTGTAGACAAAAGCTGACCGGCAACGCTTTCAGAGCCGGAAATTGAGAGAATCCAGCCGGTCATAGTAGTACCGATATTGGTGCCAAGGACTATAGGAATAGCCTGAGCAAGCGTCATCATTCCTGCACTAACGAAGCTTATAACCATGACTGTTGTAGCACCTGAAGACTGAATTACGGCTGTGACCAGTATTCCAAGGAAGAAGCCTTTAATTGCAGGAGAAGAAAGCCTCCATAGAATGTCCTCCATCCTGTTTCCAGCAAGGCTTTTAAGACCGTTTCCCATCGTTTCCATTCCAAAGAGAAAGAATGCCACTCCGCCGACAAGAGAAATAATATGAGCTAAGTCCATAAGTGTCCTTTCAAGACGAATCTTTTCTTTTACATTCCCATTATACAAATCACATTTACACACTCCTAATATACCAATTTGCCGGGATGATTTCAAGAGTAAATATAAAATTCGGCGTTATGCAAGAAAAAGAATAACTTTTAAAGGCGAAAACAGGCGAAATTGAAGTGATGATATGAAAATCCTGCCATAGTATGTAACCACCATGACAGGATAAAAATTATAACTTTTTAACAAATAATGCTCTTATGGCATTCAATACAGCCAATACCATTACGCCAACATCTGCAAATATTGCAAGCCACATGCTTGCCATTGCAAGTGCCCCTAAGGCTAGGCAGATAAGCTTGACACCTATAGCGAATACTATATTTTCCTTGACTATTCTGAGACACTTTTTGGAAATTCTGATGGCTTTCGATATTTTTAACGGATCGTCATCCATAAGCACTACATCAGCAGCTTCTATTGCAGCATCTGAGCCCATTGCGCCCATTGCAATTCCTATGTCAGCTCTTGAAAGAACCGGTGCATCGTTGATGCCGTCGCCTACGAAAGCGAGCTTGCCGCTGTGCTTCGACTCAAGAAGCTCTTCGACCTTGGACACCTTATCATCTGGCATCAGTTCGCCATGGACTTCATCTATTCCCAGCTCATTGCCGACACTTAAGGCTACGGACTTTGAATCGCCGCTGAGCATGATTGTCTTATCGATTCCGCTCTGCTTGAGAGATCTGATAGCTTCTTTCGAATTTGGCTTGATTACATCTGAAATAACTATATGCCCACAATATCTGCCGTCGACTGCTACATGGATTATAGTTCCTATTGAGTGACAGGAGATGTATTCGCTGCCGATTCTTCGCATAAGCTTTGCGTTTCCGACAGCTACTGTATGACCGTCTACTGCTGCGGTAACGCCCTCTCCGCTTATTTCAGAAATATCAGAGACTCTCTTTCTGTCAAGTTCTTTGCCATAAGCATGCTGAAGGCTTTTACTTATTGGGTGAGATGATGAACTTTCAGCAAGCGCCGCAAGCTCTATGAGCTGAGAATTGTCTATAGTGCCATGATGGATGCCGTTGACTTCGAACGAGCCCTCGGTGAGGGTTCCAGTCTTATCGAAAACTATGCATTTTGTTTCAGAGAGAGTTTCAAGGAAGTTCGAGCCTTTGATGAGTATTCCCTCTTTGCTCGCTCCTCCTATTCCTGCAAAGAAGCTCAGCGGTATACTTACGACCAATGCGCAAGGACAGCTTATTACAAGGAAGGTTAGCGCACGGTAGATCCAGTCGCCGAATTCGGCAGGAAGACCCATCAGAAGCCTGATTATCGGAGGGATTATAGCGAGCGCAAGTGCAGAACCACATACTGTGGGAGTATAGATTCTCGCAAACTTTGAGATAAAGTCTTCTGATTTAGATTTACGTGAGCTGGCGTTTTCAACGAGATCGAGGATTTTGGACACGGTCGATTCGCCGAATCCCTTTGTAGTTTTTATCTTCAGAACGCCCGTCATATTGATGCAGCCGCTGATGACCTCATCGCCTGTATGGACATCCCGAGGCAGGCTTTCACCTGTAAGAGCGGATGTGTTCAGGCTTGATACACCATCTTCGATAACTCCGTCAATCGGAATCTTCTCGCCTGGCTGAACGACTATTGTGCTTCCAATAGCAACTTCGTCCGGCAAAACCTGAGTGAGCTTACCATCAATCTCAATATTTGCATAATCAGGTCTTATGTCCATCAGATCGCTTATACTGCGGCGGCTTTTTCCAACAGCGTAGCTCTGGAACAGCTCTCCAATCTGATAGAACAGCATGACAGCGATAGCTTCGCTGTATTCACCGCTTTTTTCATAAATTGCAAGTGCAAATGCTCCGACGGTGGCTATTGCCATCAGAAAATTTTCATCGAATACTCTTCCGTTTAGAATTCCCCTGATGGCTTTCATGAGTATGTCATATCCAATAATTATGTATGCAATCAGGTAAAAGGCAAACTGCGGTATGCCAGAGACGGGTAGTATCATCAGAAGAATCATCATCACCGATGTGATAAGAATCCTTGCAAGCATTTTCTTTTGCTTCTTTGTCATATCAATTCCCCTTTGCCTGTTTAACTCAGATTTCTATTTCACAATCAGGCTCAACTTTGCGGCAAGCCATGAGAACGTTTTTCATAACCTTAGCCTCGTTTACGCCCTCTTCAAATTCAACGATCATTTTTTGTGTCATGAAATTCACAACAGCATTCATAACGCCGGCGGTCTTTTTTGCGGCGTTCTCCATAAGATTGGCACAATTTGCGCAATCAACTTCAATATTGTAGGTTTTCTTCATCCTGAATCACCTTTCCTAAGTAATAATTGGATTAGCAGTATTAAACGATTAAGCAGTCGTTTAAATGTCCAATATCATTATATGCTGTCTCTGCATGTTTGTCAATAGGAAAATCAATTTTTTTGAGAATATCGACATTTGTTGCGGTATTGACTTTCAATAAGCCTTGCCTAACCAAATATATTGTGGTATAATATAGCCATAATACAACGCAAGGAGATAAAATAATGCCTGAAGAACTGCTCCCACATCATCATAACGATGAATATGATATAGAATCTTTGAAGGAAACCCTTGAGAAAACCGATTTTCAGGCGGTTGCCGACATGTTCAAACAGCTCGGCGATTGCAGCAGAGTGCAGATTTTCTGGCTCCTCTTCCATTGTGAAGAGTGTGTCATCAACATCTCTGCGCTTATGGGAATGACCAGTCCGGCTGTCTCTCATCACTTAAAGCTCCTGAAAGCGAGCGGTCTTATCACCAGCCGGCGTGAAGGCAAAGAGGTCTACTATAAAGCTGCCGACAATATCCAGAGCCAGTCGCTGCATCTGATTATTGAGAAGATTATGGAGATTACTTGTCCTGAGGTATAACTGAATAAATGAAGAAAATCCGGTTAGGACATTTTCCTAGCCGGATTTCTTTTGTGGAGAGTTTATCGCCACGTGTATCATGATTGCTTACACCAGCGCCGCACCAAGTGCCTGGCAAGAAGAAATTTCTTCACTATATCAGAATTCATGTAGCCACAAGAAGTCTTTCGATTGAATGATATGTATTGTAATACTTGCAATAGCTGCCGATGCACTGTCTGTATTGTTGGAATTTTTCTTTGGCGGCTTTTTCGTCGCCATATACCTTCCAGAAGCCGACGCACTTTGAATTTTCTGCTTTATTATCAATAAAGCCTTTTACGTCCTCCGGAGGATACCCCAGAAAAAGTCCGATTTCATGCGGAAATTCCGAAGACTCAGAGAGTCTGTCCCTAAGCTTCCAGAGGCATCTGTTTATATTACTTGTAGGATACCCTATTTCGTCAAGAATGCTCTTGCCTAAGTTGTCAGACAGATCATCTTTCAGCATACCTGGTCTATACAGGTAAATAAGCGCTGTGTTGTTTTTACGTTTCAGAGGTATCATGCACATACCTTTTGGGGTCATGATTTTATTGAAGCTGCAAACGCTTTCGTGAAGCGAGCGCTCATCTTCATAGTGATAGTTGAAAATAGCAGCTGTTTTGATTCCCGCCATAGTTGGAGCACAATGCTTAACTAACATCTCTTCTGACATAATATCACCTCTGTAATATAAGTTAGCGATTGCTAACTATCAGTTCTAAAATAAGTTAGCCTTAGCTAACTGAGATTAGTATACACCATATGCCGGTGGTTGTCAAGCCTTATTTTGAATATTTTCAAAATTTCCGAGAAATAAAAAAATCAAACGACGCAAATGCGTCGTTTGGCGATGGCGGAGAGGAAGGGATTCGAACCCTTGTGGCTTTTGACCAAACGGTTTTCAAGACCGCCTCGTTATGACCGCTTCGATACCTCTCCATATTATTGAAGCCGCAAAAATTCACAGCCTCAATATAATACCACATTGAAACTCAGTTGTCAATAGCTGAATTCAGATTTTTTTCTCACGGAAAGATCAACCGCTGTATTCCCCGCCATACTCAAATTCGCTTTCGTCATGTCCGAGCTCAAACTCTGGAACTGTGCCGAAATCGATGAAGGTGTACACCGCATTGACATAGCCGGTCATGGTGTAGCCGAGGACATCTATTGATGCACTGCATGTTAAAGTCATCAAGGAGAGATTGTTATTCTTATCAAAAATCATGATGTAGATTATGTCGTCGAAAACGAGATCTTCAAGGTCACTAACAAATGAGCCTAAGATGCTTTCTGCGTTTTCGCTCTCCAGGACAATCGCAATCTGCTTTGTACCGTCGTCGTTTACAGTAACGCTGATATTTTCAAAAATCTCTTCAGCGAGCTCAGGAATATTGACATCCCCTATTGACTCAGTTGAATCACTGTCGGCAACAGTATAGTAGACCAGAGTATCGCTATATTCGACATAGACCTTTTCGTCAATAAAGGTGCTTATTATTTCTTCGCCATCGATCTCAGTGGTGATCTGGGTGCCGGTTGAATTCTCCTTGATATTCATCTCGGTATCAGTAGAGATTGTTTCCCCGAGAATGTCGAAGGACATCGTCATCACGCAATCAGCGTTATAACCGCCGGCTTTTGCGAGCTTTTTTACAGCCCTTGAATAGAGCCCATAGGCAGTTACAGTATCGAAAAGCGAGCAGCTGCACAAAGTCAGCGCAACCGTCGCTATCAGAATTATAGAAAGTGTTCTTCTAAAAAACTTCATATCAGTATTACTCAGCTTCAGATTCAGAAGCTGTTTCAGAGTCAGAGCCTATGTCAGAGGAATCAAGAATTGAGCTGACGTCGAGCATCATTGAACTGCCGCCCGTGATTGTCGGAAGCTTGCCATCCCATTTTTCAATCTTGTAGTACTCAACAAGTTCATCAGAAATGGACTCCGAAAGGATTCTGTTTGCCTCTGCTTCCGCCTCCGCCTGAATCTTCATAGCCTCCGCTTCAGCTTCCGCATTGGTTATTGTCGTTTCTTTTTCGGTTTCAGCCTTGAGAAGCTGTTGCTGTGCTACCTGCTTCTCTTCAATAGCGGTAATGTATGCTTCCGAAAAGTCAAAATCGATGATATTTACATCAGTAATGTAGAGTCCGCTGTCATTCAGCTTTTCATTGAGACCATCCAAAAGACCATCAGAGATGAGTGTACGATTTGTAACGCTCTCCTCTGCTGTGTATTGAGCGACAGTTGCTTTCAGAACTTCGTTGACCGCCGGTGTTATAAGAACCATCTCGTAAGAGCTACCAACGTTCTTGTAAATGCTGTAGGACATGCTTGTGTCAACACGATAGTTGATGGCAAGGGTTGTTGAAACTGTCTGAAGATCCTTTGAGAAGGCTTCAGTTGAAACTTCGAGCTTGGTGATGCGGTTGTCTATTTCGATAACATCCTGAATAAACGGAGCTTTGAAGTGAAGTCCCTCCTGCCATACCGTTTCTTCAACCTTGCCTAAAGTAACGAGAACTCCGGTATGTCCGGCAGAAACAACGACGATGCAGTTTGCCAGAAGAATAATAGCGACTATTGCTATGAGAATCGTGAGAATGACCTTTTTATTGAATATTTTTGAAAGTGTTTGTTGCATTTGAATCTCCTATACTGCTAATTTTAGCTTTTATTTCTGAACACTTCGAGGGCAGTTACTCCTGCAATGGTGAGCAAAAGTACCACAATTACGATGGCTATCGTCTGGGCTGATGCTTTGCTTGAACTTTCAGAGCCGGTATCATCAACCTCTGCAAATGCTTCTGCTTCATCTGATGAAACGAGAGTTACATCTGAACCTGAGCTAACAATTTCTTCGGATGTTGTAGCCTCGGTGGTGGATGCTTCGGTAGTGGTAGTGGTGGCTTCTGTAGTGGTGGTAGCCGATGTTGTTGTAGTTGCTTCCGTAGTCGTGGTTGCGGCTGTTGTGGTGGTTGCCTTGGTTGTCGTAGTGGCAGCTGTTGTTGTGGAACGGGTTGTGGTAGTGGTGGCTTTTGTGGTGGTAGCAGCTGTGGTTGTTGATGTGGTCACAGCAGCATCGTTTTCATCTTCATCAAGAATAACCTCGTCCTCATCGTCGGACAGATCGACGTCAACATCATCTTCATCAGATGAGCTCGCTTCAGTGTTTCCGTCTTCATCTGAAACTACAATAACAGTGGTGTTGCTGTTGACCGTCACGGCATTTCCGGAAGAATCGACGCAGTCACTTGCATATACGCTCAAATAGCACTGCGTGTATGCATCAGCAGTAGCGGTAAACGAAATAATTGCAATCGTGCCACTGATGTTGCTGCCAGTCTGGTTACTGATGGTCATGAGTACCATGCCGCCAGCAGAGGTTGCACTGGATACATAACTGCTGCTGATCTGCGAATTGATGTAGGTCAGCTGTTCGGTGTTATAAGATAGCAAAACATTGCCTGAGACTATTCCAGTATCATCAGATAACGTTATGTAAACCGTAACTGTGCCACCCTGAGCGACAGTACTACCTGTTGCTGACAACACAGTAACGGAAGAAGCTGCAAAAACATTCATTGCAGACATAGCCATCAATATAGCTGCCAATATTACGCAAATTACTCTTTTAGTGTTCATCAAAATCCCACCCACAAAAAATACTATGTATACATTTTAGCACATCGCAGATATTTTTGCAATAGCAAAGTCGCAAATCGCATGTCATTCTGAATATAATTTCACAAATCATTGATGGATTCTCATCAGAAATGTTCAGATTGCACTTGACTTTTAGGGAAAAATGATTCATACTGAGACTACTGGCGGTATATTATTAAGTGGTTTGGAGGACTAAAATGATCGATATAACTTTCATGCAGCTCAATGCAACTCATCCTGACGATTTCGTTTACGGAGTGAAAAGCGATTATTGGCTTCTTTTGTATGTCAAGTCACCTGCACTCTTTCATCTGCCGTCAGGAGATGTTGTCTGCCACCCAAACAGCGCAATCCTTTATCCTCCGAATACATTCGCATACTATCAGGCATATAATGCTCCCTATGTCAACGATTATGTCAGGTTCAGGACTGATGAAAGCTTTGTGACGGATGATAATGTCCCGACGGAGACACTGGTTCAGCTGAATTCTCCCGAAAGCTTTCAGAAGCTGTTTGAGCTTCTGTCGATGGAGAACTTTTTCAGGTTTGAGTATTCCACTATGTCAATCTCAATGCTTCTAAGGATGCTCCTTTGGAAAATAAAGGAGTCAGCTGTGGAAAGCGAGATTACCGACCAGCAGAGAGCACTTATTGACCTGAGATATGAAATAAGGCTCAAGCCATATTTCCACTGGACTGTAGACATAATGGCTGAAAAGCTGCATCTGAGCACCGGTTATCTTCAGAACATCTATAAGAAGCAGTTTGGTGTTTCCTGCATGCAGGATGTTGTCAACATGAGAATCGACCTCGCTAAGAACTATCTGGTTACGACAAACTTCAACTCGCAGAAAATAGCGAGCCTTTGCGGATACCAGAACGTAGAGCATTTCTGCAGGCAGTTCAAGGCAGTCACCGGCACTTCCCCACTGGCATATCGCAGGGGCGAGCAACTGAAATAAAAGTAAGATACAAATGAAACTCCCCGGTCATATGATCGGGGAGTTCTGGAGGTGTCACCCGGATTTGAACCGGGGGTCAAGGAGTTGCAGTCCTACGCCTTACCACTTGGCTATGACACCATGTGTTGTCGGTCATTCTCACAACCGACTTCAGTATTATACACGAGAAAAGAGCATTTGTCAATACCTAATTTTCAATCAGAGCAAGAATTTCTTCGGAGGTGAAATTATATGCTTTTCCGCAAAAATGGCATTTTACTTCGGTTGTTTCATCCTGCGAAAGCTCTCTGAGCTCTTTTTCTCCGAGGCTCTTAAGTATTCTCTCGGTTCTCTCACGAGAACAGTCGCAGCGGTAGCCGACTTCAAAGTCGTCAAGAACGTCAGGTTCAAGACCGTCAAGAGTCAGCATTGCTATATCTTCAGCACTCATTCCCTGCTCCATAAGGCTTGTTACACTTGAAATTTTGGAAATGTTTTTCTCGATTATATCGATAGACTCATCAGGAGCAAATGGCAGAAGCTGGAGTAGAAAACCGCCAGCACGCTTGACTGTCAGGTCAGGATTGACAAGCACTCCAAGAGCACAGACGGTTGGGGTCTGTTCACTTTCAGCGAAGTACTCAGTGATGTCCTCGGCAATTTCACCGCTGACAAGTGCAGTCTGACCAATATAGGGCTCCTTAAGCCCCAAATCCTTTATGACGGAAAGAGTACCATCAGTGCCTACAGCGCTGCCAACATCAAGCTTGCCGTTCGGCTTCAGGGAAATTTCCACGATATTGTTATCACAGTAGCACTTCACATTCCCAAGATAATCAGAAACTGCTGTAAGACTTCCTATTGGTCCCCCACCGCTTATGCGAAGTGTTACGCTGTCGCCTTCGTCCTTTAGACCAAAGCCAATAAGCGAGGTTCCAAGTGCAAGTCTTCCGAGTGCAGCTGTGACAACTGCAGAGGTTTTGTGAATTTTCTCTATTTCAGAGACGATGTCTGTCCCGTCAATGGCGGAGCAGACAACTGATGCATCTTTTGAAATTGTCCTTACAATTCTTCCCATTTGTATCTTCCTTATTTCAAAGCTTCCCTGCAACGAAAAGAATTCTGTCCGAATTTCTCTTCGGAGGCTTATAGCTGATGCCGTCGTAAATTTCGAGCGGAATCAGTCCCGACTTTATCAGTATGCCAAAAATATTTCTGACAGGATACGCTCTTTCCCTGAATGACTCTGTGAAGCGACTGATTTTGTCTTTCCCGCCTTTGACAAAAAAGTCAAGCGTAATGAGAACGCTCTCATCACTATGTCTGTAATCATTCTGCCAGCCGAGGTATACATCGTCAGTATCAAATATAAAGCAATTATTACCGAGTGTGTTTCTGTGTTTGTAAATTGTATTCGTGTCAAAGACAAAAATGCCGCCGTGACGAAGATTCTTGGAGACTCTTCTGAATGTATTCAGGACTGCATCAGCGGAGCTTAAATGATTGATACAATCAAGAGTTGATACTATAACATCTGCCTTTTTCGGAAGAGCAAATCTCGTCATATCCTGACGGACAAGTGACGCTCTGAGCCCTGAATCTCTCAGCTTTTTCTCTGCAACAGTCAGCATTTCTGATGAACCATCAATTCCAGTTACTGAATAGCCTTTTTTAGCTAATAGCAAATCCAGCGTTCCGGTTCCGCAGCCCAGATCCACGAGACCGCCACGCTTCTTATGCCTGTTCATAACGATATTGTCGATTCTGTCAGCATAAGAAACATAGCTCACATTTCGGGTGAACCGGTCATAATAGTCGGCAAAAATGCCGTAAATGCTTGTCACTGCTCGCTTTCCTTTTCTTCTTTGAGTCTTCCAAGTGCGATGTCGTATCCACCTACTCCGTAATTGATAGATCTGTTGACACGACTTATTGTTGCTGTGGATGCACCGGTGGCTACTACAATGTCGGCATAGATATGCCCTTCTTTAAGCATCTTTGCAACCTCAAAACGCTGAGCAAGAGTGTCGACTTCAATGGCGGTGCACAAATCAGCCAGAAACTTTTCGCATTCATCACGTGTTTCAAGTGTAAGCATTGCTGCATAGAGGTCTTCAATATGCTTCTGATTTGATTTTGGATTCATGTTATCACCTTTTTAATATCTGGGTCAATATTTTACATTTGTCTTCCGTACGAATACATTTTAACATATTGAATGTAAAAAGTAAAGACCTTTCTGAAAGTATTTGTGAAAGATTGGCGAAATTTAAGCCTCTTCATCCACAACCTCTCCGATGACTTCTCTGATTTCCTTTGTACCCTCTCCAGTTAATGCCGAAAACGGAATAATAGTTATCTGAGAGAAGTAAGGTATCTCACTCTTAAGAGCTTCAAGACGTGCTGCTCTCTCTGACTTGTTAAGTTTATCAGACTTTGTAAGTACAATACAGAAAGGCAGCTCCGCATCGATCAGGAAGTTTATCATTGTGATGTCGTCTGCTGTCGGAGGGTGGCGCATGTCTATAAGTGAAAATACTATCGCAATGTCACGCTCGGGGTCGGAAAGATAGCCTGAAATGAGCTTATTCCATCTTTCCTTATCCGATTTCGAAACCTTGGCATAGCCGTAGCCGGGAAGATCTACAAAGTAAATCTTCCCTTGATTGTAGAAGTTGATGGTTCTCGTCTTTCCCGGCTCTGAGCTGACACGAGCCAGAGATTTCCTCGAAAAAATCTTATTTATTAGTGAGGATTTCCCGACGTTTGACCGCCCTACAAAGACAATTTCAGGCTTTTCAGGCTTTGGAAGCTGCTCAAAGGTTCCGTATGCTGCATAGAAGTCTGCGTTATCGAACCAATTACCTGGTAGCATCAAGCCTCACCCCCATCGGAGCTTTTTCAATCTGTCTGAAAGCAGCTGCATTAACTTGATGTCTCTGTTCAAGCTGTTCCTGAATAAGTGCAACGTCAAGTACGTCTTCGATTGTGTCTGCAAATACGAAGTCCAAACCTTGCTTTACCTTGTCGTCGACTTCTTCGAGGTCAGGCTTGTTTGCTGCGGGAATTATGACAGTCTTAATTCCGGATTTATATGCAGCCATAGTTTTCTCTCTGAGTCCACCTATTGCAAGAACCTTGCCACGAAGAGTTATTTCTCCAGTCATAGCAACATCAGAACGAACCTTGAGCCCGGAAAGCTCGGAAATTATTCCAGTCGCAAGTGTAACTCCGGCTGAAGGACCATCCTTCGGAACTGCACCCTCGGGAGCGTGGATGTGAATATCTCTCTTCTGATAGAAATCGCTATCAATGCCGTATTTGTCAGCGACACTTCTTGTGAATGTTACGGCGATCTTGGCGCTTTCCTTCGTGACGTCACCCAGAGAACCTGTCAGTTCAATGGCACCCTTGCCGGGAACTGAAAGCACTTCAAGTGGCATCAGGGTTCCACCTACGGAAGTCCATGCAAGACCGTTGACTTCGCCCACCTGTGGCTTATCAGATTTCAGGTCTTCGAGATACTTTCTTACACCGAGATATTTTTCAACCGCCTCGGCAGTTACAGTGACTCTGTGTGATTCGCCGGTGACGATCTCCTTTGCTGCTTTGCGACAGATTGTTGCAAGAAGCCTCTCAAGGGTTCTTACTCCGGCTTCTCTTGTGTAATAGTCAATCAGCTCATAGAGTGCTGCATCAGTGAATCTTATTTTATTACCATTCAAGCCGTTGAGCTTAACCTGCTTAGGAACGAGATGACGCTTCGCAATTTCAAACTTTTCCTCACGGGTATAGCTTGAAAGCTCAATAACGTCCATTCTGTCAAGAAGCGGAGGCGATATTGTGTCGATATTGTTGGCTGTTGTTATGAAGAGTGCGTGAGACAAATCGAATGGCAATTCGATATAGTGATCTCTGAACTCCTTGTTTTGCTCACTATCGAGAACCTCAAGCATTGCACTCGCAGGGTCTCCTCTGAAATCGTTTGCCATCTTGTCAATCTCGTCAAGAAGAATCAGAGGATTGCTTGAGCCTGCCTGCTTGACTGCATTTATGATTCTGCCAGGCATTGAGCCTATGTAGGTCTTTCTGTGACCACGAATGTCTGCTTCGTCCTTGACGCCACCTAAGGAAACTCTTACATACTTTCGCCCAAGAGCATTTGCTATTGATTTGCCTATAGAAGTCTTTCCGACACCTGGAGGTCCTACAAGGCAGATGATCTGTCCTTTTAGATCACTGTTGAGAGCTCTGACTGACAGAAGCTCAAGGATTCTCTCCTTTACCTTTTTCATTCCATAGTGGTCTTTGTCGAGCTGTGCAGACACCTTCTCAATATCGAGATTATCCTCGGTTTCAACATTCCATGGAAGCTCCAGAACGGTATCGAGATAACTCCTTATGACTGCCGCCTCCTGAGAGCCATACGGCATCTTCGTGAGTCTTTCAGCCTCGGAAATGAGCTTTTCAGTACATTCCTCATTTAGCTTAAGATTGTATATTTTTTCGGCATACTCCTCAGCTTCTTCGTCCAAGTCGTCAGTTTCGCCGAGCTCATCCTTGATTATGCGGAGCTCCTCACGGAGATAATACTCTCTCTGACCTTTGTCCATAGCTTCGCTGACCTTGGTATGTATGTCGTTTTCGATAGACAGAACCTGGGTCTCTCTTGTGAGAAGCGCAAGAGTTATTGACAGCTTTTCACTTAGAGTATTTGCTTCAAGAAGTTGCTGGCGATCTTCAGTGAGCATCGGAATATTGAAAGCTATATTTTCGAATAGCACCATCGGGTCGTCTGCTGTCATAACAGCGTGCTTCAGTTCATCAGGCATTCTTGGAACGACAGATGAATATCCCTCAAACGCAGCTTTCACTACACGGCAGAAAGCGGCAATTTCCTCATCAGGAATTTTATCTTTGCCGTAATTCTTCATTGGTCTGACAACTGCATGAACGCTGGTTCCGTCATCGGAATATTCAAGCAGTTTAGCTCTGTACAAACCTTCAACTCTTACCCGGAAGGCTCCCTCACTGAGGTTTATAATCTGCTTTATTTCACAAACAGTGCCTATTTCGTACACGTCTTTCATAGTGGGATCTGAAACGTTTATATCCCGCTGTGCTGTCATGAAGACAAGTCTGTCGCCCAAGAGAGCTTCTCTGAGAGCTACTACAGACTTTGGTCTCATCACGTCAAATTTCAAAGCCATGTGAGGCATGACGATGAAATCCCTTGTTGCAACACACGGCAAACTCAACTGAGTATTTCTTGTAAGTGCCATTATCCTTCTCCTTATCAATAAAAATGCGCAAGCGCATAGCAGTAATTCATAATTATTCACAAGTAATATGTCCCGCAGCTTATACGGATGTAATCTTGCTTGTCCTATTATACCAAAAAGCTCAGTTCTTTGCAATAGCAAATAGAGGTACAAAATGTGACAGTTGTACGGGTATGTTTTTGGCAGAGAAATTGAAGAAAAAGCCTTGACAAATTTAAACCGGTGTGCTATTATATCTAACTGTGAGCGGAATACCGCTTGCAAATGCGCCCGTAGCTCAGTGGATAGAGTGCCCGGCTACGAACCGGTAGGTCGTGGGTTCGAATCCCCCCGGGCGCGCCAACCTCCGATTTTTCGGAGGTTATTTTTTGCAAGAAAAAGAAGAGCGGCAGTTGCCGCCCTCCTCTGATGCAGTTCTTCTAAGAAATCAGTCTATCGTATAAGCCACGCTTCCCCGTCCTGAGGAGCCCTCACGGATACGGTTGCCGTCGATGGTGAAGACTATAGAGCCGTATGATGAGGAACCTTGGCGGATGTTCTTGCCATCAATGGTATAGGCAACCGAGCCGCTGGTTCCGTTGTATATTTTGTTGCCGCTGACTGTGTAGACGATTCTGCCGTTGCCGGAGCTTCCCTCACGGACTGTATTTCTTTCTACAGTATAAACAACATTGTAGCCTTTTCTTACTTTCATCATAATAAATACCTCCAAGCTTTTTTTCTATTATATCAGATACTATCCTTAATGTTCAAGTGTGTAATTTGACAAAATATCGGATTATATTTCAGAATTATTTGTGGCTTGTGCCTCTGGGAGCTCGCAATCTTGATTGAAAGATTGAAATTTAACCGTTTTGAGTCATTTGTCCCTTATTTTCCTATTGACAAAACCTCGAGAATATGATATATTTATCGGAGTCGGGATTTTCCGGCGAGTATTTATTAGGAGTGTGAGACTTGATGGATGACAGTTCCGATGGGGATTGTGACCACAATACTGAGTATATAGTAGCATCTTATGTCGTTTTAAACAGAATGATTGAGTAGGTATGGTCTTCACAAAATTCAAGTGCAAGGCTGTGCCTTTTTGTGTTTCATACTGTTTTTACGAAAGGATCTTATACTAATCATGGTTAAGGCAATTATATTGCAGATTTTACTTATTGCGTTTAACTCTGTTTTTTCCTGTGCCGAAATTGCCGTTATTTCTATGAACGACACAAAGCTCAAGCAGATGGCTCAGGAGGGAGACAAACGAGCGAAGAAGCTTCTTTCGCTCACTGAGGAACCAGCAAAATTCCTGGCGACAATTCAGGTCGCTATAACATTAGCAAGCCTACTCGGCGGTGCGTTTGCGGCTGACAACTTCGCAGACCCGCTTACTCAGCTTCTTATAAGCGTTGGGCTTCCCGTTTCGAGAAGCATTGTGTATCCTGTGATACTCGTTATCATAACGCTTCTTCTCACCTATTTCAGCATAGTTTTCGGTGAGCTCGTCCCGAAAAGGCTTGCTATGAAAAAAACTGAGCAGATTGCTCTTGGACTTTCCGGAGTTATGTATGTCATGTCAAAGATATGCGCTCCGCTTGTCTGGCTACTTACAAAGTCTACTAATGGAGTTCTGAAGCTTCTTGGAATTGATCCGGATAGCGATGATGACGTGGTTACCGAGGAAGAAATCAAGCTGATGCTTGCTGAAGGCAACGAGCAAGGAACCATCATGGAGGAAGAAAGCGAGCTTATAAACAACG
Source organism: Oscillospiraceae bacterium (assembly GCA_021200565.1). Taxonomy (GTDB): domain Bacteria; phylum Bacillota; class Clostridia; order Oscillospirales; family Ruminococcaceae; genus Faeciplasma. The sequence continues at coordinate 286,018 of JAJQGJ010000017.1, forward strand.
TTTTCGACTTCACCGACACAACGGCTGAACAGGTCAGCACAAGGCGAAGAGATGTTGTATTCCTCTATATTGAGGACGGCGAAGAGGCTTGGGCGAAGACAATCATGGAGAGCCGGCATACATACTATCCGGTATGTCAGGACTCGCCGGATAATGTTGTCGGGATTCTCGATACGAAGGACTATTTCCGTTCTGACAACAGAAGCATCGGCTACATGATGGAGCATGCTGTCAACAAGCCATATTTCGTTCCAGAAGAGATGCGTGCAAATGCGCTGTTCGCAGAAATGAAAAAGACCAGAAATTATTTCGCAGTTGTTTTGGATGAATACGGTGGAATGTCCGGAATCGTCACGCTTCATGACCTTATTGAGGAGCTCGTCGGTGAGCTTGAGGAGGAGGAAGCACCCCCGAAGCCGGATGACATTGCTCAGATAGATGAGGATTCATGGTGCATCCAGGGATACGCTGAGCTTGAAGAGGTTGAAGAAGCTCTTGAAGTTTCGCTTCCGACGGATACATTCGATACCTTCAGCGGCTTTGTCTGCGAGATTATAAGCAGAGTTCCCGAAGAGGGCGAAAGCTTTGAATGTGAATCTTGTGGGCTGGCTATAAGCGTCAAGAATGTTCAGGATCATATGATAGACTACGCTATTGTCAAAAAGCTTCCTCCGGAAATTACGGAAGACGATGACGAAGAGAAGGAATAATTGCATCAAAAAAGGCTTTGCCGTTCTGGCAGAGCCTTTTTCATGTTTATTGGTGGACCCGATGGGACTTGAACCCACGCTCTCTGCGTTGCGAACGCAGCGCTTTACCAACTAAGCCACGAGCCCGTATCAACGAGTTTTATTTTATATCCAAATCCTCTTTTTGTCAAGACGTTTTGCGATATTTTTTCTCGCTGATGTGAATTTTGATCAGGTTTCACTGTCTATTTCTGTTTCCAAGGCTGCTTCCGGAGCTTCACTTTCCTCTTCCCTACTCTTATCACAGTTTCTCTTACCAACATCAGTTTTGATGAGTTTATAGATTGCGGAGAACAAAGGCACGCAGATGAGCATACCAGGGATTTCGAATATTCCACAGATATAATTGTCGGAGCTGCGCTTGCCACAACTTTCAAACAGGTTTTCCAACTCAGGTTCATTAAGAGCCTCCTTATGTTGTTTGGACAAAAATCTTAGATTGTCCGTGATTTGTCGGAATGTTTCACTTGAAAATTTGTCGAATTTTTTGTACAATGTTATTAGCGTCTTTTCTAGGAACGAAGGGAGGAATGAAAGTGGCAGACTCGAATATCACAAAACGTGCGCTTGCATCTGCATTGAAAGAGCTGATGATCGAAGAACCTTTCTCTAAAATCAGCGTAACTGATATATGCGAAAGATGCGGAATGAACAGAAAGAGCTTCTACTATCATTTCAAAGACAAGTATGACCTTGTTAACTGGATATTTGATTCAGAGTTTCTCCTTCTCGTCAGAGACAATTCTGCAAGATCAAGCTGGGAGCTTTTCAATGTCCTCTGCCATTATCTTTATGACAACCGAAGATTCTATAAGTCCGCTCTGCAGATTGAAGGTCAGAATTCATTTTCTGATCACGTCAGAGAAATGCTTCGTGTAACTTTGCGTTCGAGCCTTGGCGAACTTCTAGATGAATATGAGGACTTTCAGCTCAATTTCTATGCCGACGCCCTTGTTTGTACAATCGAAAGATGGCTTACTTCTAAGAAGTGTGATACTCCGGATGAGTTCTTAAAGAAGATTGCATCCTGCGCCCGCTCATTCTCAAAAATTTCAGATAAGGTACTTCCGCCCGAAAATTGATTCGTCCCGTCGTTTAGTTTAAAAACGACGGGATTTTTTCTGCATCCTTGAGTCCCTTTTGGTAGAGCTTATCAAGGGGCTCTTTTTCTTTTGTGAGAGTGTCAACACCACATGTATCATCGGGAGCAAGAATGAGAACCTTGCCCTCTGACTCTAATTTCTTTGCCGTTTCGAGCTCCGTATTATAGTGGTCCGCCCTGCCACTTATTCTCTCTGCCGAAACAGGATACTCCTCGTATAATGTATTTACAGGTAATTTAAAGAGAACCCGTATGAAACCTC
>JAJQGJ010000003.1 GCA_021200565.1 Oscillospiraceae bacterium
GGTTTCATACGGGTTCTCTTTAAATTACCTGTAAATACATTATACGAGGAGTAGTTATGGCTCCCCTGTCAAGGGGAGCTGTCAGCGAAGCTGACTGAGGGGTGCTATTTCAGGCGAAGCCTGAAATAGCGTCGGCGCAGGAGGCATCAGCCTCCGTAGCCGACAAATTCGCAATAATCCCGCAATGGGCACCCCTCGCATTTCGGCTTCCTCGCCGTGCAGGTGTCTCTTCCGAAATTCACGAGCCGGTGGCAGAAGTCGCTTGCACGGTCCATCGGGAGGATGGCTCTGAGCTCCATTTCGGTTTTCAGCGGGTTGTCGGAGGTCGTGAGACCGAGCCTCCTACAGATTCTTATGCAATGTGTGTCGGTGACGACGGCGGGCTGGTGGTAGACGTCGCCCATGATGAGATTTGCGGTTTTTCTCCCTACTCCGGGCAGAGCTGTCAATTCTTCGAGGGTATCTGGCACTTCGCCGCCATAGTTTTCCTCGAGCGCTTTCGCAAGAGCCACGATGTCCCGGGCTTTCGTGTGATACAGCCCGCAGGAGCGTATGTAGGGCTCAACCTCCTCAGGCGTCGCCGCCGCAAAGGCTTCGATGTTAGGAAATCTTTCAAAAAGCGCACCCGTGACCATATTGACCCTCGCATCTGTGCACTGCGCCGAAAGCCTGGTTGCAATCAGCAGCTCATGCGGCTTCTGGTACACAAGAGAGCACTGCGCCCCGGGGTAAATCTCCTCCAAAATCTCAACTATCTTAAGAGCCTTATCGCTAAGTTCCATCAAATCACCTCATTTAATCTGAAATAGTATAGCATACTTGGGGTTGCAAAATCAAGTGGTGGGGTGTATAATTGTAGGAAACGCACTCCCTTCGGTCGTGCGCCCTCTCAGTCTGCCCTGTGGGCAGCCAGCTCCCCAAAGGGGGAGCCGAGATTTGCGAGAGGATTAACTTGGCTCTCCCTCTGGGAGAGCTGTCAGCGAAGCTGACTGAGAGGGCGTGCGAAGCACGGTCGCCGCAAGGCGACAATGCAAATATGATAAGGAGCCACAAAAAAATGACCAAACGTGAAATTATGAGAATGTTCAGAGCAACGGAATATATCCGTGTCGGAGGAAGTGCGGAGGAGCTTAAGTGCGCTGAGTACATCAGGGACAGATGTGCAAGATTCGGCGGAGACGCTCATATCGAGCCGTTCAAGAGCGAGTTCGGCGACGTACATTCCGCTTCCCTCGTAATCGACGGCAAGGAAATTCCCTGCACCGGCTATGCTATGTGCGGAAGCGGCAGCGTTACTGCGCCCTTCGTCTATCTTCCGAACCTTGACAGGGCAAGCTTATCCACCGTCAGGGGCAAGATCGTCATGACCGACGGCGGCATGGGCTACTGGACCTATCAGGATATTCTTGACAACGGCGCAGTCGGCTTCATCACCTATTCGGGCGACGTCCACTATGCTGACCACGACATCGACAAGAAAGAGCTTCGCTCCTTCGTCTCAAAGGGCAGAAAAATCTTAGGCGTCAATATCAACGCCAAGGACGCAGTGAAGCTCATGAAGGGCAACCCGAAGGAAGCCAGCATCTCAGTTGATCAGACCGAATATGAGGGCGAGAGCAGAAACGTCGTCATGGATCTTCCCGGCTACGGCGAGACGGACAGAACCATCATCTTCACCGCTCACTATGACTCGGTAATTCTTTCAAAGGGAATGTATGACAACATGTCAGGAAGTGTAGGAATCATGGCTCTTGCGGAGCATTTCGCAAAGACTCCACATCGTAACAACCTCCGCTTCGTATGGTGCGGAAGCGAGGAGAGAGGTCTCTTCGGCTCAAAGGCTTACTGCGAGGATCACAAGGACGAGCTCGAGAAGATCGACCTCTGCATAAACCTTGACATGATCGGCTGCACAATGGGAAGATTCTTCGCCTGCTGCACGACTGAGGAAAAGCTTGTCGGATATATCGAGTACATGGCGCTTGAATCGGGCGTCAGCATGAAGGTCAAGCAGGATGTTTACTCTAGCGACTCTACTCCGTTCGCTGACAACGGCGTTCCGGCAGTCAGCTTCGCCCGCCACTCCGGCAACTCGACTGCAACCATCCACAACCGCTATGACACTCTCGACATCATCAAGCCGGAAAACATGGTAGCCGACATCGAATTCATCCAGAAATTCGCAGAAAGAATGGCAAACGCCATCGTCTGCCCGGTAGGAAGAGAGATTCCCGAAAACATCAAGGAAAAGCTCGACTTCTATCAGTGCAGAAAGAGAGATCCGAAGAGGTAAGCCCTCTCAGTCAGCCACTTCGTGGCTGCCAGCTCCCCCAGAGGGGGAGCCAAGATTTGAGCCTCACGAAAAGCTTTGATAGAACGTAATTCTCGCCTCTCCCTCCGGGAGAGGTGGATGCGCCGCAGGCGCAGACGGAGAGGGTTCGCAAAAACTTTTTATCATCAACGCAATAATTCCTCCCCGTAAATTGTATTATAAGTAGAAATACTATTTCGAGGAGGAATTGTTATGAAAAAACTGCTATCGATTGTTTTAGCTGCGCTTGTGGTCGTTTCCTGCCTGTCTCTGACGGCGTTCGCAAGCGAGGATGCTTCGCTTGAGGCTGTTGCCGGGGACTGCAAGGTCACTCTTTCGTGGGATGACACCGACGATGAAAGCTATACAGTCTACTGGAAGCGGTCAAGCTCTGAAACCTGGAAGCTTGCCGGGACGGTTTCGAAAAACAAGGTCAACATCACCGGGCTCACTAACGGCGTCAGCTATGACTTCAGAGTTAAGATTGGCGACGGGTTTACTGAGATCGTGACGGCAGTGCCGGCTGGCGAGACTGTGGCGATACTTGAGTACTACGGCGACGGCGTCTATTCGGAGTATACCATCTCCGACGAAAGCTCCGCCGAAAAGCTGATTTTAGCCTATGAGTCGCTTGAATACAACACCTCGGAAGCGGACGGCAAAATTGCCTCTCCCTACTACAAGGTCATTCTTTCCGACTACTACGGCGATTTCGAGCTCTATGTGTCGTCTGAGAACCTGATTCTCCTTGATGACGGATACTGTTCCCCTGACGACGGCACCGATTATTACAGTCTTCTTTCGGACGTTGCAAACTCCCTCACTCCCACAGTTTCGGTTGAGATGCCCTGCTCGGCGGACGATTTCGACTATATCACCATCGAGCATGACGAGGAGGGCGACGGGTTGACAACGACCTTTACCAACGAAACCCTTAAGGTAAACTCGTACCTTGCTCTTTATTATTCTCTTGAATACATCACCGAACCCACAGATGCGGAGCTTGTGAACGAAGCGTTTATGGGAATAGACACCATCAGCTTTGAGCTTGACGGCGAGAGCCACTATTTCTCCATCGACTGCTTCGCCACAGTCACCTGGGACGGCGCAGATGGAAATTACACCTTCTCAGGTCAAAACGGCACGTTTGCCGCTGCTTCCGGCTATGCCTATTACGATCAGTTTGAGAGGCTCATAAAGCTTGAGGAGTTTGATTCCGAAGTGACCGGCACAGCGACTCTTGAATTCGTTTCCGGAAAAAATTCAGAGACCTACGAAACAAGCGACCCTGACGACCTCGACAATCTTCGGATCATCTGCGAGTCGCTCGAACATAACACCGAATCCTCTGACGAAGCCCTCGGCGACAGCTACTGCAGGGTGACACTGACCGTGGACGGCGAGGAAACTGAGTTCCTGGTTTCCGAAAGCAACATAATCTCGCTTGGCGGGAAGGCTTTTTCGGCAAAATACGGCACCGACTACTATTCTGAGCTCTCAGAGATTGCAGAGGCATCCCAGAAGCAGTACAGAGGCATGACAGTCAAGTATTACGGCTCCCGTGACGGACAGGATACGATAAAAATCGAGGATGAAGAGATTATAGAATACCTCGTTTCCCTCTGCGGAACTCTTGAGGAGGTCACTGAACCCACCGACGAAGCCTTCACCCGTCCCGATTTCTTCATCATCAGCTATCGTGACAATGGAGTGGAGATGGAGTTCTATCTCAACAAAGACAACCTCGTGCAGTCTGAAACCCTTGGCGACGGAACCTTCGCCATGACCGACGGGAAGGATTACTATTCCGAGATGAAGGAGGTAGTTTTCTACTATCCCACTTATGTTGTCAAGCAGGTTGTCGGAGAGCTTTCTCTTGAACCCCGGTACACTGTTGATGACCTTGACGAGATATATGCAACCGAAACGTATTATTCTGAGGAGTGCATCGAGGAAGACTGGTCAATAATCGAGGATGAGCAGGCAAAAGCCGAGCTTCTTGATATGTACTATGCCTTGGAGCAGCTCACCGAGCCCACGGATGAAACGATGGAAAGAGTGGTAACAAGAGGAATCGTCTTCTATGTCGACGGCACCAAATACTCGTTCACCCTTGACGAAAATAACATCATCACCTGGTACTCAGCCGACGGCGGATGCTATAGGTTCACCGATGACAGAGTGGACTATTATGCAGCACTGAAGAGGTTTTTGTGAGGGGACAGGGATACGTCTGAATAGAATATACGAAAAGCTGTTACGCTTTTTTCGGAAAATGCAACTAAAAACAGTTGCATTTTTCTTTGCTGCATGGTATAATACCTGTAGAAGAAAAAGGACGGTGCAGTTATGGGGCAAAAAGAAAAACTTATTCTGAAGCTCAAATCAAAGCCAAAGGACTTTACTTTTGAGGAAGCCGAGCGGCTTCTCGGATTCTTTGGATACGAGCGTTCAGACAAAGGCAGAACCAGCGGTTCAAGAGTTATGTTTTACTGCGAGGGTCGTGCGCCAATCTTGCTCCACAAACCGCATCCGAGAAAAGAATTACTGGAATATCAGGTCAAGCAGTTGGTTGAGTCACTGACTGAGGAGGGTCTTATATGAGCAATACTATGAAATACAAGGACTATATCGGAAGCGTGGAGTTCTCTGAAAGCGACGGCGTCTTCTTTGGAAAGGTCATGGGAATCCGTGCACTTATTTCCTATGAGGGAGAGACGGCGAAAGACCTTGTTGAAGATTTTCACGAAGCTGTCGATGATTACCTCATACTCTGTGAAGAAAAAGGCATCGAGCCGGAAAAGGCATACAAGGGCAGCTTCAATGTGAGGATTTCTCCTGAGCTCCACCGCAGTGCCGCAGTATATGCTGCTGCACACAACATGAGCCTCAACAGCTTTGTTGAGACAGCAGTTAATCATGAACTCCGAGGAAACGCATAAAAAATATCAAACGTCAGACGTATATAACAAAAAAGCACATCCCTTTTGGAATGTGCCTTTTTTGGTGACCCGTACGAGAATTGAACTCATATCTCCGCCGTGAAAGGGCGGTGTCTTAACCTTTTGACCAACGGGCCTGGTGGCTGTAACTGGATTCGAACCGGTGACAACTCGGGTATGAACCGAGTGCTCTAGCCAACTGAGCTATACAGCCATATTCACGACTTGTATATTATAATAAAAACTTTCGGATTTGTCAATACCTAAAACAGAAAAAGTTTTGAAAATCGCAAATTCTGTCCTTTACCTTCTCTGAAAGTCTACCCCCTCACCATCCTGTAAAGCCTCCTTGAGGCTTCCCTTATGACGGCGATTCTGCCGCCGCAGTCGTCGAGGTAGGGGTCATCGCCCCAGGATGTGCGCCGAAGGAGCTGCAGTGCGGTTCCCTCTCTCATTTCATAGCCGCAGGCGGCGAGCTCGTTTTCAAGGGAATCAAGCCCGACACGCTTCTTATGGTCTTCAAACAGAATCCCGCCATAGACCAGCGTGTCCCGGACAAATTCGACGCAGGTGAACGCCTTTTTCCGAAGGAAGCGCCGTCCGAACATATATGTGCCGCAGGAGATGAAGTTATAGACATAGTCGTCCCGTGAGGCGAGCATCTCGGAAATGTGCGACTTTATCAGCTCATACGTCTCGATGTCGACGTCGATCCGATAAGCCCTGACGAGCGTTCGTCCGGTCATCAGATACCTTTTCGGCGACTCGCAGACAAGCCCGCTTATTGTCGGATGATCTATGTAAAGCCTTGAAAACGAATAAAATGTCTTCATCCCGTCCAAAGAAATAGCCGCATGGTTGAACCGATGCCGGGTTATTGTGCGGATAAACCGCCCGGTTTTCAGGTCGGTGGCGAAAAATACTATAAATACAGGTTTGGTCAGTATTGGGAACATGATAAGCCTTTCTTTCAGTAACTATTTGGATAATAGCTGATTGTCGCCTGCGGCGACCGACGGCTTGCGCCGTCGCCCTCTCAGTCGCCTACGGCGCCAGCTCCCCCAAAGGGGGAGCTAAGTTAGTGCTCCATAAAAAGCTTTTGTGAGGCTCAAATCTCGGCTCTCCCTCTGGGAGAGCTGTCATGCGAAGCATGACTGAGAGGGTGCGAGCCGCAGGCGAGCTTATTGCGCATAGAAGCTATTTCATAACTTCCGAATTAATCGTGCTTCTAAATAATATCTCTTATCCTCCGCATGCCCCATCGAAAAGGTTTTCCGGGGAAGCGCACCGTCGTGGATGACTGCGGGGAAGAGGTCTGACTTATCCATCGGGTCAAGGATGAAGCCGACGGAATTTTCAGACTTAGCAAGGGTCTTAAGAACTTCTTCGCCGTGGATATAGTCGATCTCGCCGCCGAATTCGCTGAGATATTCGTCAAGGAAGGTCTGCAAGCTCCCGACTGCAAGCTTTGAAAGCGGGTTGTGGATAGTAAGAGTCTGTTCAGAACCACCGGTGACGACAGTTACCTTCTGACCGTCGCCGGTTTCGGAAGTCCCGAGCGCTTCATTCATCTTTTCAAGAAGATGCCCGGGGTCGACGCCAGTGACAATTCTATGGATCGCCTCGAACTGAAGAGCCGGGGAGTGAAGGTTGACAATCTCGCAGAGGGCATACCTCGCCGGGTGGTTCGAGAAATCGACTCCCGGATTCTCACGCTTCAGGCGCTCATAGTGCTCCTTGGCTGTGGCGAGAGAATGGTTTCCGTCGCCCATTGCAAAGAGGAGATCACTCTTTTCCGAGAGGCTTCCAAGCGCTGAATCCACCGCCGAAATCTCTTCATCCTCAAGAAGATACCCCGAAATGCTGCCGCCGCCCTGCATGAGGTTGAAATCATAGAGCTTTCTTAGCTCCGGAATCTTATGAGAAAGCGGCTCGATGACCGTTTTCTCGGGATCGTCTATAAGAATCATTATATGCGGAAGCTCCAAAGCCGCATTCTCACGGATTCTGAGCCTTGGTGGAATCCGCTCCGCAACAGTCGCTTCGGTTGCTCTTATCTGAGACGAGGAACCGGCGTGGTAGTCATACTGTTCAAGATCAACCGCACCGACAATGCCTTCCCTGAGTCTCCCGTCCGACTGAACCCGTCTGACATAGACCATCGAATTCTCAAACTCCCGGAAGATTCCGGCTGCGAGATAGCTTTCGATATTCTCGTTGATCCTGGAGATTCTGGCGTCGGTGTCCGGCTTTCCGAGACAGATTTCCGGCAAAACGAGCCGAAGAGTTGACGGCGAAGCTCCGACAATCCTTTCGGTCTTCTCCCAATACCCCGGCTCCCCGGTAAACTGATCGCAAGCGACAACCGCCCACTTTGTCATGTCGATATTTTCAGCAGGCAGAAGAATATCCGCCGGATGGAAAGCTGTTAGCATATGGTTGCTCCTTAAAAATAAAATTTCCTCTTGTAATCGTGGACGAATTATGGTATAATAAAGCCATAATAATTCCAACATGGAGGTATGGATTATGGTTTTGCCAAAAGTAATTCCGATTAATGAACTCAAAAATACAGCACAGATTTCGAAAACGTGTGAAGAGAGCGATGTTCCAATAGTCATCACGAAAAATGGCTATGGCAAAATGGTTCTCATGAGCGTTGATCTCTATGAACGAGAAATGGCAGAAGCTGAACTTGCTGGGCTGATCAATGAAGCTGTTGAGGACGAAGAAAACGGTGCTCCCTGGATTGACGGAGATGAATTATTTGCATCAATGAGGGAAAAGTACGGTGAACCCAAGAAGGAGAAGTATGGTGCCTGAAAAGTATTCATTAAAATTCGTGCGTCGGGCTTCCAGAGATTTGGACGAAACGGTTGAGTATATTTCAAGAGTCCTCGAAAACGAAATTGCTGCTGCCAATCTCATACAAGATATTTCTGACGCTCTCGACTTGGTGATGTACAACCCCGAAATGTGTCCTTTAGTCAGAAGCAACAAAGTAAAAAGAACCGACATTCGGAGACTTCAAGTAAAGAAGTACTTGATTTTCTATCGAGCAGACCACAAAAGCAAGGAAATCAAAGTCTACCGAGTGATCTATGCGAAAAGAAAGTATGAGGATTTGCTGTAAGCCTCTCCAAGTTCATTTATGAACTCGGAACCGGTGAAGCCGGTGGAGCAGCTTACAAATCCCTGCCGCAGCACTTCTTATATTTCTTTCCGCTTCCGCAGGGGCAGGGGTCGTTTCTGCCTATTTTCTTGCCGACTTTTCTTGTTGCACTGACTGAGCCATCAGATGTGCCTGTCGGGTCGGCTTTCAGAACCTGCTCCCGCTTGATGGGAGCGTCTTTTTTCAGGTGGGTGTGATAGAGAATTCTGACGGTGTCCTCGCAGATGGACTCTACCATCGCATCGAACATGTCGAAGCCCTCCATTCTGTATGCGACAACCGGATCGTGGCTGCCGTAGGATCGAAGAGCAATGCCTTTCTTCAATTCATCCATATCGTCGATGTGCTGCTCCCACTTGGTGTCGACAACCTTCAGAAGGGCAACTCTCTCGCACTCTCTGAGAATTTCGGTGCCGAGTTCAACCTCCTTGTCGTCATAGGCTTTGAGAGCCGCATCGGTAGCCTCTTCAGTGACCTTCTCACGGGTCAGGTTTCCAAGCTCGTTTACCGAATAGTTGAAGTCTCCGGGAACTGTGAATAGTCCTGCAAAGTGCTCCCTGAGTCCTGGGAAGTTCCAGTTCTCCTGCTCTTCTCCTGCAAGATAGGTGTTGACGCTGTTCGAAACGAAATCACGGATCATCTTCTGGATATTGGCATGAATGTCCTCACCCTCAAGAACCTGAGAACGCTGACCATAGATAATTTCACGCTGCTGGTTCATTACGTCGTCATAATTCAGGACGTTCTTACGGATGTTGAAGTTACGTCCCTCAACCTTCTTCTGAGCCGATTCTATTGTGGATGAGAGCATCTTCGACTCGATAGGTGTGTTTTCGTCGACGTTGAGAGTGGTCATCATCGAAGTGATTCTGTCGCCGCCGAAGAGCCGCATCAGGTCATCCTCAAGCGAGAGATAGAACCGGCTTTCGCCCTCATCGCCCTGACGTCCGGAACGTCCACGGAGCTGGTTGTCGATTCTTCTCGACTCGTGGCGCTCGGTGCCGATGATGAAGAGTCCTCCTGCCGCCTTGACAGCTTTTGCTTTCTCTTTTATGTCTGCCGAGAATTTGTCGTATATCTCGTGATAGAGCTTTCTGCCCTCGAGAATTCTTTCGTCATCAGTCTCGTTGAAGCCGGTTATTTCATATATCTCTTCTTCTGTATAGTCATTCTTTCTGAGCTCAGCTTTTGCCAGGAATTCAGCATTACCGCCGAGCATGATGTCGGTACCACGTCCAGCCATGTTGGTTGCGATGGTGACGGCTCCGAGCTGTCCCGCCTGGGCGACTATCTGGGCTTCACGCTCGTGGTGCTTGGCATTGAGGACTTCGTGCTCGATTCCACGTTTACGAAGCATCTTTGAAAGAAGCTCCGACTTCTCGATTGAAATAGTACCAACCAAGACCGGCTGACCTTTCTTGTGGCACTCTACAACCTGGTCGATAACGGCACCAAACTTGCCCTGTTCGGTCTTATAGACAACGTCCGGGTGGTCAATTCTGATCATCGGCATATTAGTCGGAACAACGATAACGTCAAGCTTATAAATCTCTCTGAATTCATCCTCTTCGGTTGCGGCAGTACCTGTCATACCGGAGAGCTTTTTATAGAGTCGGAAGTAGTTCTGGAATGTGATTGTTGCGATAGTCTTCGACTCGTGCGCTACCTTCACGCCTTCTTTCGCCTCGATAGCCTGATGAAGACCGTCGTTGTAGCGTCTGCCATACATAAGGCGCCCGGTGAACTCGTCGACGATGATGACCTCACCGTCCTTGACGACATAGTTTATGTCACGCTTCATGACGCCGTTTGCCTTGATAGCCTGGTTGATGTGGTGGAGGAGTGTGATGTTCTCGGTGTCCGAAAGGTTCTCAACGCCGAAATATGCTTCAGCCTTTGCGGTGCCCTTTTTGGTGAGGGTTGCTGTTCCGGCTTTCTCGTCGACGATATAGTCGCCGTCATAGGCTTCGTCGGTGTCAACCTTCTTCTCGACCTCGACAACAACGTGCTTCTGGAGGGTTTTCGCAAACCGGTCCGCTCTCTGGTATAAATCAGTCGACTTGTCGCCCTTGCCGGAGATGATAAGAGGAGTTCTCGCCTCATCAATTAAGATTGAGTCGACCTCATCGACTATAGCAAAAGCATGACCTCTCTGGACACGGTTTTTCTTATAGATGACCATGTTGTCTCTAAGGTAGTCGAAGCCGAATTCGTTGTTCGTGCCATAAGTGATGTCGCAGGTATAGGCTTCACGCCGCTCATCGTTATTCATGGAATGCAGGATGACGCCTATCGAGAGCCCAAGAAACCGATATACTCTTCCCATCTCTTCAGACTGGAACTTCGCTAGATAGTCGTTGACGGTTACGACGTGGACTCCCTCGCCGGTGAGAGCATTGAGGTATGATGCAAGACATGCAGTGAGGGTTTTGCCTTCACCGGTCTTCATCTCGGCGATTCGCCCCTGGTGCAAAACTATTGCGCCGACAATCTGGACAGGAAAAGCACGCTTCCCCAAAACTCTTGCTGCCGCCTCCCGGCATACTGCCAGAGCCTCCGGCATGATGTCATCAAGAGTCTTGCCGCTTGCCAGTTCGCTTTTGAATCTGTCCGTTTCACCTCTTAAATCCGAATCCGAAAACGCCTTGTACTTGTCCTCAAGATCAAGGACCTTCTGCTTTATGGGCTCGATTTTCTTAAGCTCCTTGTCGGAGTACGAGCCGAATATTTTATCTAAAAAAGACATGATGTCTCTCCTTTCATACGAATTCACATATAGAATTAGTATACTCGTTTTCACAGAGTATGTCAAGCAGTTGCTTCGCAACTGCGCTATTTCCGCCTCCGGCGGAAATAGCACCTCTCAGTCTCGCTTCGCGAGCCAGCTCCCCTTATCAAGGGGAGCTGTCAGCCGTAAGGCTGACTGAGAGGTGCTGCGAGCCATAGGCGAGCAGCGTCGGCGAAGGCAACTTTAGTTGCCGCAGCCGACAAATTGCACTTTACTCATTGCAATTTCCACCACATTGTGATATTATAATATAGTGTATCCAACACTCGAAGAATGAGGTGTATAAAATGCTCGCAAATCGTGTTCGCAGCTTCAGGGGCGGGGTGCATCCAAAGGGACATAAGGATATGTCCATGGACTGCCCGATTGAAAAGCTTTCACCAAGAGGCGAAATCGCATATCTTATGAGCCAGCACATCGGTGCGCCCGCTCAGCCGTGTGTCGCTGTCGGCGAGAGGGTTCTCGTGGGGCAGACTATTGCCAAGGCTCCTTCTTTTGTTTCAGCCGACATCTGCTCGTCTGTATCGGGAGTCGTCAAGTCAATAAAACCAGTTCCCACCTCCTCCGGCGACGACGTCACCGCAATCTCAATCGAAAATGACTATGAATATGAGGCAATCCCCAATTTAGGAGAGCCAAGAGATTATGACAAGCTCTCTAAGGATGAAATCAGAGAAGCGATCAGAGCCGCAGGTCTTGTCGGAATGGGCGGAGCGGGATTTCCGCTGACAGTCAAGCTCACCGTCAAGGACGACTCAAAGATCGATCACGTAATAGTCAACTGCGCCGAGTGCGAGCCCTACATAACCTGCGACTACCGGCTGATGCTTGAGAGAACCGAAAAAGCGGTTCTTGGCTTAAAGGTGGTCTTAAAGCTTTTCGACAACGCCAAGGGAGTCTTTGCAGTCGAAAATAATAAGCCGGAAGCTATCAAAGCACTTGCCGAGGCTACAGAGGGAAGCGAGCGGATTGTCGTCCAGCCGCTTAAAACCAAATACCCTCAGGGCGGCGAGCGGCTTATCATAGAAGCCGTGACCGGTCGGCAGATAAATTCAAAAATGCTTCCAGCTGATGCCGGATGTGTCGTTATAAATCTTGCAACAATTATGGCTGCCGCAGATGCGGTCTGCAATCGTACTCCACTTATGACTCGTGTTGTTACCGTCACGGGAGATGCGATAGTCAATCCATCGAACTTCGAGGTTCCTATAGGCATCTGCGCCCGGGAGCTTGTGGAGGCTGCCGGAGGATTCAAGAGTGATCCCGAAAAGATTATCTTTGGCGGACCGATGATGGGTGCATCTATTATTGACCTCGATGTCCCCGTCACAAAGACAACCTCGTGCATTCTGTGTCTTAGTCACGATGAAGTGAAGGATCTTGAAGCCACTGCATGCATCCGGTGCGGACGCTGCATGGATGCCTGCCCGGAGAATCTGATGCCGCTTAAATTAAAAGACCTGGCAGACAAGCGCAGATATGAAGAATTCGAAAAGCTTGGCGGGCTTGAATGCATAAGCTGCGGCTCATGCACATATATCTGTCCCGCAAAGAGGCGGCTTTCGCAGTCGATAACTGCGGCGAAGAAGCAAGTCTTAGCCGATAAGAGAAAGAAGGCGGCAAAATGAAGCTGAATATGTCAATTTCACCGCATGTGCGCTCGCATGACACAACACGCTCGGTGATGCTCGATGTCGCAATCGCCCTGATTCCGTCAATCATAATCGGCATCTACTATGGCGGCTGGCGTGCAGCACTTGTCGTTGCGCTTTCCGTCTGCTCGTGCGTACTCTGCGAGTTCCTGTATGACAAGCTGATGCACAAGCCGAATACTATTGGAGATTGCTCTGCGGTTGTTACCGGCTTGATACTCGCCTGTAACCTCTACTCAACAGCTCCGATATGGCTCCCTATATTGGGAGGTGCATTTGCAATCATAGTTGTAAAGATGCTCTATGGCGGCTTGGGTCAGAATTTCATGAACCCTGCCTGTGCCGCAAGATGCTTCCTTCTCATTTCATTCCCATCGATAATGACAAATTATCCCTTGCTCGATGGAGTTTCAAGCGCAACTCCGCTTACGGCTCTTTCTTCGGGAGAAGCGGTAAGTTTAAGCTCACTTCTCCTTGGAAACCACATCGGAACCATAGGCGAGACTTCGGCAATAGCTATCCTGATAGGCTTTTTGTATCTCGTTTTCAAGAGAGTGATAAGCCCGAGGATAACCCTCTGCACCGTCGGCTCGGCTGCACTGTTCTTAGTAATTTTCGGGAACATGGCGGGACTCGAAGTCAATATGAGCTTCATGACAACCCAGCTTCTTGCCGGCGGTCTTCTGTTCGGAGCTGTATTCATGGCGACAGACTACGTCACTGCGCCGGTCACCAAGTGGGGACAGGTCATCTATGCTGCTCTTATTGGTCTTTTGGTTGCGTTCATCCGCTGCTACGGCGGATCATCCGAAGGCATGAGCTATGCAATAATTATTGCTAATCTCTTAACACCTCTTCTTGAAAAAGCCACCAAGCCGAAGCCTTTCGGAGTGAGAAAGGAGACGGCGAAATGAAAAAGATAGTCTTAGATACTCTCAAGCTCGTTGCAATAACCCTGATTGCCGGAGTTCTTCTCTCGATAGTATATCAGCTCACAAAGGACACCATTGCGGCGGCAGAAGCCAAAGAGCTCACTGATTCCTATTCTGCAGTAATGTCTCTGGCGTCGGATTTTGTCGAAATAGAAAACCCGGAAACATCAGCATTCGACGAAGACACAACCCTCAACACAGCGCTTTATGCCTATGATTCAGACGGAAACGAGATAGGCGCAGTACTCTCCGTCACCTCCCATAAAGGCTACGGCGGCGACATCGACATAACGATAGGAATTGACACAGACGGAGTCATCACCGGAATAGTCGTTACATCGATGAGCGAAACCTCCGGGCTCGGCGCCAACTGCCAGAACGAGGAATGGATTTCGCAGTACATAGGAAAGAGCGGCGAAGTGGTCTATACAAAAACCGGCGCAACTCAGGACAACGAAATTGACGCCATTTCCGGCGCCACAAAGACAATAAGAGCCATAACAAACGCCGTGAATTCGGCTTTAGACTTTGCCAGTGAATATTTTGGCTACGGAGAGGGAGGGAATTCAAAGTGAAAACAGCATTAGAGCGGCTCTATAACGGCATCATAAAAGAGAACCCGACTTTGGTTTTAATGCTCGGAATGTGCCCGACACTCGCCGTCACCACAAGCGCCATCAACGGTCTCGGAATGGGGCTTTCGACCTGCTTTGTACTGATGCTGTCGAACCTCATCATCTCGCTTCTTCGGAAGTTCATCCCCGATAGCGTCAGAATGCCGGCTTACATAGTTGTCATCGCATCGTTTGTAACAATAGTCGAGCTACTCATGCAGGCTTATGTCAGAAGCTTATACGCATCCCTCGGGCTCTACATCCCGCTTATAGTTGTTAACTGCATCATAATGGGGCGTGCTGAAAGCTATGCTTCAAAGAACCCGCCCGTTGCATCCTTCTTCGACGGCTTGGGAATGGGCTTGGGCTTCACTCTGGCTCTCACCATCATCGGCGCAATAAGAGAGCTCCTGGGAGCCGGCACTCTGTTCGGCTTCAATATCATGCCGGACAGCTACGAGCCAATTTCAATCATGATTATGGCTCCCGGTGCGTTCTTTGTCCTGGCAGTGCTCACTGCTTTGCAGAATAAGTTGGGTGCTCCAAGCGCAACAAACAAGAAGAGTTCAGAATCCTGCGCCGGCAACTGTGCAGGTTGCTCTGCGGCTTGCTCCTTCAGAGCAGAAGCTAAAGAGGGAGGTGACGGCAAATGAGCGCACTTACCACACTGGTTGTCGGAATCATCTCGGCAGCGCTCGTAAATAACGTTGTCTTGAGCCGGTTCCTGGGCTTGTGCCCGTTCCTTGGCGTTTCAAGAAAGACCTCAACCGCCGTCGGAATGGGAACGGCTGTAATCGCAGTTATAACTGTCTCCTCCTGCATAACCTATTTCATCAATATCTACATCTTGGGCGAGAAGTATTCATATCTTAGAACTATTGTCTTCATCCTCATCATTGCGGGGCTCGTTCAGTCTGTCGAGATAATACTTAAGAAGAAGATTCCGTCGCTATATAAGTCCCTCGGAGTTTACCTCCCCCTCATCACTACAAACTGCTCGGTTCTCGGCGTTGCAATCGATTCCGCCAACAACGGCTACGGCTTCTGGGAGACGATGATCTATTCAGTCGGAACTGCTATAGGATTTCTTATTGCTATAGTCATCATGTCCGGCATCCGTGAGAGAATCGAAGACAACGACGTCCCGGAGGCTTTCCAGGGGATGCCTATTGTCCTCGTGACTGCCGGGCTCATGGCGATAGCGTTCGTCGGATTCTCGGGAACTTTGTGAGGTGAGCGGCATGATAACAGAAATTATAATTGCTGCGGCGGTTATCGTCGTGATAAGTATCATCGTTGGCGTTGCCTTAGGTTTTCTTTCGCAGAAATTCAGAGTTGAAGTTGACCCGAAAGAAGCGAAAATCCGGGAATGCCTTGCTGGCTCAAACTGCGGCGCATGCGGCTATGCCGGCTGCGATTCATATGCAAAAGCCGTTGCTGAGGGAAAAGCCGAGCCCACGCTATGCAATGCCTCCGACAAGGTGAAAATTGGCGAAATCTTAGGCTTAAGCCTTTCCCAGGGCGAGCGGATGGTCGCCTACGTCAAGTGTGCCGGAACCAATTCGAGCTCAACAATGCTCTATGACTATTTCGATGAGCAGGATTGCCGCATCTGCTACATGGCTCCGAAGCACGGTCCCAAGGGCTGCGGGTTCAGCTGCTGCGGGTTCGGAAGCTGCCAGGACGTCTGCCCCGAGGGCGGCATCAAGATTATCGACGGCGTCGCTGTTATAGACCGTGAATCCTGCCAGGGCTGCGGAAGCTGCGTGCAGGTCTGTCCCGCTCATCTTATCGAACTGATTCCCTACAGTGCCAAATACATGGTGAAGTGCTCTTCTCACCAGAAAGGCAAGGACGTCAAGGCTGTCTGCCCGGTCGGGTGCATCGGCTGCGGCTTGTGCGCACGTGTCTGCGAATCGGGAGCCATCACCATTGAAAACAACCTTGCGCATATAGATCATTCAAAGTGCACCGGCTGCGGCAAGTGTGCCGAAAAGTGCCCGGCGAAAATTATTGTGAAATTATGAAAAAACTTATAGCCCTCGCTTTAGCCCTCGCTTTAGCGAGTCTGCTCCTGCTGTCGCTCTGCGGCTGCGGGAGTAGTCTTAATAGATACGAATCGGTCTACACCGACCTCTTCGACACCGACTGCTCTTTCGCCGCTTACTGTTCTTCGGATGAAGAGTTTGAAGAAGTATCAGCTGCTGTCTATAACGAACTCGCAAGGCTTGATGCGCTTTTTGATATTTACGAAGGCGGGGAAGGCTCTCTCAAGGACCTCAACGACAACGGCATTCTTGAGAATGCCGACAACGATATACTTGAGCTTCTCGACATAGGCATCCTCTTCTATGACCTCTCGGGCGGGAAGCTGAATATTGCAATGGGTTCTGTCTTAACCCTCTGGCATGATGCCCGGGGAACCGGGATTCTTCCGGATGAAACCAAGCTCACGGAGGCAAGTAGCCACTGCGACATATCGAATCTCATTATAGACGGCAGCACCATAACGCTTTCAGACAGTGAGATGAGCATCGACGTCGGCTCTATTGCCAAAGGGTATGCGGCTGACTGTGCGGCGGAGATTGCAAGCTCATACGGCTTGACAAGCTTTGCATTAGATCTCGGCGGGAATGTGAAAACCGTAGGCGAGAAGCCCACCGGTAAGTGGAAAATAGGCATCCAGGACCCGGACGGCGGCATTCTGAAAACCGTCGAGGTTTCGGATGAATCGGTAGTCACCAGCGGCGACTACGAGAGATATACCGTCATCGACGGCGTCACATATTCCCACATCATAGATCCCGACACCCTCTACCCTGCAAACCTCTACCGCTCGGTAACCGTCATCTGCGAGAGCTCATCCTTAGGCGACGCACTTTCGACGTCGCTTTTCTGCATGGATGTTGAAAGTGGGAAAGAGCTGGCGGAAGAGTTGGGGGTGCAGGTGGTTTGGGTTTATGAGGATGGGTCGACAGACTCAATGTAGGGGCGGATATTATCCGCCCGCACAAATACAATAGCACCGGAACGGGCGGATAATATCCGCCCCTACAAGAGGAATTTCTATGAAACACAGATTCAGAAACGACATTCTTCTCTTCGCCATTATTATTGCCATCGCCCTCCTGTCGATTTTTGTCGGAAATTGTCGGAAAGCCTCCGGCTCTACCGTTCTGATCGCCCTGAACGGCTCTACATATGCCGAAATCCCCTTGTCGAAAAATGTCGAAATCGATGTCGATGGGATTCTGACTGTGATTATCGAGGGCGGCGAGGTCTGGGTTGAGGATTCCACCTGTCCGGATGGGCTTTGTGAGGGCTCCGGGAAAATTTCACGCTCTGGCGAGTCTATTGTATGCCTGCCGGGCGGGGTTACCGTGAAGATTACATCAAGTGATCCGGAGTATGACTTTATAAACTGAGGAGGGTGTCGGATTTTGTCGAAAACACGTAGAATCGCCCTCTGCGGAGTGCTGGCGGGCTTAGGATTCGGGTTAAGCTATCTCGAAATGCTCCTTCCGTCGCCTGGAATCGTCGGAGCGAAGCTGGGGCTTGCTAACTTAGCGGTTCTGGTGGCGCTTTACCTCTTCTCGTGGAAAGAAGCCGCAGCCGTTTCGGGCGTCAGAATTATTCTCTCCTGGCTTCTCTTCGGGAGCTTCACCGGGCTTATCTACAGCCTTGCTGGAGGATTTCTGAGCCTTCTCGTCATGTCTCTTCTTAAAAAGATTGATAGATTCTCACCTGTTGGAGTGAGCATAGCCGGAGGAGTCGGGCATAATCTGGGACAAATTCTGGCGGCGCTTCTGATGCTAGGCTCGGGAGTAGTGGGATATATTCCAACGCTCATAATCTTCGGAGCAGTGACCGGCGCAATAATCGGAATCGTGGCGGCAATTATTATAAAAGCACTCAGGAAAGTGAGGAGAAGCTGATGGACGGGATATTTTCAAGAACGGAAAACCTGCTGGGAGCTTCGGCTCTCGAAGCCTTAAAAACCAGTCATATAGCCATTTTCGGAATAGGCGGTGTCGGAGGCTATGTCTGCGAAATGCTGGCAAGGACGGGCGTCGGAACTCTGAGCTTATTCGACAGCGACGAGGTCTCGATTTCGAACCGCAACCGGCAGATTATAGCCCTTGAGAGCACCACCGGCAAGCCAAAAGTGGAAGTGATGCGGGACAGAATTTTAGACATCAACCCCGGCGCCAGGGTCTTCACCCATAATATTTTCTATGACGAATCGACAGCCGGTGAGATTGATTTATCCGAATATGACTATATTGCCGACTGCATCGACACGGTCAGCTCTAAGCTTCTTCTCATCACGAATGCAAAAGCCGCCGGCACCAGGATCATCAGCGCAATGGGTGCCGGCAACAAGCTCGACCCGACCAGGTTCGAGGTCACAGACATCTATAAAACCTCCGTCTGCCCACTTGCGAGAACCATGCGCCATGAACTCAAAAAAAGAGGCATCAAAGACCTCACCGTTGTCTATTCAAAAGAAGAGCCGCTGAAGCCGAAAGTGGAGCTTCAGGAAAATGGGCGCCACATCCCGGCATCGGTAGCGTTTGCGCCTGCGGCGTGCGGGATTGTGATGGCATCTGAAATCGTCAGGCAAATACTGTAGGGGCGGATATTATCCGCCCGAAAATCCTCCGGCAATCTGTAACGGGCGGTCAGCTAGCTTGCTAGCTGTATATCCAGCCCCTACAAATATTCCTAATTAGCCGTTGCAAAATAAGCCGCAATGTGCTACAATACTAAAGACAAAACCCGAAAGGACTGTTAGAATGAAAGCTGTAATTTCTGTTATCGGGCGTGACGAGGTTGGAATTTTGGCGAAGGTCTCGTCGATGTGCGCCGAATATAATGCAAACGTGACTGAGGTCACACAATCTGTTCTCCAGGACGTGTTCGCAATGGTCATGCTCGTAGACATCTCCGGTCTCAGCATCCCGCTATCGGAGCTCTCCGACAAGATGAAGGAGCTCGGGAAGTCTTTGGGGCTTTCCATCTATGTCATGCATGAGGATATTTTCAATTCGATGCATCATATCTGAGGAACCTCTCAGTCGCCTACGGCGACGCCGCCCTGCGGGCGTCACCCCTCAGTCAGCTTCGCTGACAGCTCCCGAAGTTCGCTTGCGAACTTCTAGACAGAGGGAGCCATAATTGCGCGAATCTAAGCCTCCCTTGTTAAGGGGAGGGGGACCGCCGACGAAGTCGGTGGTGGAGGGGTGCTGTTTCGGCAACGCCGAAACAGCAAGTTTGGCGCAAGCCAAACTTAAATTAGCAACAAAGGAGAATTACCAGTGATAAATCTCAGCGACATACTTGAAACTATCCGGATGATTCAGGATGAGAATCTCGACATCCGAACTATTACTATGGGCATTTCGCTTCTTGACTGTATCGACACCGACATAAACAAGGCTTGCGAGAAGGTCTATGACAAGATTACCCGCAAAGCCGAGAATCTCGTCAGGGTCGGAACGGAAATCGAGAAGGAATACGGCATCCCGATTATCAACAAGCGCATTTCCGTCACTCCTATTGCAATGGTTTCGGCTGCCTGCCACGAAAGCCCGATTCCTTTTGCAAAGGCTATGGACAGAGCTGCGGCGGCTGTCGGGGTCAACCTCATCGGCGGGTATTCGGCGCTCGTTCAGAAGGGGTTTGCTGCGGGAGACATGGAGCTCATCGAATCGATTCCGGAGGCACTGGCTTCGACGGAAAGGGTTTGCTCTTCGGTCAACATCGGCTCGACAAAGGCTGGAATCAACCTTGACGCATGCAAGCTGATGGGTGGAATTGTCCGGAAAACTGCTGAGCTCACCCAGGACAGCGACTGCTTCGGCGCTGCAAAGCTGGTTGTCTTCTGCAACTCGGTTGACGACAACCCGTTTATGGCGGGGGCATATCACGGCGTCGGCGAGCCGGACTGCATCATCAATGTCGGTGTTTCGGGACCGGGAGTTGTCCGCTCGGCTCTTAAGAAGCATCCGGACGCAAATATAAACGAAGTGGCTAATATTATAAAAACAACCGCATACAAGATAACCCGTGTCGGTCAGCTTGTCGGAGTCACTGCTTCCGAAAGGCTCGGCGTGCCGTTTGGAATCGTCGACCTGTCTCTGGCTCCCACTCCGGTTGTCGGCGATAGCGTTGCGCACATCCTTGAAGAGATCGGTCTTGAGCAATGCGGAGCTTCCGGAACGACTGCGACCTTGGCTCTTCTCAACGACGCCGTCAAGAAGGGCGGAGTTATGGCTTGCTCGTCAGTAGGCGGGCTTTCCGGAGCATTCATCCCGGTTTCCGAGGATGCAGGAATGATTGACGCCGCAAGAAGCGGAAGTCTGACGATTGAGAAGCTCGAAGCAATGACCGCCGTCTGCTCGGTTGGACTTGATATGATAGCCGTCCCCGGCGACACAACTGCCGACACAATAGCCGCCATCATAGCCGACGAAGCTGCAATCGGAATGGTCAACTCGAAAACGACAGCCGTCAGAATCATCCCGGCAATAGGTAAGCACGAGGGAGAAGAGCTCGACTGGGGCGGACTTTTCGGCAACGCACCCATCATGCCGATAAACAAGAAGTCGCCATCCCGCTTCATCAACCGAGGCGGACAGATCCCAGCACCGATGCATAGCCTTAAAAATTAACACCTCAAATACAGCATTGTCGCCCTGCGGGCGACCGTGCTCGCCTGCGGCTCGCACACCTCTCAGTCACGCTTCGCGTGCCAGCTCCCCTTAGTAAGGGGAGCCTTTTTGTGCTCTGGCAACTTTTATGCTCTAGTAGAAGCCTTCGGGAGACGACTATTGGCTCCCCTAATTTAGGGGAGCTGTCAGCCGCAGGCTGACTGAGAGGTGCCGCCCGCAGGGCGGCGTCGCCGAAGGCGACAGAGAAGGCTCACAAAAAAAACACCGCCCACAAAAGGACGGTGTCTTTTTAATTCGTTTTGAGAATTAGTCAGCATTCGGTCCATAGTAGACGGTGCCGGAGGCGAGATCCTGCATTGCATCCATGGTGGAGTCGTAAACGAACTCTACGGTGCTGCCATCACTGGTGGTGAAGGTAATGATGCTGGAAACTCCAGCCTCGTTCTGCTCAACAACATAAGTGCCCTCATAGGAGTTCTCATCGTTCATGTTGTTGTACATCTTCATTGCGCCGTCTTCTCCAACCTCAACAACCAAGGTGTCAGAGCTGTCAGTGTAAGTGCCGACATTCGGCTCAACGATGGTTCCGCAAGCGGTGAAGCAGCAGAGAACCATAACCATTACGAGTGCTACAGAAATTATTTTCTTCATGTAACTTATCCCCCGATAAAAATTATTTTAGTCAATTCGGCACGAATGCCGATATAACTATGCTCCTATATTATAGCTCCAAAAAATCATTCTGTCAACCACAAAATAAAAAGTTCACAATAAGATTGTGCGATTTGCACCAAAAATAACGTTCCATTCTATGCAACTTGCCCAAAATAAGGTCAAAGTTGGTCGAGCCTTGGCTGGGATTCTGCATCAAACGCTTTTATTGCGAAGTACTGGATGATGACACGCCGGGTGATGATTCCGATGAACGTCCCCATGTCGTCGACAACCGGAACGAAATTCTGGTTCATAGCAAGTTCGATAAGCTCCTCCATGGTGGCAGTTATCCGGACAGCGGTGAACCGGTCTTTTTTCTTTATGATGTCCCGAAGCCTCAGCTCCTCGGCGTCGTAGATGGACACGCCGTCGGTGTCCTCAATCGACTCGTCGAGCATATACCAGAGGAAATCACCCTCGGTGACTGTCGAGACATACTTTCCATCCCGTGAAATAACCGGAATGGAAGAATACCCATGCCGCTTCATCTTCTCAAGCGACTGCCGGATGGTGTAGTCGTCATAAAGGTAGGCGACGTCTTTTTTTAAGGTTAAGAAGAATGCGATGTTCATAGTTGCTCCTGATGTAGGGGCGGATATTATCCGCCCGTTGTGGTGCCAACGTCTTTGTTCGGGCAGATATACCTGTCCGCATATGAGTCACCAAGAATTTTTGGGCGCTTGCCAGAGGATGCGGGCGGATAATATCCGCCCCTACATAATCAATCCAGATACTCCTCCAGGCACAGCCCGCTTGCCTGGATGTCTGCGGCGTACTTGACGCCTACAAATCTGTAGTGCCAGGGCTCGTAGATGAAGCCGGTGATGTCTTCCTTGCCGCTGGCGTATCTCATGATGAAGCCGTATTCGGCGGCATGCTCCTGGAGCCAGGCGAATTCTTCAGTATCCTCGAAACCGGTGTAGGTGTCCCAGTCGTTCTCGGTGATGATGTCGACTGCCAAGCCGGCATTGTGCTCCGAGCCGCCTGCGGGCGCTATGTTGATTGCCGTGTCGGCAACTGCCTCTTCATAGGTCATGCCGTCAGCCATTCTTGACTCGACGTTACGGTCAAACAGCTTCTGCTGATAGTTGACCGTGCGGTATGCAGACAGCACTTTAAGATTGATTCCGTCTGCAGCGGCAGCTTCAATCATCAGCTTGCAGTAGTATGCGGCGGTCTTCTCCATCTCGTAGCTTCCCTGAACATAGTCGGTCTCGATCTTGTAGTCGTCCGGCAGTAGATGGGTCTTGTTGACAAGTATCAGATAGTCCTCTTCCGACTGGAAGTAGTACTCGTCGTCAGACTCTACAGCCTCGGTGTATTCATCCTCAGTAATGACCTCTTCCTCCCTCAGATAATCTCCGCTGACATATGCGACAGCTCCATCATAGTCGATCCGGTACCAGCCGTTAGAAACTTCTCCGGTGACGATGACTGCGTCTCCAACCATAAGCTGACCGACTGCCTCATACAAAGCATCGGGACCAAGCCGCACATTGAGCGGGTCGGTGGCGTACATGGTTGTAGCCTCAATTTCGGTGACTTCGAAGGATACTTCCGTTGCGGAATCATTCTCTTCCGGCTCTTCTTCGGTGTCATCGACACTTTCAGTGTCGTTGATGCTTCCTGTATCTTCAGGAACCAGAGTCTCTTCGGGAGCCGAAGTGACCTCCTCTTCGGTGACCTCAGTTACCGGAAGCTCTTCGATGAGCGTATCACCGCTGACAACCTCATCCTGAGACTCAGCTGCGCAGCCGACCAATGTCAATAACAGAACCGCCGCAATCATGGCGGACAAAAATCTTTTCATTTGAATCATGCCTCTCTATATTACGATATGTAATTCCAGATTATGCTATCATTATAGCACAGCAATTTGCGCTTGTCCATAACCTGGGAGAAAGATTAATCGAATTGTAACCGGATCGACAAAAAACTCTCTCCTCCTGCACTACACTTGAATTGTCGCCTGACGGCGACGTGCTCGCCCTACGGGCTCGCACACCTCTCAGTCAGCTTCGCTGACAGCTCCCCTTGATAAGGGGAGCCATAATTGCGCAATGACACGTTGTGCTTTAGCAGAAACTTTCGGAAGAAGTACACAGGCTCCCCTAATTTAGGGGAGCTGTCGCCGTAGGCGACTGAGAGGTGCGACCCCGCAGGGGTCGCTCGTCAAGGCGGCTACGCCGCCGCAGACGACAATGCACATGAAAGGATGATAATATGAAACCCGACCTCACCTCC
The DNA here is from genome assembly GCA_021200565.1 of Oscillospiraceae bacterium. Classification (GTDB taxonomy): domain Bacteria; phylum Bacillota; class Clostridia; order Oscillospirales; family Ruminococcaceae; genus Faeciplasma. Next base: position 24,044 of record JAJQGJ010000003.1, read on the forward strand.
CGCAAAGCCTCTCTCACTGAATTCCTTGCCGGAATCGTTCTTGGCATCTCTGTTTTCGTGGCTGTCGGGTTCTGCCTCATGCTTATCAACGAGGGCAGGGAGCGGCTTGAGGTGATGGCGGTGACTGAAAGCGGCGAAAATGTCGTTGGCGAAGAGCTTGATTTGTCGGAAATTGTCGAAAACCTTGTCGGGCTTTCGGGCGTCTGGGAGCTGGATGAAGCGCCGGAGGAGATTGAGGTTCCCGTCGATGAGACCGAGGAGCCGTCCTCGCCGCTTCCGTATCCCAGCGTCTTCAACACCCTTGGCGGGGAGATCATAAGAAAGACCTACTCCTACTCCGAAACCTCCACAACCGTCACTCTTCCCGGCGGCGGGATGCTCAGAAATTCGACAGAAATCGACACCGAATATCTTCTTTCGGAAGCCGGAAAAGCCGTCGACTTCACAATCGATGTCGATTCAGGCGAGCCGCAGGTCTTGATCATTCACACCCACACAACCGAAAGCTACGAGCCCTATTCAAGAACCCGCTATGACGACACTTTCAACTCCCGCACAACCGACCTCGACAAGAGCGTTGTCGCCGTCGGGAACGAGATAGCCGAAGCTCTCGAGGCTGCGGGGATAGCTGTCATCCACGACACAGAGCTATATGACTATCCGCAGTACACCGGCGCCTATGACCGCTCGTCGGAGGCTATCGAGGAGTATCTCGAAGAGTATCCCTCTATTAAGATAGTTATAGATGTCCACCGTGACGCCATCGAGTCGGACGGCGTGAGATATGCTCCCATCTGTGAGATTGACGGCGAGACTGCGGCGCAGGTGATGATAATAGTCGGCTGCCTTAACGTGCCTGGGTACCGCTATAATCTGAGGTTTGCATCACTTCTTGAGAGCAAACTCGAATCCGACTATCCGGGACTGACCAGACCCATTCTCTTCACCGAGCGAAACTATAATCAGGAGCTGACCCACGCTTCAATACTTATCGAAGTCGGCTCCAGCGCAAATTCGATTGATGAAGCGGTGTATGCAGGAAAGCTTGTGGGGATGGGGTTATCGGAGCTGCTTGCGGAAATGGGGTAAAAAATAAAAAAGCTATTGACAAGATAGCTTTTTCGGGGTATAATAAAGGTGATGAGAGGGTACCTGACGAACCGGGTCAGGTACGATCGCTCTTACGCAATATTTCTACTACTAAAAACGATCGCACTTGATTAGTATAATCAGGTGCGGTTTATTCTATTTTCGGTTTGAGCCTACGGTGTAACCGATAGCAAAGGCAGTCATGAGCAAGCCCAGGACGTCCAAGATTATAGAAATAATCTCCATCAGCGTCACCCCCTTTTCAGGTAAGAGCGACCACCTCTCATCAGAAGCATTATAGCACATAAGTCTCACGATGTCAACAAATTTCAAACATAAGTTGCATAGAACGACAAACGACTCCATCGGCAATAGCCATTGGAGTCGTTTAATTTAATTACGCATTACGAATTACGCATTACGCATTATTTTACTCTTCGCTCTCTTCCTCATCCTCCGTAGCCTCTTCAACTTCTGCCTTTAGCTCTTCTTCCTCCTGGGCTTCAGCTTTGGCTTCCTCGGTGGCGAGGGCAAGGAGCTCTTCTTCAGAAAGCTGCTCAACCTCTTCGGTCGCGGCTTCTTCGTCGTGCTGAGCTGTTGTGAATGCGGCTACATAGCGGTCTGGCGTGTCCTTCGTTCTCATTATTGTGACGCCGGTTGAATATCTTCCCATGACGCTTATGTCAGCAGCTCTGACACGGATTATGATTCCGTCAGTCGAGATGAGAATTACATCCTCATCCTCCCGGACAGAGCGGATTCCGCAGACGTGACCCTTTTCGTCGGTGACTTTATAGCCCTTGATTCCGTAGCCGCCACGGTTCTGGAGGCAGTAAGCGTCGTTTCTGACACGTCTTCCATAGCCCTTGTCTGTAATAGTAAGGATGTCGCAGTCGTCACGGACGGTTTGGAGAGACACTACCTCGTCGCCGTCACGGAGCTTTATAGCTCTTACTCCGTGAGCGGAGCGGGACATAGCTCTGAGCTTTTCTTCGTTGAAGCGGATGACCATGCCGTTTCTGGTTGCAACAAGCAAATCATCGTGACCGTCGGTCATCAGAACGCCTCTTATCTCGTCGCCCTCGTCAAGACCGATTGCAATAAGACCGGATTTTCTGACATTCTGATACTTCGAGAGGTGAGTTCTCTTTATCTTGCCCTGCTTGGTGACCATAGTGATATACTTGTCGTCAGAGAAGTCCTCGCAGTGAACCATTGCGGCAATCTTGTCTTCGCCGGGTGTGATAGGCAGAATGTTGACGATATTTGTGCCACGTGAGCTCTTTCCGCCCTCGGCAAGCTCGAACGTACGGAGCTTATACATGATTCCCTTATCGGTGATGAAGAGAATGTTGTCGTGAGTCGAGCAGACGAGCATCTGGGAGACATAGTCCTCCTCACGCTGCTTCATGCCGCTGACGCCTCTTCCGCCACGCTTCTGGACGTTGTATTCACTCGAACTTGTTCTCTTGATGTAGCCTCCGGCAGTCAGTGCAACAACGTTTGTGTCTTCCGGAATGAGGTCTTCGATGTCGACTTCGCCGCTGACCATCTGTATTTCGGTTCTTCTGTCGTCACCGAATTTCTGGGCGATCTCCTCTGACTCTGTTACTATTATGTCAAGAACTCTCTGGTGATTCGAGAGGATGTCCTCAAAGTCCTTTATCTTGGCTTCGATAGCATCGAGCTCGTCATAGATCTTCTGGCGTTCCATGCCGGTGAGCTGGATGATTCGAAGATTTGCGATGTATTCAGCCTGAATTTCGCTTAAGCCAAATCTTTCGATGAGCCGCTGCTTAGCCTCGGATGCCGTCTGGGAGGAGCGGATAATCTTCAAAACTTCATCAATAAAGTCAAGAGCGATAACCAAGCCTTTGAGGATGTGTTCACGCTCACGGGTCTTCTTGAGATCATATTTTGTCCTGCGGACTATAACTTCCGTCTGGAAATCAAGGTACTCTTCAAGAATCTGCTTTAGTGTGAGTACCTTCGGGACGCCGTTGACGAGTGCGAGCATGATAACGCCGACTGTATCCTGAAGCTGGGTGTAGGTGAACAGCTTGTTTAAAACTATCTGCGGGTTGGCGTCTTTTTTCAGCTCGATAACAATTCTCATGCCGGTTCTGTCCGACTCATCACGGATGAAGTGGATTCCGTCGACACGCTTGTCCTTAACGAGCTGGGCGATGCTCTCGATGAGCCTTGCCTTATTGACCATGTAGGGGATTTCGGTGACGATAATTGACGTCCTGCCATTGACCTCTTCAATTTCGGTTTTCGAGCGAAGAGTGATCTTAGCTCTGCCGGTGGCGTAGGCTGCCCGGATTCCGGCTTTGCCCATGATTATGCCGCCGGTCGGGAAGTCGGGACCTTTGATGACCTCCATCAGCTCATCCAAAGTACAGTCTGGATTCTCGGCAACAAGCTTGACGCCGTTTATAACTTCTCTCAAGTTGTGGGGAGGGATATTTGTCGCCATACCGACGGCGATTCCGACGGAGCCGTTCACCAGGACATTCGGGAAGCGTGAGGGGAGAACAACCGGCTCCTTCAATCTGTCGTCAAAGTTCGGCTGCCAGTCGACAGTGTCCTTGTCGATGTCGGTGAGCATGTTTACGGCAATCTTTGCCATTTTAGATTCAGTATAACGGTAGGCAGCTGGCGGGTCGCCGTCGACAGAGCCGAAGTTTCCGTGACCGTCAACAAGCGGATAACGCAAAGAAAAGCTCTGCGCCAGTCGGACCAAAGCATCGTAAACGGATGCGTCGCCGTGGGGGTGGTATCTACCTAAGCAGTCGCCGACGGTTGTCGCACATTTCAAGTATTTCTTGTCGGGAGTCAGACCGTCCTCATACATGGTGTATAAGATTCTGCGGTGAACAGGCTTCAGCCCATCCCTGACATCCGGCAAAGCACGCTGGATAATAACCGACATCGAATAAGCCATAAAGGATGACTTCATCTCATCGTTAATCTCCGTAAGTATAACCTTTTTGTCTTCAGCTAACATGTTTTTTCTCGCTTTCGAATTGATATATAACTTTGTTCTGATTGTTGGAATTGATCACTCATCCAACATTAACTTTCCTTTTTTTGCTTTCTCCTTCAATTTCTCCATCTGTTCTTTTTCAATTTGCTGGATACTCTTTTCTGGAGTAGGTAAATCCTCTGGCATAGTGCCACCTATCTTCTCAATGGCACCTCTTACTTCCTTTCCAACATTATAATGTACAGAAGTTGCTTTCTCTGCACCCTGTATCTTATCCTTCCGTAATTTTTCTTCAGTTTGTGATATTCTGAATAGGTTGGCAATAAGCTCCGTGCTTCCCATGTAGTCTAATATCTTCTGACCTATCTCAAGCTGCTTTCTGTCATGAATATCATCTACATCCAAGCCACCGTACAATCCCATATATCCGGCATTTTGAAAAATAGCAAATTCTTCATTGGTGATGACACCTGCATCGTGAGCTGTTTCAGCTAACAGCTGATTCCATTGCTTGATGTCGCCCCGAACAACTAATCTACGACTATCCTCATTCAACTGATTGAAATGATCAGCCACTTCCTGTCGATATGTCTGGATTGCAAAATATGTCTGACCTAATGCAATTACTTCTTTTCGTGGATCTCCATTCTGAACTATCAGATAGCAAGCATATCTTGATAATTCATAGTCGCTTATTTGCTTTTTCAATGCGCCAGCTTCAACAGTTTTCTTTACGTCAGGAAATTCATCAGCCACATCATGCCCGCTGTTTTCGCAGGCTATCATAGCTCTTTTGATAACCTTCAGAAAATTCTCCCATTTTGTATATCCAAGAGTAAGTGCTAGATCTCTTGCACTCCAGAATTCCGTACCATCCTCTCTGATTGTCTTAATGTCTTCAAAGCATTTATATTCTTTCTCAATTAACTCACTCATATTTATATTGTCCCTTGTATTTTTTAATTGTTATGCTAACAGCCCAGAAAATCCACTGTTTACACCGATTTTCCTGAGGTCAGGAAAATCAAGAGCTCCCAGAAAATTACGCATTACGAATTACGCATTTCCTCAGCTTCTCCATCTCTTCATCACTCAGATCCGCCTTCGGAATAATACATTGGGTATATTTCGTAAAGACCGCAAACATCTTGTCGGTTTCGGCGGTCCTGAGGGTTTTGTCAGTGAGATCTATCACCGTTTCGGGGATTTCGGGGTAGGGCTTTAAGGCTCCGGACTCGTCCGATTCCAAATACTGAGCGTCATCTTCTGGCAAAATTGTACGAACGGTAATTTTTTCAGGATAGATTTTCATGACATACCGGTCATTTTCGATTGCCGGAAGAGCCTTGATAACGTTCTTCCGCTCATACCAGGGTGACAGCGCATAGACCACCGCCACCGCCAGGCAGATAGCAAGGCAGGTCCATCCGATGCCATAGCTTGGATCCATTACCACCTGCTGCACAAACAGCAGCCCGAGCACCAGAAACAGAACAACAAAGATTATCGTCCTCTTTCTTCTATACAGTTTGTAATAAGCATCATACCCCTCGAGCCAGCTCTCCTGGTTGAAGCCATACTCGATGGTGTCGGAGGAGGCGACGTATTCAGAGGGCTCGGTTGTGATTTCGGTTGAATTGATTTGGTCGGACATGGGGACTCCTTCTTAATCGTTATTGTCTGTAAAAATAATATCCAGCATCTGACGTGGTGTGACAACAAATGGTTCGGCAGGGAAGTGCTTAAGATTTCCGGTGACGAGATACGAATCTTCATCTTTACGGCTTTTCATAACAACTTCATAGAAAACCCGGTCATCTTCGTCAGGGAGTTCTATATCTATTCTTTCTCCAACCAGATAAAATCCTGCTTCGGAAATTCTATATAGTAGTCTTTCGACAATTCCATAATTGAGTTTGAATTTTGGACGCAAAAGAACTTCCTTGTATTCGTCAATAATTTCTTCGTTGACAATAGGAACTACAATTCCATCGAACACTAATTGCATAATACTTCCGGGAACAGAATTCCATTTTAACATTGCAGATACCAACACGTTGGTATCAATTACTGCATAATACTTCATTTCCTATTTTTCCTTGCTTCCGAAATTTCTGCGTTGATTTCGTCGAGCGTCATGTCCGCAATGCCATTTTCCTCAGCAATTCTGCTTGCCTCTCTCATTGCTTTGTATGCTGCAACTCCGCTGTCTTCCTCTTCCTCTATTCTCATGCTGAACGGTATACCGTTTTCCTGAACAAGCCTTGTGATGCAGATGCGCATGTAGGTCGGCAGGTCAATTCCTAACTGTTCACAAATGTTGGTTGCTTTTATTCTGGTGATTTCATCTGTTCTGAATTGTACTAATGTGCTTGCCATAATAACACCTCCTATGTGTTCTGATTACATTATACCCTATATTGTAATCAAATGCAAGCATCTGATGACGAATTTTTAATTACGAATTCAAAATCTTGATTAGAAATCAAGATTCTGAACATACTGCGCATTCTTCTCAATAAATTCTCTTCTTGGATTGACCTTATCTCCCATGAGGATACTGAACGTCTCATCGGCTTTGACAGCGTCTTCGAGGGTGATCTTTATGATGGTTCTCGTTTCCGGATCCATTGTGGTCTCCCAGAGCTGCTCGGGGTCCATTTCGCCGAGACCCTTGTATCTCTGGACATCGGGTTTTGACCTGCCATCAGCACTCGTGAGTTCATTTATATAGACGTCTCTTTCTTCGTCGGAAAATGCATACCTCACCTGCTTGCCTCTTGAAACCTTGAAGAGCGGCGGCTGGGCAATATAGATGTGCCCCTGCTCGATAAGCGGGCGCATATATCTGAAGAAGAAGGTGAGTAAGAGTGTTCTGATATGGCAGCCGTCGACATCGGCATCCGCCATAATGATTACTTTGCCATAGCGAAGCTTACTGATGTCGAAATCCTCACCGATAGAGGTTCCAAGAGCGGTTACAACCGGAGTGAGCTTCTCGTTGCCATAAACTTTATCAATTCTAGCCTTTTCAACATTCAGCATCTTGCCCCAGAGGGGAAGGATAGCCTGATACTTTCTGACTCTTCCTTCCTTTGCGGAGCCTCCTGCGGAATCTCCCTCGACGATGAATATTTCAGTGAGGTCGGGATCTCTTTCCTGACAGTCGGCAAGCTTTCCGGGGAGGTTGGCAGACTCAAGAGCAGACTTTCGTCTGGTCAAGTCTCTTGCACGCTTGGCAGCCTCACGAGCCTTCTGAGCAGCCACCGATTTGTCGAAGATCGAGTGTGCGATGCTCGGGTTCTCTTCGAAATAATTCATCAGCTTCTCATAGACCATTGCTTCAACGAAAGGTCTGACCTCGGGATTTCCAAGTCTTCCCTTAGTCTGTCCCTCAAACTCGCAGTCGGTAAGCTTTACTGAAACAATGGCAGTCAAGCCTTCACGGACATCGTCGCCAAGGAGCTTCTCGCCCTGCTTAAGCAGATTGAACTTCTTGCCATAATCGTTTATAACCTTTGTCAACGCATTCTTGAAGCCGGTTTCATGGGTTCCGCCGTCGGGAGTGTGGACGTTATTTGCAAAGGAAAGAACCAGCTCGTTATAGGAGTCGTTATACTGCAGAGCAATCTCGGCGGTGTAGTCATCCTTCATTCCGGAAATGTAGATTACATCCGGGGAGAGAACCTCCAAACCACGTGTTGTGTTTATATGTGTGACAAACTCCCTGATACCGCCTTTGTAGCATAGATCAACCTCAACCGGCTCTTCGCCTCTCTTATCGGTGAAGACAATCCGAACGCCGGCATTCAGAAAAGCCTGCTCACGGAGCATTGTTAAGAGCGTGTCATAGTCATACTCGGTTGACTGCTCGAAAATCTCCGGATCTGCCTTGAAGGTGACAGTAGTGCCGGTTCTGTCGGTGTCGCCGATGACCTTGAGTTCTTCGGAATAATTGCCACGCTCGAATCTCTGGAAGTGGATGTGTGAACCATCATAAACAGTCAGCTCGAGCCATTCGGAAAGTGCATTTACGACGGAAGCGCCGACACCGTGGAGTCCTCCTGCGACCTTATATCCGCCGCCGCCGAACTTTCCGCCGGCGTGGAGAACTGTGTAGACGACAGTTGCCGCAGAGATACCCTCCTTCGGGTGGATACCAGTCGGGATTCCACGCCCGTTGTCGGTGACTCTGACAACATCCTCCGGCAGCAGCTCGACATCGATTCTGTCGCAATAGCCGGCAAGAGCTTCGTCAATAGAGTTGGTTACAATCTCATATACAAGATGATGGAGACCCTTGGGACCTGTTGACCCGATATACATACCGGGACGCTTTCTTACCGCCTCAAGACCCTCCAAAACCTGTATTTCGCTAGCATCATAATTGTTGTCCTTATCGACCTCGGTAGCCCGGGAGTCGAGTTCGTTGAAGTTTTCCAAAATAAAATCCTCCGTTTATTTCAATGCGTAATTCGTAATGCGTAATGCGTAATTATTTTGCAGTACGAATTCTCTTAATTAACGTTCTACTTGCCAAAGATGAAATATAAACCCGTTCCGTCAGATCATCATCAAGCGTCACAATAAAGCTCTTTGGCATGTCGTAGGAGCAGTATATAACCTGCTTCGATCTTCCGACCTGGGAGAGATATTCTTTCGTGATCTTAGACGTCGACGCTTTTTCGATGTCCATAATAGCAATGATGTTCTGATCCAGGACGGATACGTTGTTGCCGAGGTGTAGGTACATGTCACCCAAGTCTCCCTTGCTTCATCTCCACGCTCTTTCCCTTAAGCCTCTCTCCTTCGCAGCAGGTGATAAATGTCTGCGACTGGGTGAATTCTCCTATCACGAACTCCCGGCGGTACTTATCAAGCTCCGAAAGCACATCATCAAGGAGCACCACCGGTCTGTCACCGGTTTCGGAGTGCAATACTCTTGCCTGACCGAGCTTCATGCAGAGTGCTGCTGAGCGGTTCTGACCCTGGGAGCCGAAATCCTTGACGGGCATACCGTCAAGGTACACCCCCATATCATCTCTGTGAATTCCAGCCTGGGTGAAGCCAAAGCGGATGTCCTCTTCACGAAGGCTCTTAAGAAGTTCAATATATTCATCTGCCATGGTGGTCTTATAGTCGCTCCGACCACGCAGATTGTTGAAAACTGTTGAAAGATACTCGAGCCCGAGCTTCTCACGGCTACGGGAAATGCTTTCATAAAGCCGCCCGGCGCTCCCGTTCAAGACATCGGTATAGGCGCATCTCATCATCGAGATATATGCGCAGGGCTTTGCCAGCTGCTCGTCCCAGATGTCGAGTTCATCCCGGTTTGAAATCCCTAAGTAGATATTTTTGAGAACTGCGTTTCGCTGCGCCAGAACCTTTTCATATCTTGAAACCACTCCCGAATAGAGCGGCTTGATCTGGGAGATGCATCTGTCTAAGTAGTCTCTTCGCCTCTCGGGCGAGCCCTTTGTGAGCTCTAAATCTTCAGGCGTGAACACCACGCAGAGAAGCTTTCCTAAGAGCTCAGACATAGATTTCAGCCTGACGCCGTTTAAAAGAAGCCTTTTCTCACGTGGATTTTTTGAAAGGGTGATGGAGATGGTCTGCTCCCGGACGTCATCCCGAAAGCTTACCTCGACTTCGGCTCTGTCTTTACCAAAAGCGATCAGATCACGCTCCCGGGCTCCCCGGAAGCTCTTTTCGCCGGTGGCGATGAAGACAGCCTCCATAAGGTTGGTTTTTCCCTGAGCGTTTTCGCCGAAGATGATATTTGTGCCGGGAGCCGGTGTAAAATCAATTTCATTGAGGTTTCGGAACCCGTCGGCTTTTATATGGGTGATAATCATTCTATTTCAAGTGTAAGTTCAAGCTCCGGCAGCTCCACCTTGTCGCCCGGGCGAAGCTTTTTGCCCCGCATCTGGCAAGGCTCGCCATTGACCAGGACCTTTCCCATCTGCACCAGTTCCTTAGCCTCGCCGCCCGTCTCAGTAACCCCGGCAAACTTTAAAAGCGAGTCGAGCTTGATGTAGTCGGTGGAGATGGTTATTTTTTCTGTTTTCATTGAATCACTTCTCTTGAATTCGTCAACAAGCTGTTGACGATTTTGCTATTTAATTTTACCTATTTGCTTCTTCTAAAATTCTCTCAAAAAAGCTCTTGACTGTAGATAGCTCCTCTGTTGCTATGCTCCAGATAATTCTGAAATCAATAGTGCCATATCTGTGGGCACAGACATTGCGAAGCTGTTTGATATTCCGCCAGTCGATTTCTCCCGAATATGTCGACTTAAATTCATCGGTGAAATGAGTCGTAAGCTCACCCATTGCCAGAAGCTGCATTGTCACACCATCCTGGATAAGCTCATCATTCATGAATTCTTCAAGATTACGATTGCATCTCTCAAGGTATCTCTCGATTCGCTCGCAATGTGCAATCATATGCGAAGCCGCATTCAGGTCTTTAGTACTAGTGCTCATATATGCACTTCCGTTCCTCAAGAACTCTCTTGATAAATTCTTCGTTGATGGTGACTGTAACCGGATTATAGAGCGCATCTTTTGTGACGATGTCGATCTTCTTATCGACGCTGTCCTCAATGTCGCTGAAAAAGCTGCAATATTTCAGTCCTATAGGTTTTAAAAACTCAACATAAAAGTCGATGTCACTGTTCTCGGTAGCCTCATTTCTTGCATAGGAGCCAAACAGATAAATTCTGTCTGCACCGTACTTTTCTGCAATCGGGCGCACCCTGTCAGCAATTTCATTGGTTGTATAGATTGTAGTATTCATACGGTTGCTCCTTTCCTGAAATATTTCCGAAGTTCAAAGATTCAATTTGTCTTCAACCTCACCGGCAGCACAAGATAGATATACTTATCTCCATTAAGCGGGAGAATCTTCATCGGCAGATTGCCGCCGTTCATCAGAAGCTTTACTTTATCATCCTCTATAACCTTGAGCGGGTCGAGAAGGTAGCGGCAGTTGAAGCCGATTTCTATAACCGGTCCTGAAGTGTCAGCCTGGATGGTTTCATAAATCTTGCCGAGCTGGGTCTGACAGCTGAGCTTAAGTTCGCCGTCTTCAAAAATGCATCTTACCGGCGCTTTATTCTTTTCGTTGATGAGAAGCGAGGCACGCTCGAGGCAGCCGATAAGCTCTCTTTTATCTATAATGACCTCAGTCACGCTGGTCTTCGGAATTGAGCCACGGTAGTTGTGGAACTCGCCTTCAAGGAGTCTTGAGAAGACGGTGTAGCCGGAAAAATCGAAAACAACCTGTTTCTTGGAAATCAGTATCGAGCAGCTGTCATCGTCGTTGTCGGATAGAAGCTTTGAAACCTCGTTGAGCGTCCTTGACGGGACAACGAACTTGAAGTCCTTGTCGCACTTGATTGCTTCCGTTCTGACAGCGAGCCTGTAGCCGTCTATTGCGACGACGTTGAGAACGCCGTTTTCGATCTCAAAGAGCTCACCCTTGAGAATAGGTCTCGTATCAACCTGGGAAACAGCGAATACCGACTGGCTTATCATCGCTTTCAGTACCGGCTGCGGAAGTGTGACTCTCTGGTCATCGAAGAACTCGGGAAGCTGAGGATAGTCGACAGCGTTCATCGAGGTGACGTTATATTCAGTTGAGCCGCCGGAGATGGTCATCGCAAGATTCTCACCGACATCTATTGTTATATTGCCATTCGGCATCTTTCTTATCATCTCGGAGAACAGTTTCGGATTGACAACAGCTTCGCCTTCAAACTCCGTCTCGACCTGGATAGTGGTTTCGATACCTATTTCAAGGTCATAGCCTGTGAGAGTCAATGTGTTGTCCATGAGCGAGAACCTGATTCCCTCAAGAGACGGAATGGTTGAGCGCTCAGCTACAGCTCTTGATACATTGATAAGAGCTTCGTGAAGCTCTTGCTTATTGCAGATGAATTTCATCATTGTTTAAAACTCCTTCTTTGGTAACCCGAATTTCTCCGTTTTTTAAAAATAAAAAGAAAAGATATATTTAGTATTAGTAGTAGGGGCTGTTGAATTGTTGAAAACCCTCATCCGCCCGCATCCGGACACGTTTTGTCACTCAACAATTCTTTCAACCGCCAAAACCCGTTTTGTTGAAACCGGAAATGGCTGTTGAAACTGTTGAGAGCTTGTTTGTTGAATGATGAGAAAAATGTTGAAAAGTTGAATGTGGGTTGAAAAGTGGTTTACACCGCCTTAAGTCTCTTCTCTATTTCTTCAACCGTCTCTCTTAAATCGGAATTCTTGGCAAGGGTTTCTTTGATGTCGGCATAGGAGATGGTCATCGTAGAGTGGTTTCTGCCGAATTCCTTGCCGATGTCGGTGAAGGACATGCCCTTGAGCTCCCTTATTATGTAGATCGAAACCTTTCGTGCAAGGGAAATCTGTGCTGAACGGTTGACCGAGCGGATGTCTTCGGCTGTAACTCCGAATGCGTCGGCAACGTCTTTTATAATCCTGTCACATGTAATCTCCGCCGGCTGGGCATCGATAAGAGTTTCCTTGATGACTCTCTGCGCCATCTGAAGCGACGGCACCTCGTTTGAGAACATCGTCAGTCCCTTCATCTTGTTGACTGCGCCCTCAAGCTGCCGGATATTCTTAGTGATTCGCTCCGAAATAAGCCTTGCGATGCTGTCTGGGAGCTTGAGATCGAGCAGCTGCGCCTTTCTGTTGACAATAGCCATTCTCGTCTCGAAATCCGGCGGCTGAACATCCGCCTGTACACCTAATGTGCACCTCGTTTTGATTCTCTCTTCAAGCCTCTTGATTCTGTTTGGCGAAACGTCGGATGTCAGAACTATCTGCTTGCCGGCATTATAGAGCTCGTTGAAGGTGTGGAAGAACTCCTCCTGAGTCATTTCTTTATCGACCATGAACTGGATGTCATCGACAAGGAGGAAGTCGCACTGGCGGTATTTTTCGTGGAACTGGGTTGTTGTCTGGGTTGAGACAGCACGAACGAGTTCATTTGTGAAGTTCTCAGCCGTCGTGTAGATAACCTTCATCTGAGGATGGCTGGTTTTGACCTCGTTCTCGATAGCCTTCAAAAGATGCGTCTTCCCGAGTCCCGAATCGCCATAGATTAAAAGCGGATTGAACATCGAGCGATTCATCTGCTCGCTGGGGCGGTTCTTGCCGCTTACCGCTATGCAGTAGGCATAGGCAAGCTCGTTCGATTTTCCCTTAATGAAGTTCTCAAATGTCAGCTCATAGTCGCTGCGCTTATGGGAATTCATCAGGTCTTCCATACGTCTTTCAATCTCGTCGAAGCCGTCCTCCTGCTCCTGGTCGGGATTAGCCTTCACGGCGAAGGTGATCTCAATCGGGAAGCCCATGACCTGCTCGAAGGCATGCTCGAAGACTGCGCCATATATCTCCTCTGTTGTTCTTCTCATAAAGTCGGAGGAAGCATATAGAGTTATCTTCGTTCCCTCCATCTTCCCGGGCTCAATATTCTTTATCCAACGGTTGTAGCCAATCTCCGAAACCTTCGGATCAGCCTGGCAAGCCCGTCTGACGTTCTCATAAACCTCTGCAAATGTTTCCATAGCCTTGCTGCCTTTCTATAGTATTAAGTAAAATCTATCTTGAATCCGTATTCATTTTGAATCATACTTTCCTGATTACTATGATACCACATTTCGGCTCAACTTTCAAGACTATTTTATAATATGCCCTCAAAAAAGAATGACAAAAAAACGCTTGACAAGCGGACGGATTTCATATATAATACTAATCTGTACGGTTGTATCATCGATGAATAACGCTTAGTAGCGGAAAATGAGATAACCAAGTTCCATGTGGAACGTTTGAAATAACTCCCATAATGTAAGGAGGCGGGAAGAATGCAGGTAAAAAGACCCTACCAGCCCAAGAAGCTTCACAGAAAGAAGGAGCACGGCTTCTTCAAGAGAATGTCCACTCGTAACGGCAGAAAGGTTTTAGCACGCAGACGTGCTAAGGGAAGAGCAAAACTCACCTACTGATCGAAGACAAACGCACCGGTTGTTTGACAATAGTCGGCGACCGGTGCAAATTCAATGCGTAATTCGTAATTCGTAATTCGTAATTGTAGTATCGCTTTCGGCAATGATTTTTAATCCGTCCTGCGAAGCAGGACACCTTAATTACGCATTACGCATTACGCATTGCGAATTAAAAATTTAATGCAAGGTACAAACTATGTTGTACACTGAACCTATAAAAGACAACAAGCTCTTCCTCAGGCTTTACAGAAGGGGAAGATTCACGGCAACTGAATATTTTACGGCTTACTATCTGCCTAACAAGCTGCCATATAACCGCTTTGGAATCACTGCGGGAAAGAAGATAGGCTCTGCTGTCGTGCGCAATCGGGCAAAAAGAATCCTCCGTGAAGCATACCGGAAAAACGAGCTATCTATGCCGATAGGGTATGATATAGTGTTCGTAGCCAGACCAGCTATTGTCGGAGTGAAGACCGGAGATATTGAGAGAGTATTGGTATCTAAAGTTATAAAGTCGATGTGCAGCTGATGCCCCTTCGGGGCGCCCTCTCAGTCATCCCTGCGGGCTGACAGCTCCCCCAGAGGGGGAGCCGAGATTTGCGGAGAGAACATTACTTGGCTCTCCCTTTGGGAGAGCTGGCTGTGCGAAGCACAGACTGAGAGGGTGCGCCCGAAAAAGCTATGAAATATCTTGTTATAGCTCTTATAAAATTCTATCAGAAATATCTGTCTAAATTAAAGCCGCCCTGCTGCAGGTATTATCCGACCTGTTCGCAGTATACTCTTGAGGCGGTGAAAAGATTTGGTGCCGTGAGAGGGCTGATCCTAGGCTTCTGGCGAATCCTCCGCTGCAATCCCTACAGCAATGGCGGAGTGGATTATGTTCCGGAAAAGTGGCACTTATATACTTTAAAGTCTGAGAAGAGAAGGAAAGAAAGAGAAAAGGTTAAAAAAATGCGAAATTCGTAATGCGTAATGCGTAATTAAGGTGTCCTGCTTCGCAGGACGGATTTCAGAAATTGCGCAGGCACAATTATTGCGGGGAGAGGTTTGTATGAAGACTGGTAATGTAATAGTTGACAAGAGTCAGGATTTTGCTTATCGGATTATTCGTATGTACAAATATCTCTGTGATGAAAAGCATGAATACACATTGTCAAAGCAAGTATTGCGCAGCGGTACTAGTATCGGTGCTAATGTTAAGGAAGCTGTGAGAGGACAGAGTACTGCTGATTTTTACGCAAAAATGAATATTGCTTTAAAAGAAGCAAGTGAAACCGAATATTGGATCAACCTCTTGCATGAGGGTAATTATATAAATCAGAAATCGTATGAAAGTATCTATTCCGATTGCCAGGAGCTAATCAGAATACTTATTTCAATTACAAAGAATCAAAAGAGATAAAAGCTGTTATTCGTACATAATTACGCATTACGAATTACGAATTACGCATTTAAAGGTGTTACGGTGCACAAAGTTGCCCGCTATTGAAACGTATTAAGGAGAATAGCTACATGTGGAGTATCATCGCTTGGCCATTCGGCAAAATTCTTTATTTTTGTTATCTGCTCGTTAAGAATTACGGGTGGGCGCTGTTTCTGTTTACGCTCATCATAAAGCTCATTATGCTTCCGTCATCTGTCAAGCAGCAGATTTCGACGGAGAAGATGAACCGGCTCAATCCGAAAATTGAAGCCATCAAGAAAAAATACGCAAATAACCAGGACAAGCTCAACGAAGCCACGATGGAACTTTATAATCAGGAGAACGTCAACCCGATGGGAAGCTGTCTGCCGACGCTCATCACGTTTGTACTTCTCTTCGCTATCATCGAGGTTGTATATGCGCCTCTTTCCTACATAGGAAACGACATCACTAGCGACGCTCTTGATGCCGCTGAGGAAATGGTCACCGACGTCTATGCCGTCAGCTCTGAAATAAGCGAGCATGAGACCACCGTTTCCGAAATTTTAGCTGAAAACACAAACCTCTATGATATTCTTCTTGAATACAAGGCTGAGGACGGCTCTGATCTGGCTGATTACAGCGACGAAAGACTCGAGGAGCTCGCCGGATATTTCGAAGAATATAACGATTCATACAATAATAATGGCGAGATGATCGGTCTTGATGAATACTTCCTCGATTCGAATCTCGTTTCGTCAAGACTCGTCGCAACGAGCAACCGTGCGCAGCTGCTGGTCATTTCCGTTTCGCAGGACTTCCCGGACATGTTCGACTCAAGCCTTGTTAAGTTCTGCTCAGATTTCGACTATACATTCTTAGGCGTCGAACTCGGAGACTACCCGAGCTGGTCGTCGGCTCTCATTCTCATCCCGATTCTCTCGCTTGCGCTGCAGCTTCTGCTCACCTTCCTTTCCCAGTACTTCACAAAGAAGAAGGGCGGAGCGGCAACCTCCGGCTCGATGAAGGCAATGCTCTATGCAATGCCGCTCATCTCCTTCTGGATCGCATTCAGCTTCCCTGCCGGTATCGGTATCTACTGGATATTCTCAAGCCTTCTGTCTCTCGTTCAGACAGTCGGACTCAATCTCTATCTGACTCCCGCAAGAGTCGACAAGATTATAGCCAAGGACAACGAGAAGGCAAAGAAGAAGCGCAAGAAGAAGTCGATCTATCAGCAGGCTCTCGAAGCCCAGCAGGCGGAGCTCGCCGGCAAGCAGAGAAAGTCCTATGACGACGATGACGATGACGACGAAAACGTCTCCGAAGAAGTCAAGCTCTCAAGAGCCCAGAAGAAGGAAGCAGAGCGCAACACCCTCAACGAAGCCCGCAGACGCTATGCGGAGAAGTATGGGGATAGTATAGATGAGGAGTAACGCACCTTCGGTGCGCCCTCTCAGTCTGCGCCGTTGGCGCAGCCAGCTCCCCCAGAGGGGGAGCCAAGTGTGTTCTCTCTGCAAATCTCGGCTCTCCCTTTGGGAGAGCTGTCAGCCGACAGGCTGACTGAGAGGGCGCGCGAAGCGCGTATAGATCAATTCAGCAAGGCACCTCCCACCACACCACCACTCCTGGTGCTTGCTGTCTTATAAAGGAGTTTAAAATGAAGAGTACAGTAACAGCAAAAACAGTTGAAGAGGCAAAGCTGAAGCTTTGCGCTGAGCTCGGCGTTCCGGCTGAGAAAATCACCTTCACCGTTCTTGAGGAGCCTAAGAAGGGTCTTTTCGGAATGAAGGGTGAAGCGAAGGTTGAGGGCGAATATAACCTCACCAAGGCGGAGATCGCCGCAAACTACGTCAGCGACATCATGGTCGCTATGGGTTACACTAAGCCCACTATCACCATCACTGAAACCGAAGAGGGCGCAGTCCTGGATCTCTCCGGCGAAGGCGTTGACGGCATCATCGGAAGACGTGGAGAGACAATCGACTCACTCCAGTATCTCGCATCGCTTGCCTGCAACAAGCAGGACAAAGAGTTTTATCGTATCACTCTTGACTGCGATGGATTCAGGGCAAGAAGAAAGGTTCAGCTTGAGGAATTGGCAAGAAAGATGGCTGAAAAGGCTAAGAGAACCGGCAGAACAATGTCGCTTGAGCCCATGAACCCTTATGAGAGAAGAATCATCCACGCTGCAGTTTCCGAGGTTGAGGGTTGCACTTCACGCTCTGTAGGCGAAGACCCATACAGAAAGGTTCTCATCTCCTCCACCGAGCGCAGACCTTATAACGGCGGCAACAGACGCTACAATAACGGCGGCAGAAATGATCGCAGAGATGGCAACCGTAACGGTGGCTATCGTAAGAACGGCGGCAGACGCCGTGAAGACTTCAAG
Source organism: Oscillospiraceae bacterium (assembly GCA_021200565.1). GTDB lineage: Bacteria > Bacillota > Clostridia > Oscillospirales > Ruminococcaceae > Faeciplasma. The sequence goes on from JAJQGJ010000003.1 coordinate 41,937, forward strand.
GCAAGAAGCCTCGACATCTCAAGCTCATTTGAGAAGGACTACAAGAAGCCGAAGCCAGAAGATGATCTCGGCTCAGCACTCTATTCGAAGATTGAATTCTAAGAAAACATCGGCTTCTCCGGCGGTTTCAGGTTAACGAAGCCGCCGGAGGTTTTTATGAATATATGTAGGGGCGGATATTATCCGCCCGTTCGTCATCGCCATCTTTTCGGGCGGATAATATCCGCCCCTACAAACGTCGCTTTGCCGAAGGCGAACGCATTTTACAGGAGATGAAACAATGCCAACATCAACCATCGCCGCAATATCCACTCCTGTATACCAGGGTGGGCTCAGTGTTATCCGCATGAGTGGGGAGGATTCACTTAGGATAGCTGATAATATATTTGTTGGGAAAACTGCTCCTTCATCGATGGCGGGGTACACCTGCCAGTACGGCAGGGTTGTCCGTGAGCGGCGGACACTCGATGATGTGATACTCACCGTCTTCCGTGCTCCCCACAGCTACACCGGAGAGGACACAGTCGAGATCTCCTGCCACGGCGGAGTTTACTTAGCCCGAGAAATCCTTAAATTGATAATTGAAAATGGCGCCGAGCCTGCACCGGCTGGAGAGTTCACAAAGCGTGCGTTTCTTTCTGGAAAGCTCAGCCTCACTCAGGCGGAGGGTGTGTTGGATATTATTTCCGCAAATGGAGAGCGTGAACTGGTAAGTGCAAGAGCAATGAGGGACGGAAATTTAGGAAAGAATATTCACTCTGTCGCTGAAGACATGATCAAAATTTCCGGTAACCTTGCAGCCTGGTCGGACTACCCGGATGAGGACATTCCCGACGCCGACACGACGCATCTTGCTGATGATATTTCAAATATAATCAATAGACTTTCAGATATTTTAGCCGGCTACGACAAGGGAAAAATTCTCCGTCAGGGAATCGACACCGCCATCGTCGGAAGACCGAACGTTGGAAAGTCGACGCTTATGAATCAGCTGCTCGGGTACAGACGTTCCATAGTCACCGAGAACGCCGGCACCACCCGTGACGTCATCGAGGAGTCTGTGAGGGTGGGGGACTTTGTTCTGAAGTTAAGTGACACCGCCGGCATCCGTGACACTGCTGACCCTATCGAGTGTATAGGTGTTGACCTTGCCACACAAAAACTGGAAAATTCGGAATTAGTCCTGGCAGTCTTCGATTCTTCGGAGAAGCTGACCGAAACTGACCTTGAAATTCTTGAGATGGCTCGAAAAAAGCCGCATATCGTCCTTTTGAACAAGTCAGATTTGCCGGAAAAATTAGACAAAAAGTATTTTAAGGATGAGTTTATACTCTCTGTATCGGCAAATTCCGGTTCCGGACTCAAAAAGCTCCCCGAAATGATAGCCGAAATCTTCCACCTCGGCGGCTCTTCCGACACGGCAGAGATCTATATTAATGAGCGCCAGCGCAGCCAGGTGTCGAAAGCACTTGATTTTGTCCGCCGTGCTCTCGAAGAATACAACTCCGGCATCACCCTCGACGCTGTGACTGTCTACCTCGACGAGGCGCTCAATGCGCTACTGGAACTGACAGGCGAGAGGGCAACAGAGGCGGTGGTGAATAATCTTTTTGAGAGGTTCTGCGTGGGGAAATAGTCGGCTGCGGCGACTGAAGTCGCCTTGCCGAGCGTCCCCTGTGGGGACGCACCTCTCAGTCAGCTTCGCTGACAGCTCCCCTTAATAAGGGGAGCCAATAGTAAACCCTCATAGAATTCAAAAAGGCTCCCCTGTCAAGGGGAGCTGGCTGCCCGCAGGGCAGACTGAGAGGTTCGCCAACCAGAGGGAGGCGCGCGGGTGTCGCAGGCAACTGCAATTTCACAGCGTATTACCCAACACAATTTGTAATATTAGCATTTAAATATACAATCTGTAATACAAAAGAGGCAACCAAAATGGATAGTAATACCAATTATATGGGTCAATTTGATATTGTCGTCATCGGCGGTGGGCATGCCGGGATTGAAGCGGCTCTTGCTCCGGCTCGGATGGGGCTGAAGGTTGGAATCTTCACGATCACCCTTGACGGCATCGCCAACATGCCCTGCAACCCATCCATCGGCGGAACCGCCAAGGGCAACCTTGTCCGGGAGATAGACGCCCTGGGTGGGGAGATGGGAAAGGCTGCCGACGCCACCTTTATCCAGTCAAGGGTTCTGAATCTCGGTAAAGGTCCAGCCGTTCACAGCCTCCGGGTTCAGGCAGACAGGGTCAAGTACCACATCTATATGAAGCAGGTTCTCGAGGCTGAGCCGAATGTCGAGATAAAGCAGGCGGAGATCACCGACATCCTCACCGACGATTCGGGAGCTGTTTCGGGAGTCAGAACCAAGCTCGGCGGCTACTATGATTGCAAGGCTGTTATCGTTGCTACGGGCACATACTTAGGCGGAAAGATCCACGTCGGCGAATCTAATTATGAGTCGGGACCGGACGCAACTCTTCCAGCAAAAGCACTTACTTTATCACTTAAATCCCTGGGAATTACCATCCGCAGATTCAAGACCGGAACGCCGGCTCGTGTCCACAAGCGCTCAATCGACTTTTCAGTCCTTGAGAAGCAGGACGGCGATGAGCATATCATCCCGTTTTCGTTTGAGACGAAAGGCGAGCTCAAAAACCAGGTTTCCTGCTACATCTCATACACCAATTCTGAGACGCACCGCATCATCCGTGAGAACCTTGACCGGTCTCCACTTTACGCCGGGAGAATCGAGGGAGTCGGTCCGAGATACTGTCCGTCCATCGAGGACAAAATTGTCAGGTTCTCCGACAAGCCTAGGCACCAGCTTTTTATCGAACCGATGGGTCTTGATACGGACGAATATTACCTCCAGGGTATGAGCTCATCGTTGCCGGAAGATGTTCAACTTAAATTTTTAAGAACAATCAAAGGGCTTGAGCATGTCGAGATCATGCGCCCGGCATATGCTATCGAATATGACTGCTGCGATCCGACTGAGCTCCTGCCGACTCTTGAATTCCGTGAGCACCCGGGGCTCTATGGCGCAGGGCAGTTCAACGGCTCATCCGGCTATGAGGAAGCTGCTGCGCAGGGGTTGGTCGCAGGAATCAATGCCGCTCTCAAGCTTAAGGGGAGGGAGCCGATGATCTTAGACCGGGCATCGTCCTATATCGGAACCTTGGTTGATGATCTTGTCACAAAAGGCGTTACAGATCCATACCGGATGATGACCTCCCGCAGCGAGTACCGTATTCTCCTCCGGGAAGACAACGCCGACGAGCGCCTGACGCCGATAGGTCACGAAGTCGGGCTCATTTCGGACGAGAGATATGAACGGCTTTTGGAGAAGGAAAAGCTTATCAAAGAAGAAGTCGAGAGGCTCGAGCACACGAATATTGCGCCGAGCGAAGCTCTCAACGAGTATCTTATAAATAGCGGCACCGAGCCTATTTCGAACGGCACGACGCTTGCTAAGCTCATCCGCCGCCCGCAGGTGAAGTATGACGGCTTAGCATGTGCTGATAAGAATCGTCCCGAGCTTCCGGAAGAGGTCACCGAACAGGCAGAGCTTCGCATAAAGTACGAGGGCTACATCAATATCCAGCTGAAGCAGGTTGAGGATATGAGAAAGCTTGAGCAGAAAAAGCTCTCTCCGGATACTGATTACTCAAAGATTTCCGGTCTCCGGCTCGAGGCGGCTGAAAAGCTGCAGAAGCGTAAGCCGCTGAGCGTCGGTCAGGCGTCAAGAATCTCCGGCGTCAACCCGGCGGACATCTCGGTGCTTCTCATCTGGCTTGAGAAAAAGAGGAGGGAAGAGAGTGGCAATAATTGATATGAAACGGCTTCAGGCTGTTTTCGAGGAGATAAATATGCCTCTTTCCGAGGCTCAGGTCGCCAGTTTCGTGGCATATGCCGACATGCTTGTCGAGAAAAACAAGGTCATGAACCTGACCGCCGTCACCAACTCAGAGGGAATTATCATCAAGCACTTCGCCGACTCGGTTCTCCCACTTAAACTTACTGCTTTTCCTGCAGGAGCTGCCTTGATAGATGTCGGCACAGGCGCCGGTTTCCCGTCGATTCCGATGAAAATAGTGCGTGATGACCTGAAAATCACGCTTCTTGACAGCCTCAACAAGCGTGTGAATTTCCTGAAGGACGTTTCGGAAGCCTTGAACCTCGGTGCAGAGTGCATCCATTCGAGAGCTGAAGACGGCGGCAGGAGTGTTCTACGTGAAACTTTCGACGTCGCCACCGCCCGTGCAGTCGCCCGGATGTCAGTCTTAAGCGAATATTGCCTCCCATACGTGAAAACAGGCGGAAAGTTTATAGCCTTGAAAGGCTCAGATTGCCGTGAAGAAATTGAGACAGCCGAGCCGGTCATAGAGAAGTTGGGCGGGAAGATAGCACAAATCACCAGTTATACCCTCCCGAATGGGGATGGAAGGACGGTTGTGGTGGTGGAAAAGGTCGCAAAGACGCCGAGGGAGTATCCGAGGCGGGTGGTGAAGTAATTGTAGGGGCGGATAGCATCCGCCCGTCTCTTTCTTGTATGATAATTTCGAGTGGATATGCAGTAAACAAAGCGGGCGGATAATATCCGCCCCTACTTTTTGCACAAATGCTCGAATCCTCCCGATAAATTCCTCTGGAAATAATATCATATTTATGGTAAAATATAGATACAGATTTTAGATTTTACTCAAGGACGTGATATTATGGCAAAAATTTTCCTGCCTAAGAAAGAAAAGGTTGCCGCTCGGGTCATCGAAATTCCTTGCGAGGCTATTGCTCCCAACCCCTACCAGCCGAGAAAGACGTTTGAGCGGGATGAGCTTATGAACCTTGCCGCCAGCATCAAGGCGGATGGGATTCTCTCGCCGCTTTCTGTCCGTGAATCAAGCAGCGGCTACGAGCTCATTGCAGGGGAGAGACGGCTTCGGGCTGCCATGATTTCCGGGCTCGAGACAGTTCCCTGCATTATAATCGAGGCGAGCGACAGGACATCGGCGCTTCTTTCTCTGGTCGAGAACCTCCAGCGTGAAGACCTCAGCTTTTTCGAGGAGGCAGACGCCATCGCAAAGCTCATTGACCTCTACGGCATGACCCAGGAGGACGCTGCTTACCGATTGGGCTACGCTCAGTCGACGCTTGCAAACAAGCTCCGGCTTCTCAAGCTTACCCCGGCGCAAAGGCAGATTATCACCGAAAACGGTCTCACAGAGCGCCATGCGAGGGCACTACTGAAGCTTCCAACCGAAGAAAAGCGTGATGAAGCGCTGAAAAAGGTTGTTCGGGGGAAGCTTAATGTCGAAAAGACCGAAGCTCTTGTCGAATCGATGATCGAGCACGAGAAATACTGCCAGCGAATCCGCAAAGGCTCTGCCGTTCTCAAAGACCTCCGTCTCTTCACGAACACTATCAATAAAGCTGTCGAGACGATGCAGATAGCCGGGGTGGATGTGAATGTGGATAAAACACAGACGGATGGGTATGTGGATTATCATATAAGGATACCGTTGAAGAAATGATGCAAATTGTCATCCGGGGCGACCGCCGCTCCCGTTGGTCGCGGCACCTCTCAGTCTGCCCTGCGGGCAGCCAGCTCCCCTAAATTAGGGGAGCCTTTATTAGAGAGCCACAAATGGCTCCCCTTGATAAGGGGAGCTGGCACGAAGTGCCTGAGAGGTGCAAGTTTCGCTAATGCGAAACTTGCCATTTCGGCGTCAGCCGAAATGTTCCACATGGAACATTCCCCAAAATAAAATTTGTCGAAAGTAGTTGCAAACTCCGAAATTTGTGCTATACTTAATATTAGAGGAACAGACAACGGCTTCGCCGCTGTCTGCTAAAAATCGCATGGCGATTTTTACAGTACACATATGGACAGAGGTACTGATTCAGACTATTAAGTAAGGGAGCGTATCATGGGGAAAATAATCGCCGTATCAAATCAGAAAGGCGGAGTTGGGAAGTCAACTACCGTTGTTAATCTCGCCGCCGCACTCGGCGGGAAAGGAAAAAAGGTCCTTGTAGTCGACATCGACGCTCAGGGAAACACAACAACCGGTCTCGGTGTGAGAAAACGTGCCATCACGAAAACCGTCTACGAGGTACTGATAGGGGAGTGCAGGGCGGTTGAGGCAATAGTTCCGACGGCATTCAAGGGAATTTCGCTTCTGTCATCGGCGCAGAAGCTTGCTGGAGCGGAAATTGAGCTCGCAGGCGTCGAAAATCGGCTTATGAGGCTGAAAATGCAGCTTCTGCCGGTCAAAAACGACTATGATTTCATTCTTATCGATTGCCCGCCGTCGCTGAGTATCATAACACTGAACGCACTTGCGGCGTGCGACTCGGTTCTGATACCGATTCAGTGCGAATTCTACTCGCTCGAGGGACTAGTTCAGCTGATGGACACGATAAAGCGCATCAAGGACGGCTACAATCCGTATATGTACATAGAGGGAATTCTCTTCACAATGTATGTCGGAAGGTACAATCTCACGGCTCAGGTTGTCGCAGAGGTCAAAAAGTACTTCGCAAACGACGTATATGAGACCGTCATCCCGAGAAATGTTGCTCTTTCGGAGGCTCCGTCCCACGGAAAGCCCATCATGTACTATGACCGCACTTCAAAGGGCGCCGAAGCCTATGAAAACTTCTGCATCGAGTTCCTGGAGAGAGCGAAGAAGAAAACCGGTCAGACCTACGGACGAAAGTCGTAAAAGTGGAAGGGGAGAATTAAATGGCTAAGATTAAAGGGCTCGGAATGGGAATGGACGCACTGTTCTCACAGAACGAAACCGAAGAAAAGCAGCAGAAAACCCTCAGATTGACGGAAATTTCGCCGAACAGGGAGCAGCCAAGAACCGACTTTGACGATGAGGCGCTCTCGAAGCTCGCCGATTCTATCAAGCAGCATGGCGTTCTGCAGCCGCTCTTGGTGAGACCGATGGAGTCCGGCGGCTATCAGATAGTAGCCGGTGAGCGGCGCTGGCGGGCAGCGAGGATGGCAGGCTTGGAAGAGGTTCCAGTCGTCATAAAAGAGATGGACGACAAGGGAGCGATGGAGCTTGCGCTTGTCGAGAACCTCCAGCGTGAGAACCTCAATCCGGTTGAAGAAGCCTTGGGCTACAAGGAGCTAATGGACAAGTATGACTACACCCAGGAGCAGGTCGCCCAGGTCGTCAACAAATCCCGTCCGGCAATCGCAAACTCGCTGAGGCTTCTGAGCCTTGATGACAAGACGCTCACAATGGTCCGTGAGGGCGATATATCTGTCGGGCACGCAAAGGTTCTTGCAGGAATCGATGACGATAGCCTGAGAGCCGAGCTCGCAATGCAGGTCAAGCGTGACATGCTGACCGTCAGAAACCTGGAGCAGCTCGTCAGAGCGAAAGTCACCCAGAAGAAGCCGAAGAATTCGCCTCAGAAAGAGACATTCTTAAGAGAGATCGAACTCTCACTCGCCCAGACAACCGGCAGAAAGGTAACTGTCTCCGGCAAGAACGGCAAGGGAAAGCTGGAAATCGAATACTATTCGGAAGAGGATCTGGCGAAGATTGCGAGGGTTCTTGAAAATTTAGGGGAGAGCTAAATCGCCCTACGGGCGCCCTCTCAGTCTGCCCTACGGGCAGCCAGCTCTCCCAAAGGGAGAGCCAAGATTCTGCAGAAGAACTAACTCGGCTCCCCCTCTGGGGGGGAGCTGTCAGCGAAGCTGACTGAGAGGGTGTACTGGAGGAACACTGACTTCAATAAACAACAAATTCTGAAAGGAAAGACAACCAATGATAGACATAAAATTAATCCGTGAAAATCCGGAGTTGGTAAAAGAGAACATTAAGAAGAAGTATCAGGACGAGAAGCTGCCGCTTGTCGATCAGGCGGCGGAATTGGATCGTGAGTACAGAGCCGCTATAACCGAGGCGGACAGCCTGAGAGCACAAAGAAACAAACTTTCCAAGGAAATCGGCGGCTTGATGGCTAAGGGCGAGAAGGAAAAGGCTATGGAGGTCAAGGCTCAGGTCACGGCTCAGGCTGAAAGGCTCCAGGAGCTCGAAAAGCTCGAAGACGAGCTCCAGGAGAAGCTCCACAAGATCATGATGGTCATCCCGAATATCATCGACCCCTGCGTTCCTATCGGCAAGGATGACTCTGAGAACGTCGAGATTGAGAAGTTCGGCGAGCCGGTTGTTCCCGATTTCGAGGTTCCTTATCACACCGACATTATGGAGAAGCTCCACGGAATCGACCTTGAGAGCGCCAGAAGAGTTGCCGGAAACGGCTTCTACTACCTGATGGGCGACATCGCACGGCTTCATTCGGCTGTTATCGCATATGCCCGTGACTTCATGATCGACAGGGGATTCACCTACTGCGTTCCGCCGTTCATGATCCGTGGAAACGTTGTCGACGGAGTCATGAGCTTCGCCGAGATGGACGCAATGATGTATAAGATCGAGGGCGAAGACCTCTACCTGATCGGAACATCGGAGCACTCGATGATCGGAAAGTTCATCGACCAGATTATCCCGGAGTCTGAGCTTCCGCTTACTCTCACAAGCTATTCGCCCTGCTTCCGTAAGGAAAAAGGCGCACACGGCATCGAAGAGAAGGGCGTCTACAGAATCCATCAGTTTGAAAAGCAGGAAATGATTGTCGTCTGCAAGCCGGAGGAGAGCCCATACTGGTTCGATAAGCTCTGGAAGAATACTGTCGACCTGTTCAGAAGCATGGATATTCCGGTGAGAACCCTCGAGTGCTGCTCGGGAGACTTAGCTGACCTGAAGGTTCGTTCGCTCGACGTTGAGGCTTGGAGCCCGAGACAGAAGAAGTATTTCGAAGTCGGTTCCTGCTCGAACCTTGGCGACGCACAGGCAAGAAGACTGAAGATCCGAGTAAACGGCGAAAACGGCAAATACCTCGCCCACACACTCAATAACACAGTTGTCGCACCGCCAAGAATGCTGATAGCCTTCCTTGAGAATAACCTCAATGAGGACGGTTCAGTCAGAATCCCTGAGGCTCTGAGACCTTATATGGGTGGGAAAGCGGTTATTACGGGATGATTTAATCCCAAGAGAGCTGCTTGCCGCAACTATTCAAATTTTATCAGAAAAACGCTTGACATCATAAGTAAAATCGCATATAATAATGACGACAGGACTCCCCGCACCTCTCACTTAGTGATGTGTCCCAGGGGAGACGTTTTTTTAGGTGGAATTTAGTATGGACGCGATTTCTTTACCGGCGGTTAAATCACCGAAAACTATTGAAGAATTAGAGGCATTGGCAGAGTCGTGATGCCTCTTTTTCACCACAGAAAGGAACAAAGTATTATGACAAAAACCCTGAAACAATCCTATGCCCCATACTTTACTGTCGGTGCGGCGGTGTCTGCTTGGTGGCTGGATGAGGCGAGGGAGGTCATTGCGGAAAACTTCGACACCGTTACCTGCGAGAATGAGATGAAGTATCTCTTCATCCACCCTCACGGCTATCCTGCACCGGAGGACGTCAACGCCTTCAACCGTGGCGAGATCGAATTCTGCCCGGAAATCTCTGATCGGGAAAGCCTTGTTCATCCGTCGCTCGTTGTCGACACCTCGGGCGCTGACAAGATTGCAAGCTTCGCACGTGAAAATGGCTTGAAGATACGTGGGCACAACTTAGCATGGCACGCTTCCTACCCCTGGGGAGTGTTCGAGCAGCTAAGCCCGAGCGAGCTCAGGTCTAATCTTGACGAGCATTTTAAGCTTATGGCTGAGAAATACGGTGACTGCTACTGCTGGGACGTCGTAAATGAAGCTATGAATGACCGCCGTGATGGAGATGACCTGAGAAGAAACGTCTTCCGGGAGAAGCTCGGCGACGACTATCTCATCGAGCTTCATGGGCTTGCGAGAAAATACTTCCCGAACAGTGAACTCTGCCTCAACGACTACAGCGAATTCCGCCCCGACAAGCGTGACAGAATCATAAGAACTGCCATGACCCTCAAGGAGAGGGGACTTGTAGACGTCATCGGTCTTCAGTGCCACACGAATATCGGAGTCCTTAAGCACGGCTTCGATGGCGTCAGAAGATCTTTAGACATGTACGTTAAGACCGGACTCAAGCTCCACATAACCGAGATGGACGTCTGCTGCGTCGACTGGCACGAGGAGCCGAAGGCTATAACCGATGAAATGCTCGCCCAGGTCGCCGAGGTCTATGAAAAATACTTCGAGATTTTCAAGGAGTACAGCGACTATATCGAGAATGTCACCGTCTGGGGCGTTTCGAACAAGCATTCCTGGCTGAATCATTTGGGACCGAAGGTTTTGAGAGGCAAGAACAAGCCGCTCCTTTTTGATGATGATTATGGTGCGACGGAGAGCCTTATCCGAATTCTTGGTGAATAAAAATAGCCCCCGCAAAGCTGCGGGGGTTTATTATTTGGCTTTTATCCGGTCAGATATATCAAAATAGTTTGTCTGTTCCACTTTCTTTTCCTGAAGTGATAGGCTCACATCCTCCGCATTAAGCGTCCTGAGATCTCCTGACTCGGTTCTGACTACGAGCTGGGCACGGTTGTCTATATTGACCGCCTTGGCAGAGTAAGGCTCTGTGCCGTCAAGCGGGGTTACGATGACATCTTTGCCGAGAACGATTGAATACTGACGATAATCATCCAGAAACCACCTCGGGGTGATCTGATGGAGTCTGTTTCTTAAGTTGTCGAGGAGACGCCGGCGAAGGACTATCATGTCGCCAGCATCAAAGCCTGGATTGATTCTTCTTCTGAACAGTGAGGTTGCGGTGTCGGTGAGCTCGTCCGGGAAACCGTCATCCGGAGGGAAAACATTCATTCCGATTCCAACGACATAAAACCGGTCACCGTTATCGTCAACAGCCGATTCGGTCAGAATTCCGGCGACTTTTTTGCCCTCAATATATACGTCGTTAACCCATTTTATGCCAGTTACTCTTTCGCTGAGAGAGCCCATTGCATCCGCAACAGCGCATGCTGCCGCAGGTGTGATGAGGGCGGTGTCTTCCGGGGAAAGCGAAGGGCAAATCTGGCGGAAGTTGCCTCTGACGTAAGAAGCGTTCGCAGTTGAGCCGGGACGAAGGAGGACTGAAAGATACATTCCGCCGACTGGACTGTAAAAGCTTCTGCCTTTACTGCCCTTTCCGTCGGTCTGCTCCAGAGCGCAGACAACGGTGCCCGACTTGTAGCCTCTGCGGGCTTCTTTCATGAGTAATTCGTTGGTTGACTTGACTTTGTCGTAGCAATACAGACGGTAACCTCTATAATGTACGATTCCACAAATTGGAGTTTTGAGCATAAAGCACCTCTACTATTTGTATATTTATGGGATGATATTACTAATTGTACGATTAATTCTGTGCCGAGTAGTTCGGAGCTTCCTTGGTGATGAAGACGTCGTGGGGGTGAGACTCCTTCAGACCTGCGCCGGTGATTCTGACGAACCTGGTCTTGGTTCTGAGTTCATTGATATTATGGCAGCCGCAGTAGCCCATTCCGCTTCTCAATCCTCCACAGAGCTGGAAGATGGTGTCGGAAAGCATTCCCTTGTAAGGAACTCTTCCTTCGACTCCCTCGGGGACAAGCTTCTTCGAGCCGGTCTGGAAGTAACGATCCTTAGAACCTGCATTCATGGCTCCGAGGCTTCCCATTCCTCTGTAGACCTTGAAGGAACGTCCCTGATAGATTTCGATTTCGCCGGGAGCTTCGTCGCAGCCAGCAAGAAGCGAGCCGAGCATGACGGCATTTCCTCCGGCAGCAAGAGCCTTGACAATGTCTCCAGAATACTTGATTCCGCCATCGGCGATTATCGGAACGCCATACTTCGCAGCGACGCATGCTGCATCATAGATAGCAGTAATCTGTGGAACACCTACGCCGGCAACGACACGGGTTGTGCAGATGGAGCCGGGACCTATACCGACCTTGACGCAGTCGGCTCCTGCCTTGATGAGAGCCTCTGTGCCCTCGGCGGTGGCGACGTTTCCGGCAATGACGGGAGTGTCGGGGAATGCGTTCTTGACCTTCTCAACGCATGAGAGAATGTTGTGCGAGTGACCGTGAGCAGAGTCGAGAACCAGGCAGTCGACTCCGGCTGCAACCAGTGCGCCTGCTCTGTCCAAAACGTCGTTAGTGACGCCGATAGCTGCGCCGCATATGAGTCTTCCCTGAGAGTCGGTTGACGAGTGAGGATACTTGACAGCCTTTTCAATGTCCTTTATCGTGATAAGACCCTTTAAGTAGCCCTCGTTGTCAACGAGAGGAAGCTTCTCGATCTTGTATTTTCTCAAGATTTCCTGAGCCTGCTCGAGCGAGGTTCCGACAGGAGCGGTGACCAGGTGGTCCTTTGTCATGACTTCCTCAATCCTGGTTGAGAAGTCGGTTATGAACCGCATGTCACGGTTGGTGATGATTCCGCAGAGCTTTCCACGGGCGTCAACAATAGGAACGCCGGAGATGCGGTATTTACTCATCAGGTCGTTGGCATCCGACACAAGGTTGTCCGCTGAGAGGAAGAACGGGTTGACGATAACGCCGTTCTGGGAGCGCTTGACCTTGTCGACTTCGTCCGCCTGCTTCTCGATTGTCATATTTTTGTGGATAATTCCGAGTCCTCCCTCACGGGAAATGGCGATTGCCATTGCAGACTCTGTGACAGTGTCCATAGCCGAGGTCAGAATCGGGACGTTCAGATGGATCCCTTTTGCAATGTCAGTTTCGAGACTGACTAAGTTCGGGGTAACATCCGATTCCGCAGGCACCAAAAGGACATCGTCAAAGGTGAGACCTTCTTTTCCGAATTTTGCATCATAATTAGCTTCAAATAAAGTATTCTCGTTCATACTGTCCTCCTCAAGTTGCTGTTTAGTGTTGATATTTAGAATAGTGTATCACAAAATCAGCTGTGTGTCAAGGGCGAGAAAGGCGGAGCAGAGCGGTGTATGCTCCATCAGCAACCTCATTTCCATCTCCAGCACTCCCCGGAGGAGAAGCTTCAGGGGAGATGCCAGACATTGTGCGCCGATTTGCACTGCGGCGAATGAGCATATGGGAATTAATACGGTGACGATGGCTTCTTCGATGTCGATGCCGAGCGCTTCTATCTCTTCGGCATAGCTGTTGCCGCACCTCTGGCAGGTGTAGGCTCTGACGCCGGCTCTGAAATAGGTCGCTTCGGTTGTCACTTCCTCGATATAATCATGCCCGAGCGCCTCCGTCTCACTGTCGATGTAAGAGTCGCCGCAGGCGGAGCAGACGTGGGTTGTGTACCCACTCTCAGTGCAGGTTGGGGCGGTGACAGTTTCTTCATAGTCGTGACCTAGTGCTTCAATTTCTTCAGCATAGCTGTCGCCGCAGGCAGAACAAGTATAAGTTGTGTATCCGCACTCGGTGCAGGTCGGGTCCGTCACAACCGCTTCATAGCTGTGACCGGTTGCTTCTATAACAGTATCATCAAGAGTGATTTCGGTTGTGGCGTTTTCGTCGCTGAAATAGGTGTCGCAACCGGAGCAATACCAATAGTCGATGTTGCCGTCAGTCATGCATGTGGCAGCTTCAGCCTTGGTTCTTGTCAGAGTGTGGATGTGCACTTCCTTGGCTGGCTCCTCAACTGTCTCCTCAACCGTCTCCTCGGTTGCCTCTTCAACCGCCTCGTCAGAGGTCTCATCAGATGTCTCAACAGTCGTTCTTTCAACAGTTCCAAGAGTCAGATAGCTTGACGGATATAGCGAGAACATCACGCTGTCATAGACGTAGGTGATGATTTTGGTGCCGACAGCGAAGGAGTAGCCGGAAGAATCGCTTGAACTGGCATCGCTTGCGCAGACCATGAAGAGCCCGCCGTTCTGACCGATAGCGCCGGTGTCGCTGTTGGTGACGTCGACAAGGTAGTTGACGCCGTCGAGGCGAACGATGTTCCACATATGCGCACCCTCGCCGGTGCCGCCCGTCATCTTTCCGCTGACAGTGATGCAATCGATTCCGGCAAGGTCGCAGAGATACTTGAACGCCTTTGCATAGCCCTCGCAGACGACGTTGGTGTCAGGATCCTGGTCGAAGACATAGACGAGCTGCCAGATGTCGCCGTAGTCATAGCCCGAATAGCTGGTCTCATAGGAAACGAGCGAGCAGATTGTGTCCCTGAACGCCGTGAGCTTTTCTTCGTCTGAGTAGCCGGAATATTTTTCCACAACAGACTGCGCATATTTTGCGGCTGTCCGGGCGGAAGAAATCTTGGATGAACTGACGCTGGTTGACGAGCCTCCCGCCTGATAATCGGTTGCTACCGGCAGGGCTACCAGGATTTCGACAGTCAGAGTCGTGCCCTTGCCGGTATAACTCTGCTCAACATAGACCTCAGAAGCCTTGTCGAGCCAGCAAAGCTCATAAGGCAGGTCACAGATGAGATAACTGAGTATGAGATGGAAGTCGACCTTTTCCACAAAAGCGTTAGCAGCAGCCGATATTGTCGCATTGTCGGTAATCGGCGCTACGCCCAGCTCAGTTGTGGTGCAGCTGACCTCTATTGTGATTTCTGTCGACGAAACCTTGCCGGCGGAAATGCTTTCTATGGCTGTCTTCAGCTTGTTGTAAACCTCAAGATTGATTCCGCTCAGCGCATCCTCGCCGGAGTAGCTCGCAGAAAACGATACCGGCAGAAGCTGGACCACCATTACAAAAGCGATTATTAAAGATAAGATTTTTCCTGATTTCATAGTCTTTCTTCCTGAATTTAGTAAAACAAAAACCTCTCCCGGCGAACCGGAAGAGATCCAGGATGTTGTGACATACTAACCCGTCCGGTCCCCCAATTTCATGTTAAAATTGTATCATATACTTCCTCGCTTGTCAACTGATTTTAGGGTGGGGAAGCGGCAAGCCCGCCGTTTTCTCCTGTATATTCCCCGAAATCCGGCAAATAATAACACTGATTTGCCATTTAACCTGGCAATCACGAGCCGGCACCCACGCCGGCGCCGGCTCCACAACAATTTACCGAAAGGACTGATCATATGAAAGCGACAGGAATTGTCAGGAGGATTGACGATTACGTTATAATAAGACCAAGTCGGAACCCCTCGGCGGCGTTTCATTGATTTTGTCCGAGGATTTGGAATTGGTGGCGAGGAAGTAAGACTAAGATAAATCCCGTCGGTCTACTGTAAGTAGGGCTGGCGGGATTTTTGATAAAGAAACAACTCTTACACAGTACACATAACTGAGGACTTGTTCTGTAATTTGACGAGTGACTTGATGGGTATTCACATCGCTCATTTATATCGGCTTCTATGCCGGAGTCTGTGTTTTCTTTTGCCACTTCAATATCAGAAGAGCCACCGACGCCGCAAAGACTATGATTCCTATAACCACGACCGTTTGTGAACCCATGCCGCCGGAGTAGGGCATTGTATAGCCCGGCTTGTTCTCGACGGTTACAGAGAGATTGTTCGAGTTCTGGTTGCGCTCAATAAGCTGAGGTGTGGAATTGATGTTGTAGCCGTCAGGTGCCTTTATCTCGACGAGATAGTAGCTGTCCTCAGTCAGGTCTGACCAGGTGAGGGTTCCGTCAGCGTCGGTAGTCCCGACGCCATAGAGATACCATGTCTCGGTTCCGACTGTCAGAGTTCTGTCAGGCTTTTCTGGCAGATTGTCATAATCAGCGTCGGTCATCTTGAGGTCTTCGTCATCTGTATAGAGTGCGAATACCGTTCCGGACAGGAGGACGCTTGGGTCATCCATTTCGACCTTTGTCAGGTTCAGATTCCAGGGCTCATATGCGTTCTTGCAGGTCAGGCGGAGAGTTACTGCGGAATTATAGACGAACGTGTAGGAGTTGCCCTCGGTGAGCTTTGTGTTGCCCTCATACCATTCCTTGAAGACGTAGTTGCCGTCCTCGGTAAACTCAGCTATTGTGTAACTGTCCCCATTGACCCAGTTCCACCAGGTCTGACTGGTCAGTCCGTTATCGCCGTAGAATATCAGGGTATCAGATGTGTTGCCACCCTCGCTGACGTCAGAATGAACGATACGGTACTCTATACCAGCATCTTCAAGTGCAGCAATCAGCTCAGCCTGAGTGGCGTAGCTCTCGCCGTTATTCTTGAGCTCCTCGCCTTGGTAGACTACGAATGTGAACCTGACGTCCTCCCCGGCTATATGGGTTTCGCTTTCGAGATCGATAAGCTCCTTTGTCAGCTCTGGCGCAGAGGGCACCTTTACTCCGACAGCAAGGGTTGTTGCCTCCATCTCCGTATAACTGGCTGTTGGAACCTGGTATCGGTAGCCGAAGCTGTTCCATGCGACCATTCCCGGATTGACGCTGTCGGGATCGCTCACCTTAGCCTTAAAACTTACAGACACTGTTGCCTCTGCGGGAATTTCTTTTTTGACGATGACTCGGATTGACTTGACCTCGGACAGGTTTGTTGAGCTTGTCAGAGTCTCCCAGTTGGAAGAAGCTTCGCCGTTGCGGTCTGCTACTGAGAAATTGCCGGTTAAAGTACTGCTGTATTCAACTGTGTAGTCAGTACCGTTTGTGAAGGTTTCGACATTTCCCTGCTTATCGGTGATCGTCACAACAAAATCGGTGTTTGCAAGGATTACGCTGAATTCACTGTCTCTTGACATAACGTCATTATAGGTAAGGGTGTCCCCGGCAAACGGGAGATTATCAATAAAGACAACGTTAGCTATTGCAACATCATTCGTGTTTCTGACAGACAAGGTGTATGTAAATTCGCTGTCCAGGCTCTCAAGTGCGATGCTGTTATTTGAGGAGCCGTCGGACTCGGCAGTCGAACTGCCCTCCGTCACGTATTTGTCCGCAGTCGTGGCATATCCGGTGGCTACGGTAACAGGAGAAAGAGCACTGACGCCGGTCAGGTTGCCATTATCATCTGTCACAGCTGAGCCGGTCTGGATATCGCTCCGGGTGAACGGCTGGGTCGGGGTCAGGGTTACCTGGTTTATATAGGTTGTGCTCGCGTGGGTGGTAGTCGGGTTCCATGAAGTGTAGCTTATCTCCATCTTTCCGCCCTCAGGGATTGACAGGTAAACAGACTCCATGTCAAGCTTCATGACCAGGTTGCCGTTTGTGTCGAAGTCGAAGCTCAGATTGAACTTTACATTGCGGTTACTTATTGCCACAGTCAGAGTATACTCTGTTCCATCTGTCTTTACATCAATGGTTGTGCTGCCGTATGTGACAGACAGCGAGGGAAGAGTGGTCGAATTGAGCTCAGTGAGATTTGAGAGGTTATCCGGAGAAGTGTTGATTGTGAAGAGCGTTCCAGAGGTCTGCGTATTTCCGTTTACATCGTAGGTCACAAATGACACAGGACCTGTGAAAACATATGGGGTCGGCATGGTGTCGGTTATGACATAGTCAATTATACTCATGTCGCCGGCGTTGGTCAGGGTCACTTTCCAGTTTACAAGCTCAGTAGGACCGACAGAGTCTTCGTAGGGTTCCGCGCTTGCTGAAGTGCTCACCTGATGGCTGACGATGTCCTTTTCAACACCCGGGCTGATTCCGCCTCTCTCCAAAGATACTGACGAGACAAGCCATCGCTGGTTCTCGGTTGCATCCTCGAAGCCGTATTCATTTTTGACCTTATCGCTTGATTCGATACTGACTGTTCCGTCATTGTCGCTGCTGCCATAGGGCTCGAAGTTGCGGGCTTCAAAGGTCTTGTCAGATTCGGTGACGCCTGCTCCGGTGTAGTCGGTGTAGGACATCGCGATTGTGTTTGTAGCCAGATTCTCAGTGTCGGCTGTCACGCCTATCTCGCAGATATAACCGAATACTATCGCTTCGCCCTTGTCAAGATAATACTGCCCCATTTCGTCGTCATACTTGAGGGCATAGGTGCCGGAACCGGAGCTGAAGCTGAAAGTGACATTTCCATCGCTGGTCTCGGTTGCATTGACATATGCGCTCATATATGTGATGTCAGAATCAGTCTGAATAAGCCAGCTGGTCCAGCTGTCACTGCTGCTCTTTGTTGTAACATTGTGAGTACATGCTAGATAAGCTCCATTGGAAGCAGTCAGGTTGGCAATGTTGTAGCTACTTGGAATCAGGGAAGCGTAGACAAATCCCTCAGGCAGGTCATCATAGAGGTCATTGAGATAGAGTCTTGTTGAGGCGTCATTATAGATGCTCACATAGTAGAACACATAGCGGTAGCTTGCATCCTGATTGTTATAGAACTGCCTGCTTGTGCCGGTAGAATAATAGGTTGTGCCGGAAGAAGTGCCTATCCCCGTGCTACTTACGCTTCGAGCAAGTGCATATACACCTTTCTGGAGGGTTACTTCGCCCTCTCTTGCAAGTACATGGGTTACGTTGGAGGGGTTGCGGTAGACCAAGAAAGTGTTCGAGATTGAAGCTCCCTGCGCCTGGTCGGCATATTCGTTCCACATTCCGACCGTCTCGCCGTTTCCGTTCACCACCGTTTCGGTGTTGTCGGGATATGTGAGCTGAACATATACATAAACCTTTGTGTTCTGCGAGAACGACACACTGACATCGTCATCCCAGACTATAAACCAGGTTCCCGTTCCGCTGATTCCGTTGTAGCTGTCTGCTATAGACCAGTTGTTATCATCCATCAGGCTTTGAGCGTTTGTAACAACGCCAGAGCCTTCCACTACTACGTTTACAATATCCACATTATCCTTGCTCCAGTTGAAGACGCCGTAGGTTGCAGGAAGTTGGTCGGCTATGTTGTCGCCGGTCAGGATAAATGCGCCTGAGTCGCCTGAGCTTTCAAGAGTCAGGCGGTATGTTACAGTCTCGCCCGCACTGACGGTGGTATGCTGGTCGTCATCTATTCCGTCGCCGTTATCGTCGCCATCAGAATAAGCATCCACGACAATGTCCTTGTCGAAGCCAATGATGGTTCCGCCGCCCCAGAGACCGGCATAGATACGGGAGCCTACTCTGTCGTTCATCCAGACCATGTTGCCTATCGTGTAGGAAGCCTCATTTGAGGTGTCGACCAGTGCCTTATAGGTGAGTTCAATTGTGTAATTGCCACCGTCAAGGTGATCGAAATACCACTTGATCTGGGTGTGAACGCCGCTCCAGGTGTAGGATTCGCTGTTGATGTAGAATGTCTCCTCGGAATTGGAGCCTGATACGGTTATTGTAGCCGCAGTCATCCAGTTGCCGTCGGTGTCCTTGCAGACGACTATGTCGGTGTATTCGCCCTCGCCAAGGATGTAGTAATCATCTATCCCGTCGTCGTCCGCATCGTATTTGGTAACGTTACTGGACGAAAAAATGCTTGAATTACCGCTGTTCTCGGAAATCGGCACAAGAAGATACTGGCTTCCATAGAGATCATCGATCATTGGCAGGTCATCATAGCTTCCGTCGCCGTAGTGGTTGAACGTGAGTGTATAGTCGAGGACATCGCCGTCAGACGCATCAGGAGCGGAGCCCAGGTCTTTGCCGTCAAGTGCCACGCTCTTGCCGATAATTGCCTCACGCATGACCGTGTCATTAGTCGCATTCGCGCTTGTCGTTGTTTTGCCATAGGCAAGTGTTGCCTTGTTGGTCAGGGTCTTCGAACTTGTCTTGAGGTACTCGCCCACCCAGTCGCTGCCATTCAGCATCTGGAATGTGCTCTTGACTGTTGAGTAGATATTATAGGTATAATCGTCTCCGCCATTCAGGGTGAATTCACCGTTTGCGCCCTCATTCGGCAGAGTCCATACACAGGAATAAGTGACCGAAGCAGTTACGCCATAGCCAAGGCTCTGAAGCACCTCTTCAAGGCTGGTGCCGATATATGTGTCGGAGCTGTTTCCATTTACAGTGACTGTGTAATTCCCTGTCGCACTGTCATAGGTAATGACCAGGGTGTTGTCGTCGGTTTCGCTACTAAGGTCCGAGTTGCCGGTATTTGTGTATGCGGCATCAGCGGTGCCGTCTGTGCTTGTAACAGACGAGCCCTCGCCTATTGCGAGCGTAGCTTTGCTTATAGTTATAACCAGCTCTGTGCCGTCGGCAGCTGCCTCCTCAAACATCCTCTCCATGTTGTCAGGACTGATGAAGAAGTCGGATGTAAGGCTGTCTGTAACTGTGTAGGTGTCGGAATCTGCACCGTTATACGGAAGACCGCCGTTGTTATAGACGCTGATGGTATAGGTGAGATCTTCGCCGAAATAGGTTACATCTGTACCGGTCTTTGAAATCTTTATGGTTCCCTCGCCACCGGTCACCGCTTTCTCAACGGATTTTTCCTGAGTTTGCTCACTGGAATAGGTATATTCGAGCGTTGCCGTTGCAGTGTTTTCGATTACGTTTGTGGCACTCGTATCATATGTATTCATATCCACTGTCAGTGCATCCGGATGGATGCTCAGGCTCAGGGTGTTTGTATACATATTTGTGGTTGAGGATGCGGTGTTGCGGACTTTCCAGGTCATGACAACCTGGTCAGTTGAATCGTCATAGCTTATACTGAATCCGCTTAGGGAGAGGTTTGTTGAGCTTCCAAGGCTCAGTGTTGCAATCTTTGTGGTTCCGGCATAGAGAACATTGCTCCTGCAAGCCACAGTCCCTGCCTTGATAGCCGCTAAGATATCCTCATCCCACTCCATGCCATCCGGCAAAGTGATGACGTCTGTATAGGTTACAAGCTTCAGGTAATCTTCGCCATTGCTGCTATTATCCCCGTCGGAAGTAAGGGTTATCTGCCATTTAACATCAGCAGAGGGACGGACTGTTCCATTGCTCGATGAAATAGCCACAGAACTCTGATTATTGTTTGTCTTATTCAGAGTATAGCTGTCTCTCCGAGTAACCCAACAAGCCTGGATTTCGCCCGTTTTCTGACTCTCCTGACCATTTTCCACAACTGTTCCCCATACAGTAGCCCCGCCGCCGTCGGATGTGGGGCTCGGATATACCATATCTATTGTAAAGTCTTGCGTTGCACCATCCGATATGGTAAATTCAAGGCAAATGGTGTATGGGTCGCTGGTAGCAATTGCTGTTACTTCGACTCCGTTTATATTGTAGGTATTTCCTGCGGTATAACTAAGCGTACTGTCGTCATCGGTTACCTTAATATACACTCTGTAAGTCTTGTCTGCACCTGCATTATTGCTTATTGCGAAGTTGAACTGAACAGCGTCACCTGTCAGCGACTGATAACCACCGGCGTCGGGATCTGAAGCTGACTCCACCCACTCAGTTGTGTTTCCGCTGATTACGCTGATTGTCATATCGCCGACCTGAAGAGTCTTAGATCCGTCCATATCCTCCGAGAAATTCCCCGCCTGGGTCGAACCTACTAAAAGCGTGTTGTAGAAGGCATTGTAGCCAATGCTTGCGCCTGCATTTGTGAAGAGAGCCTCGGCGTCAGTTTCGGAATCTGCAGTTGTGCCGGTTGCCTGGTCGGTTATGCTTTCGATAGGTGCATTCGCCAGGGCATATGCTTCAAGGGTGGTGATGTTGGAGACATCCCCAAACACGACGCTTGATAGGCTTGAAGCATCCTTGAGGGCATTCTTCGCAACTGTGGTGACGGTGAATGTGACATCGGTGTCCCCATCCAGCTTGTCAGTGATGGTTGCAGGAACAGTCAGCTCGGTAACATCCTCGGGGACATAATAAAGAGTCGCTTCGTTTGTAGTGGTATCAAGAGTATAGATAACCCCGTTTTCATCAACATAAATCCAGCCGGAGAGACCGGTATAGGGAGCAGGCGCATTGTCAAACGCCCCATCTTCAATATAAAAAGCGTTCGGGCCCTCAATAGTCACCGAGCTCGCATGGGCAAGAATATAAGAGAAATTAGCCACCAGATAATCGACATTCGTCCCGATAGTCAGGTCAAACATGGGCATGGTACTGGTGCCGAACAAACCTGAATTTATGGTTGTCACATGTGCAGCATCATAGCATAGCGTACTGAGGTTAGTCGTGCCGCTGAAAGCCAGATTATTTATGGTGGTTGTTCCCTCCGGAATTTTCAGGCTTGCAAGCTGGGAATCAGAATTGAAGTACTGATTGTTGATAACAAGTTTAGTATTCTCAGGGAGGTGAACTTCTGTCAGATACGGGTCATTGTAGAACAGGAGGCTTGAGGTTGTCGGAATAGTCACATCGTCCGCAATGTAAACATAGGTGTAGTTCGAGTCACGGAAGCACTGTGTGGGTATAGTCACCTGGTGATTGACATATATCTTGTTTGTATTTTTTACATTCTGGAGCGCACCTTGCCTGATTGTGGTGACCGTGTCCGGAACAGTCCAGGAATCAGCCACGCGGCGTTTCGGGTAGTCTATAAGTATAGAGCCATCGTAGCTATAAAGAACACCGTCTTCGTCGACTGAGAATGTTGTATTTCCGTCAGCTACTTCATACCTCGCCGCATTCGCAAATGGATACTGACCGATGCTTGTAACCGTTGAGGGTATTGTGATTACAGTTTCACTGCAGTCCTCACTGCTGCCGCAGTTGCCGCCGAAAGCCGAGTCTCCGATGGTTTCTAAGCCTTCGGACAGGTTTACCTCATAGATATGATATGAATAAGCAAACGCATATGACTCAATTGTAGTGATTGTCTCAGGTATTGTCACTGTCTCAAGCTTCTGGCTATAGGAGAAGGCATACGAGCCAATAGAAGTTACGGTACTTGCAAACTGGATGTCTGTAAAGTAGTTGCCATGGAATGCCTGCTTTCCTACACGTGTGATGCCCTCTTCAAGGACAAGCGTGCCGATGGTAGAACGGTAGCTATACCAAGGCTGACCGGCATTTTCACTTGCATAGTCTGGAATTGATCCCGTGCCGGAAAATACCAGCGTTCTCGCTCCGGTGTCGTCTTCGTAGATTGTCCAGGTGATGGCGTCTTCTACACCCTCGCCGTTGGCGATGGTTCCTGTGGCGACTATGGCGTCAGAGCTGGTGACAGCGTAGGTAGAGAAGTGCTCGGCGTCGAAGGCGATGGTGCCGTCCTCCGATTCATTGTCAAGCTTCTCCGGCTCTCCTTCGTCCGGGACATAGTAAACATCACTGCCGCCGGTGATTTCCGGGGATTCTATGGTAACAGTTATTGCACCGTCATTCGGCTCAAAGACGACCATTTCGCCGCTTGCGTCCGGATACATGATGGAAATATCAAACGCCAAGAGGACTTCCTTGCCGTCGATTTCAACGTCAACAGGAACCGCCGTAACAACAGCGTTCCCAGGCAGAAGACCACTCACTGTGATTACGGCGTCATCCGCCTGAACAGTCAGTGTCTGCATAACAAGCGCAATTGTTTCAGCTTCGCTGACGGTTTCTTCATCCGAATTGTCGGTCGATTCGTCGGTGATTCCGACATTTTCTTCGTCATCCAGTGTAACTTCGTCCTCAGAAGCTTCGTCATAAATCTCTTCTGCAGCATACTGCTTTGGCAGAATGCCATAACCGATTATCGCAGCATTGCCAACTCTGGCGTAGGTGTTTTCCCAGACGGCGTCGTTATAGTTGCCCTCGATGACGGTTACAACCGAGCTGTCCGAAAA
This sequence comes from Oscillospiraceae bacterium, assembly GCA_021200565.1. Lineage (GTDB taxonomy): Bacteria > Bacillota > Clostridia > Oscillospirales > Ruminococcaceae > Faeciplasma. The sequence continues at coordinate 65,499 of JAJQGJ010000003.1, forward strand.
GCTTACAATTCCGACATGGTCAATCTTGCCGTCAGAGTCCTTGTCAAAGAAGACAAGGCTTCCGGGCTCGGGAATGTAATCATCATTCGAATCGATATAGAGCTTCATGTTCCTGAGTTCAACCGACCAAGCATATGCGCCGGTGGATTCAGGGAAGACATCTCTTGATATTCCGGCATAGTTCAGGCAGAAGGACACGAACATTGCGTCCCAGTCGCCATAGGGATTGCCAGCCCATTCGCCGTAGCGTGTGTAACCCTTGAGTGTCACGCCGTCTTCGGAGATGACGTAGTTGTCGGTGGATTCGGAATAACCGATCTGACTACATGCAACCAAGATAAGGTCGTCATCCCAGACTCCGGTGAGGGAGGGAAGTGTTGCCTCCCAGATTTCAGCGGTTTCAAGGTCTGCTGATCGGTCTATAAGGCATTCGACAGAATGTGTGTGCTCTTCAAGTCCACAGACGAGCTGCAACTCATAGCACTCTTCCGTATGGACATGTCCGGTTACTTCTGCTGCTTCAACTTTTTCGGCTGTTCCATCAGCTTCTTCGTTTGCTTCTGTAATTTCTGTTGTCTCTGATTCTTCATTCGCTTCGCTCTCTTCCAAGCCACAGGCGAGTACATATTCATAGCATTCATCGGTGTGGACATGCTCCTCCACACCGCAATAATATTCATTCACAAGGGCGACGCCGGTGAGCTTTAACTGCCAATATACGCATATAACAACAATAAGCGAAAGAACCAGCATGATGCACGCAAGCTTATGCCGGGCTGATCTTTCGCTTCTGATTTTTTCTATACAACCTATCAATAAATTCTGCATGTCATCACCCGCTTTCCTGCTCGCTTATGATGTCAGCTTATCAAAGAGATTCTGTTCAGTGGATATATCCTCATGATTACCTTGCCAACTATCTGCTCGGCTTCGATGCATCCGATTGCGCTCGAACGCGAATCCACAGATGTGGCTCTGTTGTCGCCCATGATAAAGTATCTGTTTTCCGGCACCTGATAAGGATATGTTATATCTGTTTCTCCGAGGGCTTTTTCCGTGACATACGGCTCATCAATGAGCACGTCGTTTACATAGACGTTTCCGTCGTCGTCAATATTTATTATGTCTCCCGGCTGTCCTATGACACGCTTGAGGAGGAGCTTATTCTGATAATAGAACCCTACAAGATCGCCGGTCTGGAAGTCTCCTGTGCTCAGAAGGACGATGATGTCCCCGTCCTCGAGCGTCGGCTCCATGCTTGTGCCCGAAACCTGCAGAACCGGGAGGAAAATTGTCGCCAAGAGCACCGACACCGCCGCCACTATGACGAGCACATACACGGTCGATGTGAGGGCGTGCATATATTTCTTGCGGTATTTAAGTCGTTCACGCTCGGCGTCTATTTCCTCATCGCTCGGAATAGACGCAGTTTCGATGAGATCACTCCTGTCGCTCATCAGCCGCTCCTTTTTGTTCACGGTCAAGATATTCGGCAAGCTCCGGATATTTTTTGAGTACGTTTATAATTCTCTGCTCTGTGTCCGAAAGGATTCCCGCCGCCTGCGCCTTTGCGTCCTCGATTATCCTGTCCGCCTCGGACTTTGCGGATTCAAGATACTGCTTCGAGGCGTTCTCGGCGTCCTCAAACACTCGATTGAGGCTCAGAGCCGCTTCGGCGATAGATCCTGCGTTATCAATGCGGATGGTTTTGTCTTCAAGCTGAGCCTTCAGCTCATCGTTTTCCTTGCGCAAAAGAGTGTCGTTCTGCTTGAGGGTATAGATGATCTCGATAAGCTCGGTGCGATTCATCTTGCGAAGTTCTTTATCCGCCATTTTATACGCCTTTCCTATCTGCTCTTTTTCTTGCGGGTCATGACAAGAAGTACGACCAGAAGCACTAAAAGTATCGGCAGGGCTATCAGCGGCGCCACAATCAGCGAATCCACCTTGTATGCATCCGCCGTGACATAGATAATCCTGCTTTCGGTGTTGTCAGTTCTCTTCCCCCGCACCAAAAGCCTGTGGGTATTCACTCCATAGGGCGTGCAGGTCATGAGCGTCACATAGTCCTCGCCGTCCTCGATATAGAGGTATTCCTCCTCGGTCGGGAGAACGATGCTTATTTTATCGACCTCATACGTGAGAACCTCGCCCAGAATTGTCAGCGTGAATATGTCCCCCACCTCGAGGTCGTCAAGGTCTGTGAAGAGCTTCGCCGACGGGAGACCTCTGTGGGCGGAGATGACGCAGTGGGTCGATTCCCCTCCTACGGGGAGACTGGTCCCCTCAAGATGCCCTGCGGCAGTCTGGAGAGTTCCGCTGTCGGTGCCGTGATAAATGGGGAGCTGGACGCCGATCTTTTCGATGGTGATATAGCCCATAACTCCCGTCCCGGTGACGTCCAGGAGGTCCCAATAGTCATCGCCCACGAGCTCCGGCTTGAGAAGTGCTCTTTCCGAGCCGACTTCATAAAGTCTTTCGTTATAATCCTCAGCCGCTTCAAAATATGCTGAATAATCACTTGTATCAAGGTTGGCGACAGCCGCGTCATAGGTGGCGACAGCCTTCGAGCTTACCCTGTCGTTCCACCAGTTGCTCACCGACGGATAGAAGAGTATTATCAAGCCCACAAAGAGCGCCACCACCAACAGCCACGTGGAGAGCTTATCGCGTTTTACAGACTTCTCTTTTTTCATCGCACCAACCTGTTTGCCAAGGAATTAATTGGTCTTCTTACCTCTGAGCTTAAGTACAGTCAAAGCCCCCAGCGCAACCACAATAAGCGCCACGCCACCGACAAAGAACACCCCAACACCGATACCACCCGTAGAAGGCATCTTGGAACCGGCGTTGTTTGCAATTGTTGATTTGATGATACCTGTGTCCTTGCCTGCGGTCACATTTTCGCCACCGACAGTAGCTTCCAGTTTTGTGAGGGTATCATAGTTGCCATCTTTGTCGTTGTCTTCATATTCAGCACTAATCACGACTGGGATGGGATCTGTAATACTGTTATATCCGTCCGGAGCTTTGATTTCAAGAAGCTGATAAGTTCCCACATCGAGACCCTTGATTTTGAAGACACCGTCTGCATCTGAATCAAAGACAGTAGCTTTTGTTGTTTCATTACTATCATATGCATTCTCTGTCCAACCGGTAATAGTCCAAGTGCCGTCGGTATTTTCATCTGCAGTAGCGTAATATGTCGTGCCACTAACTACTCTGTAAAGAACAAACTGTGCGCCTTTAAGTGTTGTAGGAGTAGGATCATTTGCAGTTGCACCGTCTATCTTAGTGAAGTCAATCTCAAATGTCCAGGTGTAAACCTTCTCTTCGTTGGTCTTTCCGGTTCCGTTATCGTTAGGATTGTTTGAATACTCAAGATAAGCTCCGTTGGAGTTTCCGGCGTCGCCGACGACAGCGCCTGAATTGAGCTTAGCGCTGTACTTCACAACAACGCAAGAGTTGCTGTAGTTTACAGCATTTGCAACATCTACGGTTATTTTTGTAGTGCCATCGGTTTCGGAGGTGGTACCTAATGTATAGCCCGTTCCAGCAGTAAGATCTGCGCCATCATAGTAGTACGTAGTATCCGGATCGGGTGTTGCTTCGGTAGCTTCTTCAAGAACTCCATCCACCAGTTTGTAATAGGTAGTACCCTGAGTAAAATCAGTCAAGGTTGAACCGGTATAAACGGTGACGGTCATATCGTCATTGAAGGTAAGACCCTTTGACAGAGTATCGTGGAAGGTGTATGTATAACTTGTATATGCGCTTACATCCGGAATTGTACCCGTGATGGTGTAGTGCACAGACTCGCCAATGCAAAGGTCTTCCTCATCATCCTCTGCAGTTTTTGAAGATGAAGGATATACGGTCTTAGCGGCGACTTCAACATTGGAAACTACCTGAAGCATGATATCGGTATATGCATCACCCAGGGCAGAAACTGAACCATCTTCATCCTTGATAAGATAATATCCAGCTTCCATGTTGGAAATCTTGTAAGTGCCGGTGGGATCTTCTACACTCGTGCCTGTGGGTGTATCCGTAAGATACTTATTGATAATTGTCGAAAAGTCTTCTATTGCATCGGGATAATCTGCCAATGCTCGCGCAACAGCAGCTGCTGATGTCAAAGCGTTACCACCGCCGACAGCATCAGGATCATCCGTGAACGGATAATAGGTGACATTATTGACGGTAACAGTGACAGCCGCAAGTTCAGTATAGATGGTATTGTATGTGGTATCATCCACTCCTGCGCCCCACTCTATGTCGGACAATGTCTTTACCGTGTTACCGCCTACTGTTTCTTCAAACAGAGTACCCTTGAAAATCTGATATGCTTCATAAGTATGTCCGGTTTTCTCACTGGTAACTGTGATGGTGTATGTCGTTACGTTTCCGGTAGCGAATGCGCTGACAGTGACAAGCATTACCATTACAACAGCCATGACCATAGCCAGAAGCTTTCTGAATGTTTTCATTTGCATTACCCTTTCTGAATTGTTTCTGAACATATTTATGTTCGGCTCCTTTCCTCTTGCAAGGACTCTGGAGGAAGAATCCTTTTGTTAGACTGATTTTGTCCGAATCTGATGCCGTGGAAATAAAAAAGTCCCACAAAGCACTCAAATCTGTTGTGCTCAGGAGACAAAAAACCTCCAGAGCAACTCACGTGGACACATCATTGTGTCACACTTTGCTTTTGGAGGTTAAATATTGGCGACGTGGAGAAGCACTACCCCCCACACTGAATGCCATGTTCAGTAAGGTAAGTGCCCTGCTTCGAATTACTTAAATTTTAGCACACCGAAAAGTTCTTGTCAACATTTTTACTCAAAAGTGAATAATTTCGTGCGAACGCATAAAAACCAGACAACAACGCAAGGATTTTTGTTGGCATTTTGATGAAGGGAGGCGAGCTTTCCCCACATATTCATGGGTTTTCGGTGAATAATAGGACTGATTTGCCACGCGTGGTGGCGATTGGGGTGGCGACGGGGTTGTTGTATCTAATCCTACTTATAACTCCCCTGCTCCTCCATCTCGGTCCGTATATCCCTCAGGGTCTTGCCCTGATAGGTCCAATACGCAGGTCCGGCGAGGGCATGAGGAGGGCTCCTTTTTATGAGTATTGCAACTATGGATTCAATTATTATTTTCTGTTATCGCGCTAACTTTCTTGCAAAATATATTATATCACAATCGCTTTCTGTTTTCAATCAAAGTATTTTTTATAACGCACAAAAGCCGGATCATCCAAGACATCATAACTTGGTGATGTACTTTGCAAAATAAGATCACGACAAATTCTAATGCTGACACTTCATAGCCTCTCACTAATAAACTTGCTCACCGTATTACGGTTTACCTTATATATCCTTGCAATTTCGCTTATTGTGACGCCCTGCGCACGGAGGTCACGGATTATATCTTCTTTGCCGGAAAGCTTCACCTTTCCCGACTTGCTCCCTTTCGGTCTTCCAAGAACCACTCCCTCGGCTCTCTTCCTTTTAAGAGCTTCAGTTGTACGCTGGCTGATAAGATTCCTCTCGATTTCTGCGGACAGTCCAAATGCAAACGCCAAAACCTTGCTCTGAATATCATCACCCAGTCTGTATCCGTCCTTTATCGTCCAGACCCGGCATTCTTTCATCATGCACTGATTCAGAATCTCCATTATCATAAATAGGTTTCTTCCGAGTCTCGACAGCTCCGAACAGATAATCAGGTCGTCCTTTTCGACCTTATCCAGCAATTTTCCGAGCTTCCGTACGTCATAATTCTTGGTTCCGCTTATCGTTTCTTCAATCCAACCATCAATCTTAAGCTCATTTCTCTCGCAGAAAGTCAGAATCTCAAACCTCTGATTCTCGACCGTCTGCTTATCACTGCTCACACGAATATAACCGTAATTCATCTTAACGCTCCTTTACATTTTAATGGAGCGTTTTTGTTAGACAAAACAGCGCAAGCTGTTCCTTCGACAATGAAGAAAGCTGGGTTATCCTCAACCCCATTGAGCAAAGCATAAGGCGCAA
>JAJQGJ010000015.1 GCA_021200565.1 Oscillospiraceae bacterium
TTTTACGACTGTCAGGATCTATGAGATAATCTTTGCAAGTGGAGATATATCTGTCCATCTCTCGGATTCCGCAGTCAGGGTTATAAATCATTTTCGCTTCTAAACCCTATGCGTATTTACTCCAACTCTATTGGAAGGAGCGAGATACAAATGCCTCGAAAACGTTTTAAATTTACAGATCAGGAATGGCTTTCCCTGATCCAGGATTGCAAAGCCAGCAGCCTTACCATCAATGCCTGGTGTGAAGAAAATGGGATAACACACAAGGCATTGGATTACCATATCAGGCAGCTTCGCCAGAAAGGTTACGCCATCCCAGGAAAGAAAGCGAAAACGGCATCCTTATCGGAAAGGCAGGAAGTATTCTGCCTTGATCTTTCAGAAGAACTTCCTGGGAAAAAACATCTTTCCGGTATGTCAGGTGATACTGCTATCCGCATTGATTACCATGGGGTGCTCATCGAAGTAACCAATCAGGCAGCACAGGAGACACTTTCAAATACATTCCTTGCGCTGCGAAACCTGTGTTAGGCGATCTTTCCGGAGTATCAAAAATATGCCTTATTACAGGCCGTACAGACATGCGCCTTTCCATCAATGGCCTTATGTCGATAGTCCGGGATGTATATCAGATGGATCCTTATGCAAATACGCTGTATCTGTTCTGCGGCAGAAGGAGCGACCGGCTGAAGGCACTTTATCATGATAAAACCGGTTTTGTGCTGCTGTATATGCGGCTGGATTCCGGCCGCTTCCAATGGCCGCGCAACAGTTCGGAAGCCCGCAGCATTACGCGGCAGGAATACCGCTGGCTTATGGAAGGGCTTTCCATCGACCAGCCCAGAGCGCTGCGACCTTCGCCAAAGCGGGAATTTTAAGCCGGTTTTTGTTAAAAACAGAGAAAATAAAAAAGTTTTTCAGCCCCTGTTTTTTGATAAAAATCAGGTTATCCACATACTTCTGATGACAGGAAAAGTTATCCGCGGATAAGTTCCTCCAGGGATGCCGCAGTGGTGGATAACCCCTTGAAAAATGGCTTAAATCCGGCATCTCCGGAGGTTATCCACATAAAAAACGTTCGTCAAAATGACGTATGGCTGCCGCCCGGCTGTTTGCGGAAAATCCGTTTTTCTACTATAATAAGAAGCAGAAAACGGAAAGGATGGACGGTGCCATGGCGGAGCATACAGAGCTGATGACAAAGCTCCTGCGCAAGACAATCGAAGAGAAAGATGCCCAGATCGCCGGCCTGAAGGAGACTGTCACAAGGCTCAATGCAACGATAGACACCCTTAACTCTACAGTTGCAAACCTCAATGAAACCATTGAGGAAATGCGCCGCAAAATTTTCGGTGTATCCAGTGAGCGGACATCGCGTAAGCAAAAGCCAGCGGATGATGAGCCAGGGGAAAGCACTGAGACTGTCACCGTCCGTAACCATACAAGGGCAAAGTCAAAACCAAAGTCCACCCGGGAGGACCTTTATGCAAAGCTCCCAGTAGTCGAGGTCCGCTGCCCTGTACCAGATGATCAGCGGCTGTGTCCTGACTGTGACACTCCTATGGAAACACTTGGTTGGCAGTATGTACGCGAAGAACTGAGGATCACTCCTGCCATAGTGGAGCGGGTGCACTACATGCAGGAAACCCTTGTCTGCCCAGCCTGCCGTGAAGAAGACGATACAACGATCGTTAAGGCTCCGATGCCGACCGCTTTGCTGCCGCACAGCCCGGCATCCCCATCAATGGTGGCGTACGTGATGTACGAGAAGTTTGTAAACGACGTGCCTTTTTACCGTCAGGAAATGGACTGGCTGCAAAAGGGAACGCCGCTTGCCAGGGAGACTACATCGAACTGGTGCATCAAATGTGCACTGGAATATTTCCAGCCGGTATATGACCGGCTGCATGTGCATCTTGTGGAGCGCGAAATTCTTCATGCTGACGAAACGGTATGTCAGGTTCTTCACGAAGATAAAAAGGCAGCATCGAGTAAATCTTATATGTGGATCTACCTGACCGGGAACGACGGCCAGCCTGCCATCATCCTGTTTGAGTATCAGCCAGGCAGAAACGGTGATTACGCCAGGGATTTTCTGGAAGGTTTTTCCGGCCTGCTCGAATGTGATGGATATACCGGTTATAACAAGGTTGATAACGTCACACTGGTCTGCTGTCTTGCCCACTGCCGCCGTTATTTTTATGAAGCCGTCCCGGCTGCCCGGCGCAGGAAGATGAAGCTGCTGGATGTCAATTCTCCGGAGGAGATCCCTGAGGAAGCAGCCAGCCCCGATAAAGCAAAAGAGGAAAAGAAAACTCCTGCTGAAATCGGCGTACATTATTGCAACCAGCTGTTCAAGGTTGAGCGGACGCTGAAAGACCTGCCCGCAGATGAGAGGAAAACAAAACGGCTTGAATTGGAAACGCCCATCTGGGACAGCTTCTGGTCATGGCTGGCGACGGTGAAGCCAGCAGGCGGGAGCCTGTTGGAAAAAGCCGTCAACTATGCGGGAAATCATAAGGGACTGCTGGGCAACTACATGCTTGACGGGAGATGTGAGATCTCCAACAACAGGGCCGAACGCCAGGCAAAATCCTATGGAACCGGCCGCAAGAACTTCCTGTTCCACAACAGCGTGAACGGGGCAAAATCGAGTGCCATAATCTACAGTCTTGTAGAAACAGCGAAAGCCAATCACCTAAATATATATCAGTATCTCTACACACTGCTGTTGTACATGCCGGACTACAAAAATGAGCCCGCAGGCGTGGAAGCAATGATGCCGTGGAGCGACTTCATAAAGGAACGCTGTTCCGGGGTGATGGACACGAAAACTGAAACACCGGAGAACAGAGGCCAGCTATCGATTTGATAGTGGCTTCCTACTTGGTGATGGAATTTTTATATACGCCAGATTATTCATCGCTTAC
>JAJQGJ010000007.1 GCA_021200565.1 Oscillospiraceae bacterium
TCCCCTGTAATGTCTTCTCCATTGAAAGCCACACGGATGCTGTCCTTATCCACCGTCAGTCCTGTTTCCTGTGTGAAACTGTCAGATACCACGACGTTCTTTGCTGTCGCATCCGTTACCTTCTGTTTCACGGTCAGGGTATATGTGATTATTATCACGCTTGAGAGCCACCTATTTCATGCTTGAGAGCCATCCTGTTTTTTTCAGAAATTTCACGCTTGCACCCGCAGGGCGTCCACAGGAAGAGCCACTTCAAAACACTATATATTGTGGTTTGCGTAAAAACACGGCTGCGTATAAACAGCCGTGCCCCTGTTTCTTATTAACAACACGTTAACTAAGAGAATCAATAACCGCTTTTGCCTTTTTTGAATCATATAACTTTCTTAAGTTATTGTCTGTCGTTGGTATTTTATATGAGTTATGAATTATTCTGTCCATTATGGAATCTGCCTGTGTACCTCCACCTAGTCTGTCATGCCAGTCCTCTGTACCATACTGGCTGACAAAGATTGTTGGATTATTTCCACACCTTGCCTCAATAAGTTCATATATGAACTTAGATTCCCTTTCATTGATTTTATAGTTGAGCCATTCATCAATAATTAAGACTTTGTAATTACTGAGTCTTTTTCTGTAGCGTACCTGTTCCCTTAAATTATCTTTATGATAACCAAAATGCCCCAGCATATCTGGCATCCTTATATAGCAGGTTCTTAATGATTGTCTGCATGCCTCTGCACCGATTACGCAGGACAGATATGTTTTTCCTGCACCTGTTGCGCCTGTAATTATCAGATTGGTAGCAGCACTTACAAATCCCATGGAAGTCAAATTGATAATCATATCTTTGGTGATACCTCTTGCATCACAGTCAAGAGTATCAATACCTGCATTGGGATATTTAAGGTCTGCATTTTTTATTAACCTTGCGATTAATCGGTTTTGTCTTTCGGTTATCAGTTCATTGAGAAGGCTTTCAAGTCTTTCATTATAATTTAATTCTGACAAAGAAACGTCCTTTTCCTGATTTTCAATAACAGATGCCAGGTCACCAAGTTCCAGCATTGTTAACTGTTTTTTTATTTCCATGTTCATTATTTAGCACCGTCCTTTCCGTAATAAGATGCACCTCTTACGATTCCGTGTGATTTCTCTGTTGCTGATGTGTCTTTTGATTTGCCATTTTTCTGTCTGGATATTTCTTTTACGTAAGAAATCAAGGAATTGTATGTAACAAGATAAAAATCTTTCAACGCTCTTCCACATGCCGTCTCAAGCATATCCTTATCATATATATCTGCTATGTCAAGGATGGAACGCACACTTACAAGAGCCTGCTCTTTTATTTTAGCATTTTCATAGATTCTTGATACCACAGTTGCTGTATTAGAACCAATTTCTTCCGCTTTCTTAATGCTTGATTCTATTGTTTGTGGTGTGTATATTGGATATGGGAGGTGCGATGCTTCCGTTCTTTTACCGTTTTTTATCCCGGAAGGAAGACGTTTATGTTCAGCAATAAGTTTATGCGACGAATATATGTAAACCATTGCATTGCTGTATTTTACATCAACATACTGTCCCAGATAATTGTTAGGAACGGAGTATTGCCCTTTATTAAACCATATGTGAGAGTTTAATCCAACCTTATGATTATAAGACCATTCACATATTTCAAATGGCATCATAGGCAAAGGCTTAAGCGCTGGTTTTTCTTCAGTTTCAAAAATAATCTTCCTGCTTCCATTTCTCTTCTGAAATTCCTTTGAATTTATGTCATTAAGGGCTTTTTTGATACTGACATTTAATGATTCAAGTGAATAAAAGGTTTGATTTCTTAATATTCCTATTATCTTTCTGGCAATTTTACCTACAGAACCTTCGACACTTGCCTTTTGTTTCGGCTTTCTGACTGCGGCTGGGACAATCGCAACCTGATAATGCTCGGCAAAAGATAAATAGGCGTCATTTAGAACTATTTCTCCATGCTTTGGATGAGAAATAACACCTGTTTTCAGGTTGTCACATACAATCTTTACAGGAGTTCCTTCAAAGAATTCAAGCATATGTACGTTGCAATACAACCAGTCGGTCTGATTCATCGACCGAGTCGCTTCAACATATGTATATTGACTGTAGGGAAATGTTGCAACAAAGAGGTATGCTGTGCAAGGTGTCCTTTTATCAGGATCAATATAACCTATTGTAGGACCTGACCAATCTACCTCAAGAGTTACACCCGGTTTGTGCTCTATGTGACTGGTATAATTTTTATTGATTGTATAATTTTTATATCCTCGTGTAAATGTTGGATATGAGCAAGCTTTTACACCTTCTTTTTTACATTTATCGCAATATTCTTCCCAGAGAAGGGCTTCCGTAACACCAACCTTGCCAAGTTCACTATGCACATATGAGTAATCAACCGGAGCATAACTGGTTTTAGGTTTAAATTTGTCAGGATAGAAGAGCCGATATAACTCATCGTCGGTCATCATGAGAAGCTCATCCCATTCGAGGTTGTTGTCTTCAGAAGTTACTCTGATTCTTGCGACGGAATTTCTGGAAACTTCCAGAATATTTGAAATTTCCCGGTCGCTTAATTTTTTCTGAAGCAGTTCTATAATCTGCCTCACTTTTGTTTTCTTAAACATAAAGAAAACCTCCTTTAAAATATATTTGAAAGATAAATCTTTCATAAATACATTCTAAGAGAGGAGTATTTGATTTATCAATAGCTTCATTTATAACCACTATATATTGTGGTGGCTCTTCCTGTGGACGCCCTGCGGGTGCAAGCACGAAATTATAGTTGCATGAGGTGGCTCCCAAGCATGAAATAGGTGGCTCTCAAGCGTGATAATAATCA